>DBFOPP010000017.1:0-27935 GCA_048428865.1 Collinsella sp.
AGGTAGACCTCGAGGTCGCGGTCGCCGAACTTGTTCATGAGGTACTCGAGCTGCATGAACTCGTCCCAGGTGCCGCCGACGCCCATCAGGAAGACGGCGTCGTAGCCCTCCTCGTGCACGCGGTCGGCCAGGGCGGTCATCCGCTTGCCGGCCTCGTAGACGTTCCTGCCGTCCTCGAGGTAGCCCTCCTGGTCGAAGTGCATGATCTCGATCTTCTCGGTCTCCTTCATTCCCGCTCCTTTCACGAGCAGTTTGAATTGTCGCACGGAATGGACAGGCTTGCCGCCCCGTCTCGCCGCTTAACCTTGTGGACATCTTGGCCCCAAGCTCAACAATTCAAAGGTTCTTAATACCAGTGAACGATTACAGGTTAGCCGTTTTTAATACCGATTTTTTGATTTCATCCTCCCCTCTCGGTAGACGGTCAGTTTTTGCCGTTCATCGGTCATGCGACACATGTCCGTAAAAAAATGAGCACCCCGCCGTGCACGAGGATGCTCTAGACGCTAATAGTTGTAGGTATATCCGCCGGCATCACCGCGGTTAAAAGACTTGGCATGCTCGATCGCCTGCCCACTCGAGTCATAGGTCATGCATTCCAGTACGAGCGCCAGGTCGCCCGGCTCAAGATTGAGCAAACTCGCATCGCGTGCGCCCAGCGCTTCAATATCGAGTTTCTCAATCGACTTGTCCGGTTTGCGCCCCAACATGTCGTAGGTCTCGAACAGGCTGAAGACCGAAATGTCCACGTCTTCGATGCCCGGAAACAGCAGACACGGAATCAGCGTCATCTCAATCGACACGGGCTCCCCATCAATGCAGTTGAGACGGCGCACCGAGTAAAGCAGATCGTCCTCGGCGATGCCAAACAGGTCGGCGTAATACGGGCCGGCGTAGCGTTTGGAGCGCGCCAGAATGCGCACCGACGGCGTCGCGCCCGACGCCAGAACCGACTGACGGAAGCCGCCCTTGCGTTCGTGCTCGTCAAACCACTTGTGTCCCACAAAGGCGCCCTTGCCCTGCACGCGACGAATCTGGCCACTTTTGACCAGCTCGTCCATGGCACTTCGGATTGTCAGGCGCGTCGTGCCAAACTCCTCGGCCAGCTCGTTTTCGGACGGAATCATCGAGCCCGTCGGGTAGTCGCCGCGCTCGATTCGCTCCACAATGCAGCGGCGAATTTGTTTGTAAACCGGCAAGTCTTCTACTGCATCAGCCATTCGACACCTACCTTCGTCGCAACGCCGTCTGCCTCGCCGTTATCGGCAAAACGATACTTGGTCGGCAGAATCACGGACTTGCAATACTCGACAAAGCCATCGTTCTCGTCACGCTCGTGCGAAGCCTTGTAAAACACCGGCGTGCCCTCCTGAGCACCCAGCAACTTGGCCTCGTCGGCGTTCAGACGGCTGATGGAAATATGCTCCTTGCCGTGCGTCACATGGACATTCCCTTCTTTGAGCAAAACGTCGTAGAGGCTTTCCTGCTCAAAATCGTGATCGGGAAGCGAGGGGCACAAAGACAGATTGACGTGGGCCGTCTCAATCGACGCCGGGGAACCATTAACCACGCGCACACGTCGAATGCAGAAAAGCGGCATGCCCAGGTCGATCTGGGCCTTTTGGGCCAGATCGATATCGGCGTACACGACCTTGGACCAAACCAGGCGTGCGGTCGACTTTGAGCCAACCCTCTCCACCGCCTGCGTATAGTTCCATGTTTCCTGAAAGATGTTCAGCGGTTTGGGAGGACACACATAGGTGCCCGAACCGCGGCGGCTTTCCAAAGTTCCGCACGAAATAAGGCGCGCGATCGCAACACGCAACGCCGTGCGCGACACGCCCAGCTCTTCACAGAGCACACGCTCGGCGGGCAGCCGGTCGCCACCCTGCAGGTCATAATGATTGATATACCAAAGAATGCCCTCAAAGGCGCAATCTTTGGGCGGAATCGCATATGGTTCACTCGGCATGGGCACGGCTCCTCAACCGCTTGATGCTGCAGACATCATTGCTCCGGACGCCCCATGGCGTCGAAGGCTTCTTTGATCTGCTCCGCAACGTTCCGATACGACCGATATAGGCCGGAGTCTCGCTTGACTTCGCCCGCGGTCACCGGAATCTCAAGCTTCGAAATCTCATCCTCACCGGTTTGCACGGCAACGATGACACCCATACCAAGGCACATATTACGCTTGGCAGCATTGTTTTTGGTAGCCTGAGCTGGATTAATCAAAATCTGCTGAGCTAGTTCGCGATTGCTAAGCTCCGGCACATCCTCGGGATTTCCGGTCTCGACAATCTCGCACTGCAGCACATCCGCGTAGTCAAAAATCCTCGGGGTCGCACCGCGCTGATGCACGGCCCACTTGCGGCGCGTGGCGTCCTGGTAGATAGCCGGCAAAAATGTAAACCGCGGCGGGTCCAAAATCGTATCCGTGATGGTAAACACATCGGGATCAAAGGCATCCTGCGGGTTTTTCTTCTTGAACAGCCCCATATCAGCCTCCCGTACTAGCATTAAACAACTCATGCTGAATATAGCACCAATTTCAAGCCACTGCTTTATCGCATCGGCGCGCGGCGTCTATGGCTCGCCCAGCGGAAGAGTTCACGGACGAGGGCCGGGGTGCCTGCCTTGTTTTGAGAAGTGGGCTCCGCGAACTTCTCAAAACAAGGCAGGCACCCCGGCCCCGCCGGCAAATAGCAGACACTCCGCATGCAATCTATGCAAACAAACAAGTACGTTTAGCTACATTCGGTAAGTTCGAGCACGCTGCCCTTAACGATAAGCGCCGGCTCCAGGACGACCTCTTCGGCACGCCTGCCGCCCCTACCGGCAAGACGCTTGGACATGCAGCCAAAAGCATGCTCCGCAAGGACACCAGGATCCTGCTCAATCGCGGTCAGCGCCGGCTCAAAGAGAACGTCGGCCGCCGAGTTGTCATAGCTCACCACCGAGATATCGCCCGGGATGCTCTTCCCCATCTCGTGCAAGCGCTTGAGCAGACCGAGGGCGATGTTATCCGAACTTGCGAACACAGCGGTGGCATCAGTTGCGAGCACCGCCTCCGAGGCCTCGTAGGCACTCGGAATGTAGTACTCGCTCTCAAACTCCAAACGTGCGTCGATAGGCAGGCCAACCTCGCGCAGCGCGCGCTCATAGCCGGCAAGTCGCTTACGCCCCGTATTGGAACGGCGCGCGTTAACCAAGCAGGCAATGCGACGGTGACCCTGCTCGATCAGATAGCGAGTGGCCATGTAGCCACCCATCTCGTGGTCGAACATCACTTTGTCGCACTCGAGCCCCTCAATGGCACGGTCGACCATCACGGCAGGGATAGGCAGATGGCTGACTTCTTCGCGCAGGGCGCGGTCGTCGGAGAACTCGTCGCCCACAACCAGGAAGACACCATCAACGCCGCGCGTTACCAGCTGGCGCAGCAGCTCCAGATCGTCGTCGGCACTTCCACCCGAGCTGGTAATGAAGAGCGCATAGCCGTCCTCGCGGCAGCGCTTTTCCAGGCTACCGGCGAGCGAGGCAAAAAAGCGGCTCTCGATGTTAGGGACGATAAGGCCCAGCGTGCGCGACTCGCGCATGACCAGGCTACGCGCAATCTGATTAGGAACATAGTGGTTGCGCGCCGCGACCTCCTTGATGAGTTTGCGGTTTTCTTCCGAGATGCGACAGGGCCGATTATTGAGCACAAGCGAGACCGACGAGGGGGAAAGCCCCACCTCCTGGGCGATCTGCTTGAGGGTGACTTTGTTGGCCATCTCGCTCCTTCCGGGTTTACGCGCAATCTCTTGAAAGTATAGCGACTACCCCTCTACCTCGGTGATAAACACTTTACCAATCCGGTAGACGGCTGTTTTATCGCCGTCAGCGCACCAAATCCGTCCGGGTGGGGTATATTGCAATCGATTGATGACGACGACCACCAAAAGGCGGATATTCATATGCACGAGAACGACTTTTTTAACGAGGACCTGCTGTGCGCGCTCGCTGGCGTTGCCGGCGAGGACAACGTGTTGATGAGCGAGCCCATGCGCGAGCACACCACGTTTAAGATCGGCGGCCCGGCCGACGTCTTTGTCACGCCCGATACCGAGCAGGGCCTCGTCGCCACGCTCGATACCTGCTATCGCTGCGACCTGCCGCTTACCATCGTGGGCAACGGCTCCGACCTGCTTGTCGGCGACAAGGGCATCCGCGGCGTCGTCGTGGCGCTGGGCGAAGGCCTCTCCGACATTACGGTCGACGGCACGCACGTCACGGCGGCAGCCGGCGCCTTGCTTTCCGATGTCGCCGCGGCGGCAGCCGAGGCCGGCCTCACCGGCATGGAGCCCATCTCGGGCATCCCCGGATCGGTCGGCGGCGCCTGCTACATGAACGCCGGTGCCTACGGTGCCTGCATGGCCGATGTGCTAGAGTCCGTGCGCGTCTACAAACCCGCTCGCCAGCTCGACGACGGCACCCGCGGCAGCGGCAACATCATCGAATTCGATGCCGACGAACTCAACCTGGGCTATCGCAAGAGCCGCATCGCCGACGACGGCTTTATCGTGCTTTCGGCCACTTTCAATCTCGCCCCGGGCAACGCCGCGATGATCAAGGCCGACATGGACGACTACCGCCAGCGCCGCGAGGACAAGCAGCCGCTCGACATGCCGAGTGCCGGCTCCACCTTCAAGCGCCCCGAGGGCCACTTTGCCGGCAAGCTCATCATGGATGCCGGACTGCGCGGACACGCCGTTGGCGGCGCGCAGGTGAGCGAGAAGCACTGCGGCTTCATCGTCAACGCCGACCACGCCACCGCCGCCGACGTCGACGAACTCATCCGCGACATCCAAGCCAAAGTCAAAGAGCAGTTCGACGTAGACCTAGAACCCGAAGTCCACCGAGTAGGCGAATTTTTATAAAAAGAAGGCCCCGAAAGGGGCCTTCACTTTCTTTAATTCAGACAACCAGTCCGGTGTGCCGCGCCCCGAACCCAAGAGGGCCGCGTGCCCGCCCGCAATATATTTGATTGATCGCGAGTTCCGCACGCAAAGAAGGCCACTTAATGTGGCCTTCGTCTTGCGCAGGACTGCCCGAGCAGGCAATCAAATATATTGCGGGCGGGCACGCGGCCCCGTCGGCTTTACGACAGCGCCACGCCGCCGAGCCAGCCCCAACGCACGCCAGAGCCAGTGCCATAGAAGCTAATAAACGAATCAAGCGACTTAGACGTAATGGCACCCTCGTTGCTCATAACGATGCCGCCGCCAACGTAGATACCCACATGACCGTAGATAAGGCCCGGAGCACCCGTGCCGCTGTGCGAGGAATCGGCCACGATCATGCCCACCTGCAGCGCCGAGCGGTCGGAGCTATAGCACCAGGCGTTGAACATGTCGCAGGCGTTGCCGCCAAAGTAGCCAACGCCGGCGTTACGGAAGACATTGGTAACCCACGCCGCGCACCAGTTCTGGCCCGGCGAAGGCGTGGAGTAGCACGCGTTGACGACGGCCTGTTGCTTGCCCGAGCCGGCATTCTGCTGCGGAGTTCCGGGCGCATACGATCCGCCACCCGAGCTCGAACCACCCGAGTAGGAATTGTTCTTGTTCGCGGCGGCCGCGGCAGCGGCGGCCTTCCTAGCGGCCTCCTCGGCCTGGGCGGCAGCGAGAATCTCGGAATCACGCTGAGCCATGAGCTCCTTGACATCGTCAGAGAGGCCGTTCAGAACCGTCTGGACTTCCTGCTGCTTGGCCTGCATGTCCTGCATCTGGGCAGTCTGCTGGTCCTTGAGCTTCTCTAAGTCGGCCTTCTGCGACTCGAGCTCGGTCTTTTGCGCATCGAGCTCTTCCTGGATGGTCTGAATGTCCTCGATGGCGTCGCGGTCGCTCTTGTTGATCTTCTCAACGTAATGCGCGTTGGCGACGAGTTCCTCAAACGAGCCAGAGGCCAGCAGCAGCGACAGGATGTTCGTGCCGCCGGACTTGTAGCTGGCGGCCACGCGATCGGAAAGGTCGTTGCGCTTCTTCTTGAGCTCGGCCTTCTTTTCATCGATCTGGGCCTGCGTGTCGTCAATCTTGCCCTGGACATTCTCGATGTCGTTGAGGGTCTGGGCATTCTTGTTGGCCAGCGCCGCATACTCATTTGCGATGCTGTCGAGCTGGGCCTGAACCTCGTCGAGCTGGGCCTGGGCGGCATTCAGTTTATCGGTGGTTTCTTTGGAAGCCTCCGCCGCATGGGCGCGAGCGGGCAGGCCAAAAAGAACTGCCGCAGAAGCGGCGCCGAACAGGGCCTTGAGGGCAGTGCGGCGCGAGAGCTCCTGGGAAAGGATGGAATCGCTGTTTGGTGACATATGTACTCCGTTACATGCTTATTTATATGTCGCTCAACTCATACATATTAGCGTACATATGGCGCGTCCCAACGATTTCCACGAACGGCAGGAAACTGCAAGGTCAGCGGCTCGTAAGCAAATGCCAAAGATCAGGTTATGCGTACGCAAGCTCTTCTATGAGTACGTTAGCACAATCCTCTGCTTTTCCTACAGCGCACGATTTGGGCGTCCCTGCCTGCGCTATACTCCCCTGAAGAAGTGTTCCTGATTCGATAGGAGACTACATGTCCAAAGCACTCGACCCCAAAGACACCTGTGTCCTCGTTACCGGTGGCGCCGGCTTTATCGGCTCGCACACCGTCGTTCAGCTGCTCGAGGGTGGCTACCAGGTCGTCATCGTCGATGATCTCTCCAACTCCAGCGCCGTCGCCGTCGACCGCGTCAAGACCATCGTGGGCGACGAGGCCGCCAAGAACCTCACCTTCTACGAGGCCAACGTGCTCGACCGCGATGCGATGAACAAGATCTTCGATACCCATCAGATCGACCGCGTCATCCACTTTGCCGGCTTTAAGGCCGTCGGCGAGTCGGTGAGCAAGCCCGTCGAGTACTACCACAACAACATCGAGAACACCCTGGTGCTCATCGACGTCATGCGCAACCATGGCTGCAAGTCCATCATCTTCTCGAGCTCCTCGACCGTCTACGGCGACCCGGACAACCCGCCCGTCACCGAGGAGGATCCTAAGAAGCCCGCGACCAACCCCTATGGTTGGACCAAGTGGATGATCGAGCAGATCCTTATGGACGTCCACACCGCCGACCCCGAGTGGGACGTCGTGTTACTCCGTTATTTCAATCCCATCGGCGCCCATCCGTCGGGCCTGATCGGCGAGGACCCCAAGGGCATCCCCAACAACCTGGTGCCTTATGTCGCCCAGGTCGCCGTGGGCAAGCTCGAGGCCGTTCAGGTCTTTGGCAACGACTACCCCACCCCCGACGGCACCGGCGTGCGTGACTACATCCACGTGTGCGATCTGGCCTCTGGTCACGTTGCCGCCCTTAACTGGATGAACGGCAAAACCGGCGTCGAGATCTTTAACCTGGGCACCGGCACCGGCACCTCGGTACTCGAGGTCGTCGCCGCCTTCTCCAAGGCTTGTGGCAAGGAGCTGCCCTATGTGATCCGCGAGCGCCGCGCCGGCGACATCGCTGCCAACTGGTGCGATGCCTCCAAGGCCGAGCGCATGATGGGCTGGAAGGCCCAGTACGACATCGCGGACATGTGCCGCGATAGCTGGAACTGGCAGAGCCACAACCCCAACGGCTTCGCCGACGCCGAGTAGCAAAAACCTACATACCGCTCTTGCCCCGATCTCACGTTGTGAGGTCGGGGCTTTTTTCATGGCATGTAACCATTCGCCGAAAATCGACCAACTTTTTTATCTTGCCTGTACATGTTTAAACAACATGTTTTACAATAGGCGTATCGAATCAGAACATCGGAGGCGGACTGCGCACCCATCGGCAGGCCGACCCCACAACAAGAAGGTTGGTGAGCGCATTCATGGAGCGTGCAAGCGGCGTCCTCATGCCCGTCTCATCTCTGCCCGGACCATACGGAATCGGCGGCTTTGGCTGGAATGCCTACGACTTCGTCGATTTTCTCGCCTCGTGCAAACAACATTACTGGCAGATTCTGCCCCTTACGACGACCAGCTATGGCGATTCGCCCTATCAGTCGTTCTCGGCCCGCGCAGGAAACCCCAACTTTATCGACTTTGCCGAGTTTATCGAGGCAGGGTATCTGGAGCAGCGCGATATCGATGGCGTGTATCTGGGATCCGACCCCAGTAACGTCGACTACGGTGCTATCTTTGACGGCCGTCGTCAGATTCTCGACCGCGCCGCTGAGCGCTTTGCTGCCGACAAGCCGGCCGATTTCGATGACTTTATCCAGGCCAACGAGGACTGGCTCATCCCCTACTGTGAGTTCATGACCGTCAAAGAGGAGTGCGGTCTCAAGGCGTTTTGGGAGTGGCCCGCGGAGCTCCGCACCCGCGGTGAGGCTTCTGCCAAGGTCTGCGCCGACCATCCGGCGCGTATGCTCTACCACCAGATGACGCAGTACTTCTTCGATCGCCAGTGGAGCCGCCTCAAGGCCTATGCCAACGAGCGCGACATTCTCATCATCGGCGACCTGCCTATCTATGTCTCGCGTGACTCCGTCGAGATGTGGGCGACACCTGAACTCTTTAAGATCGACGCCGCCGGCAATCCCGTGAGCGTCGCCGGCACGCCGCCCGACCAGTTCTCGGCCACCGGCCAGTACTGGGGCAACCCCATCTACGACTGGGACGCCATGGAGTCCGACGGTTTCTCCTGGTGGGAGGGCCGCATTCGCGCCGCCCTCGACATGTACGACGTCATCCGCCTGGATCACTTCCGCGGCTTCGAGGCCTATTGGGAGGTGCCGTTCTCCTCGCCCGATTCGTCCTACGGTTCGTGGACGCAGGGTCCCGGCCTCAAGTTCTTCAAGACGCTCGAGGAAAAGCTCGGCACGCTGCCCATCATCGCCGAGGACCTGGGTTTCCTCACTCCCGGTGTCATCGACATGCGCGACAACTCGGGTTTCCCCGGCATGAAGATCCTGCAGTTCGCCTTTGAGGGCACCAACTCGTACTACCTGCCGCATAACTACATCGCCAACACCGTCGCCTATGTGGGCACCCACGACAACGAGACGGCGCGCGGCTGGTTTGAGGGAACGGCCACCCCGCGTCAGCGCGAGCAGGCAGCCCTGTACACCCATCAGCAGGCCGGCGAACCCATGGCAGATGCACTCAATCGCACCATCGCCGCCAGCGTGAGCGACACGTGCATCTACACCATGCAGGACCTGCTCAACTTGGGCAACGAGGCGCGCATCAACACCCCTGCCACGCTGGGCGGCAACTGGACCTGGCGCATGCTCGACGGCGCCATCACCCGCGAGCTCGAGCACAAACTCACCGACTGGACCGAGACCTACTTCCGCATCCCGTCGGAAGCCGAAATCGAGCTTCCTCAATAGGAGCTACCGCGCCCGACCCCTCCCCACCGTGCGGACGCGCTTGCTTTTCCCGCGCGAGGCCACCCCAATCCCCTCGCGCGGGCTTCTTATGAATTGCAGACATGAAACAACCCATCACAGGAGAAAACATGCCCCGTATCGATCTCGCAGAACTTGCCGAGCAGTCTTTTGGCATCTCGCTCGAGCAGCTCGATGACCGTCGCATTTACAAACTGCTTGTTAAGCTCGTGCAGAAGCGCTCAGCCGCCTGCCCGCTCAACAATGGCAAGAAAAAGCTTTATTACATCTCCGCCGAATTCTTGATCGGCAAGCTGCTCATCAACAACATGATCGACCTCGGTATCTATAGCGAGGTTAAGGACCAGCTCACCGCCGCGGGCCACGACCTCAATAAGATTGAGGAGTTTGAGGTCGAACCGTCGCTCGGCAACGGCGGCCTGGGCCGCCTGGCCGCGTGCTTCCTGGATTCCATCGCCACGCTGGGCCTGACCGGCGACGGCGTGGGCCTCAACTACCACTACGGCCTGTTCCGCCAGCGCTTTGTCGACAATCAGCAGAAGGCCGTCCCCGACGAGTGGCTCGGCGAGCAGGATATCCTGATCGATGACGACCGCTCCTACACTGTTGAGTTCGGCGACTTTGCCGTCACCTCCAAGCTCGTCAACATCGACGTGCCTGGCTATGGCCAGCCCGCCAAGAATCGCCTGCGCCTGTTCGACCTGGCGAGTGTCGACGACGGCCTGGTACCCGGCAGCTCCATCGACTTCGACAAGACCGAGATCGCCAAGAACCTCACCTTGTTCCTCTACCCCGACGATTCTGACGAGCAGGGCCGCCTGCTTCGCATCTACCAGGAATACTTCATGGTGAGCAACGCCGCCCAGCTCCTGATCGACGAGGCCATCGAGCGCGGCAGCAACCTGCACGATCTGGCCGACTACGCCGTGGTCCAGATTAACGATACGCACCCCACCATGGTCATCCCCGAGCTCATTCGCTTGCTCACCACCAAGCACGACATCGAGTTTGACGAGGCCGTGACCATCGTACGCTCCATGGTCGCCTACACTAACCACACGATTCTTGCCGAGGCGCTCGAAAAGTGGCCGCTCACCAGCCTGCAGAAGGTCTCCCCTGCCATCGCCGACATTATCGTCAAGCTCGATGAGATCGCAAAGGCCGAGCACGACGACCCGCGCGTTGCCATCATCGACGAATACGACACCGTCCACATGGCCCACATGGACATCCACTTTGGCTTCTCCATCAACGGCGTCGCCGCACTCCACACCAAAATCCTGGAGGACACCGAGCTTCATCCGTTCTACGAAATCTACCCCGAGAAGTTCTCCAACAAGACCAACGGCATCACCTTCCGCCGCTGGATCCAGGGAGCCAACCCCGCGCTCGCCAGCCTGCTCGACGATGTGATCGGTACCGATTGGCGCAGCACCGGCGACTTGAGCAAGCTCGCCGACTTCGCCGACGATAAGAGTATTCTTGAGCGCCTGGCCGCCACCAAGGCCGAGGCAAAGACCATCATGCGCCAGTTCATGGCGCTCGATCAGGGTGTGACGATCCCCTCCAACGCCATCATCGATGTTCAGGTCAAGCGTATCCACGAGTACAAGCGCCAGCAGATGCTCGCGCTCTACATCATCTGGAAGTACCTCGACATCAAGAACGGTAACAGACCTAAGCACCCCGTCACCATCATCTTTGGCGGCAAGGCAGCGCCTGCCTATACCATCGCTCAGGACATCATCCACCTCATCCTGACGCTTTCCCAGTGGATCGCAAACGACCCCGACGTGGCTCCCTACCTCCAGGTCGTCATGATCGAGAACTACAACGTCACTGCTGCCGAGCGCGTGATCCCCGCTGCCGACATCTCCGAGCAAATCAGCCTGGCCTCCAAAGAGGCGAGCGGCACTTCCAACATGAAGTTCATGCTCAACGGCGCTTTGACCCTGTGCACGCTCGACGGTGCCAACGTGGAGATTGCCGAGCTCGTGGGCGACGAGAACATCTATACCTTTGGCGCCTCGTCCAAACAGGTCGAGCAACTCTACGCCGACGGCACCTATGACGCCGGCGCGCTCTACTGCAAGCCCGGCATTAAACTGCTGGTGGACTTCATCACCAACCCGGCCTTTATGGCGACCGGCAACGCGGAGCGCCTGCAGCGTCTGCACGACGACATCAAGGGTAAGGACTGGTTTATGGCCCTACTCGACATTGAGGAATACATCCAGACCAAGGAGCGCGTGCTAGCCGACTACGAGGACCAGGACGCCTGGATGCGCAAGGCGCTGATCAACATCGCCAACGCCGGCACCTTCTCGTCCGACCGCACGATCTCCCAGTACAACGACGAGATCTGGCACCTGAGCTAATTCGCTTCCCTTACCCATCCTCTTGAAAACGGAGTCGCGGCAACGCGGCTCCGTTTTTTGTGCCCGCACGTTACCCTGCGACCCAACTCGGCCAAACAATCTCGATCTGTAACAACTACTCGGTAAAAACGGTCCCAGCTGTTACAGATTGAGACATACCGGCCCCTCCCCTTGGGTTTATCTCGATCTGTAACATCTAGCAGCTGAAATTCACCTTTGGTGTTACAGATTTAGATGAAATGGTCAGCTCAGCGGAACTGTCTCGATCTGTAACATCTAACGTCCGAAATCAGCCTCACCCGTTACAGATCGAGACAAACGACCGGTCAGACAGCCCCAACACAAAAAAAGGCTCCCCTCTCGCCCAGTGGACGGGAGGGGAGCCTTATATGTGACCGCGGCAAAAGGATGGCAATACCGCAGTCGCCCAAAGGGAAGGCCTGGATGCACCGGGCCTAGATAAGGTTCTTGCCAGAGACCTTATCGAAGAGGTGGGTCGCGTTCTTCTCGAACTTGAACCAGATGGTGTCGCCAGCCTTGAGCGCGCCCTTGGCCTCGAGGTCGACGACGGGGATAATCAGGACAAACTGGCCGTCGGGAGCGGTCACGTGGACATGCTCGGTCGAGCCCATGAGCTCGGTCACCTCGACGGTACCCTGGAGCGCGCCCTCCTCGCCCTTGTCGGCAAGCAGGATCTGCTCGGGACGCACGCCGGCCGTAATCTCCTTCACGTCGCCGCCGTTCCAGTTGAGGGCAAGCTGAGCGCAAGTCTCGGGGGCGAGCGCCACGTTCATATCCTCGGTCTTGACGGTAAAGCCGTTGCCCGAGCGCACCAGCTGGGCATCGAAGAAGTTCATCTGCGGCACGCCGATGAAACCGGCGACGAAGATGTTCGCGGGATGGTTGAAGACCTCCTGCGGCGTGGCGATCTGCTGGACGACGCCGTCCTTCATGACCACGATACGGTCGCCAAGGGTCATGGCCTCGGTCTGGTCGTGAGTAACATAAATGAACGTGCCCTTGATCTCGTGGCGCAGCTTAATGAGCTCGGCACGCATCTGGTTACGAAGCTTGGCGTCCAGGTTGGACAGCGGCTCGTCCATCAGGAAAACCTTGGGGTCACGCACGATGGCGCGGCCGATAGCGACACGCTGGCGCTGGCCGCCGGAGAGCGCCTTGGGCTTACGGTCGAGGTACTCGGTAATGCCCAGAATCTCGGCAGCAGAGCGAACCTTGCGGTCGATCTCGTCCTTGGGAACCTTCTTGAGCTCGAGCGTAAATGCCATGTTCTCGTACACCGTCATATTGGGGTACAGAGCGTAGCTCTGGAACACCATGGCGATGTCGCGGTCCTTGGGCGCCACGTCGTTGACACGCTTGCCATCGATGAGCACATCGCCCGAGGTAATGTCCTCCAGGCCGGCGACCATGCGCATCGTCGTGGACTTACCGCAGCCAGAGGGGCCAACGAGGACGACGAACTCCTGGTCGTGAACGGTGAGGTTGAAGTCCTCTACAGCGAGCACACCGTCCTCGGTAACCTTGAGGTTGTGCTTCTTCTCCTCGGTCTTCTTCTTTTTGCCAAAGAAGCCCTTCTTTTTTGACTCGTTGTTGGGATACACCTTCTGAACATGTTTGAGAACAATCTCGGCCATGTCTTTACCTTTCGATACGCGGCGCCGCGCTGAGGGACGCCGCCAAAACTTGCAAAACAGTTACGGCATCAGCCCTTGACGGCACCTGCCACCACACCGTCGATGATGTACTTCTGGCAGAGGATGTACATGATGACGATGGGGATAACGACCATCATGATGCAGGCCATCATGGGGCCGAGCTCGACGTGGCCGTAGCCGCCGCGGAAGTACTGGATCAAGATAGGAATGGTCTTGTACTTGGTGGAGTCGAGCGTAAGGTAGGGCAGCAGGTAGTCGTTCCAGACCCACATGGTCTCGAGAATGCCGACCGAAAGATAGGTGGGCTTCATGATGGGAAGGACAATCTTAAAGAACACCTGGACCGGGTTGCAGCCGTCGATCATGGCCGCCTCCTCGATCTCGAGCGGGATGTTCTTTACAAAGCCGGCGAACATAAAGACCGCCAGGCCCGCGCCAAAGCCCAGATAGATAAAGCAGATGTTGAACGGCGTGTTAAAGCCGATGCGGTCCGCCAAATTGGACAGCGTGAACATGAGCATCTGGAACGGCACGACCATCGAGAACACGAACAGGTAATAGAAGAAGTTCGAGATCTTGTTGTTGACACGAACCACGTACCAAGCGCACATGGAGCAGCACACCAAGATCAGCACGACCGACGTGACCGTGATGATGAGCGAGTACATAAATGCCGAGGCAAAGCCCTGCTCGTTAAGGGCGTGCATGTAGTTTGCGAGGCCGTTGAACGTCTCGGGCGTGAGCAGATCGAATGCCGTGGTGGTGCTGATTGCGGTCGCTTTCTTAAAAGAATTAAGCGCAATCATGAACACGGGGTAGATCCACGCGAGCGACAGAATCGTAAAGAAAATCGAGAGCGCGCGGTTGATAACCTTATCGCGTTTCATTACTGCTGCACCTCCTTGGACCTCGTGGCCTTAAGCTGGATCATGGAGATGGCCACGACCAGGATGCAGAAGATAACCGCCTTGGCCTGACCAATGCCCTGCCATGCGATACCGGCACGCGAATAGAACGTGTTGTAGATGTTCAGGGCGAGCATCTCGGTGGAGTGCGCGGGGGCGCCGCCGGTAAGGGCGAGGTTCTGGTCGAACAGCTTAAAGCCGTTGGTGATGGACAGGAACAGGCAGATGGTGATGGTCGGCATCAGGTTAGGGATCTTAACCTTCCAAAACGTCTGCCATGCCGTAGCGCCGTCGACCTTGGCGGCCTCGATGTAGTCGGACGGAATGGACTGCAGACCAGCGATGTAGATGATCATCATGTAGCCGACCTGCTGCCACAGGGTCAGGATGATAAGGCCCCAGAAGCCAGCAGCAGAGTTAAGAGCGATGAGCTGGGCGCCCACGTTGGAGAGCAGGCAGTTGATCAGAATCTGCCAAATGTAGCCCAGCACGATGCCGCCGATCAGGTTAGGCATAAAGAAGATCGTACGGAAGATGTTGGTGCCTTTGAGCGCCTTGCGGGTGAGCGCCTGCGCAATGGCCAGGGCGATCACGTTGATGAGCACCGTCGACAGGAAGGCAAACGCCACGGTAAAGAAGAACGACGTGGAGAACTGCGGATCGGACAGCGCGCGCACGTAGTTCTCGATACCGACAAAGTGCGCGTTACTAATGATAATAAACTGGCAGAACGAGAGATAGAAGCCCTGGATAAAAGGGATCACGAACCCGATCATAAACGCCAGGCACGTGGGCAGCATAAAGAGCGGCCACCAGCGCTTGAGTGCTTTGCCCATAAAAGGGTCCTTTCAATATGCAGGGGGCGGGCAAACCAACGTCTGCCCGCCCCCTGTCGCTAATCAGATAGCTTGGGCAGCAACTGCTTACTCGGAAGCGGCCTTCTCGGTCTTCCAGCCATCGACGAAGGCGTTCTTGACGCCGTCCCACTTGCTGTTATCGGCAGCGTAGGCAATCAGAGCCTGCTTGAGGTTCTTCTTCCACTCCTCGGAGGGAATGTAGACGAAGTCCCAAGCGACGGTCTTCTTGCCGTCCTTGGCCATGGCAACGGCCTGCTGCGAGAAGACGTTGGTGGTCTCCTTGGCGCTCTTGAACGGAGCGGTCAGACCCATCTTGTCGGCGATGATGCTGGTCGGGGTGTCAGCGGTGACGCACCAATACATGAAGTCCTCGGTGGCCTTCTGGGCATCCTCGGAAGCCTGGGAACTGACGCACCAGTAGTTCTCGCCGCCGGAGCACAGGCCCTGGTTCTCCTCGCCGTCAACACCGATGTAGATCGGCATCATGCCAATCTGATCGTCGGTCATGCCGGCCTTGACGAGGTCAGAGTAGGCCCAAGAGCCGTTCTGGTAGAAGACGGCCTTGCCGGTTGCGAACTCGTTGGTGGCGTCGTCGCCGGTCTTGGAAGCAAGCTGCGAAGGATCGCAGGTGGAGTCGGTGATGTACAGGTCGAAAATCTGCTTGTAGTTGTCGAGGAACTCACCCTTGATCTCGTCGTCCTCCTGGTTGTGCTCCTTCTCAAACTCGTAGTAGAGCGGCATGTTGGCAAGGTGGGTGGTGTAGCGCCAGCTGGAGGAGTCGTCCATGCCGGCGGAAGTGAAGGCACCCTCGACACCAAGCTCGTCCTTGCGGGCCTGGATGTCATCGGCACAAGCCTTCAGTTTGTCGAAGGAGTTGATGTCCTCGGCCTTGTAGCCAGCCTTCTCGAGCAGCTGCTTGTTGTAGATGATGCCGAAGCTCTCCTGGACCCAGTCGATGCACACATCCTTGCCGTCGGACTGCAGAGCCAGGGAGTCGTCAATGAGCTCACCGCGGAGCTTGGTATCGGACAGGTCGGCGCAGTAATCCTTCCAGTTCTTAAGACCGGTGGGGCCGTTGACCTGGAACAGGGTCGGAGCGGAGCTCTTGGACATCTCGGACTTAAGCTTCTCCTCGTAGGTGTTGGAAGCGGCGGTCACGATCTTGACCTCGACGCCCTTCTCCTTCTTATAGGCCTTGGCGATCTCCTTCCACTCCTTGTCGACCTCGGGCTTGAATTGGAGGAAGTAGACCTCGGCAGCGTCACCAGAAGCAGAGGAGCCGGAGCCGGCAGAACCACCGCAACCCACGAGGCCCAGACCAAGAACTGCAGCCGCGGAACCAGCAAAGCCCAGGAACTGCCTTCTGCTCATTTCGTTCTTCATTACAATCCACCCTTTCACACCGTGGCGGCACCCTTTGCCGCCGCCTTCGGAGATTGGCTCGGGGACTTTGCCCCTTTTGCTGATTTGAACGATACGCTATTTGGCTAGTTGTTTGAACAAGTATTACTAGAGCGGTAGAAAAACTTCGGTGAACGGTAATTTCAACTTGATACTTGACAAGTTTTGTATAAACAATTATTTGTTATCTAATGCAGAGAAAACGCCCGGTCAAGCCGATGTACCGTCGGTTTGACCGGGCGTTTTCTCTTTGAGGCCATGAGTCTCGTCAGGCTGCGAGCTAGCCGGCTATCGCTTGGAATTGACGCGGTAATGGAAGATCTCGGGGTGTGTGCGAGTGTGCGTCACCTCAAACAAGATGCCATCCGAGGTGTACGACTGACTCTCCATGACGGCAACGCAGTTGTATTTGCCGAGGTCAAGATAGCTGCAGTCCTCATCGTTGGCGAGCTCGACACTCACCGTACGACGGCTCGCCATCACTTTGACACCGCGCTTGTGCTCCAGATAGCCGTAAATAGAATCTGCCGCGATCTCGGGAGTCAGGCCCTTGGCGATCGACGCCAAAAAATAGCCATGGTCCACTTGGCGCGCGTTGCCGTTGAGGCTTCGGACACGCACTACGCGAATCAACTCCTCGCCCACCTTAAAGCCCAGGTGACGAGAGAGTTGCTCGGTGCAAACCAGATGTTCGAAAGACTTAACGTCCGTCGATGCAACGGCATTGTTGCGCTTTGCAAACTCGCCAAACGACTCAACCTCTTCGAGTGCGCCCAACATGTCGGTTTCGCCCTTAAGCCAAATAACGCGCACGCCCTTGCCGTGTATGGGCTGCACAAACATCCCGTCGGCCAGCATGCTCAAAGCGCGGCGGACGGTATTGCGCGTGCAGCCAAATTCCGCGGTCAGCTCGGCTTCGGTTGGCAGCATCTCCTGAAACGCATAGGTCCCATTAATGATGCGCGAGCGTATTTCTCGGTAGATTCCTTCGTATATCGCTTTTGGCATTGTTTCACCTCTACATTATTCATTTCCGGCTAGGCACGATAGCATTTCTTAAAGTTGTTTAAACCGAATATCGGTGAAGCGACAGGATTTAGCCGTTGACGATTTCTGTCATGCCCAAATCGGTTTCGCTCAAAACTGCCGGTACGACACTCGTCTGGTCCTCTACAATGAATCCATTGTTTAAACGTTTCCCCACGCGCAACGCGCCTCGATATTCGGAAGGCAGAACATGCTGCAAAAAATCCAACGCTTTGGCGGGGCAATGTTCGCGCCCGCCATGCTGTTTTCTATATCAGGCCTCATGGTCGGCGTCTCCGCTCTCGCAACGACTGCGGACATCGTCGGCGATCTCGCCGTATACGGAACCCCTTGGTACGCTTTTTGGACCATCATCCAGCGCGGCTCGTGGACGGTCTTTAAACGCCTCCCGCTCCTTTTTGCCGTAGCGCTGCCCATCGGTCTTGCCCAAAAACAACCGGCTCGTTGCTGCCTCGAGGCTCTCGTCGCCTATTTTGCCTACTGCTTCTTTTTGAGCGAGATCATTAAGCTGAGCGGAGACAATCTTGGACTTAAGTACCCGTCGTCTTTGACCTCCGCTAGCGGCATCACCATCATCGACGGCATCAAGACGCTCGACACCGGCATTATCGGCCCGCTGGCGGTATCGGCAACCGTCGTCGCCATCCATGACCGCTTCTACGATGCCAAGGTTCCCGATTGGCTCGGCACCTTCTCGGGCTCCTCGCTGGTCTACCTCATCAGCTTTTTTGCCGTGTTTGCCCTTGCCGCTATCTCGGCCGCCATCGTGCCCTCCGTATACGCAATGACCGAAACGCTGCGCCATGCACTTACGAGCGTCGGCCCCTTTGGCGTGGGCATCTTTGTGCTTTTGGAGCGAGCGCTCGAGCCCATGGGGCTGCACCACCTGCTCTACATGCCGATCTACTACGACAACCTGGTCATTAACGACGGCATCTACGCCACGTGGAGCAGCTTGCTCCCCATCCTCTCCCATAGCACGCGCCCCCTTAATGAACTTGCGCCGTGGGCCGGTTTTACCGCCACCGGCTGGGTCAAGCTCTTTGGCCTTCCCGCCATCGCAGCCGCGTTCTACTCCACCGCAAAACCAGAGCGCCGCGCCGGCCTTAAGGTCATCCTTTTGCCCGCCATCGTCGCCTCGGTGGTTTGCGGCGTTACCGAGCCACTCGAGTTTCTCTTTATGTTCACCCACCCCGGGCTCTTTTTGCTCTACGCCGTCTTATCGTCTTGCCTTGCCACAACCATGAATCTCTTTGGCATCGTCGGCATCTTCTCGGGCGGCCTCATGGAGATGGCAGCCTTCAACTTTATTCCGCTCATGCGCACGCATGCCGGTGCCTATCTTTTGGCGCTCGGTATCGGCCTTGCCTTTAGCCTCATCTTTTTTGTTAGTTTTCGAGCACTCATCTTGGTCTATGACCTTAAGACACCGGGCCGCGAGGATCATGTTGCCAATCGCGCGGCAATCGATTGTTTAACGGGAAGCGACTTTGCCAAAGAGCAATCCCCCAATGACGAGGTCGATAGTCGATCCGATCAAGATCACGTCCTCGCTGAGCGGGTAATTCAGCTTTTAGGTGGCGTTGGCAATATCGTGGGCGCAACCAACTGCGCCACGCGCCTGCGCGTCGAGGTCGCAGACCCTTCCATCGTTGCAGATAACGCGTCGTTTGTCGCGGTGGGCGCCAAGGGCCTCATCATTACCGGCAAGACCGCCCAGGTGGTCATCGGCATCTCCGTTCCCCGCGTTAAAGAGCATTTTGACCAGATCATGGGCCTCGAGCCGGAATTTGTGCCCACCACCTCGGCCTCCCCTGCCGCCAGCGCAGCCCATAAGCGCGGCGATATCTGCTTCTTCGATATCGACGGAACGCTCGCCTGGCAAGACCCCAGGCTCGCCCAAGACCTTCCCGAAGACGAGCGGGACCTCTCCCCCTATCCCAACGAGGCGGTTTCGCAGGCAATCCGCGAGTTTGTCGCCAACGGCAACATGGCCTTTATCTGCACGGGGCGCACCCTCAGCTGCATCCACCCCAAACTTCTTGAGCTGCCCTGGACCGGCATCGTCTGTCTTGCGGGCGGTTACGCCGAGATCAACGGACACGCAATTCGCGATCTGTCGATGACGCCCAGCATGCTGCAGCATCTTGCCCCCTATCTTGAGCAATCGGGCGAGGTCATCCGCTTTGAGGGCCTCAACGGCGTCGTGCGCATGATTGCCGATGCCCCCGATGCCCCCGGATACGCGCGCACCCTGGGCGACGCAGTCACGCAGCTGCAACATTACAGTGTCTACAAGATCTTGATGTCTACATCGCTCGCCAACCACATCGCTCAAGATAAGGCACTTGAGCCGCTGCTGTGCTTTAACGAGCTCGAACTCGAGGTAACCGAAATCTCGCCCCGCGAATGCACGAAGCGCGGGGGCATCCAGTCTGTACTCGACGCCCTCGATCCCCACCACGGAACCGTATACGGCATCGGCGACGCCAGCAATGACGTCTCGCTGATGAACGCCGTCGATGTCGGCATTGCGATGGGCAACGCACCGGACTATCTCAAAAAGCGCGCCGACTACATCACCGACTCGGTCGACAAAGATGGCGTCGTCAAGGCGCTCGAGCACTTTAGGCTTATATAAGCAGCCGGCACGCGCACACGTCCCGTTTCCCCAAATCGCCAAAACAGACGCGCCGGCAACTCCAATGTGGCAATATGGTATCTGCACACCGCAACGATGCAACCTAAGAAAGAATGCGAGAACCCGTGTCCAGTCCGTTTACCAGCTTTTTAGCCCAGCACTTTGACCAGATCAACGACTATCTGGCCACGTTCTTTGACGGACAGGCGACCTCTGCCGATATCGAGCGCTACCTGTATACCCCGCTCTCGGCATTTACCGCCAATGCCGGCAAGCGCCACCGCCCGCTCATCTGCATGCTCGCCGCCACCGCAGTGGGCGGCAGCTTTGAGAGCGCCCGCAGCGCCGCGGCGGCCATCGAGCATTTCCAGTCGGGTGCGCTCATCCACGACGACATCGCCGATAACGGGCAGCTGCGCCGCGGTAAGCCCTGCATGCACCTCACCGAGGGCACGGGGCTTGCTATCAACTGCGGCGACCTGGCACTTACCATGGTCACCAAGACGGTTCTCGACGACCCCACGCTGGAGCCCAACGTAAAACTCCGCGTGCTCCACGAGCTCACCGAGATGATCGTTCGTACCATCGAGGGCCAGGCGCTCGACCTGGGTTGGGTACGCGACGGGCGCTTCGACATCTCGGTCGACGATTACCTGGACATGGCGACGCACAAGACCGCGTACTACAGCGGAGCCACGCCGCTTGCCACCGGAGCCATCATCGGCGGAGGCAGCGAGGAGCAAATTGAGGCGCTGCGCGCCTTTGGCCTGCACACGGGCCTTGCCTTCCAGATTCAAGATGATCTGCTCAACTTGATCGGTACCAAGGAGGCCGCCAACAAGGACTTCCGCACCGACATCACCGAGGGCAAGCGCACGCTTGTCGCCGTACACGCCCTCTCCGATGAGCGCTATCACGACGAGATTGAAGCGATCCTCTCCTCGGGCACCGAGGACCCCGCGCAGCTCGCGCGCGCCGTGGAAATCTTCCAGGAGACTGGCTCTATCGATTACGCCCACGCCTACGCACTGGACCTGACCGCCAAAGCTAAGGCCGCCATCGAGGACGTTTCGCTCGACCCGCACGCACGCGAGCTGTTCCTCTCCATGGCAGATTTCTTTGTGGAGCGCCTTAACTAGCGGGGGTTATAAAACCTGTCAGCAGCGTATTTGGGTACAACTTGCTACACTGTTGAGTGCATGTTTATGCATCCCTTTGCGTTGTCTATCCGACACACGCTCAAATAGTACGAATGGTACGCCGAAAGGGGTTCGTTCATGGAACCTATTACAACGGGCATGCAGGGAGCAGCCGTCGAGGACGTCCAGTCCCGCCTTCTGCAGCTCGGCTATACAATCGATGACACCGAGGTTGCCGACAAGCGCTTTGGCACCACCACCGAACAGGCTGTTGGCACCTTTAGGCTCGATAGCGGCCTTGCCGCTGGCTGTGCCGTCGATATCCCCTGCTGGAGCGCTCTGGTCGACGCCTCGTATAAACTGGGCGACCGCACCCTCTATCTGCGCATGCCCAATTTCCATGGCGCCGATGTGCAGGCCCTGCAGCGCGCTCTCAACGTTTTGGGCTTTGCCTGTGGCGAAGACGACGGCTACTTTGGTCCGCATACCGAGGCCGCCCTGCAGCAGTTCCAGGAAAATGTCGGCCTGTTTGCCGACGGCATGGCCTTCCAGGACACCTACGCCTACATCAACCGCCTGCACCATGTGTGGGAGGGCAAGCCCTCGGTCACCGAAGCCGAGTCCCGCATCGGTTTTGCTCGCGCCGCCAACGTGCTCGAGCGCTTCCAGATTGCCGTTATCGGCGAGGACCCCATCGCACGCAGCGTTGCGTCGCGCATGTGGAATATCGCCACGGCAACGACCGACAACAGCGGCATGATGCTCTGTGACTCCGAGGTCCCAACCGACGTTGACCTGGTGCTCGAAATCGCAAGCGACGAGCTGCCCGCCGACGCCGCACCGCGCGCCACGATTGCCCTCGCCGAGTGCCACAACCTGGCCCAGCGCATCCGCACCGCCAATGTCGCCGCGCAGCAGAAGCCGGCTCGCATTCGCATTGAGCTCACGGGCATGACGCGCTACAACGGCACCTTCACGGCCAGCGACGCGCAGACACTCGCCGTACGCCTGCTCGATGGCGTTTGCGATGCCCTCGCAGATTAGGTAAACTAAACGAGTTGCTTTTGGGCAACACCACACATTGGGACGTAGTTCAACGGTAGAACTCCGGTTTTTGGTGCCGGCTGTTGGGGGTTCGAATCCCTCCGTCCCAGCCATTAAAATTGAGCGCCCTGAGCCCATAACGGCCCAGGGCGCCTTCTTGTGGGCAAGCGGAGGGATTCGAGAACCCGCAAGGGTGCGGAGCTGAGGAAACGCGAAGCGTTTTCCAGCGCAGCACGCAAGGAGCGAAGCGACGCAGCGGGGCGCGGCCGCCGAAAAGGCGGACGCGGAATCCCTCCGTCCCACAGCCGGCACTTGGAGACGTTCCTAAAGTGCCGGCACTAAAGGAACGTCTCCAAGTGCCGGCCTCCCAAAAATCTACCTTTAAAAGACAGGCGCCCCAAGCCCATAAGGACCAAGAGCGCCTTTCATCTAGAAAATATCAGCCCAGTTCCGAAAAGCGACCCGCATGCGACAACCAAGTAGCCGCAGGCCCCGGGAGAGTGGGGACACCGGCTTAGGTTTATCGCGAGTTCCGCACGAACAGGAGGCCACTTAATGTGGCCTCCGTCGTGAGCAGGACTGTAGAGCAGGAAACCTAAGCCGGTGTCCCCACTCTCCCGGGGCCGAACGCCCTAGTTGTTGAGCATGCGGTCGAAGCTTCCCGAGTCGCCATCCCGATAGTCTGCGGTCATCAGAATCTCCTGCGGAATGCGCCCGCCCTCGCGCAGCACGTTGCGGAACTGCACGCGCGTAACCATGGGCAGATCCTTGATCGTCGCTGCCAGGTTCTGCGGCACACCCTGGTTGGCAGCCGCGGGCTCGCACTCTCCGCCGGCCTTCACGCGACGCTTATGCTCGGCGAGCATGGCGCGGTACATGCCGGCATGCAGGCGAATCTCAACCACATTGGCATTGCGAGCCTGCTCGACGATGCGCGCGCCCTCGCGATCGATATCGCCCACGTAGTAGACGTAGTTAAAGCGATAGCCAATCTCGGCCAGATAATCATCCAGTGCGTGCGAGACGCTCGCTTTGCAGCCGCCGCCAAAAATCACGCCGCCCACCTTGATGCCAAAGAGCTTGGCGTGCTTGCGGCCACGCAGCAGCTTGACGATCTCGTCGTAGGTGTCCAGGTTCTCGACCATAATGAACGGCTTGTCGGCTCCCAGCGTAAAGAAGCCCGTAAAGTGCACGGGGCGATTGGGGGCGACCTTGATCGCCTGCATGCTGATGCCCTTTTCGGTCATACGCCTGATCAGGCGCTCACCGTGCTTGCCGTCAAAAGCCTTCTCGTCGTTAAAGATCTGGTAGGCACGCTGGCGGCGCGAGGCAACCGGCGTATCGGCACCTCGGTTCTGCTCGATCCAAGCCTGGATGATTGCGATTTCCTCGGCAATCTTGCGGTTGGACATCTCGTTGTGCTGAGTGCGCTGCGGAGCCTTTTTGCCGTCCTTGCCCTCGACCTTTACGATCTGTGTCTGCTGCTCCTTGATCTTGGAGAGCGCCATAGGCGTGGGGACAACCTTGAGCAGCTGCCTGCCTAAAACGCGGGCAAGGGCAAACGCCGAGACCTCGCCGTGGGCGGCCGACTCGGGCTGCCGGGCAGCAGTATCTACTGCGGCAGACTCCGGCTTCTTCTGAGACTTGCGCTTAGAATCGCCTTGGGAATTGCGCTCGCGCTTCGGCATAGACGCCTGCTTCTGCGGACGATCGGACTTGCTCTCCTTCGCTGACTGGCGCTTAGGCTGCCCCGAAGAAACCTCGGCCTTCGCATCCTCGTTCTGCGGCGTGGTCTTCTCGGTTGCAGTCTCGGCATGGGAACTGCGGCCTCCACGATGGCGACGGCGGCGAGGCTTGCTCGACGCGCTCTGCTCCGTCTGCTCATCAGTAGGCTGCTGGCCCTTGGCCTCGGCATCAACCTCAAGCTGCGGCTCAACAGGCTTTTGCTCGCGAGCCACCGGCTCAACGGCCTTCTCGTCCTGGGTGGTCGAAACCGACTCGCCCTTCTCCTGACGCTTTACGGGATACGCACGTCCCGCAAAACCGCGGCCGGGACGACACGAACCCGGAGCCTTCTTGGCAGACTCCTCAACATCGTCTGCAACCTCAGAAGACTCTTCAACCTCACGCGCGGCATCCTGCTGTGCAGTCTTAAAGTGAGCACCGCGACGACGCTTGGGCTCTTGGGCCTCCACGGGCTTTTGCTCCCTCGCGGGCTTCTGCGACTCGGCAGCAACCTCGGTCTCAACAGCCTCAGCATCCGTCTCACCCTTTTGAGCAACGGCGCGACGGAAGCGCTCCTGCTGGGCGCGGCGCTGCGCATCGCGCTTGCCACTCCCGCCAAAACCGCCGCGGCCGGCCTTGGCCGTAAAGGCGCGAACGACGCTCTCGTCAAGCAGCTCGTCGGTATCGACATGCTCGCGCGGAGCCGTTTCCACCGAAGCGGGCGCCTCGACAACGTCCTCGACGGCCTCTTCGGCAACCTCGACGGGCCGCTCCTGGGCATCGTTAATCTCGGCATTGATGGTATAGAACGCCGGGCGCCCGTTAATGCCGCTACCCTCGATCTTGGTCACGATCTTTGCCGCGATAAGCTCATCGCGCATCGCCTTGGTGTCGCACTCCTTATCGACGGAGCGGAAAATCTGCGCCAGCGCACTCGACTTAATCTTGAGCGCCTTGCGGCAAAGCAGGTCGTAGGCAACCAGCTTGGCACGCTCAGCAGAAAGCGACGTCTGGCTGCTCAGGCGCTCAGCCAGAGCATCGACATTTTGTTGGTTATCGGAATATACCGTCTTGGCCACGGGGCCCCTTTCATATGCACACATATACGTCTATATGGTACAACGCGCGCCCTTATCCACGCAAAACATCTGCGAGAACACTCGAGCGTCACCCGCTTTTGCATGAAAAAAGACCGAGCCCGCGAAGTCGCGGACCCGGTCTTTCCGAGTCAAATGGATGGGAGATTCAACCCGTCCGACCGACTAGGCCTTGGCGGCCTCGGCGTCAGCGGGAGCCTCGGCGGCAGCGGCGCGACCGTACTCGGCCTTGCCCATCTCGGACCACTCGGGCTCCTCATCAGGCATGGAGCCAGCCTCCTTGCCGAAGAACTCCTTGAGGCAGTTGACGGCGACGATGAGGCCCAGGACCATCAGCAGGACGGCAAAGACGAGCTGCAGGCCCTTGGTAGCGGCGACGGAGACGGCGGCCGTGGTGGCGGTAGCCGGGATGGTGCCGAAGAAGCCGTAAGCCTGGACGGCGGCCATGCAGCCCATGGCGCTCTGGACCAGCGAGGTGAAGGTGCAGCAGAGCAGGAAGGCGACGGGCACGTAGAGCATCCAACCCTTGCGGCCGGTGCACTTGCAGAACACGGCGAGGGTGATCATGGTCATGCCGCCGAGCAGCTGGTTGGAAGCACCAAAGAGCGGCCAGATGTTGGCATAGCCACCAAAAGCGAGGGCGAGACCGGGAAGCAGGGTGACGACCGTGGCGAACCAGGGGTTGCCGAGGACCTTCATGTAGCCGGCCTTGGACTCGATGGCCAGGGCGTCGTTGGTCTGGGCAAAGAACTCGGAGAACGAGGTGCGGGCGATGCGGGCGACGGCGTCGAGCGAGGTCAGGGCCAGAGCGGAGACGTTCATGGTCATGAAGACGGTAGCGAGCGTGCCGTCAACACCGAAGGCCTGCATACCGCGGGAGATGCCAGCGGCGAAGATCTGGAACGGGGTGGAAGCGACACCGGCGTTGAGGGCGCCGGTACCGGCGGTGTTCATATCGGAGAACATGATGCCGGCAACGATGATGGCAAGGATGCCGACGAAGGACTCGACGATCATTGCGCCGTAACCGACCTTGACGGCGTCCTGCTCCTTCTCGACCTGCTTGGAAGAGGTGCCGGAAGAAACGAGGCTGTGGAAACCGGAGAGAGCACCGCAAGCGACGGAGACGAACAGGACCGGGAACATCATGCCGGAGGCAGTGGAGAAGCCGGTGAAGACCGGAGCGGTGATAGTGGCCTGACCGTTGACGCCCAGGACGACGATGCCGAGGACAGCGCAGACGATCATGACGATCATCATGATGGAAGTGAGGTAGTCACGCGGGGTCTTGAGCATCTGGATGGGCATAGCGCCAGCGAAGACCAGGTAGACCATGACGACGGCGAACCACTGGAACTTATCCAGGTAGACCGGAAACTGCATACCGACGGCGAACATGAGAACCATGAGGACCACGCCGGTGACGAACTCGGCAGCGCCGGTGAGGTTGAACTTCTTCTGGGCCCAACCAAAGGCGATAGCGACGAAGGTGAACAGGATGGAGATGGTACCAGCGCAGCCGGCGGCATAGGACTTGGTGAAGTCGATGGCACCGGTAGCAGCACCAGAAGCGTCAACGGCCGGGGTGAACATGAACGTCTTGCAGACCATGTCGGTAAAGGCGGCGATGACGATGATGCAGAACAGCCAGCAGAACAGCAGGAACAGGCGACGGCCGGTCTTGCCGATATACTTCTCGATGAGCTGAGCGAGTGACTTGCCGTTGTTCTTCATCGAAGCGTACAGGGCACCAAAGTCGTGGACGGCGCCAAAGAAGATGCCGCCGACGAGGACCCAGAGCACGACGGGCAGCCAGCCAAAGGCCATGGCGACGATCGTACCCGTGACAGGGCCAGCACCGCAGATCGAGCTGAACTGGTGCGAAAACGCAGTGAAGGCGGAGACGGGCGAGAAGCTGTTGCCGTCCTTCATGCGCTTGGCCGGCGTGAGGGCCTCTTTGTCAACGCCCCACTTGTTGGCCAGCCAGCGGCCGTAGCCCAGATAGCCGCAGGCGAGCACCGCCGCGGCCACAACCATGAGCAAAACTCCGTTCATTACATTTCCTCCTCTAAAAAGAACTTCCTAGACATAAAAAATGAGGGCCGTCGGTTGCGCTCGACGGCCCTCATCTTCATCAGCCGCCCGTTATCGTACGGGCTAGCTGTATGTGCTAACCCGCATCAGATAATTACTACGCTGATAATGTTTAGCTGATGCGTGAACATGTCTAAGAAATCCTCTTCAATCATGATGCGAACGATCCGTGCGTGTTCACATCCCCCAGTGGTTGAAAAGGAGTATGAAACTTTAGTTACCTAAAGTCAACGCAAATTTGTAATGAATTTTCAACTTTTTTGGATTTCTCGGTATAAAACGCCACTGACCTCGGACTTTACCCAGCGACAGTTTTTGCATGAGAGATGTCCCTCGGGAGCGGGCGGGCGTATACAAGGTTTCCTGCTCTACAGTCCTGCTCGCACGGAGAGCACATTAAGTGCTCTCCGGCTCGTGCGGAACTCGCGATAAACCTTGTATACGCCCGCCCGCTCCCGAGGGACATCTCTCATGCAAAAACTGTCGCTGGGTAAAGTCCGAGGTCAGTG
>DBFOPP010000018.1:0-4612 GCA_048428865.1 Collinsella sp.
GCGACGACCATCGAGATGGCGGCGCATGCGGCCGAGGAGCTCGCTATTCCCTATACCGTGGGCGGCGGCTTTCGCGACCTGGCGGGCATGCGCACCATGGTTGCAGCCGGTGCTGACAAGGTGTCGCTCAACTCTGCCGCCGTGTGCGACCCGTCGCTGATTAGCCAGGCTGCCGCGGCTTTTGGCAGTCAGGCCGTGGTCGTGGCGATCGATGCCAAGCGCGTCGGTTTGCCCGGAGAGCCGGGTGCCGACAAGTGGGAAGTCTTTACCGCAGGAGGCCGCAACGCCACGGGCATCGACGCGGTGGCGTGGGCCGAGGAAGCGGCTCGTCGCGGCGCCGGCGAGATCTTGCTGACCAGTATGGACCGCGACGGCACCAAGGCCGGATTTGACCTGGCGCTCACCCGCGCCGTGGCGCGCGCGGTGCCGATTCCGGTGATCGCGAGCGGCGGTGTGGGCACGCTCGAGCATTTTGCCGAGGGCGTGATCGAGGGCGAGGCCGATGCCGTGCTGGCGGCCAGCGTCTTTCACTTTGGGACGTTCAGCATTCGCGAAGTCAAAGAGTATATGGCCTCTCAAGGTATTCCTGTGAGGCTGGACTTCTAATGCTGCGGCTTGTCCGGGCACCCGACCTGTGGGGTTTACGGTAATTACTTGGGAGAAATGATGACTGAGGTAATAGAAGCGTCTGATCTTACGTACGACGCCCGTGGGCTGATTCCTTGTGTGGTTCAGCAGTATGACACCGGCGAGGTGCTTATGGTTGCCTGGATGAACGAGGAGTCGGTGGGGCTGACGCTCAAGACCGGCACCACGTGGTTTTGGAGCCGCAGTCGCCAGGAGCTCTGGAACAAGGGCGCGACGAGCGGCAATATGCAAGCGGTCAAGGAACTCTGGGCCGACTGCGATAGCGATACGCTGCTGGTCAAGGTTGACTCGCCGGGTCCGGCCTGCCACACCGGCAACCGTACCTGCTTCTTTAAGAAACTCGCGTAGGACGGGCGCTCGACTAGGCGCTTGGCCAACCAGAAAGGATTGAACTATGGGTGTGCGCACCGCAAACGTTCAGGATGGAAATATCGGTGAGACGCTGACGGGGCTCGCCGAGGTGATTCACAGCCGTCGCGACGCATCGCCGCAGGAGAGCTACACCGCTCGTCTGTTGACCGACGTCGAGGACGAGCTGCTCAAGAAGCTTGCCGAGGAGGCGAGCGAGGTGATCATGGCCTGCAAGGATAACGATCACGATCACATCCGCTACGAGGCCGGCGACCTGGTCTACCACCTGCTCGTGACGCTCGAGCGCTACGGTATCACCCTCGACGAGCTAGCCGGCGAACTCAACGCCCGCCGCCACTAGTCATTGGGGACGTTCTTAAACGACTAGTTAGGCGAGGGGCGTGGATTCCCATTCGCCGGTGGCGTGGGGGATGTCGAAGGTTCGATAACCGCAGTCGTAGGCGTGCGCCTGGGCCTCGCGGATGTTCCAGCAGATATCGCAGGCGCGGTGCGCGTCCGAGCCAAAGGTGATCGGCACTTCGGCATGGGCAAAGCAGCGCAAAAGACCGGTTGCGGGGTAGTAGTCGCCCAAGCCCTTGCGCGGTGCGGCCGTCGAGACCTCAACGCGGCGGCCCGTATCGTGCGCGCACTCTGCCATCTGCTGCCAAAACGGTGCGGGGTCAAAATCGGGCGCAAAGCCTTCCTTCGAAAAGCGCATGACCAGGTCGGGGTGAGCCATCACATCAAAGTTGAGCGGGCTCTCGCAGGCGCGGCACCAGTCATCGACATAGCGCTCCCACACGCCGCGTACCCCCAGGTTTTCCCAAACGTGCAGGTTGGTGTCATCGTCGATCCAGCCGCAGCGCGAATCGGGCGTATCGGGACGAGCGACGTCCTCCGTTCCCGCCGTACCCGCGGCACCGGCCATGATATCGCCTGGGTTGCCAATCCAGTGCACACTGCCCAGGCGCACGACGGCGCCCTGGGACCAGCGCTCAACCAAAGGCTCGCAGCCCTCGTACCAATCGCATTCGAAACCGTAGATAAAGGTGAGTTCTGGCGCAATCTGAGCGGCAAGATTGCGAGCGTCCTCAAAAGCCAGACGATGCGCCGGGAGGTCACCCTCAGTAACCTGCACCTCGCAGTTAGCATCCATGCTGGCGGGCAGGGTGAGATGGTCGGTCGAGACCATGACGCGGCAGCCGGCCGCAGCAGCGGCACGGACGTTGTCCTCAAACGAGGCATGCCCGTCCGAAAACGAGGTGTGGGTATGGCAATCGACCAGCGGGCACATGGGCATAGCGGCTCCTTTGCGTCAAGCGAATCCGCTTCATTGTAATGGCGCAGCTCTCAACACGCCGGGCACGCCGGGGATCGAAATCGATTGGAAAGGTTGCGCGGCGCGTGGTGCGGCCTCGCTTGCTCTCAAAACGTGTACGTCAGCCTCCAAAACCGACAAATAATGACATGTTTGGAGGCTGATGTACATGTTTGGATAGGAGCGAGGGCGGCGACGGACGAAAGTCACGTCTGTGCCACGTCCAATGTGCTAGCGTTTGGATGAACAAAACGAGCCCGCGCGGAAAGGATCCGGACCGTATGCAATGCGATAGCACATCCCCGCTGTCCCGCGAGACCGATGCGCCCGAGACCATCGTCAAGCTGGAATGCGACATCGACGACGCGTCGCCCGAGGTGCTCGCCTACGCCGCCGACCGCCTGCGCGAGGCGGGTGCGCGCGAGGTGCACTGGCTGCCCCTCTATTGCAAGAAAGGCCGCCCCGGCTGGCAGCTGCAGGTAATCTGCACCTACGAGGATATCGAGCGCCTGCAGACGATCATCTTCTTGGAAACCACGACCAACGGCATTCGTCGCCAGGTCATGGAGCGCGTTTGCCTGCCACGCCGCTTTGAGCGCGTAACGACGCCATGGGGCGAGGTATCCGTCAAGGTGGCCACCCTACCCGACGGCAGTGAGCGCGCGGCGCCCGAGTACGAGGACTGCGCCCGCCTTGCCTGCGAGCACAATGTGCCGCTCCAACGCGTGATGCAGGCGGCCCAGAGCGCGGCACTGCGATTTGAGTAACGCGGCCGGCGGCACGCCACGCCCAGCTCCATCAACCCCACCCGAAAGGACCACCATGAAATACCTCATCGCTTCCGACATCCACGGCTCGGCATACTGGACCGAGCGCCTCTGCGCCGCCATTGAGTCCGAGCAGCCCGACCGCATCGTCCTGCTGGGCGACCTGCTTTATCACGGTCCGCGCAACGACCTGCCGCGCGACTATGCTCCCAAGCGCGTGATTCCGCTGCTCAACGCCCTAGCCGACCGCATCATCGCGGTGCGCGGCAACTGCGACGCTGAGGTCGACCAGATGGTCCTCGACTTCCCCGTCATGGCCGACTACGCCACGCTGTTTGACGAGACCGGCCGCGAGCTGTTCCTGACGCACGGCCATGTCTTTGGCGCCGGCATGCACAACAGCGTCGACCACGCGCCCGCGCTGCCCGAGGGCTCCGCGCTCGTCTACGGCCACACGCACATCAAGGTCAACGAGGAAAGCGCCGCGCACCCGGGCCTGTGGCTCTTCAACCCCGGCAGCGTGAGCATCCCCAAGGACGGCTCGCACAGCTACGGCATCTACGAGGGCGGCGCGTTCCGCCACGTGGTCATGGAGGAGGAGTAGCCATGGCGCAGCATATGGCTCAGCAAAATGCCGAGGGTTCGCGTGACCTGTCGACGTTGGTCGATGCGTCGGCCGAGCTGCAGCATCTGGTGCAGACTATCTGGCGCCTGCGTCAGCCCGACGGCTGCCCGTGGGACCGCGAACAGACGCACCGCAGCATTGGCAAGAACATGATCGAGGAGGCCTACGAGGCGCTCGACTGCATCGAGGCGGACGACGCGGTTCACCTGCGCGAGGAGCTGGGTGACGTGCTCATGCAGGTCGTGCTGCATGCGCAGATTGCTGCTGACGCCGGCGAGTTTACGCTGGCCGACGTGGCGCGTGATATCGATGCCAAGCTCATCCGCCGTCATCCGCACGTGTTTGGCGATGTAGATGCCGACAGTTCCGACGAGGTACTCAAGATTTGGGACGAGGTTAAGCTTGCCGAGAAAGCCGCCAAGGACAAGGCCGTGGCGGCTGGCGAGGCTGCGCCCGAGGGCCTGCTCGACGGCGTGCCCACGCATCTACCGGCGCTGATGCAGGCTCAGAAGGTGTCGCGCAAGGCGGCTGCCGTGGGCTTTGAGTGGGAGACGGTCCAGGACGTGTGGGACGAGGTTGCCGAGGAGCGTGCCGAGTTTGAGGCCGAGGCCCCCGGAACGCCCGAGCGCGAAATGGAGTTTGGCGATCTGCTCTTTGCTCTAGTCAACGTGGCACGCAAAGAGGGTATCGACGCCGAGAGCGCCCTGCGCGCGAGCACGGCCAAGTTTCGCCGTCGCTGGGCTGCGATGGAGCAGATGGCGTCCGATGCCCACGTGGATCTTGCCGAGCTTTCGACCCACGGCCTCAACGACCTGTGGGATGCCGCAAAGGCGGAGGAGTAAGACTGCGGGAACGACGGGCTGACACGCCTCATCGTTCCCGCTAAATTTTTCGAAAATCAAG
>DBFOPP010000019.1:0-49964 GCA_048428865.1 Collinsella sp.
CTTGTGCACGGCCGTCACCTTTTTGCGGCCGCAGCGGCGGGCATACTCAAAGGCATACTCCACAATACGGCGGCTCTTGGCGATAGAGATGGGCTTGATCGAGATCGCGGAATCCGCGGCGAAGGCCTTCTGACCCGAGCGCTCGACGAGCTGCGAGAGTTCCTCGACCTCGGCAGCGCCCTCATCGAACTCGATGCCGGCGTAGAGGTCTTCAGTGTTCTCGCGCACGATGACCAGGTCGACGTCGCGGAAGCGCGAGCCGTCGCCCGGCTGCGACAGGCAGGGGCGCACGCAGGCGTACAGGTCGAAGTGCTTTCGCAGGGCCACATTGACGCTGCGGAAACCCGTACCGACCGGCGTGGTGATGGGGCCCTTGATAGCAACCTTGGTCTCGGCGACCGCATCGAGCACGTGCTGGGGCAGCGGCGTGCCAAACTCGTCCATGACGCCGGCACCGGCCTCCTGGACGTTCCAGTTGATCTGAACACCAGTGGCCTCGACCACGCGGCGCATGGCCTGCGTAATCTCGGGACCGATACCGTCACCGGGAATCAGGACTACATCGTGCGCCATAATCTGTTACTCCTCGTCTTCGGCGTCGTCAGATTTTTTAACGCTAGCACGCTTCTTCTTTTTGGAGAGATCCAGGCCAAAACGTTTAACAAGCATTTCGCAAATCTCGCTCGAACGGGCCTTGAGATAGCTGCCCTTGCCGTTCTCGGCGTCGAACTTAAGGCGCAGCGCGAGCTTCTCGGCAACCTCGGCGTCGATCTCGCCCTGGCAAAACTCGTACAGGCAACCGAGCATGTCGCGATACTCAAGGTCGCCGTGGTAGCACTGGATGGCCTCGTCCAGGATGGGCCAAGCCTCGCGCGAACGCTCGACGCTCGTGGCACCCCACACGCACAGCAGGCGGAAGGCGGCATAGCGCAGCGTGGAGGAGATCTCGTCGAACAGCGCAGTCTCGGCGCCCTCAAAGGCATCGCCCAGCTGCTCGGGGCAGGTGGTGGCGAGCGCCGTCAGGGCATCGAGGGCCTCCCAGCGGGTCTGAGCCTCGGGGCGGTCGAGCGCCTCGATCAGCGCGGGCACGCAGGGCACCACGCGCTGCGGATCGCGCTCGGCAAGCAGGTGCAGCACGCGGGCGGCAAACTGGCGGATACGGCGCGTGGGGCAGCCGAGCTCCTGGACCAGGCGGTCGACGGCGTTCTCGTTCTCCTCTGCCAGCTGAAGCTGTGCCAGCTCCTCGTCGGTGAGCTGTTCGTCTTTGTTTTCTGCCATAGTTACCTCTTCTTACTATTTCTTAGCGTGCTTGCCAGCACTCTTGCTGTCATCGGTGACCGAGATGAGCTGTCGGTCGGCCGCGCCATTGCGACGCGCACGGCGGCGCTCCTCGGCATCGCCCGCGTCGGCGGCGGCGCGATGGGCCTTGTTGACGTTAAAGACCTCGTCGTGCTTGCGCCACGGACCGACGGACTCGCCAAAGCTCATCTTAAGGCCGGCGATAAAGCCGCCGAGCCAGCCGATCGGCGCAAACTGCACCAGCGGGAACAGCGAGAACACCCAGGTCAGCAGGACGACTGCCGCCGCTCCCGCAAAGTTGGCAATCCAGTAGTCGCGCTTGGTGATGACGCGCTTTTCGCACGCCCACTGGCCGCACAAAAAGCCAATGTAGATCGCAAAGAGAAAGAGCACCAGCGCAAGCACCACGAACGTCCAGCTCATGGGCGCTACTCCCCGTGATGGTGGCCGCAGCAGCACTCGTGGCCGTCATCATGGCCGTGGCCGCCGCAGCACTCGTGGCCCTCGTCGTGGTGGTGGCCACAACCGCACTCGTGATCGTCGCCATGCTCGCCGCAACCGCAGCCTTCCTCGTGAGCGCCATGCTCCTCGGGACGATACTGCGACCAGTCCAGACCGGCGGCGATGGCGTCGGCCTCCTCCTTATAGAGGACCGTGACGGCCTGGGTACCCAGCTTGGCACCACCGATGGCGTCGAGCATGTCGTAGAGCGTAAAGGCCACGTCGGCACCGGGCAGCGCAAGCTCGCGGTCGTCGGCATAGGCGAGCGCCAAGCGCAGGTCCTTGATAAAGTGCTCGACCATAAAGCCGGGCTTGTAGTCGCCGTCGAGCGCCTTGGGAGCCAGGCTCTCCATGGCGCCAGACTTGCCGGTGCCGCCCAGGATCATCTGGCGGGTCTTCTCCAGGTCAAGGCCGCTCAACTCGGCAAATGCCATGGCGTCTGCCATGCCGACCATGCAGGCGCCCAGCGACACCTGGTTGGCGAGCTTGGCAGCCTGGCCCTTGCCGGCGCCGTCGAAGCAGCAGATGTTGGCCGCAAAGGTGGCAAGGATGTCGCGGACCGGCGCGATGTCGCTCTCGGTAGCGCCCACGATAGCCGTGAGCGTACCGGCGATAGCGCCCGACTCGCCGCCGGTGACGGGGCAGTCAAACGCCATGCGACCAGAAACCTGGGCGGCCTCGGCAATGTCACGGGCAAGCTCGGGCGAGCTCGTGGTGAGGTCGATCAAGACCGCGCCGGGCTTAGTGCACGAGAGCAGGCCGTCGCCCGCCAGGTAGAGTTCCTCGACCTCGGAGGGATAGCCCACCATGGTAAAGACGACATCGGCGTTCGCCGCGGCATCGGCCGGCGTATCTGCCCAGACGGCGCCGCGCTCGATAAGCGCCGCCGCCTTGGACTTGGTGCGGTTGTTGACCGTGACGGGATAGCCGGCGTCCAGAATGTGGCCGGCGATGGGGGCACCCATGATTCCGGTGCCAATGAATGCGACGGAGAGCTTGTTTGCCATGAAACCTTTCCTTTTGGGTTGGGTGTTGTTACCAGGTTGAATACTCGGTGCCAGCGTTTGGGCTGTGAGTCGAGGGCGATTACGGACGCAGCGCTTGCCTACTGACCGCGCACGCGGCGGGCGATACGGTCGGAAAGCGACGCCTTGTCGGCGCGGTTCTTACCCCAAAACGCGCAGCCCACCATGCCGGGGCCCACGTGCGAGCCGATGGTGGGACCCACGGAGCCGCGAATGATCGTGACGTCGGCGCAACCCTCCTCCTTGCGGATGGCAGCTTCGAGCCAGTCGCCGTCCTTCTCGGCATCGGCCGTCATGATTGCGATGGGCATGGTGCGGTCGGGCACGTAGTTCTCGCGGAACGACTTGAGAATGGACTTGAGCGCCTTCTTGCGGCCGCGGTTGACGCCGATCAGCGACAGCGAGCCGGCAAGGTCGTAGGAGAGCTCGGGCTTGACATCGAGCTTTGCCGTGAGCTGCGCCGCCGCGGGCGGAATGCGGCCGCCGGCAGCCAGTGCGTCGAAGCTCTCGAGCGTAAAGTAGCCGTGGACGTAGGTCTTTGCCTCGTTTGCCCAATCGACCAGCTGCTTGGCGGTCAGTCCCGCCGAACGCTGGCGCACGGCCTCGAGCGCCAAGAGCGCGCCAGTCGCGCAGGGCAGAGCGTTGTCGACCACGTAGAGCTCAAAATCGGGATACTCGGCACGCACGGCGTCCGCCGCCTGGCACGCGGAGTTGTAGCTCGACGACAGCGCCGAGGTAAAGCACAGGTAGACCGTGGGCGTGCCCTCTTTGGCGCACTCGGTAAAGAACTCGATATAGCGACCGAGCGACACAGCCGAGGTGGACACGCGGGCACCGGCGCGCATGCGGTCGTAAAACTCCTTGGGCGTGATGCTCGACCAGATGTCGTCTGTGCGCTCCTCGCCATCGATAATGAAGGGGAAACCCAGGATATCGACATCGAGGTTCGCGGCGACCTCGGGGCTAAAGTCGCAGCAGGTATCGACGACGATGCGGCAACGGTCCGAATGACCGGTAGATGCGGCCTTGTCCATCAAAGCGACTCCTTACGTAAAAAGGCGGCCACCCGCATGGGATGGCCGCCAACCGTTAACTCATGCAAGTTAACGTATTTTACTCGTCAAGTGTTTCGATGCGGGGCTTGATGATGCCATATCCACCATTCTTACGGTGATACACCACATTGATGAGACCGGTCGTCGCGTTCTCGAACACGTAGAAGTCGTGGCCCAGCAGATCGGTCTGCACCAGCGCCTGCTCCTCAGTCATCGGGGTGACGTCGATAACTTTCTCGCGGACGAGCAGGTCGTCCTCTTCCTCGGGCAGCAGCAGGTCGGCCAGATCCTCGACGCGCTCGACCGGCGCGACATCCGCGGCGCTGGCACCGCCCTGGCGGTTGTCCACGACCTTGGTCTTGAACTTGCGCAGCTGACGAGTAACCTTATCGGCGGAGAGATCGATGGCGGCATACATATCTGCGCCGTGCTCGGCAACGCGAATCACAGAGCCGCGGGCACGAACCGTGACCTCGACGATTGCCGGGTTGGGGTTCGAGGGGTTCTTCTCATAACGAAGCACGACGTCGACTGTCATGGGCTCGATGTCGAAAACCTTGAGCGCCTCGCCGATCTTCTCATCCACATGCGCACGCAGAGCATCGGTTACCGTCGTCTTGCGTCCAGAAACCTTGATATCCATACGTGGCTCCAATCTGCCTCGGGGACTTACTGTACTGGCTATGTACCCATTGCCGTGCATTTAATCACGCGGATTCCTAAAGACCCGAATAACGATTGCTTGATACCGCATACCGAAGTCTCGCACTTTTCTGTGGCAAAGTGCGCTATAGGAGGGAGCCAACAGCTTTGTATTTGGTCCCGAAAATTGGCTTTGACCTGCTTGTTTTATTGGGATGAAAAAGCCGGGCTCCCCCATCGGGGAAGCCCGGCAGTGCGTGTTGAAACCGTGAAGAGGTGTCCTTTCCAACGTATAGGAGACACCACCCCTAGCAATAACTAGCTATTGAGTTTGTTAATGTCGTCGTCGGTGATGGCGCCTTCCTGGCTGGACGATTTGTCCTCGGAGGATGCGGTCTCATTGTTGGAATCGGAGGACTCGCTGCCGGAGGACGTGGTCTCACTGGACTCAGAGTCGCCCGGCTGCACGTTAGCGCCCGAAACCGTCTTAGTGGTGAGGTCGTAGGGCATCCTGCCATACCAGACGCAGTGAACTGCCTCGAGCGTGCCGTCGACCGTGATGTCGTCGAGGGCATCGCTCACGGCACGGCACAGTTCGTCATTGGACGAGAGGCCCGCAACACCAAGCGTCGAGGGCGCCTCAAGCGCACCGACATAGGAGACCTCGCTCATCAGGCGTGCAAGGTAGCCGCCAGCCGTGGAGTCGCAGATCACATAGTCGACCTCGCCGGACTCGAGCGCCTCAAAGCACTCGTTGATGTTGGAGTAGGTCTTTTGGTTGGCGGTAATGCTCTGCTTGGCAAGCGCCTCCTGCGAGGCCGAGGACATCTGGACACCCAGGGTAGACGTGTTAAGGGTATCGGTGGAAACGCTTAGCGACCCACCATCGCTGGTTTTACCGAACACAGAAGCGGCATCGTACAGGCAGGTGCCGAGCGAGCTAACGTCCCCGTCTGTGGAGTTGATCTCGCCGATAAAGATATCAGCCTTTTTGTCGCCGAGCGCGGAACCTGCCGAGGACGCATCGACAAAGGCGACCTTAAGGCCCATGCGGCTTGCGAGGGCGCGGGCGGCGTCGACCGCATATCCCGTGAGCTCGCCGTCGGCGCCCTGCATTGCCTGCGGCGCATCGGAAGTATCGAGGGCGACCGTCAGGGTTCCGGGAGTGACCAGGGCATCGTCCGACACCGCCGGCGTGACGGTCTCGTACTCGATCTGGTCGATCGTGGGAGTCGTGAACGTAGACAGCGGGTTGAACGCGCATCCGCTCAGGCCCAAAACGGCGATGACCGCTGCGGTCCCAGCACCTAACCGAGCCGCGTGCATCAAGCTGCCCCTCACCATGTCCACTACCCTGCCTTCTGTGTCGTATACGATCCGTGCGTTGCGCGGAATATCAGGTTGTTCCCACCAGCTGACCTGGTATTTGACCCCACACTTGCGCACCGGGGTGTTTGCTCGGGAGGCCGCAGCCACCTTCACGACTGGCCCGCTCGCCCGCGAGGCGGTATTGCCCCAAAGAAAGTAGAACGGACGGTGCGGCTTACATCTAGGACGCGCCATGATCGCGCCGCGCGCACGCGGTCGCTTACGTGGATCCCTTTGACCGCGTCTGTCTTGGACTAGGACGGGCATTTCGTCCGTCCGCAACCACAGCCTGGCAGGAACGTAGCGCATTATAGCTAAGTTCAAGCTAAAGTTTAAGGTTAGGGGCGTTATTCGCATCGCGAGTACAGATTTCGCAGGTCGGAGCGGGCTATTCGTGCCCCTATCAAAACCACCCCTAAAAGGGGTGGTTTGCTCTTAGGGTATAACCCTTGGATTTCCGGCACGCGTCTAAAGGCGCCGGCCCTCACGGGGTTCGGGCCGCACTGCAGATTGACCCGTGACGGGCCGGTCAAACCGGCGCTATTTACGCCCCGGCCCCCTATCGAAGGGGTCCTCGTACTCCTTGACGCTCAGCTTGTCCAGCGCGATGTCGGCCTTCTCCTGCTCCCGGATGTACTTCGCGACGGTGGCCTCGTTCAGGCCGACGGTGGACACGTAGTAGCCCTCGGCCCAGAACTTCCTGTTGCCGAACTTGTACTTCATGTTCGCGTGCTTGTCGAATATCATCAGCGAGCTCTTCCCCTTCAGGTAGCCCATGACGCTCGCGACGCTGTACTTCGGCGGGATCGCCAGCAGCATGTGGACGTGGTCGGGCATCAGGTGCCCCTCGATGATCTCTATCCCCTTGTACTGGCAGAGCCTCCTGAAGATCTCCCCAAGGTCGGACCTTATTTGGTTGTAGATGACTTTGCGCCTATACTTCGGCGTGAACACGACGTGGTACTTGCACATCCACTTCGTGTGCGACAGGCTGTAGGCCTTCTGGGCCATACGCCACCACCGCCCTCTCGACTCGGATTCCTTGCGGCCTGAACAATCGCAAGTGTCCGGCGAGGGGGCGGCTTTGTAAAGCCGTTTGGCCCCACCCGCATAGCGGGTGGTTTCTGATGCGGCGCGCTGCGCGCCCCGCACAGGCTAAAGCCCGTAATAAAAACCACCACAAAGATGCCTTTGTGGTGGTTTTGCTCGTTAAAAGCGAAATATCGCTACTTGGACAGCTCGTCGGCGAGAACCTCGATCTGAGCGCGCGAGGCGTCGTTGAGCGAACCCAGGACGGTCACCTTGTTCTGCGCCAGGGTGATGTCCTTCATGCCCTCGAGCTCCTTGGTCATAACCTTGGCAGCGGTGGGCGCCCAGGAACCGGCCTCGACGAGCGCCACGATGCGGTTCTGATAGGCGTGCTCGGCAAGCGTGTGGATAAAGGTGCTCATGAACGGGAAGATCTCGCCCTGATAGGTGATGGAAGCGAGCACCAGACGGTCATAGCGGAACGCATCCTCAACGGCCTCGGCCATGTCGTCGCGAGCCAAGTCAAAGACGGAAACCTTCTGGCCGCGGGCCTCGAGCGCTGCGGCGAGCTCCTCAACGGCAGCCTTCAGGTGGCCGTAGACGCTCGCGTAGGCAATGGTGATGCCCTCGTCCTCGGGCTGGTAGCTCGACCAGGTGTTATAGGTGTCGAGGTAATAGCCCAGGTTCTCGGTCAGCACGGGGCCGTGGAGCGGACAGATAATCTGAATGTCCAGGTCGGCGGCCTTCTTGAGCACGGCCTGCACGAACTTGCCGAACTTACCGACGATGCCAAAGTAGTAGCGGCGCGCCTCGCAGGCCCAGCCTTCCGGGTCCTCGATGTCGTTGGCGCCGAACTTGCCAAAGCCGTCGGCACTAAAGAGCACCTTGTCGGTAGACTCGTAGGAGAAGATCACCTCGGGCCAGTGCACGTTGGGGGCGCAGACAAACGTTAGGCTGTGGCCACCCAGGTCGAGCACGTCGCCCTCTTTGACGACTATCTTACGCTCGGGGTAGTCGGTGCCAAAGTAGTTGACCATCATGCGGAAGGCGCCCATGCTGGCCACAATCTGTGCCTGGGGATAGCGCTCCATAAAGGCGGCGATACCGGCGGAGTGATCGGGCTCCATGTGATGGACGACCAGGTAGTCGGGCGTACGGCCATCGAGCGCGGCCTCGAGGTTGCCGAGCCATTCGTCGACAAAGCCAGCGTCAACCGAATCGGCGACAGCGATTTTATCGCCCAAGATAACATAGCTGTTGTATGCCATGCCGTTCTCGGACACGTCGTACTGGCCCTCGAACAGGTCAATGTCGTGATCGTCGACACCGATGTAGCGGATATCCTTGGTGATCTCCATCAGGCAAAGCCTCCTAGATAGACAAAAGAACCCGTCTATCATAACACTCGGCAGTATCCCAGCTGTTATCTGCCGGCATCCATACCGATTGTTATTGAAATACGATAAATCGCCGTTTACCTGCGCAAACTATGCGCGCGGTATCGCCGTGCTATGTCGAATAATGAGCTGGCCGGGAATACGAATGGCAACGGTTTTGCCCGCCGTACCCGCCTCGGGAACCGCATGCTCGAATACCTCGCGTCCGCGCTGATGTAGATCAAATCGCACGGTCGTGAGCTCGTTGTGTGCCACAAAATCATCGAGCGAATCATCGACGCCCACCACGCTCACGTCCTCGGGCACGCGCAAGCCACTATCGCGCAGCGCTGCAATCGCGCCGTTTGCCATCTGGTCGTTTGCCGCGTAAATCGCCGTCATGGTGCGGTCGTGCTCGGCCAGATATCTGCCGGCCTCGTAACCGCTGTTGGCAGACCAGTCGCCCTCGAGCGGCGTCTGCGGCTTAATGTGCCTACGCTCGAGCGCATCCTGCCAACCGGCTCGACGAAATTGCTCGTCGACCGAGAACGACGGGCCGCCAATATAGCGAATTTGCTCATGCCCCAGCTCAAACAGGTGATTCATAAGCAAGAGCGAGCAGCCGTAATGATCGGAGTCTACCGTGGTCACCCGCGGGTGCGCGTACATGGTAACGATGACCGTGCCAATGCCCGGCAGTGGATCAAACGTCTCAAAATCGGGCGCCATACGGCTCATGCCGATAATGATGCCGTCCACAGGCAGCGCGGCCATACGACGCGTTGCCTCGGCAAGCGAAAACTCCTCGGTCTTGGACATCTCGACCAGCGTGATGGCGCAATTATGCTCGCGAGCAGCGCTGGCGATGCCGTCGATCATTGAGAGGTTGCCAAACTTGGTGACATCGTTGACGCACAGACCGACCGAATGGTAGCGGCCGTCGCGCAGCGAGCGACCGGCATAACTCGGACGAAAGCCGAGCTCTTGCATAGCGGCCTGCACGCGCTGGCGCGTCTGCTCGTTAACGTTGGGCAAGCCGTTGGCGACGCGCGAAACCGTCTGCTGCGAAACGCCAGCAGCGCGGGCGACGTCGGCCATGGAGACCGGACGCGTACCTGTATCGTTGGACGGGCGCCTTGCCACAGGATCACCTTCACCGTTGCGAGATCTGAATAGCGTGCATGCCGGCCCGGGCAGAAATACACCCCGCGCCGAGGCCCGCTATCGTCGGACGCATGTTAACGTACTCTACTTTTTCAATCCGCAACTCTTCTGCTCTATAAGTCCATACGGCAATACCGTTCACGGCTGAATTTCTACCGATTACCAGATTCTCAAAAAGTGATAAGCGTTGTGTTATGAGTACGTTAACATAGCCCGTAACGTGCGGCATCGTAGATGCTGAGTTCACGCCGCTTCAGATTGTTAACGTACTCACTACGACGGAAAACTCGTCAGTATGCGCCAAGGAAAGGACTCCCATGACCACCCCCGACGAAAAGACACTCGCCACGCTCACCAAGCTGTTCGAGGAGGAGTTTGGGCCCATCGGCGATCGCCAGGTGCTCTATGTGCACGCGCCCGGCCGCTCCGAGATCAGCGGCAACCACACCGACCACGAGGGTGGCCACGTTATCGCCGGCTCGCTCGATGTCGCCGTCGACGGCATCGCCGTGGCAACCGATTCCAACAAGGTTCGCGTAGCCGACGAGGGCTATCCCACGTTTGAAATCGCGCTCGACACGCTAGACGTTCAGGAGTCCGAGAAGGGCACGTCCGCAAGCCTCGTCCGCGGCATGGCCCACGAGATTGCAGCCCTTGGCGTTGAGCCCCACGGCTTCGACTTTGCCTTTACCTGCTCCGTCCCCTCGGGCGGCGGTCTTTCCAGCTCTGCCGCCGTCGAGGCCGCGTACGGTCGCGCCATGGAAACCCTCTGGGGCGCACCCGCCATCGAGCCCGTCGCGCTCGCGCAAATGAGCCAGCGCACCGAGAACAACTATTACGGCAAGCCCTGCGGTCTGATGGACCAGGCCGCCGTGTGCCTGGGCGGCCTTGCCTACATGGACTTTGAGGACCAGGCTCAGCCTAAAACCCAGAAGCTCGAGCTCAACTTTGAGGATCACGGCTATGCGCTCGTGCTCGTTAAGGTCGGTGCCGACCACGTGGCCGCCACCGACGACTACGCCGCCGTTCCGCGCGAGATGCAGGACGTTGCCGCCGAGTTTGGCAAGGCACGCCTGTGCGAGGTCGACGTTGCCGATTTTGACGCCAGGCTCCCCGAGCTGCGCGCCAAACTGGGCGACCGTGCCTGCCTGCGCGCCGTTCACTACTGGTACGAGAACGGCCTGGTCGACAAGCGCTGGGCAGCTCTGAACGCCGGCGACATCGACCAGTTCCTGGTCCTGACGCGCGAGTCCGGCGCCAGCTCTGCCATGTACCTGCAGAATGTTGTTGCCAAGCTGGGTTCCGAGCAGCCTTCCATGTATGCCCTGGCGCTGGCCGAGCACGTGCTCGACGGCCGCGGCGCCGTCCGTATCCACGGTGGCGGCTTTGGTGGCACCATCCAGGCCTTCGTGCCGCTCGACCTGGTCGACACCTTCATTGCCAAGATGAACGGCTGGCTGGGCGAGGGCTCTGCCCGTCACTACGCCATCTCTGACAAGGGGGCTTACGCGGCATGGCTGTAATGACTGACGTGCGCGAGGCCGCACAGAACCTGATCGAGTACGCCATCCACCGATCGATGATCGGCCAGGACGACCGCATCTGGGCATACAACACCATTTTGGAGTGCATCGGCGCTACGGGGCCCGCGCTCGATATGGCCTGGGCGCTCCAGGTTGAGAAACTCTCGCTCTTGCACCCCGATACCCTGCCCGACTTTGACCTGGAGGGCACGCTTGCCGCGCTTTCCGAGGCCGCCGTTGCCAATGGTGCTGTCGAGGATACGACGTCGGGCCGCGACCGCATCGCCATGCGCATCATGGGCGCGCTGATGCCGAGGCCTTCGGTTGTAAACGAGGAATTCAACGGCCGCATGGGCGTCAACGAGCCCCGCGCCGCGACCGACTGGTTCTACGGCCTATGCTGCGACGCCGGCTACGTGCGCCGCGCCGCCATCGCGCGCAACATCAAATGGAGCACTTCCACCAACTGGGGTGACCTGGAGATCACCATCAACCTGTCAAAGCCCGAAAAGGACCCGCGCGATATTGCCGCGGCCGGCGCCACCAAAAACACGGGCGAGAAGTATCCCGCCTGTCAGCTCTGCATTGAAAACGAGGGCTACCCCGGACGCTCCGCCGCAGCCGACGGTGGCGCTCACCCCGCCCGCCAGAATCTGCGCGTTATCCCCATCCAGCTCGACGGCGAGCGCTGGGGTTTCCAGTACAGCCCGTACGCGTACTTTAACGAGCACTGCATTGCCATGAGCTCCGAGCATCGTCCGATGCACGTCGACCGCAAGGGTCTGACCTGCCTGCTCGATTTTGTGGACCTGTTCCCGCATTACTTCATCGGCTCCAACGCCGACCTGCCCATCGTGGGCGGCTCGATCTTGTCGCACGACCACTTCCAGGGCGGCGCACACGAGTTCCCCATGATGCATGCCGCCGAGGTCTCGCAGTTTAGCGTGCCCGGTTTTGACCAGGTCAGCGGTACCGTGCTGCAGTGGCCGCTCTCGGTGCTGCGCCTGCGCTCGCATGACCGCGCCCAGCTGCTCGACGCTGCCGAGAAGATTATCCTCGCCTGGCGCGAGTGGACCGATGAGTCTGTGGGCGTTATCGCACACACGGCCGACGGCGTGGCCCACAACACCGTGACGCCCGTCATCCGCCGCGTCGACTCCCGCGGCAATGCCGGCGGCGAGATTTACGAGGCCTACCTGGCGCTTCGCTGCAACATCACGACTGACGAGCACCCGCTGGGCGTATTCCACCCGCATGCCGAGTATCACCATATTAAAAAGGAGAACATCGGCCTGATCGAGGTCATGGGCCTGGCCATTCTGCCGCCGCGCCTGGTTCCCGAGCTTGGCGCTGTCCGTGAGCATCTGCTGGCAGCCAAGGTCGATGCCAGCTACGACCTTGCCGGTGCGCTCGAGGGCGATGATCTTTGCCGCAGCCACGCCGCATGGGCTGAGGACGTCTTTGCCCGCCGCGCCGACGAGCTTACGGCCGACAACGCCATCGATATCCTGCACGAGGAGGTCGGCGTGGTGTTTGGCCACGTGCTCGACAACGCCGGCGTCTTTAAGTGGGACGAGGCAGGACGTGCCGCCCAGCAGCGCTTTATCGACTCGCTGTAGAGCACAGACCCGGACGCTCAACGGCAGCCCCCACGACATAGCCACCTACACGACAACGGCGCCCGCCGGCAACATCGCCGGCGGGCGCCGTTTTCTGATGCAAGGGTAGCTAATTTGCACCAAAACAAGGAGTGTTCCAAACTGCCGGCAGAGAAGGAGCGCCCCAGGTGCCGACCTAAACCCCACATTATTCGATGGAAAAACGTGGTTACCTCCCACATTATTCGATGGAAAAACGTGGTTTACTCCCACATTTTTCGATGGAAAGACCAAGACGGTCTTATACTAACCATGATCGTTAGGGGGCAGTATGCAGCGACAGCTAATGGACGAACTCATCGCTTGGAAATCTAGGGCAAACCGCAAGCCCCTCCTGCTTAAGGGGGCCCGCCAGACGGGAAAACCTGGCTTCTCAACGAATTCGCAGGCCAGCAGTATCAAAACGTCATCCGTTTTGACTTTATGCTCGAACCGGGCGCACGTTCGCTGTTCGACGGAAGCCTTGACCCCAAACGCATCATCTCCCAGATAGAGCTCCTGCGCGGCCAGACCATAACGCCGACAGACACGCTCATCATCTTCGACGAAATCCAAGAGGCACCGCGTGGCATCACCTCGCTCAAATACTTCAACGAGCTGGCGCCGGAATACCATATCATGGCAGCCAGCTCCTATATGGGGCTCGCGCTCCGACGCGAAAACGAGTCGTTCCCCGTCGGCAAGATCGACCAGCTTACCATGCGCCCCATGGGGTTTGTCGAGTTCGTTCGTGCCGTCGATGGCGATCCGCTCGCAGATGCCATCCTTGCCGCAGACATGGACCTGCTGGCGAATGTTTCCGAAAAGCTCGAGCGCCTGCTCAAGGAATACCTCGTTGTCGGTGGCATGCCAGAAGTTGTCTCCGCTTTCGCCGCCTCCCACGATTTCATCGAGGCCCGCAGGCTTCAGCAGCAAATCATCGAAGCTTATGAATCCGATTTTGGCAAGCATGCGCCAGCCCGCATCGTCGAGCGCATGAGGCTGGTTTGGAAATCCCTTCCCGGCCAGCTCGCAAAGGAAAACAAGAAGTTCGTCTACGGCGCGCTTCGTCCCGGGGCGCGCGCACGCGATTTTGAGGAAAGCCTCCAGTGGCTCATGGACTATGGAATCGTTCATAAGGTACCACGTGTTTCCGCCCTAAGAGCACCGCTCACAAGCTACGAGGATCTCTCGGGCTTCAAGCTGTTCTGCATCGACACCGGCATCCTCGGAGCACTCTCCGGCCTCACGCCAGCCATTGTTCTGAACGGGCCCGCTGTTTTTACGGAGTTCAAAGGCTCGCTGACCGAGCAATACGTCGCACAGGAGCTTTTGCTCCAAGGCAATACTCCCGCGTATTGGTCATCCTCCTCCGGCAATGCAGAGACCGACTTTGCCGTCGACCATGCGGGGACCGTGCTTCCGCTCGAGGTCAAGGCGGCAGAGAATCTCAAAGCAAAGAGCCTGAGGATTGCCTGCGAGAAGTTCAAGCTCGAGCGCTGCGTGAGAACATCGTTAGCGGCATATAGAGACGAAGGCACGCTCGTCAATATTCCGCTCTGGGAGATTGGGCAAATCGACAAGCTGGCATAGGCGCTGTGGAGGGGGTGCCCCGTAAGGAGTGTCCCAAACTGCCGGCAAAAAAGGAACGTCTCTATCTGCCGCATTCCCGAAGCAAGGCAACGCCGATGTTTTGGCAACGGCAGCGAGCGGGCCGCATTTGAGACAAGGTGACGTGAAACGAAAGGGCGCTGACCTTCTGGTCGCGCCCTTGAAGTTGAACGTCAGATTGTCCAAATGCGGCCCGCGCAGCGTCGAGCCGTTACGCGGTTTGGTAAAACCGCGTAACCCTAAAGCTCCGTTACTTCAACGTTGTTGTAGATCTCGTCCCAGCGGTCCATGACCAGGTGACCGGTCTTGGGATCCATGGCGTTGAGCTTGCCGCAGGTATTGGCGGTCTTGAGCACCGTGACGTCGTCGGCACCAGCCGCAATGGCATGCGCAAAGCCGGCGATGGTCGAGTCACCGGAACCCGTTGCGTTCACAGCCGCAATCGCGGGCGTCTTGGCGCGGAACGCGCGGCCCTCATGGAAGCCCACCGAACCGGCAGCGCCCATCGAAACGACAACCCAGGGAATACCGGCAAAGCGGTCATCGGCGGCAAGCGCCTCGCGCAGGGCATCGATATCATCGGTCGTAAAGGACGTACCCAGCAGGCCGTTAATCTCGGTCAGGTTGGGCTTTACGAGCTCAGGCTTAGCGTCGGACTCCAGCGCGGCCTCCAGCGATGCACCCGAGGTGTCGAGCAGCACCTTGGCGCCCGCCTCCTCGGCGATCTTGACGAGCTCGGCATAGTAGCCGGCATCGACGCCACGCGGCAGCGAGCCCGAAAGCGTCACAACGTCCGCCTTCGCTGCAAGCTCGGCAAACTTGGCCGTAAAGGCCTCGAGCTCGGCCGGGGCGATCTGCGGGCCGCTCTCCAACAGCTCGGTCTGATTGCCCTCGTGCAGGATATTCAGGCAAATGCGCGTCTCACCGGCGATGGGCACAAAGTCATTCTTTACGCCATCGGCATCCATAAGCTCGGCCATATAGGCACCCATGTGGCCGCCGAGCAGACCGGTCGCGAGCACATCGTCGCCCAACTGCAGCAACACACGGCTCACGTTGAGGCCCTTGCCGCCAGCGGTCTTTTCGGGCGTCACACGGTTTACATCGTCGATGATCAGCTTGTCGAGCTGATAGCGCGTATCAATCGACGGGTTCATGGTAACGGTCAGAATCATGTTGAACTCCTGTTCCGGAGCGGCATAACCCGCCCCAAACATACGATAACTCGTTAAAGGATCTCGATCTCAAAGCCGCGAGTGACGGTCTCTCCCGGCTTGGCCACCAGGCAGCCACGCTTGTGCTCCAGAATATCGTCCTCGTCGGAGCAGGTGGACAGACCACCCCACGGTTCAACAGCCACAAAGTCGCCCTCGGGCTTGCTCCACACAATCAGGTACGGCATATCGGGGAACGTCAGGCGCACGCCCTTGTCCTCGGTTTTCTTGGTCAACGTAACCACACGGCTCTCGAGCACGTCGAAGATGGTCTCCGCGAAGTCGAAGAGTTCGTGGGTAAGCGGCAGGTTCTGGCCGATCATGGGGTTCTTGCTGCGATGCTCAACATCAATCAGGCCCGTCGAGGGAACGGCAGTACAGAGCTCGGCGGCCTCGCGCTGCTCAAAACGGAGCTCGTAGTCGTCATAGGACTCACCCTCGTCGAGCGGGCACTTAAAGCCAGGGTGACCGCCCACAAAGAACGGCATGTCCTCGGTGCCCTCATTGGTCACCTCGTACGACACGGCCACCTTCTCCGCATCGATCGTGTAACGAGCAACGATCTTAAACGGATACGGGTACTGCTCGAGCAACTCGGCATGGTCGACAGAGCTTAGGCTCAGCGCGACCATGTTGTCGCCCTGCTCCTCGAGCTTCCACTCCTGTTTGCGAGCAAAGCCGTGACGGGCAAGCTTAACCTCGCGGCCGCCCATGGTCAATGCGCGACCGTCACGAAGGCCGCCGCAGATCGGGAAACAAATGGGTGCCTGGCCCGACCACACCGCCGGGTCGCCCTGCCACAGGTACTCACGGCCGTTGGCCGTAATTGAAGTGAACGACCCGCCCGCCGTGCTCAGTGCCACGCGGATAGAACCGTTATCAAGAACAAACTCCATAGGAGCCTTCCCTTTCTTACGACAGCCCACCAAGTCAATAGGGCTGATAGAAAACCGGCCCGCGCCCCCTCACAGAAACGCGAGCCGTCAATTGAAAAGCTGCAGAATGCCGAGTACCGCCAAGAGCGAAGCACACAAGCTCAGCAAGCAAACGTGTTATCGGAGCAACTTGCCGTACCAGAACGCTTCGCAACAACAGCGGTAACCCCACAGGCACCCTCAACGTCAGCGAGCGTCGCGCAGCGTCGACCCGTTACGCGGTTTGGTAAAACCGCGTAACCTCCTTAGTCGTGGTATTCGCCGCGGTCCCACTTCTCGAGGAACTCGTCAAAGAAGTGCGGGTCAGCCTGAGCCTCGGCGTCGGCCTTGTTGCAGGCATCGATCTTGGCGATCAGGGCGTCGTGCTCGGGAGTCTTCTCGTAGGGCTCCTCCAGGAAGGCAAGCATGATATCGGCCATCAGGAACTCGCCGGTGATCTTGCCGCCAAAGCCCACGATGTTGGCGTTGAGCTCGCGACGGGCATACAGGGCAGAGGTCATGTCGCGGACCAGGGCGCAGCGGGCGCCGGGGACCTTGTTGACGGCGTTGGTGATGCCGATGCCGGTGCCGCACAGGGCCACGCCAAAGTCGGCCTTGCCGCTGGCAACAGCCTCGCCCACGGCCTTACCGTAGATGGGATAGTGCGTACGGGTGTGGCTGTAGGTGCCGCAGTCGAGCACCTTGTAGCCAGCCTGCTCCAGGCGGTCGGCCAGATAGATCTTCTCGTCCGTAACGATATGGTCGCAACCGATTGCGATGGTCTTCTTCATCAGAACGTCCTTTCGTCTGAATTCACAAGTTGAGGTAGAAGTTCGAGTTCTCGGTGGCTCTCGTTAGGCCATCTTGTTGAGCATGTCGACACGGATCTGGTGACGGCCGCCGGCGTACTGGGCACGCAGGAACTCACGGGCGATCTTCTTAGCGACCTCGGTGCCCACAACGCCCGGGCCCATGGTGACCATGCGCGAGCCGTTGTGCTCGCGGGTCATGTAAGCGGAACGCTCGTCGGAAATGTTGGCGACGACCATGCCCTTGATCTTGACGGCGGCCATATAGGAGCCGACGCCGTACTTATCGAATGCAAAGCCCTGGGAATCCTTGTGCTCCAGCAGGTCCTTGGCAACGGCGGTCGCGGAATCGACAAAGTCCGCGGCAGGGGTCTCGGAATAGTCGACGACCTCGTGACCGTCGGCGATGAGCATCTCCTTGATGGACTCCTTCATCGACATACCGTCGGCATCGGAAGCGATTACAATCCTCATGACATCCTCCTTGAGAGATACGCAGGTGCGTAGTTTCTGTTTGGAAGTGTTGAATCGCGTTCAGGTCCGGGCATCTGAATGTGCGGTTCTTCACTGTTCATGTTTATTTGAACACATTCGAACAGTAACTGCAACAACTATTTGTTTATCTTTGTTCTTTTTTGAACAAATACCGTTCACAGATGATTGCTGACCGTTTGGACTGGGCACGGACGTAGCGACCATGTGTTCAACAAACAAAAGGGCGGCCGAGAACGTGTCTCGTCCGCCCTTCTCACGGTTGATCTTCCAAAGATCGCTTTGCCGCCTACTCAGACTGCCCGCTCTTCTTGGCGTGTCTGGACGGAGCGCTCAAGAAACGACCCGTCAGATAGTTCGCGGGACCGGAGATATCGATCCCCAGCAGCACGTGTCCTAGCCATAGGAACGCCACGAGCACCAGTAGAGGAATCACACACGAGGTCACGATCATTACGATGACGCCTTCGATGAGGTCGGTCACCTGCTGCACGATCTCGTCGGTCATCTGCTTGGCACCACTGGTTACCGACGTAACAAGGCTCGATGCCCCATCGGTCAACTGCTCGAGCACATTTTTGGACTCCGTGGCCTCGGATTTTTTCTTGTTCGATTTTGAGCTGGTCTCGGCTGACTTGTCCGTGGTGTCGGCTGCGTCCGCAGCCTTTTGCTCAGCTTGCTCGATACTTACGCGATACGTTTCATCGACCTTCTGCGACACCCATACGCTCGCGGGTACGAGCGCCATGCCGATCACGGCAACCACCAGCACGCGTGTCGCCACACGGCGCAGGACGGCGCTCGTACTCCAGCGCCCGTGAATGCCGAGCGACACCGCAAAGAGCACCAACGCAAACGGGATTAAGATGCCCAAGCCAACCGACCACAAAATCGTGAGCAAATATTTCTCTAGGTATAGCACGGCAAGCACGATACCAAGGTTGCCTGAAAGCTGCGCGAGCTGCTCGGCAACCGGCGTTCCCGTATCACCCGGCAGCGCCGTAATACCCGCAGATAGAGCAACGCATGAAGCCGTGAGCGCCAGTACGTTACCTTTCTTTTGATCGATGACCTCGATGGTGGAGTCCCAAGTTTTGGTATCGGCGAAATGCGGACGAGCTACAAAGCCCGACAGCAACGCCAGCACCACGAGCGCAACGATAATACCGATCTGCAGCTTTTTGTTTGCGCACACGACATCGGACAGGCTGGGCTGCAGCTCGGTTACCGTCGTGTGCTCGGTTATCTGGACAGGACGCCCATGAGCCATCTCGTGCGCGTCTCTTTTTTGTATTGACCCGTTATCCGGCATTTGGATACCTCCTCAGTCCGGCGTTTAATGCGAAAGGAAGTATACCCACCGAGCAAAAATCGAACGGGAGGACGAACGGAGCGCAACAAGACTGTCCCCAATGACTATCTCCGGATGAGTTGCGGTGGAATAGGGATTGTTTTGTGCCCGCCGGCCCCTATTCAGTCCCTATTTCACCGCAACTTGGATGAGGACGGAAAAGCCCTGTCGCGGGTAGCGGCAGGGCTTTTGGAAGGGGACTTGATTGTGCGGACTCGTTAGGCGAGCTTGGCCTCGAGCTCGGCGATGCGCTTGTAGGCATCGATGGTAAAGCGGGCCTGCTTCTCCAGGATCATAGTGGTCATGAGAGTGTCCTGAGCGTGAGCCATGATGAAGGTCATCTCCATCTCGCCACCGCCAGCCTCCTGCGAAAGCAGCTTGGTCTGCGTGTCGTGGGCGCCGATGAGTGCATCGCTGGCATCCTTGTGCAGCTGCTCGGCCTTCTCAAAGTCACCCTCGCGAGCAGCATCGAGCGCTGCAAGCAGATCGGTCTGGGCGTCACCCGCGTATGCGACGATCTCGAATCCAACCATCGAGATTTCTTCTTTGGTTGCCATGTTGCGTTCCTTTCACATATGAACCAATGGAGAGCATCGCGTCCGGGCATACGCGCTGCGCTGTGTACGACAGAAACAATAACATTCAAACAAAAAGGAACAATGCAAACCGTTATTTCGCGCCGTGAACGGTCTTTTTTCGTCCGTGAACGGTTTTTAAACCAATCCGAACAATATCAAACACAATTATCGGCAACCCAAACAGGTCCGCACCCTAGCGTACATCACGCACCGTATCGCCCTCGACGAGCACGCCCGGAAACAGCATGTGCTCCACACCGGGTGCAGCGCCCTCGGCGCCGGCAATCTTGTCGACCGCCCACATGCCGACGCGCTTGTTGTCAAAGCGCACCGTGGTCAGGCGACGATCGGGCACGATATCGCCCAAACTATCGTCAACACCCACCACGCTTACGTCCTGGGGCACGCGCTTTCCGCGCGACTCGAGCCCGCGAATGCAGCCGTAGGCCATGGCATCGTTGGAGGCATAAATGGCCGTGCAGGTCGGATCATCCGCAAGCACCTGGCCGGCGGCATATCCACTCTGCGCCGTCCAGTCGCCACGGACGAGCTGCGGTGGCTCAATGCCATGCGCACGCAATGTCTCACGCCAGCCTTCCTCGCGCCGCATGCCCGAAAGCGAGCGCTCGGGGCACGAGATAAAGTGCACGGTCTTGTGCCCCTGTTCCAGCAAGTACTCGACCACCTGGCGCGAGCAATCGAACTGGTCGTTATCGACCGTCGAGCACAGCGGGTGCTCCAACATCGTAACGAGCACCGTCTGCATACCGGGCAGCGGCTCGAAGGTGCCAAAGTCCGCCGGCATGCGGTTCATAATCACGACCATACCGTCCACCGGCAGTGCGCTCATACGCGACGATGCGCTCTCGAGGGTATACGGATGCCCATCTACTTTAGTGAGGGTGATGGCGTAGCCGTGTTTGTCGGCGGCGGCGGCAAAGCCCTCCATACGGTCGAGGTTGCCGGTGCCGGTAATGTTGAACATAGCGACGCCGACGGTCTTAAACTTACCGCGGCGCAGCGATCGACCGGCAAAATTGGGGCGATACCCCAGCTCGCGCATGGCGGCACGCACGCGCTCCTTGGTCTCGGGGCGCACGCTGGGCGAATCGTGCACCGTACGCGAGACTGTCTGCTCCGAGACGCCCGCGAGACGCGCCACATCCTTAACGGAAACCGATTTTTTAACAGCGGCCATAGGTCGATCTTTCTATGTCGACGATGCCATTGGTGGCACCCTACGCAGTCATTTTTAACGCCTTCAAGTATATCCAACGCCTTCCCCACCATACGCTCACCACCCAAAACCTACCGTTCACCGACATTTTTGCTTCCCCAAACGGCTTTTGGCTCCCAAATGTTAACGTTGCCATTACGCAAACACAGAGCCACCGGGCGGCTCAAACGTTTACGCATAAGGAATCGACGGTTCGCAGGCACAGGAACCACCGGTTCGCGTCTTTTTTTGTGTCGCAAAATGGCAACGTCAACATTTTGGCAACCGAACGCCAAAAGCTACCATCGTTGCTAACCCACCGACTCTTAGGAGCATTGCATGGAGCAACTCATCGCCACCATCGAAAAGGGCCAGCCCTTTTTCAACGCGATCGCCCGCAACAAGTACCTCAAGGCGATCCGCGACGGCTTTATCTCCGTCATCCCCATCATCATCTTCTCGTCCATCTTCTGCCTGGTAGCCTCGGTCCCCAACATCTGGGGTTTCTACTGGCCCGATGACATCAACAACGCCCTGTGGAAATGCTACAACTACTCCATGGGTATCCTGGCCATCGCCTGCGCTGCCACCACGGCCAAGCACTTCGCCGACGCTCAGAACCGCGATCTGCCCAAGAACAACCAGATCAACTTCATCTCGTGCATGTGCGCGGCCATCATCGGTTTCTTGCTCCTTTCGAGCGACACGATCGCCACGGACGCTGCCAGCGGCTTCAACACCACCTACCTTGGTTCCAAAGGCCTGCTGACCGCCTTTATCGCTGCGTTTGTGACCGGCATCATCTACAAGTTCTTCATTAAGCGCAACATCACCGTCAAGATGCCCGAGCAGGTTCCGCCCAACATCTCGCAGACCTTTAAGGACATCATCCCCTTCTCCGTCTGCATCACCGTCTTTTGGGTCTTTGACATCGTCTTCCGCGCTGCTTTTGGCTTCTGCTTTGCTCAAGGCGTCATCCAGGTGTTCCAGCCCCTGTTCACCGCTGCCGACGGCTACATCGGCCTCGCTGTAATCTACGGCGCCATGAGCCTGTTCTGGTTCGTGGGCGTCCACGGCCCCTCAATCGTCGAGCCCGCCATCGCCGCCGCCCTCGTTGCCAACATGACCGACAACCTGGCTGCGTTCCAGGCTGGCCAGCACGCTTCCGCTGTCCTGACCCAGGGTGCCCAGTACTTCGTCGTCTGCATGGGCGGCACCGGCGCCACGCTCGTCCTGGTCTTTATGTTCTGCTTCCTGGCCAAGTCTCAGGAGATGCGCGCCGTCGGTAAGGCAGCTATCGTCCCCGTGTGCTTTGCCGTCAACGAGCCGCTGCTGTTCGCCGCGCCCATCGTGCTCAACCCCGTCTTCTTTGTCCCGTTTGTCTTTGCCCCGATCGCCAACATCTGGATCCTCAAGATCTTTATCGACTTCTTGGGCATGAACGGCTTTATGTACACCCTGCCTTGGACTGTCCCCGGCCCCATCGGCACCATCATGGGTCTGGGCTTCCAGCCGCTCGCCTTTGTGATGCTCGCCCTTATCCTGGTCGTCGACTTCGTTCTGTACTATCCGTTCTTCCGTGCCTATGACGCCCAGAAGTGCGCCGAGGAGGCCGAGATTTCCGAGGAGGAGCTCGCCGCCAAGAACGCCGAGAAGGCCGCCAAGCTTAACGATGCCTTCCAGGGCAAGGCTGACGCCAAGAGCGTTGCCGCCGGCGCTGCTGCCGATGCCGTGAAGGCCGACTCCCCCGCCGCTTCTGCAGCATCCGCTGCCGAGGCAACGACCGCCAGCGACCTCAACGGCAAGCGCGTGCTCGTGCTCTGCCAGGGCGGCGGAACCTCGGGCCTGCTCGCCAACGCGCTGGCCAAGGCCGCCAAGGAGCGCGGCATCAGTCTTGAGACCGCTGCCGAGGCATATGGCAACCACGTGGACATGCTCCCCGACTTTGATCTGGTCGTCCTGGCCCCGCAGGCTGCCAGCTACTTGGCCGACCTGCAAAAGGACTGCGAGCGCGTGGGCAACAAGTGCGTCGCCTGCCGCGGTAAGCAGTACATCGAGCTCTCCCAGAACGGCGATAAGTCTCTCGCCTTCGTGAGTGAACAGCTTTCGAAGTAAGTAACGCTTAGGGCCAGCCGACCATCCACAGCCGGCTGGCCCTTCGATTTAGACGATTGGATCATCATGTTCGTTAACCCTGCTAGCGTCACCAACCCGCCCGCGCAGTTTCCCGAGGGCTTTGTCTTTGGCGGCGCCACCGCTGCCTACCAGGTAGAGGGTGAGACCCGCACTCACGGTAAGGGCAAGGTTGCCTGGGACGACTTCCTGGAGGCCCAGGGTCGTTTCTCCCCCGATCCCGCTTCGGACTTCTACAACCAGTACCCCGTCGATTTGGAGCTGTGCGAGGAGTTTGGCATCAACGGCATTCGCCTCTCCATCGCCTGGAGCCGCATCTTCCCCAACGGTACCGGCGAAATCAACCCCGAGGGTGTCCAGTTCTATCACGATCTCTTCGCCGAGTGCCATAAGCACCACGTTGAGCCGTTTGTCACGCTGCATCACTTTGACACGCCGCTGCCCCTCTTTGAGAAGGGTGACTTCCTCAACCGCGAGACCATCGACGCCTTTGTGAACTTTGCCACCTTCTGCTTTAAGGAGTACGCCGACCAGGTGACCTACTGGTTCACCTTTAACGAGATCTGGGCCGACGCCTCCAACACCTACATCGAGGGCACCTTCCCCGGTGGCGTCAAGGCGCATCTTGCCGAGGCCTTTCAGTGCGAGCACAACATGATGCTCGCCCACGCCAAGGCAGTACTGGCCTTCCACAACGGCGGCTTTAAGGGCAAGATCGGCGTCATCCAGTCGTTGGAGTTTAAATACCCGCTCAACGAGAACGACCCTGCCGACATCAAAGCCGCCAATAACGAGCACGTGCTGCAGAACCAGTTCTTGCTCGACGCCACCTTCCGCGGCGACTATGCTCCCGATACCCTCGAGTGCGCCAACCGCCTGGCGGCCATCTCGGGCGGCACCATCGAAATCCTGGACGAGGACCTCGAAATTATGCGCGAGGCAGCGCTCTACAACGACTACCTGGGTGTCAACAACTACCAGTGCCGCTTCCTCAAGGCTTACGACGGCGAGAACGACCTGCACCACAACGGTACGGGCGAGAAGGGCACCGGCCGCTGGCGCGTCAAGGGTATTGGCGAGCATGTGAACAAGCCTGGCATCCCCACCACCGACTGGGACTGGATTATCTATCCCGAGGGTCTGTTCGATCTGCTCGTCTACATTAAGCAGCGCTACCCCAACTACAAGCAGATCTTCATCACCGAGAACGGCATGGGCTACAAGGACCCCTACAAAGACGGCTTTGTGGACGACCAGCCGCGCATCGACTACATCGAGCAGCACCTGCGCTGGTTGCTCAAGGCCATGGAGGTGGGCGTCAACGTGGGCGGCTACTTCCTGTGGAGCCTGCAGGATCAGTTTTCCTGGACCAATGGCTACAACAAGCGCTATGGCTTCTTCTACGTTGACTTTGAAACCCAGAAGCGCACGCCCAAGGCAAGCGCATACTGGTATAAGCACGTGGCGCAGACCCGTCGTCTGGACTAGCGGCTGGCGGGGTCGCCTGCCCACATAACCTGTCCCCATTTCTCAGCCGGGGGCGGCACGTCACACGGCGCGCCGCCCCCGGTCTTTTTGTTTTTGGGCTGGTCGGGAGCCGTTTGTCTCGATCTGTAACATCTAGCCGAGTTTTTTGGTCCTAGCTGTTACAGATTGAGACGAACAGGATTGCTCTTTCCGAAGAATCTAAATCTGTAACACGTAGCCCGCTTTTGACCGTCTACCTGTTACAAATCGAGACAAACGGAGTAGGACCTAACCCCGTATGTCCCTAACAGTCGAGCGTTCGACCAGCGTACTCGGCACATGAATCGCCTCGATAGACGAGCTCTCTCCAATCGCCGCCTCAAACGCAAGCTTACCGACACCGCGCAAATCAAATCGCAGCGTCGTCAGCCGATTGTGAGGAACAAGTCCCTCGAGTGCGTCGTCGATACCAACCACGCTCACGTCGTCGGGCACGGACAGGCCCGCGTTCTCGAGCGCGGCGATAACGCCCAGCGCCATCTGGTCATTTGCCGCAAGCACGGCAGTCGGCGCCTGCGACCCGCCGGCAAGCACCTCGGCCGCAATCCGCTCGCCCATGGCGTACCCACTGTCCGCACTCCAATCGCCACGCAGCATCGGAGCGGCATCGACATGAGCACGACCCAGCGTATCGCGCCAACCGGCCTCACGAAAACGCGAGGAAATCGAGTTTTCCGGACCCGCCACAAACCGCATATTCGAGTGACCATGTTCCAGCAGATAATTGGTCAACAGCTCGCACGAACCATACTGGTCGGAGTCGATCGTCGTGCAGCGCGGATGCGCATACATGGACAGGATGACCGTTCGCACTCCCGGCTGGGGAACAAACTCCTCAAAATCGGGAGCCATGCGGTTCATGTTGAGAATCATGCCGTCGACGGGTCGCTCGACCATGCGGCGCGAGGCATCGGCAAGTGTATAGGGCTTGTCGCCGCCCATCTCGATCATAGTGACGGCAAAATCGTGCTCGCGCGCCGCTTGCATGATACCCTCGAGCGTCGCCAGGTTACCGACACGTGTGATGTTGTACATGCACAGGCCAATAGAACGATACGACCCGCCGCGCAACGCCGCTCCAGCAAAATTGGGACGAAAGCCCAGCTCTTCCATGGCGGCCAGCACACGCTTGCGCGTCTTTTCCGTCACGTTGGGCATACCGTTGACCACGCGAGACACAGTCTGGCGGCTCACGCCAGCGAGCGCCGCAACCTCTGCCGCGCTCGCCGAATGACCATTCCTTGTCTGCTGAGCCATGCCTTCCACGCTAACCTGCTTCCCAACTATTCCCCGCGCCCATGGCGCATCGTACATACATTGATAACGTGCTCATGATACCCGAGCCATATACCACAACATGAAAACTTCTGTCAATCAAAACCGCTTACCGAACAAATACAACCGTTCGCGGCTGTTTGAAGTTGTTTTGTTTCTATACATCCCAGCCGGATGTTAACGTGCTCATTGTCAAATGTTCACGTGCTCATTTTGGTTCTAATCATTTTAAGATAGTGTTTATCGGGCTTTTTCACCGCTGAACGCTAACCAGGGAGCCTCCTGAGCGCAAACGCACAATATCGAACAGCGAGACGAGAGGGTGTATGCATATGTCTTTGCTAAACCGCGTACAGCAGCTGCCGAAGGGCTTTGTTTGGGGCGCCGCAACCGCCGCGTACCAAACGGAAGGTTCCACGAAGGTGGCAGGCAAGGGTAAGACCATGTGGGACGATTACCTTGTCGCCCAGGGTCGCTTTTTGCCCGACCCGGCCAGTGATTTCTACAACCGCTACGAGGAGGATATCCGCCTTTCTGCCGAGCATGGACTCAACGCCATCCGTGTGTCCATCGCCTGGACCCGCATCTTCCCCAACGGCGACGATGCCGAGCCCCTCGCCGAGGGCGTTAAGCACTACCACGAGCTGTTCGCCTGCTGCAAAAAGTATGGCGTCGAGCCCTATGTGTCCCTGCATCACTTTGACTCCCCCGCCGCCCTGTTCAACCAGGGCGACTGGCTCAACCGCAAGACCGTCGACGCCTATGTGCGCTATGCCGAGTTCTGCTTCCGCGAGTTCCGCGAGGTCAAGAATTGGTTCACCATCAACGAGCTCATCAGCCTCTCGCACTCCCAATACATCCAAGGCAACTTCCCGCCCAACCATCACTTTGATGTGACGAGCGGCATCCAGAGCCAGCACAACGAGCTCGTTGCCCACGCCCGCGCCGTCAACCTGTATAAGGATCTTGACGAGACCGAGCACCTGGGCGGACGCATTGGCATGGTCAACGTCCTGACGCCGGCATATCCTGCCACAGACTCGCCCGCCGACCAGCACGCCGCCGACCTGTACAACGCCTTCTACACCGACTTCATCATGGACGGCGCCTTCCTGGGTCACTACTCCGCGCGCACCCTCTCACTCATCAACGAGATTCTGCGTGCCAACAACGCCACGCTTACGGTTGAGGACAGCGACATGGAGGAGCTCGCCAAGGCGGCGCCCCGCAACGATATGTTCGGCCTCAACTACTATCAGTCGGCGTTTATCGCCGCCTACGATGGCGAGTCCACCAACAGCTTTAACGGCACCGGAGACAAGGGCACCTCGTGCTTTAAGTTTAAGGGCGTCGGGCAGCAGGTCGATATGCCGGGTATCCCCACCACCGACTGGGATTGGCTCATCTACCCGCAAGGCCTCTACGACACGCTCAAGCACATCAGCGCCACCTATCCCAACCTCCCCGTCATCTATATCACCGAAAACGGCCTGGGCCACAAGGACCCCGAGCCCGACGCAAACGGCATCGTCGCCGATCCCGAGCGCATCGACTTTGTCGACCAGCACATGGAGAAGGTGCTCCGGGCGCGCGCCGAGGGCGTCGACGTCCAGGGCTACTTTATCTGGAGCCTGCAGGACCAGTTCTCGTGGGCCAACGGCTATAACAAGCGGTACGGCCTGTTCTACATCGACTTCGACACGCAAAAACGCTACATCAAGCAGTCGGCACTCTGGTACAAGGAGCTCGCCGACACTATGGCGGACGCGCAGTAGCGCATCGCCTCGCTTTCCCCCGAGAGGGGAGCGGCCCTATGCGATACAAACCCAGCCGCTCCCCTCTCTCCCCCTGGGACCGACCCCGCCTGCACCCGGGCTTTTAGCAAGCGGGAGACCATATAGGTTTTCAACGTCCATGCCATTAAGATTTCATGCAAAGAGGAGCGTGAACTATGGAATCGATCGTTAAGTTCTTGGAGAAAGGTCAGCCGTACTTCGACAAGGTCTCTAAGAACATCTACCTTCAGGCCATTAAAGACGGCTTTTTGGCAGCAATGCCCATCATCCTGTCTTCTTCTGTCTTCCTGCTTATTTCGACCCTGCCGGGCGTTGTCGCCACGGTCGGCGGCTTTACGCTGCCCGACTGGTGGAGCGTCGACGTCGTGAACTTCTGCAACAAGGTTTACAACTTCACGATGGGCGTCGTGGGCATCATGGTCGCCGGCACCACCGCAAGCGCGCTGACCGGCTCCAAGAACCGCCGCATGCCTGCCGGCAAGGCCATCAACGCCACGAGCACCATGGTCGCCGCCATGTGCGCTATGCTCATCTTGGCCGTTACCCAGACGAGTGCCAAGATCGACGGCGCCGATGTCTCGGTGTTCTTTACCGACAACATGGGCACCAAGGGCCTACTGAGCTCCTTTGTCGCCGCATTTGCCACGGTCAACATCTATGCCTTCTGCATTAAGCGAGACATCACCATCAAGCTGCCCAAAGAAGTCCCCGGCGCCATCGCCCAGAACTTCCGCGACATCTTCGCCTTCAGCTTCTCCATCCTGTTTGTCGCCGTCATCGACGTTATCTGCCGCACCTGCTTGGCCGTCCCGTTTGCCAACGTCATCTCCACGCTGGTGAGCCCGCTGTTCGCCGCTGCCGATTCCTACGCCGGCCTCGCCCTCATCTGGTTCATGATCCCGCTGTTCTGGTTCATGGGCATCCACGGCCCCTCGGTCGTTAAGCCTGCCCTCAACGCCGCGCTGTTTGGCAACATCACCACCAACCTCGCCACGCTGCAGGCCGGCGGTCACCCCGCCCTCGCCCTGACCGAGAACTTCGGTAACTACATCGGCGAACTCGGCGGCACCGGCGCCACGTTCATTGTCCCGATCATCTTCCTGCTCTTTATGCGCTCCAAGCAGCTCAAGGCCGTCGGCAAAGCCTCTGTCGTACCCGTGATGTTCGCCGTCAACGAACCGCTGCTGTTCGCCGCGCCCATCATCCTCAACCCGTACTTCCTGATCCCGTTCCTGTTTGCCCCCGTGGCCAACGTCCTCATTGGTAAGTTCTTCATCGACTTTTTGGGCATGAACGGCTTTATCTATGCCATGCCGTGGGCACTCCCCGGACCGATCGGCACCTTCATCGACACCAACTTCCAGCCGATCTCTCTGGTCCTGGTTGTCGTCCTGCTAGTCGTTGACTTCTTAATCTACTACCCGTTCTGCAAGGCCTACGACAACGTCCTGTGCAAGCAGGAGGCCGAGACCCTGGCCGAAGAAGAGGCCGAGGAGACCAAGGCCGTCAAGACCGCTGCCGCCCCCGCCGTTGAGGCTCCTGTTGTCGAGACCGCTTCTGCCACTGAGGCCTCCGCAGCTCCGTCCGCCCTTAAGGGCAAGGATCTGAGGGTTCTGGTTCTGTGCGCTGGCGCCGGCACCTCTGCGCTGCTCGCCAACGCGCTTAAGGAAGGCGCCGACGAGCTGGGCATCGACATTACCGCCAACGCCGGTGCCTACGGCAGCCACTACGCCATCATGGACCAGTACAACGTCATCGTCCTGGCTCCGCAGGTTCGCACCTATTACAACGAGATGAAGGCCGACACCGACCGCCTGGGCATCACGCTGCTGTCGCCCAAGGGCAAACAGTACATCGACCTCACTAAGGATCCCAAGGGTGCCGTCGCCTGGATCGAGGAAAACCTCGAGGCATAAGACGCTGACGCCACCTGCCGCTCGCAGAAAAAAAATGGCCCGTGCATCGATGCGTGATGCGCGGGCCATTTTGTTTAGACCGCACCCGTCCTCCTGTTCATCTTAATCTGTAACATCTAGCCGAGTTTTTGGGTCCCAGCTGTTACAGATCGAGGTGAACGCACAGGCCAAGCCAAAAATCTCAATCTGTAACATGTAGAGCGCTTTTGACCGCTTAGATGTTACAGATCGAGACAAACAGATGGGTCAATCCAATCAATCTAGATCTGTAACACCTGGCTGGTCATTTCACTCCTAACTGTTACAGATCGAGACAAACGGAATAAGCCGGGCCGAATTGTCTAAATCTGTAACATCTAGCCGAGTTTTCGGGTCCCACCTGTTACAGATTTAGACGAGCAGGCCGAGCACGTCTACGCCCGCAGATCCCTTACGCTGGAACGCTCGACCAACACGCCCGAGACGAGCGTACGGCTTCTGGAGCTCGGGGCTTCCAGACCTGCGACGACCTCGTTAAGCGCACGGATGCCCAGTTCGCGGTGGCGAAACTTCACCGACGTCAGAATCGAGTTGGGAATCGTCTTGTAGAGCTCATCGTCGAAGCCGATCACGGACACGTCGTCGGGCACATTGAGCCCTTTGTCACGTAGAGCCATCATCACGCCGTTTGCCATGCAGTCGTTAGCAGCGAGGACCGCCGTGCAATCGGGCTTATCGGCAAGCACAAGGCCCGCGGCATAGCCACTATCCGCATTCCAATCGCCTTGCAGAGGCTCGGGCGGCTCAATGCCACGTGCCTCGAGTGCCGCTCGCCAACCTTTCATACGGCACTGGCTCGACAGTGATTCTTTCTTACCAGAGACGAAGTACACGTTCTTGTGCCCGTGGTTCAAGAAGTACTCGCACGCCATGCGCGCGCCGCCCTCTTGGTCGTCACTGACGGTAGAGCAGGTAGGATGTTCCATCGGTGTGATAATCACCGTCTTGAGGTCTTTCGGCGCCTCAAAGGTATCAAAGTCATCGACCATCTGGCGCAGGTTGAAAATCATGCCGTCGACGGGGAGCTGCGACATTCTACGCGCCGCTTCGGCAAGGGTCATCTTCTCCCCCGCCCGCTTTTTGATCATCGTAAGAGCAAAGCCTCGCTCTTCGGCGGCATCGGCGATACCGTCGATCATGTCCACGGCACCGCCCGACAAGTGGAACAGCACGACGCCGATGCACCCGTAACGGCCCAACTTGAGCGAACGCGCGGCAAAGTTGGCTCGAAACCCGAGCGCCTCCATGGCCGAATGAACCTTATCGCGTGTCGACTCTCGCACGCTATCGGGCTCGTTAATCACGCGCGAAACCGTCTTGAGAGAAACACCAGCGGCAATCGCCACATCATTCATTGAGACATTTTTCTTGTCCATCGTTGCCACTGCTTCTCCAGTCGGTTTTACATCGCTTGTTTTTGCGTTCTAGCATACACTACCTGCCTGACTGATAAATCAACCGTTTACCGAACAATATCGACCGCTCACCCGTATATCCTTGTTGCTCTTCCAAAAATGTCTTACGTTGTCATTAACGAAATGACAACGTTGTCATTTCGCAATGCCTTCCTTAAGCAGGAAGGTTTCCGGGCAGTCCTGACCATCCATCGACGACCAGTTCCATCCACATGCATCGCGCATCAAGTAGCAAAGGAGCTCTATGGACGCCATCGTAAAGATGCTCGAAAAGCATCAGCCGTTCTTTGAGAAGATCTCGAGGAACATCTACCTCCAGGCTATTAAGGACGGACTCCTTGGGTGCATGCCCATCGTCCTCACCTCTTCGATCTTTCTGCTCATTGCCACCCTTCCCGGCGTAGTCGGCATCACGCTGCCCCAGCCGCTCATCGACTGGTGCAACAAGCTGTACAACTTCACCATGGGCGTCATGGGCATCATGGTCGCCGGCACCACTGCCAAGAACTTTACGGCTTCCATGAACCGTCGCATGCCCGCCGGCAAGGTGCTCAACGACGGCTCCACCATGGTGGCCGCCCAGTGCAGTATGCTTTTGCTCGCCGTTACGCAGTTCACCACCAAGTTCAACGGCTCCGAGCTTTCGGTCTTCGACTGCACCAGCATGGGCACGCGCGGTCTGTTCTCGGCCTATATCGCCGCGTTCATCACCGTGTGGGTCTACAAATTCTGCGTCTCTCGCGATCTGACCATTAAGCTGCCCAAGGAGGTCCCGGGCGCCATCGCTCAGAACTTCCGTGACATCATCCCCTTTGGCGGCGCCGTCATCATCTGCGGCATCATCGATGTCGTCGTGCGCAACCTCATGGGCGTTCCGTTCTCCGAGCTGCTCATCAAGCTGCTCTCCCCGCTCTTCACTGCAGCAGAGACCTACCCCGGACTCATCCTTATTCAGGCAGCCACCGCGTTCTTCTGGTTCATCGGTGTCCACGGTCCTTCGATTGTCCAGCCGGGCATCGACCCCATCCGTCTTGCCAACCAGGCCGAGAATCTGCAGGTTCTGCTGGCCGGTGGTCACCCCGCCCATTCCCTCACCTTCAACATGTCGCTCGTGGGTGAGTTCGGCGGCACCGGTGCCACGTTCATCGTGCCGCTTCTGCTGATTCTCTTTATGAAGTCCAAGCAGCTCAAAGCCGTCGGTAAGGCCTCGATTGTTCCTGTTGCCTTCGCCGTCAACGAACCGCTGCTCTTTGGCGCGCCGATGATCCTTAACCCCTACATGCTCATCCCCTTTGTTGCCGCCGGCTGCGTCAACGTGAGTGTTGCCAAGTTCTTTATCGATAACGTGGGCATGAACGGCTTCTCCTTCGTGGTGCCTTGGGCTACCCCTGCCCCCATCGGCATCTTCATCACCACGAACTTCCAGCTTATCGCCCTGGTATTTGTCGCGATCATCATCTTGCTGGACGCCATCATCTACCTACCGTTCTTGAAGGCATACGATAAGCTGCTCTGCGACCAGGAGGCCGAGCGCGCCGCCGAGCTGGGTCTTGAGTCCGATGGTGCTGCCACCATCGCCGCCAGCACCTCTGCGCCCACTGTCGAACAGACTACCGCTTCCGTCGAGCCGACCGCCGCTGCCGCCGACAGCGAGCCTGTCGCCGATCGGCCCGAGCCCGCAGCCGACGCATCCGCTAAGAAGGATGTCGACGGTCTGAAGGTCCTCGTCCTGTGCGCCGGCGCCGGCACCTCTGCCATGCTTGCCAACGCCATCAAGGAAGGTGCTGCGCAGACCGGAGAGAACATCGCTTCCTCCGCAGGCGCTTATGGTCAGCACACTGCCATCATGGATCAGTACGACGTTATCGTGCTTGCCCCGCAGGTCCGTAGCTACTACAACGACATGAAGGCCGACACCGATCGTCTGGGCATTAAGCTGCTCGCCCCGCGCGGCAAGGAATATATCGACCTTACTCGCGACCCCGCTGGCGCCATTAAGTGGCTCCGCGAGAACCTCGACTAGTTTCCTCCCTCTGTTGGTGCCTGGATCCCCAGTTCGGGCACCTCTCCCTATTCGTATTCCACAGAAAGGATGACTCATGACCAACCCCATGCAGTTCCCCGACGGCTTTGTGTTTGGCGGCGCCACCGCTGCTTACCAGGTTGAGGGCGAGACCCGTACGCACGGCAAGGGCAAAGTGCCCTGGGACGATTTCCTGGCTGCTCAGGGTCGCTTCTCCCCCGACCCCGCAAGCGATTTCTACAACAAGTACCCGGTCGATATCGACCTGTGCCAGCGCTTCGGCATCAACGGTATCCGTGTCTCCATCGCTTGGAGCCGCATCTTCCCCAATGGCACCGGCGAGATTAACCCCGAGGGCGTCGCTTTCTATCACGAGCTTTTCGCCACCTGCAATAAGGCCGGCGTTATCCCCTATGTCACGCTCGATCACTTTGATACACCTGAGGCCTTTTACCAGAACGGCGGCGAGGGTTTCCTGACGCGCACGACGATCGACGCCTTTGTCGAGTACGCCAAGTTCTGCTTTGCCGAGTTCACCGAGGTCAAGCACTGGTTTACCTTTAACGAGATTCCCGCGACCGCCGAGGGCAGCTTTATCGTCGGCAACTGGCCGCACGGCGAGAAGTATCGCCTGGACAAGGCTTTCCAGCTCATGCACAACATGATGGTGGCCCACGCCAAGGCCGTCGTCGCCTTCCATGAGGGCGGCTTTGAGGGCGAGATCGGCATTGTCCAGAACCTAGAGCCCAAGTATCCCCTCGACCCCAACAACGCCGCCGACTGCGAGGCAGCTCGCATGGCCGACGTCATCAACAACCGCTGGGTACTCGACGCCACCTTCCGCGGCCACTATGCAGCCGACACCATGGAGGCTGCGACCAAGCTGGCCCATATCGCCGGCGGCGAGCTCGACGTCCGCGACGAGGACATCGCCGCGCTGACCGCCGCGCTCCCCTACAACGATTGCTTGGGCGTCAACACCTACAAGTGCCAGTTCCTGCGTGCCGCCGAGGGCGAAAACGACATCAACCACAATGGCACCGGCGACAAGGGCTCCTCGCGCTGGTTCCTCAAGGGCGTGGGCGAGTCATGCGTGCGCGAAGGCGTACCCACCACCGATTGGGACTGGATCATCTATCCCGAGGGCCTGTACGATCTGCTGCTGCGAATTAAGAACGATTACCCCAACTACAAGAAGATCTACATTACCGAGAACGGCATGGGCTATAAGGACGACTTTGAGGACGGCTTTATCGACGACGCCCCTCGCATCGACTACATGCGTCAGCATCTCGCATGGATTCTCAAGGCAATCGACGGCGGCGTGAACGTCGACGGTTACTTCGTGTGGTCGCTGCAGGACCAGTTCTCCTGGACCAACGGCTATAACAAGCGCTATGGCCTGTTCTACATCGACTTTGAGACCCAGAAGCGCTATCCCAAGGCGAGCGCGTACTGGTACAAGAACGTCGCGGAGACCGGCCTGCTCATGGCCTAGTTTCCGCCGCATACCCCCTGTCGGCCGCATACGAATCCCTCCACGGGTTCGCATGCGGCCGATTTTTTGGCTCGGCCCGAGCAGGCCGTTTGTCTCGATCTGTAACATCTAGCCGAGTATTTCGGCCCTAGTTGTTACAAATCGAGACAAACAGAACGCCCGAGCAGAAATATCTAAATCTGTAACACGTAGCCCACTTTCGACCGTCTACCTGTTACAGATCAAGACAATAAGATAGTCGAATCCGAACTTTCCAAGCAGTTATGAAGCACGGTTTCTAGTTTTCAGTATCACGAACATACTTTCGGTATCATTTGATACCGATATGATACCGAAAACATATTCGGTCCCGCTGGAGGACTTCGTACGTTACCCAACCAAGTTGCAGGTTCACGAACTCCGTCGATCTTCCGAGCGCCCACGAATTCCTATTTGCGTGTCAAATCGCATCTCGTTGACACGTAAAATGACGCGCAAAATGGCGTTTTAACTTTTATGTGTCATTCTGCACGTCAAATTGAAGCGATAATCCCCGCGTCGGCAGAGGGCAGAAGTATCGCCTGCAGCGCTAGCTAGCAAATGACCTGCGTGAGTTCCTCGATGGCGGCACGATCCTCGGCGGCGATGCCCGGCTCGCACACCACGGCGTCCAAATTGTCCAGGCGGCAGAAGGTGTAGAAGTCGCGCTTGCCGATCTTGCTGGAGTCGGCGATCAGATAGCGCGAGTCGGCCTTGCTAAAGGCGAGCTGCTGGATACGGCCCTCGTCCATGTTGGACGTAGATACGTCACCGTCCAAGATGCCGTTGGCACCGATAAACGCCGCGTCGATGCCCAGCGCACGCAGGGTATCCTCGGCCGTTGGCCCCACAAAAGCGGCAGTGCGGCGACGGTACATACCGCCCACGAGGCACAGGTCGCAGTCCTCGCGCGCCTCGAGCAGGTTAAACACCGAAAGCGAATTGGTCACAATGCGCAGACGAAACGCCGGCAACATCGAGGCCATCTGCTCAACCGTGGTGCCTGTCCCCAAAAAGATGGTCGAGCCTTCCTCGATAAGCTCCACAGAACGGCGCGCAATCTGCAACTTTTCCTCGGCATGCTTCGTGCGCTTTTCGCTGTGCGAATACTCATGGCGAAGCATAGCGTGTGGACGGCCCTGCGCACTGCGGGCTCCGCCGTGCACGCGCTCGATCTCGCCCAGGCTCGCAAGCTCCTCAAGGTCACGGCGGATCGTCATATCCGAGACACCTAACGCATCCGAAATCTCCTTGACCGAGACCGTGCCCTGCTCTTCGAGCAGCTGCCGAACCTTATCCTGTCGCTCCGCTTTAATCACGATGAGTCCTCGCTGTTCCACGCTCACGTCAATTCAAACAGTAACGAACAAATTGTATCAGACCCGTGCGTGTCAAAAATGAACGCCCGTACAGCTCAATCATCACTTTTTTGAGAAAAATACCCCCTGCTTTAGTGGGGTGTAGTGATAATCTCGCCTGTTCGCGCTACAGTTTGTCGGAAATACCTCGATGTTAGGAACCAAATGATCACTTCCGAGCTTTTCGGCACCGCGCCGTGCGGTACCCCCGTTCATCGTTACACCCTCAACGGGCCCGAGATCTGCGTTCGCATTATGGACTTTGGCGCCACCGTGCTGGGCATCGACGTGCCCGACATCCCCGGCAACGTGCGCGATGTGGTGCTGGGCTTCGATAAGCTCGAGGATTACTTTGACAACCCCGCCTGCTTTGGCGCGACCATCGGCCCCGTGGCCAACCGCACTGCGGGTGCCACGATCACCATCGCCGGCACGGACTGGCATATGCCGGCCAACGAGGGCGTCAACAACCTGCACAGCGACCTTGAGCACGGCCTGCACAAGCGCGTGTGGGACGTTGAGCTCGACGAGGTCCACAATGCCGTGCGCATGACCACCTCGCTTGAGGACGGTGAGCTGGGCCTTCCCGGCAACCGCACCTTTACGGCCGTGTTTACCGTGACGCGCACCGGCTGCTTCCGTATCGAATATGGCTGTGAGAGCGACCGCGCCACGTACGTGTCCATGACCAACCACACGTACTTTAACCTTGCCGGTCACAACGCCGGCATGGACTGTGAGCACTTCTTTGTTGCTAACGCTGCCCACTACCTGCCCATCAACGAGCAGAATATCCCCACCGGAGAGATCGCTCCGGTCGAGGGCACGCCGTTTGACTTCCGTGAGCTGCGCCCCGTCGCGCCCGGCATGGAAGCCGACGACCCGCAGATTAAGCAGGCCCGTGGCTACGACCACTGCCTGTGCATCGATGGCTATCAGTACGGCCGTAATCTGCGCCGCGCGATGCACGTCGAGGAGATGTGGACCGGCCGTGAGCTGGACTATTACACCACTGCCCCGGGCGTGCAGCTCTACACCGGCAACTGGCTGGGCGACGAACACGCCAAAGACGATGCCAACTACGGTTGGGGCGCCGGCTTTGCCCTCGAGGCCGAAATGTATCCTGACACGCCGCACCATGCGCTGTTCCCCCAGGGCATCGTGGGCCCCGGTCATCCCTACAGCAATGTGATCGAATACCACTTTATGAGGCACTAGGCCCACAACGCGACATATCGCATAGCAACGCCCGCCGGCACACCGCCGACGGGCGTTTTTCATCTTTTGGGCTCTTTTTCGCTGTGACTGTATGAGTGACATATCAAAACTATGCCCATTTACTACGTTTAGCCCGGGATGCTCGACCATGCACCGGTTTTTGTTAAATGCGCGAGCCGTCTACCTGCGGTTTTGTTTTTCTCAAATTCGACATGCTCGGCGATAACCGATCAAACGTAGTAAATGGGCATAGTTTTTGACAGGCGGCATCGCGCGCGTCCCTCGCAAGGGCAAAATGATCCGTTTTCCTCCGTCCCCAAGGGATCAGTTGAACAGATTGTCGATGGGATCGGGGGCGGAACTGGGGAGATAGCGGATTTCTAGCTCTATGCCGAGTTCTTGCAGCTCTTTGAAGGCGGCGATGTCCATATCGTCTACGGCAACGGCAGACGTTGCAGAGCGTTTGCCCTCCCCTGTCTGCATATGGCCAATGCTGATCTTGGTTATTGGCACACCACCCTTGACCAGCGCGAGCGCATCTGCGGGTGAGGCCACCATGACCAGAATCCATTGACGCGGCGTTGCGGTATGAATGATATCGATGGTCCTTTGCACCGAGAAAAACCGTGTCCAAACGCCTTCTGGCGCCGCCACCCTCATGGGTGCCCATTGGCGCGAATCCGCCGCGATCTCATCGTTGACGATTAGGACAAGGTTGGAACCAGTCGCCTCGTTCCACAGCTCAATGTCTTGCCCGCAAATAAACCGGTCGTCGATGCGTGTGAGAAGAATCTTGAGTTGAGCCATCGCCACCCCATTCTGTTTGAGACCCGTAAGAGCAAGACATCGCGTCTCCAATATTAGTGCATTTAAAGTGAGAAAAGCCGTCAGAACACTTGCGCGGATGTGCGATGTCCCGTATCATAGACAGCCGTTGACGCCTCAGTTGCGTCATCATATGGCCGCCAGCGTAGCTCAGTTGGTAGAGCACCGCTCTCGTAAAGCGGGGGTCACCGGTTCGAGCCCGGTCGCTGGCTCCATTGCACAAGATAGCCGCCTTTGGGCGGCTTTTTTGTTGTCGATTATGGGCGCGCGCCAATCCACGCATCGCCACGTCGATCGCTTCCTACTCAAAAACAGAAAACCCCACCAAACGTGATTTCCCTTAGGGAAACACGCTTGGCGGGGTCGTAGCGTGATTCCCCTAGGGGAATCACGCCATCAGACGAACAGCTCAACCGAGCAGCTCGTTACTCCTCCCAGTAAGCGTCGGCAAGCAGCTTACTCGGCGAACGCATTACCAAAGCTGTTGCCGCCCACATACGTCTCGACCAGGGTAAGGTCGGGATTGAACACGACTGTGTCAGCGTCGCGCCCCGGCATAATGCTACTGCACTTATCGTCGACAGGAGCTAGCAAGCGATGCCGGGGCCGTCACCCAAACTCTTACAGCTCGGTCACGACAACGCCGTTGTAGACCTCGTCCCAACGGTCCATGACCAGATGGCCGGTCATGGGATCCATGGCATTGAGCTTGCCGCAGGTGTTGGCGGTGCGCAAGACCGTCTCGTCATCCGCGCCAGCAGCAATCGCATGTGCGAAGCCGGCAATGGTCGAATCGCCAGAGCCCGTAGCGTTAACGGCAGGGATATCGGGGGTCTTGGCGCGGAACGCACGGCCATTGTGGAAGCCAACGGAGCCGGCAGCGCCCATGGACACGACGACCCAGGGGATATCGGAGAAGCGGGCATCAGAGGCAAGCGCGGCGCGGAGCTCGTCCACATCGTCGGTGGTAAAGCTCGTGCCCAGAAGGCCGTTGATCTCGGTCAGGTTAGGCTTGACCAGCTCGGGCTTAATTTCGGACTTAAGGGCGGCCTCGAGCGAAGCACCCGAGGTATCGAGCAGCACCTTGGCGCCGGCGTTCTCGGCAATGCCCGTGATCTTGGCATAGTAGTCTGCCTCGACACCGCGGGGCAGCGAACCCGAAATGGTGACGACGTCGGCCTTGCCCGCAAGCTCGGTAAACTTGGCGGTAAAGGCATCGAGCTCCTCGGGGGCAATTGTCGGGCCACTCTCGAGCAGCTCAGTCTGGTTGCCAGCATGAAGGATGTTAAGGCAGATGCGGGTCTCGCCCTTGATGGGCACAAAATCATTCTTAATGCCATTGGCATCTATGAGCTCGGCCATATAGGCGCCCATATGACCACCAAGCAGGCCGGTTGCCACAACGTCGTCGCCCAGCTGACCAAGGACGCGGGCTACGTTAAGGCCCTTGCCGCCGGCGGTCTTTTCGGGCGTCACACGGTTTACGTCGTCAATGACGAGCTCATCGAGCTGATAGCGCGTATCGACGGACGGGTTCATCGTAACGGTGAGGATCATTTCTAGCTCCTTATCTCGCAGGCTCCTTATGCCTTGCAAAACGAATTGGCTACATGCGACTACAGAATCTCGATCGTGAACGAGCGCACGATGGTTTCTTTGGGCTTGGCGATAAGACAGCCGCGCTTGTGCTCAAGCACGTCGTCCTCATCGGAGCAGGTCGAAAGGCCGCCCCAGGGTTCAACTGCCACAAAATCGCCCTCGGGCTTACTCCACACGATGAGATACGGAAAGCCCTCAAAGCTCAGGCGAACGCCCTTGTCCTCCCCCTTCTTAGAAAGCGTGACCTGGCGGCTCTCGAGCACGTCAAAGATGGTCTCCGCAAAATCGAAGAGCTCGTGCGACAGGGGCAGCGTTTTTCCCACCATGGGGTTCTTGGAGCGATTGGTCACGTCAATCAAGCCAGTCGAGGGGACGGCAGTGCAAAGTTCCGCAGCCTCGCCCTTCTCAAAGCGCAACTCGTAGTCCGTATAGGCCTCGCCCTCATCGAGCGGACACCTAAAGCCGGGATGACCGCCGATAAAGAACGGCATGTCCTCGGTTCCCTCGTTGGTCACCTCATAGGAGACGCGAACGGCATCCCCCTCAAGCGTATAACGAGCGACAAGCTTAAACGGGTACGGATAATCGCTCAGCAGCGCGGCGTTATCCTCCGAAGCCAGGCACATCGCCAGCTCGTTCTCGCTCTGGCTCAGCAGCTTCCACTCTTGCTTGCGCGCAAACCCGTGGCGAGCAAGCTTTACATGATGCCCGGCAAACGTCATGGCGTTGTTGTCACGCAAGCCTCCGCAAATCGGGAAGCAAATCGGCGCCTGGCCGGACCACACGGCGGGATCGCCCTGCCACAAATACTCGCGACCGTCGGCCTCAATCGAGGTAAACGAGCCGCCGGCCGTGGACACCTTAATAGAAATCGAATCGTTGGAGAGAGCGTATTCCATTGCCCATCCTTTCGAACAACTGCTTTTGCTCGCAAGTACCTGTCTCGGCCCTGACCAAAGGACAAACTCGCACGTTCATCGATGCGTCCGGTATCCCAGCCATGCAACGGAGTACCATACAGACATTGAAGCAATTACAGCTGAAAGGCCTTCTTATTCGAACCATCATCCTCTACGCCTCGCGCCATCACGGCAATACGAAAAAGCTCGTGGACGCCATTGTCGAGGCGCACCCCGAAATCGATACCCTCAACGTCAAGGCGCTTGGTAAAAACGAGTACCCCGACCTGCACGAATACCATCTGATCGGCGTCGCCACGGGCATTTATTACTCCGAGATCGACAAGGATATGGCACGCGTGCTCACGAACGTGCTACAGCCGCAGGACAAGGTGTTTGGCCTTATGACCTACGGTGGCAAAAACAAGTGGTACAGCAAGGATATCGATGGTATCTGCCGCATGAGGCAGGCCATCTTTATGGGCGTCTACGGCTGCCCCGGCTTTGATACGTGGGGCCGTTTAAACTCACCGGCGGTGTCCAAAAGGGGCACCCGACCGCTGAGGAAATTAAGGGCGCCATCGACTTCTTCGACAAGATCGAAGACGAGTATGGCGACATCATCGTCGAAGAGTACGCCAAGCGCGAGAAGCGTCTAGCCTACGAAAAGGAGCATCCTGCGGGAGGTCTTGTGGCCGGCGTCAAGCGCACGGCAAAGAAGATCGCTAACAAGCTGTAATTGTGAAGGTACTTTTGAGCGTTTAACCCATACGGCGGGTCCGAGCAGATTCGGGCCCGCCGTTTTTTCTATCGTTACTCGGTAAAGGCGTTGCCGACGCTCTGACCGCCAACATACGTCTCGACGAGGGTGAGCTCATGGTCGAACACGACAAAGTCGGCGTCGCGACCCGGCATGATGCTGCCGCACTTATCCTCGATGTGCGCAGAGCGAGCCGGCACCTCGGTTGCCATGCGAATGGCGATATCGGCGCTGGCGATGCCCCAGTCGACGATGTTCTTGACGCCCTGGGCAAGCGTGAGCACCGAGCCGGCAATGCTCTTGCCGTCGGCGAGCCAGCACAGGTTGTCCTTCATGATGACGTCCATGCCACCACTGGTGTAGCTGCCCTCGGGCATGCCGCCGCAACCCAGGCAGTCGGTAATGAGCACCGTGTGCTGCCAGCCCTTGGCCTGCAGCAGCGCCTTGATGGCAGCAGGGTTAACGTGCTTGCCGTCACAGATGATCTCGGCGTAGGTCTCGGGCGTGGACATGGCAGCGCCCACGACACCGGGCTCACGGTGATGCAGCCCGCGCTGGCCGTTATAGGTATGCGTAAAGCAGCTGGCACCGGCGTTGATGGCAGCGATGCACTCATCGTAGGTGGCGTCGGAGTGACCGATGCTGGTCACCACACCCTTGGCGTTCAGAGCAGCCGCATAAGCAGCGGCACCGTCGCGCTCGGCCGCCATGGCGCTCTTGACGATGCGACCACCCGCAGCCTCCTGCCACTGATCAAAGATCTCCTCGGAGGGATCGATAAGATAAGCGGGGTTCTGCGCGCCCACGTGCTTCATGGTAAAGAAGGGGCCCTCCAGGTAGATGCCCTGAATGCGAGCACCGCAGAAGTCGGGGCCGCGACCCTCGTCCGCCTGAGCGATGGCGGCGCAGGCGTCCTTGATCTGCTCGACGCCATCGGTGAACGTCGTGGGCAGCCAGCTGGTGGTACCGCGACGGGCGAGCTCGGTCGAGCTGATATCGATGCCCTCGGGATCATTATCGGTAGTCGAGTGGTTGTAGAAGCCATGGATGTGAGTATCGACCATACCCGATGCGATCCACGACCCCGTGTAGTCCTTAATCTCGCAAGAGGGCTCGTCGGCCTGCCAGGCGCCAAAGACGCCATCCTCGACCATAAGATAGCCGCCCAGTTGCGGACCTGCCGGCAAGAAGAACTTGTCAGCCTTAATTGCGTACGTGCTCATATGCACTCCTCGCTTTAAAGCAGTTGACTGTGGTGATGCTATACCCAGCTCAGGTAAAACAAAAAGCGCCCGCCCGCCGTTATGAGCGGACGGGCGCCCTTACAGAGGGACGCGATTAAGCGGTGAAGGGGTGAATCGTCACGCCCTTGACCACGCGGTTGACCGTGCCGGTGGGGCTCGGCGTATCGGGCGTGTTGCCCACGCGCACGGAGTTGAGCAGGCTGATGGCCTGGGCAAACATCACGAACGGCAGAGCGAGGTAGCCCTCGGGAAGCGCTTCGTAGCCCTTAAAGGTGAAGGACTCACCCTCATAGACGGTAGCACCTTCCTGCTGAACGGCGACGGTGTGCTGAGCGATCTCGTCGCCGCCGATCTCGTTGAGGATGTCGATATCGTACTGACGGGTATAGGCGTCGTTATTGACGAACACGAAGACGAGCGTCTTATCGTCGACGAAGGACTTGGGTCCGTGACGATAGCCCATAGAGGTGTCGTAGGAAGTAGCGACCAGACCGTGAGCGAGCTCGAGGATCTTGAGCTGGCTCTCCTGGGCAAGACCACCGAAGGAGCCAGAACCCAGGTAGGTCACGCGGTTGAAGTCGCCAGCCAGGTAATCGGCGACCTCGGACTCGCGAGCGATAACCTCCTCGCCCATCTTGGCGATGGTCTCGACCCACTCGGCCTTCTGCTCGTCAGAGGCAGTGTCGAAAATAAGGGTGGAGAGCAGGGTCATGCAGGAATAAGAACCGGTCATGGCGAAGCCCTTGTCGTTGGCGCGCGGAATAAGCAGCGTCAGCGCGTTGGGATCATCGGCAGACTCGACGGCGAGCTTGCCCTCGGGAGCGCAGGTGATGTTGAGGAACTTGACGTTGTGGACGAGCTCCTTGGCAACGGCAACGGCGGCAAGGCTCTCGGGGCTGTTGCCAGAGCGGGCAAAGGAAACCACGAGCGTGGGATCCTCGGCGCGCAGGAAGTCGCGCGGGGCGCTCACGATGTCGGTCGTGGCGATGGGCTTAAAGTCGTAGAGATCAGTGTTGCCAGCGTGACGCAGGTACGGGGCGCAGGTATCGCCAACGTAGTCGGACGTACCGGCACCGGTGAAGACAACGGACAGACGACCCTCACCCATAGCGCGAGCCTCGGCCAGGAAGGCCTCGATGGCCTCCTTGTTCTCGCGATAGATGTTGAGCGTATCACGCCAAAGCTCGGGCTGCTGAGCAATCTCGGCCGTGGTGATCTGGGCGCCGAGCTCGGTGAGCTCCTCGACACTCTTCTCGAACATTTCTAATACCTCTTTCTTTACTAAATTTTCTGATATACAAAGACTCAACCTGAAAAGTCAAATCGAGTAGTAGTCATAGACTGTTTTTCTTTCGTTAGCACTCGTATCCGATCACACAGTATCTCGATAGTGAGAGATTCTGTACTTGAACTTGTCCGCGCGAGCCACCGAAAGCGTGAACTCGACAACATCATTTTGGGTGTTGTGAGTAGTTCGGACTATGTCCAGAACTGGCGCACCCTCACTAATACCTAGAAGCCGAGCGTCACATGGACGTGCTATACCCGCAGAGAACTCCTCATCCGCTACTCGAATTTTCTGCTGATAATCCTGCTCAATGACATCGTAAAGGGGCTTTTGTTCGAGTAGAGGACGCTTGAGTGAAATAAAGAGCCTTGCTGGAAGATAGCTACGCTCAACCATCATAGGTATACCATCTGCCATCCGTAAACGTTTGAGTTTTAATACCTTTTCACCCAAACGAATCCCCATTTGTATCGAAAGCGTTTTATCTGCTTCCATTTCACAGAACTCTAAGATGGTTGTTTCTGGCAGCCGGCCCATCGCTTTCATCTGTTCAGTAAAACTGTACGATTGGGTAAGATTTGTTGCTTGAGCTAGTCGATCGGCAACAAACGTACCGCGACCTTGTTTTCGCACAATCCGACCAAGATACTCAAGTTCCTGAATTGCAAGCCGGACAGTCGACCGCGAAAGCCCGAAACGTTCGGCAAGCTCACGTTCGGACGGAATCAAATCACCTGGCTGATATTCATGATCAATTATTTCGATCAGAATATCTACGAGCTGGTCATATAGCGGTTGTCTGTGCCTCGTGCACGTCATGATATTCTCCACGTAATGAGCAATTGACCAATACTTCAGCCTTCAGGTAACGCACCAACATGTCCAATAAATGGGCTAATAGCGACACTACATCTCATCGTCTTCGTCAATGTCAGCACTCTCGAGTTTCTTGAGATCGACTCCCTCACGACCAACGACCCGTGCGCGTTCGGCAAGTTCATCAAGCGTTGGGTCTCCAAACGCACGCGTCATAACGAGCTCCACCAACATAGGTAGATTTGTTCCGGTGACAACGGTCACGTTATCGAGCTCAGTCGTCATTGGGATAGCTTGATTGAACGGAGTACCGCCAAGCAAATCAACAAACACCAATACGCCATCACAAGCTTGACGCATCTTGGCAATGCAGGTTCGCAAATCATCACCAAAAGTAACCGCCTCCGAGCCCGCAAAAGGAACTACCTCAAAATTAGGCTGTTCGCCGGCGACCATATCCACAGCGCTTTTCAAACCAGGTGCAAACTGACCGTGACCAGTTAGTACAAATCCAATCATTCTATCTACCTTTCTACCGTTCGCTTTCTCTAGCCATAGAACCCCTCAAAAGGGCTCTTACGACCACTGCATCATTAAAGTTTAGTGAGTATTTTGTTTTATCGTGGGAGGTCTGTGAGCGTCTCTAAGCTGCTTTTCAAGGTTGCGATATCTACGTGCTTCGCTCTTGTTCCCGCTACTCTCATATTGATATGAGAGCAGCAGATAGAGCTTTCCGCGTAACCCAAGGTCGTTCGTATCTAGCATGGCTTCCATCTCATCGATCTTATCATGCCGACGGCGAAAGACTATGTCGTAGGTCAATTGACTGTCCGCCAAAATACCCTTCGACACGACGGGACGCATCTCTTCCAACATGGACGCCGCCCGCTTGCGGTCACCCGTCTTGATATAGAAATTAAAGGCGCGAACCGCAAGCTGTCGACGTTGCTTATCGCTGCACGACATCTCCAGCAAGTGGTCAAGCATTCGATCTGCATATGCGTCCATATCAGCAGCTTCGTAGATCGTGAAACGCAGGTAATACTGCTTATACGTAGACATTACTATACGCGCAAGTTTGCGATCGAGCAGGTCTATGCAATCTTGGTATAAGCCCAAGTTAAACAATACCTGCAATTTCATATCGAAGTATTTTTTCGCTCCTTCGGTCACAGCGAAATAAGCCACGACAACACAAATGAACAGGACAATCCAAAATGGCATTGCACTATATTCCCTTCAAGGCAGCCTTAATGAATTAATCGAACACGATGACTGCATAACCGCCTATGAACAGCGGTGTCCGACAAAACAAAAGAGGCGCACACTCCAGGGGATATGGCGATAAAGTCGCCTTGGAGGTGTGCGCCACATCTTAATTGAGGATCAAATGTCGCGACAATATGGGGTACTTAGCCCTTGCAAATGATACCGAATGCACCCAAGGCAATGGACAGAACCAAGACGATAAAGATAGCCTTCGTCGAGGTCATGCCCTTCTTACCAAGGAGCCAGTATACGAAGCCGACGAGCGCGGCAGGAACCAGCTTGGGGCAAATCATATTGCAGATATTCTGCAAGTCAACGGTAACGCCACCGATAACAGGCTTCGCTGCAATGACGATACCGACATTGGTTGCGACCAGGGCACCGACCATAAAGACACCCATTACGGAGGCCGCGTCGGTCAACGCGTTCAGGCGGTCGCTCATGGTGGTGACGAGCTTCATACCCTGCTCATAGGCCATGTGGGTCTGCTTGCAGCGGAACCAGTCAACAAGGATGTTAACGGCGACCCAGATGAAGATACCCAAGGGGTTGCCGTTCATGGCCATATTGGCAGCCAGGGCGCCAAAAATGGTCGGGAGCAGCGAACCGAAGATGGAATCGCCGATGGAAGCCAGCGGTCCCATGAGACCAGTCTTGAGACCGGCAACAGCCTCGAGGCCCTCAATGCCCTCCTCTTCCTCAATCGCCAAATCGATACCGGTGATGATCGTGTTGAGGAAGTTTGAGGTGTTGAAGAACGGTGCGCACTGGGCGCGGCAGGCTTCTTTTAGCTCCGGCGTGCCGTCACCGTACAGCTTGCGCAGCGTGGGCAGGATAATCCAGAGATAACCAGAGTGTTGCATGCGCTCGTAGTTCCAACCATCCTGGAAACCAAGCAGGTTACGACGGTTGATCTGCGCAAGGTCGTCCTTGGTAATCTTGTAGCCAGTGGTGCCATTGGCGAGTTTCTCATTAGAGCTCATCGTCGTCTCCCTCCGCAGCGCCAGCAGCAGCGACGGGACGCTGGTTGTTCTTGTAGTACAGCAAAGACAGAGCAAAGCCAATAATAGCGATCGCCAGCATCGACATGTTATTGAACATACCGACCATATCCACGGCGCCCTTACCAAGCGCACCGTTCACAGCGACGATGTTGGCGTTGAGGTTCATGATGCTCGTGAAGGCCGTACCAAACAGGGCGGCGACTACAAAGCCGAGCAGCAGGTAGGCGACGTGCTTTTTGACCGGCAGGTAACGGAGCAGGATGGCGAAGCCAACGGCGGGCAAGGCACCGCCAGCAACAGACAGACCGTCACCCAGCCACTTCAAGTCGCCGTTAAGGGCGGTGGTGATGCCCTCGACCAAGCCCTGGCCAAATGCGAGAGCCAGGAAGACCGGAATCATGCGGGACAACATCCAGGAAACGGCACCGAGCAAGTAGTGTACGTTGTAGGCGCCCCAGTTCATCTTCTCGATATCGGCATCGCACATGTGACCGAAGAACGTGTTGGCGAAACGACCGGCGATATCGGTGTAAACGAGAATGGCAGCGACAGGTACGCCGATAGCGGCAAGAGCCGTCTCGGGATTCATGCCCGCGCCCACGGCAAAGGCCGTGGCGACCAGAGTGCCGGAGTTGGCATCGATACGAGAGGCGCCGCCAAAGGTACCAACGCCCAGGACGGTGAGCTGCATGCTGCCGCCGATAAACAGGCCAGTCTGTAGGTCACCCATAATCAAACCGGTAATCATACCAGAGAAGACGGCTGAGCCGGCACAGGTGTACCAGTTCAGCTCATCCAGAATCTGATAACCCGCATACAGGGTTAACAGAAGAATCTGCCACCAAGCAATCATGGTTAACTCCTTATTTAAGGTGTAACAGTTTCTACAATACCAATACGCTTATATAAACCGTGCATCCCCCTTCACGGCCTAGCGTTAATTCGACTAGAGCGTGAGAGCCTCTGGGTTATCCTGCGGCGTCAGCTGAATGACAATAGGAAGATTATCGGCCTTGAGTTTGGCAAATGCGTCAAGGTCCCCCTGGTCGCAACTAATGTTGCGATTCAGCTTCTTGACCGGCTCCATTGTCGTCATATTACCGACGATGAGCTGCTCAAGCTTAACACCTTGTTCCAAAAGTCGAACGTAGACCTCAGGCTTTTTCGCAACAATGAAGAGACGTTGCGCATCATATTTGCCAGCAGTGATGTTGGCAGCGGCCTTGTCGACAGGAAGCACGGACAACTTCACAGTTGCCGGGCAAGCCATGCGAAGAACCTGCTTTTGGGTAGCATCTTGCGATACCTCGTCGTCAACTACCATGAAGCGGCTTACCTGACGGGCGTTAGACCAGAGGTTTGCCACCTGTCCGTGAATCAAGCGAAAGTCGATTCGTGCGCCTACAATCATTTCTACTCAACTCCTTCTTGTTCAAGTGTACGGATAACGGGCTCAGAGCGAAGGGAGATTTTCGCATCATACACGCCCTCTGTTTCGAACATAACGAGTTCATTGGTACCAGGGTGTAATAAACCGTGCGGAACATAGAGCGTCATGATGGGACCCTTATCCCAAAAACGTCCGACATTCGTTCCGTTTACGAATGCCACACCCTTTCCAAAACCCGTAGTGTCGATAAAGGTATCAGCCGGCTCAGATATATCAAACTTTGCGCGATAAAAGGAAGGTTGCCCCTCTACCCAGCCGGCGGAATAATCAAGATTATCGATGTTATCGAGTGGCAGACAACGCATCTCCCAACCGGTAACAAAGTGAAGATCAACGCAAACTCCTGTCCTAATGCCCTTATGCTGCGTATCAGCGAGCAATTTGTGACCATAATTGACGCGACCCATATCCTCGGTCAGAACATCCAGGCGGTTGTGTTCACAGGGAAGAACGCAGTGAATATCTTCCCCGATGTGCTCCTGATACTGCGTCGCCACCTTGTCACCGTTCACAAACACCTGAGCGCGGTCGCGGGCGTCAATAACCCGAATACGCTCTTCATCTGCACGGTCACGCTCGACAGTCGTGGTATATAACGTATATCCATACGACTGACCCATCTCTTCCATGGGCATAGGATATTGGGCTTCAATCGGCTCCGAAAGAATATCGAGCACATTAAAGAGACTTACGCGCTCACTCACCGAAATATCGGGCATGGAAAACGCCTTTTTTGTTAACGGCTTGCTTTGCGCGATATCGGGATACAGCTCGTGAACTGTCCTTTGAATTGCGAAGTATTTCTCGGTCGGGTTGCCCTGTTCGTCCAATGGAGCATCGTAGTCATATGATGTCACCTGGTGCAGGTCATGCGTATGGCGTGCAGAACATCCGTTCATAAATCCAAAGTTGGTGCCTCCATGAAACATGTAGAGGTTTAAAGATCCTCCAAGCTCGAGCACCTCGCGAACGCAAGAGGCAAGATCTTCGGGATCGCGTCTGATGACGTTCTCCCCATAGCGATTGAACCAGCCGTCCCACAACTCCATGCACATAAGAGGCCATTGTTTTCCATGCTCCTTGTGAAAAGCAGAAAGAGCCTCAAAGTTCTCCTTTGCATGAGAACCAAAGTTGCCGGTGCACAACACATCATCGTCAATGAGCGTACCGGCACGAAGGCACCCACGCCACGGGCCATCGGAAGTACAAAGGGGCACGGAAACCCCACGCTCGACCATAAGGCGACGAATCGCGCGAAGATAGTCCTTATCCTCGCAATATGATCCATACTCGTTTTCAACCTGCATCATGATGATATTTCCGCCCTTGTCAATCTGACGCGAGACGAGTATCGGCATGAGATGGTCGTAGTACTGCGCAACGTGAGCAAGAAATTTGGGGTCGCTGCTACGCGGCCTCATATCATGTTCGCGCAGCAGCCATGCTGGCATGCCGCCAAATTCCCATTCTGCACAAATAAACGGAGAGGGCCGAACAATTGCATACAGACCGAGCGATGCTGCCTCATCAAGAAATGCCGCCAAATCAATTGAACCAGAAAAATCGAAGACGCCAGGCTTTGGCTCATGAAGATTCCACGGTACATACGTTTCGACCGTATTAAACCCAAGAGCCTTAAGGTTATAGAGCGAGTGGTGCCAGTCGCTCGGATGAACACGCATATAGTGAATCGCCCCCGACAAGATGGTGAACGGCTCATCATCGAGTAGGAATTGATTGGTGATCTTAAACGAATGCATGCTACTCCCGATCTTCGTGCTCTACGACGC
>DBFOPP010000020.1:0-3230 GCA_048428865.1 Collinsella sp.
GAACAGGAGTCGCTCGAGCTCGTCGGGCGGCAGGTTGAGGAGCTCGTCGCCGGGACGGTGCAGGCAGACCTTCCTGAGCTTGCCGATCTCGGAAGGCACGTGCAGACCTTTCGTCATGGCCTCCTACCTTTCTTTCGGGCCCTTGTCAGGGCCGATTCGTTAGCGCCCCTCCGTGTGAGGCGTTATTGCTGACGACATATTTATATCCAAAATTAGCTCATACTTCCACCTTGCCCCCGAACGGTTTTTTATAGGGGGTGAACGGCATACACATATACTTCACGCATGGCACACTTCATCTTAATAAAGCGTATTTACGTGCTTAAACGCGTTTTCAATCCTAAAATCAAATGGAACTAAACTTTGCTAAACCATCCTCAAATTGCATATTTCCAATAAAGCTATGAATAGAATTAGCGGTTCATACCGTGTCTCAACCATTTTCATTTTTATTCAGAAAAAAGTTTGTCCTATTCATTTCTGGTAAATATATTACCGTTTACCAGACGCTTGATACCGTTCACCGGAAACTCAGTATAAGGCCCAGCGGATACCGACTCGCTTTACGGCTCCATTTGTAACAACTTGACTTCTCGGTATAGAAAAACGGACCCGCTTCACTAGGGAAACGGGTCCGTTTTCGATTATCTTCGGCTAATTTGGATAAGGCCCTCGAAGATCATCGGAATCCTAGCGATCGAACTCCGCCAGTGCCTCGCCCAAAAGCCTCAGGCCCTCGCGCAGAACGTCCTCGCTCGCGCAGTAGCCCAGGCGTGCGCCGCAGGGAAGCTCAAAGCGGCTGCCGGGTACCAGCAGCACTCCCCTCTCGGACAGCAGGCGCTTGCAGAACTCCTCGTCGTCCTCGGGAATATCAAGCTGGATAAACGAGGTGGACACGCCCTGCGGCGCCGTCCAGGAAACGCGGTGCTGCGTATCGATCCAAGCCTGCGCGATATCGCGGTTGCCAAACACGATCTTGCGATTGCGCTCAAGGATCTTGTCCTTGTGCTCAAGCACATAGGTCGCCAGGGCATCGTTGAACACGCCGCCGCAGATCATGGTGTAATCGCGATAGGTGCGGATGCGGCTGGAGATCTCTTCGTCTGCCACGACCCAGCCCACGCGGGCCGCAGGCGTCGAATAGGTCTTGGACACCGAGTTGGTGACAATGGCATTCTCGTACACGTCAGCCATCGACATAAAGGCCTCGGTGTTCTCAAGCGGCAGATACACCTCGTCGCACAGCACGTAGGCGCCCACCGAACGGGCGATCTCGGCAATCTGGCCGAGCATATCGGCATCGAGCACCGTACCGATGGGGTTCGATGCGTTGTTGATGCAGATGAGTCTGGTGTTGGGGCGCACCAAGCGCTTGAGTTCCTCGATATCGGGCTTCCAGCCGAGTTCCTCGCGAAGCTCCCAATACTCGACCTCGGCGCCCAGCGTGCGCGGAATCTCGTAGAGCGGCGCGTAGGTGGGCCACTCGGCGATAACATGGTCGCCGGGCTCGACCACAGCCATGATGGCGTTGAGGTTAGCGCCCGTGCAGCCATTGGTCTGCAGAATGTGATCGGGATTGACCTCCCGACGATACAGCTTGGCAACCTCGGCCTTAAACTCCGGCGAGCCCTCGATCCAGCCGTAGTTCATCTTCTCGCGATCCAGGCGCTCGTAGAACGTGGCGCCGTCCTGTTCATCAAGCGCGCGCAGCTCGCCCATGGTGAGCGACGAGATCGTCGACTGGGCGATGTCCCACGTGGCGCTCTTCTCCCAAACGTTGAGCCATTCCTCAACGCCAATCGTCTTGATGTCCATGGCCAAGCTCCTTACAAAAGCAGTCATCCAATCGTGTTGACGTTCCTCATACAAGATTGGGGCGGTGCGAAAACCCGCACCGCCCCAATGGGAGACATCTAATGGCAGCTAGATGTATGTATTATGACCTGTACGGGTCCTAGAAGACCCTAGAGGTCCTCGCGCCAGAAGGGCATGCTCATGCAGCGCGGGCCGCCGCGGCCGCGGGAGAGCTCGGCGGAGGGCACGACGAGAAGGTCCAGGCCCTCCTTGTACAGCACGTCGTTGGTGACGGTGTTGCGGGCGTAGACGCAGATCTTGCCGGGCTCGACGCACAGGGTGTTGGAGCCGTCGTTCCACTGCTCGCGGGAGGCCGCGATCGGGTCGCCGCCGCCGCAGGGGATCAGCTTGACCTGGTCGACGCCGGTGGCGTCCTCCAGGACGTGCTCGAGGGTGTCCTCGATCAGGCGGATGTTCACGTCGCCCGGGTTCTTGCCGGCGGTCAGCTCGTAGACGCGCAGGGTGCCCATGATGGCGGGGTGGATCGTGAACTTATCGACGTCGATCTGGGTGAAGACCGTGTCGAGGTGCATGAAGGCGCGCGAGACCGGGATGTCGAAGGCCAGGATGCGCTCGACCTTGGAGTCGGAGTTCCAGAAGATGTTCTGGGCCATGACGTCGATCGCGGCGGCCTGGGTGCGCTGGGAGATGCCGACGGCGAGGGTCTTCTCGTTGATGTTCAGCACGTCGCCGCCCTCGGTGTGGAACTGGCAGTCGCGGCGGAAGTACAGCGAGACGTCCTTGTAGTCGGGGTGGTACTTGAAGACGTACTTGCCGTACAGGGTCTCGCGGTTGCGGGTGACCGAGTACATGCGGTTGAGGTTGACGCCCTCGCCGACGACCGCGAACGGGTCGCGGGTGAAGTAGAGGTTGGGCATCGGGTCGATGATCAGGTCGGACTCGGACTCGGAGTTGACCAGGGAGTCGAGGGTCGTGGAGGCCGTGAGGGGCATGTCGATCTCGGACTTGGTCATGCCGGCCATGGTCTTCTTGACGAACTCGAGGTTGTCCTCGATGGAGTCCAGCTTCTCGCGGACGATCTGCGGCATGTGCTGGCCGCGGATGCCGGCCTCGGCGATGTACTGGTCGGTGAACTCGGCGCGGGCGCCGGGGACCTGGTCGAACACCTCGGCGACGAGGTTCTCGAGATAGAGGACCTCCACGCCCTGGTCCCTCAGGATCTGGGCGAAGGTGTCGTGCTCCTGCTGCGCGACCTCCAGGAACGGGACGTCGTCGAACAGGAGTCGCTCGAGCTCGTCGGGCGGCAGGTTGAGGAGCTCGTCGCCGGGACGGTGCAGGCAGACCTTCCTGAGCTTGCCGATCTCGGAAGGCACGTGCAGACCTTTCGTCATGGCCTCCTACCTTTCTTTCGGGCC
>DBFOPP010000021.1:0-117640 GCA_048428865.1 Collinsella sp.
GGCTCGGGCACGGGCACGGGCGACGATTCCGGTACGACCAACTAGTCGCCACCTCACCGCTCATTACGGCTTTCGCCGCAAACATATTCGCTCACAGGCGCCCGCTTGCTCCCCCAGCAAGCGGGCGCTTTCTTTATCTGAAGCAGCGAACACTACGGCATGCCTTAGACCAGAAGAGCCCGGCACCGTAGCGGTACCGGGCTCGACAAATCTCTGGTGCTCCGGGCGGATTCGACCCCCCCCGCGGGGAAATTGCTGACGCGGGTGTCGACGGCTCGAATCCTGCCGGCGGTCCCCACAAACCAGAAACGGCGCCGCTCTCGCGACGCCGTCATAATCTTCTGGTGCCCCCGGGCGGATTCGAACCGTCGACACCCGCTTTAGGAGAGCGGTGCTCTATCCCCTGAGCTACGGAGGCATGTTGTACTAGTGTAGCAGATTTACGCCGTTGTAATACAGCGTATAGCCACTCTTCGAAGTTGCGGTGGAACAGCCCTCCGGAAAGTGTGTCCCACTATCCAGGCAAATTCTGGGTCAAACTTTCCCAATGGGACCTCGCTGGAAACTGTGTCCCAGAATTTCGGCTCGAAACGGGACACAGTTTCCCAAACGACCCCGTTCCGGAAACTACATCCCGGAATCGGCGCTCGAACTGGGATGCACTTTCCCGATCGAGCCCCATGGGAAACTGCGTCCCACTTGGGGGGCGCTCTTTAATGACTAGTTGCCTTTGTGGAAGAGGTTTTTGATAACGGAGGGGATGCTCTTGGCGCCCTTGGCCGTCACATCGATAAAATCGGGCGAACGCACAAGCTTATCCTCGTCGACGTACTTGCGGACCGCGCGCAACGTCTCTTTGTCGTCGCGCGTCGAAAACGTAAAGTGACCGTTGTCCTTGGTGAAGATGGCAAAACGCGTGATCTTCTTGGTGCCGCGCAAAACCTCGGCGGCAATATAGTCGACCTCATCCCACGGGATTTGAATATAATCCTCGGGATTGCGCTCGTTATAGTACTCAAACGCCTTATTGCCCACCATCACGTTACCGTGGCTGGTAAGCCCCATCAGGCAGGTTGCCGGCGTTGCCAAATCGACCGTGCTGTTCTGAGATTGCGCCATGCGCGCCTCGCCCTCCAAATAAAACAATCGGACCGCATCCAGTGTACCCACCGGGTGCGGTCCGTTTCAATGGCTCAAAAGCCCTTGCCTAGCAATTCTCGGTCTTAAGCCGAAGCGTGCTTACATGAAGCCGCAGAAGCGACCGATGATGCCGACGGCGAAGAGAGCCAGGATGATGACAATCGGGCTGACCTTCTTCTTGAGGAGCTTGCAGACCAGCAGGGTCAGGCACACGGCGGCAAGGCCGGGGATGAGCTGATCGAGGTTGGCCTGAAGCGTGGTGACCTTCATCTGATCAAGGGCGGTAGCACCGACGGAGTTGTACATCGTCAGCGCTTCCTTGATACCCTCGGAACCGGAGGGCAGGCTAGCCCAGTCGATAAAGGCGCCAGCAGACTGCTTGACCGTGGAGACGATCGGGGTGAAGGAAATGGACACCCAGCGCTCGACCAGGGCGCCGATGATGAACATACCCAGGATGGAAGCGCCCTCGGTGACCTTGCCCATCAGACCACCGGAGAGGTCCTTGGCGATGGAGGAGCCGACCTTGTAGCCAAACTCCTGCGTGTACCACAGGAAGGCGTAACGGATGATGTTCCACGCGAAGAAGAACAGCAACGGACCGGCGATGCTGCCGGACAGGGCCAGGGAAGCGCCCAGAGCGCCCAGAATCGGGCGAAGGGTGAACCAGAAGACGGGGTCACCGACGCCGGCGAGCGGGCCCATCATACCGACCTTGACGCCCTGGATGGCGACGTCATCGATCGGAGCACCGTTGGCGCGCTCCTCCTCGAGGGCGAGGGTAACGCCAATGACGGGGGCGGAAACATAGGGGTGGGTGTTATAGAACTCCAGGTGGCGCTTAAGAGCGGCAATCTGGTCATCCTTGCTGGTGTAGAGCTTCTTGATCGCAGGGATCATTGCGAAGCACCAGCCGCCGTTCTGCATACGCTCGTAGTTCCACGAGCCCTGAAGGAACTGATGACGGAAGCAAACCTTCTTGCGGTCAGCCTTGGTGAGCTGAATCTTGTTCTCTGCCATATGTATCACTCCCCTCCTACTCGTAATCGTTCAGAATGTCGCCGAGCGGGTCGCCGGAGCCACCGCCCATGCCGCCACCCTGCTTGGCCAGATCCTTAAGGCCAAGGTAGATGAGGGCAAGGGAGATGCCGATGAGACCAAGGGCGATCAGCGTGAGCTGAGGGATGGCAGCAAGGACAAAGCCGAGGACGAAGAACGGCCAGGTCTCCTTGGTGGCCATCATGTTGATGACCATGGCGTAACCGACGGAAGCGACCATGCCGCCGCCGACAGCCATACCGCCGGACAGCCAGTCGGGCATAGCGTTAAGCGCGTTGGTAACGGCCTCGGCCGGGATGACGCACAGAAGCACTGCCGGGATGGCGATACGAAGGCCCTGCATGAGGATGGCAGCATACTGCCAGCGCTCGATGCCGGAGAAGTCGCCCTTCTCGGCGCAACCGTCCATGGCGTGAGCGATAGCGGTAGCAATGGTACGGCAGATCATGGTCAGGAACAGACCAGCGACCGACAGCGGGACGGCGACGGCGATGGCCGCAGTAACGGCCTTGGCCGAATCAGTGGCGCCGCCGTTGAGGGCGAGCACCATGATGATCGAAGAAGCGACCGAGGCCAGAGCGGCGTCAGGCGCGACGGCGGCGCCGACGTTAGCCCAGCCAAGGGCCATCATCTGGAGCGAACCGCCCAGGAGGATGCCCTCCTGAAGGTGACCGGTTACGAGACCGATAAGCGTGCATGCCACGAGCGGCTGATGGAACTGGAACTCATCCAGAATGCCTTCCATACCGGCAAGCAACGCGACAATCGCAACAAGCAGAATAGTGATTGCAGACATGTATCGGACCCTCCTTTACTATGCTTGAGCGGCCAGTTCGGCCTTAGCTTTCTTCAACATGGCGTCGAGATCCTCGGAGGCATCCGAAGGAACCTTGCGGACCTCGAACTTGACGCCCTTGGCCTTGAGGGCCTCGAGGGTCTTAACGTCGTCATCGCCCATAGCGACGGCGTTGGTGACGACGACCTTGCCCTTGGAGTGAGCCATGGAACCGATGTTGACTTCCTTGATGTCGACGCCGGCCTCGATGGCCTTGAGCAGATCCTGCGGGTTCTCGAAGAGCAGCATGGCCTTGGTGTCGCCAAAACGCGTGTCCTTGACGACCTCGGCCATCTTCTTGATAGGCACGACGTTGGCATGGACTCCCGGAGGGGCAGCCTGCTCGATCATGGTCTTGCGGAGCTCGTCGTGAGCAACGCCGTCGGAAACCACGATGATGCGGTTGGGGTTGATCTGCTTGGTCCACGTGGTAGCCACCTGACCATGCAGCAGACGGGTGTCGATACGGACGTGGGCGATCTTGATGTGCCCATCGCCGATAACCGTTCCCGGAGGGATGGCGCCTGCAGGAGCAGCGGCGGCCGCAGCCGGCTTCTTCTCCTCGGGCTCCAGAGACTCGGGCTTGACGCGCACGCCAGCCTTAGCCTCAGTCACGAGATGTTTTGCGATCGCATGTGCAGTGTTCTTTGCGTCAAAGCGCTGCGAATATGCCTCGATGAGCATAGGCAGGTTGACACCGGTGACGATAGCCCAGGAATCGTGGCCCTCGATGAGCCCGCTGATCTGGTTGAACGGCGTGCCGCCCCACAGATCAACGAGGAAGAGTACCTGCTCCTGGTCGTCGAAGGAAGCGACTGCTTCCTCGACCTTAGCACGGAAGTCGTCGGGGCCCATGCTCGGCTCGAGCGAGACCACGGCCACAGACGGCTGATCGCCAAAGACCATCGAGCCCGTCTGCTTGATTCCAGCTGCCAAGTCCCCGTGGCTAGCAAGAACAATACTTACCATCACATAACCTCCTTTTTGTCTACGTAATTCCTACACGACATGAAAGGAGTATACCTGTTTGGTTTGTGGAATTATAGCTAAATCCGCAAAAGGTTGGATTATTTGTTTAAACGTCTAAGTTTGTTACAAATTGATTACGTTGCTGGTTTTCGACTCATTACCCGCCAGAGCGTCGCTCATCAAGCCATGTACTTTACAGATACAAGCAGGCTGTTCATTAATAATGATTTTAAGCAAGTGCGAATGTACTTGTACTACTGCTATTTTGTTTAAACAGACATGACTTGACTATTTTCGTGACTTATGCACTACGAAACTACTCAAAAAAGTTGCGGTGGAATAGTTCTTGTTTAAGAGCCAGAAGGCTGGATTTAGGAACTATTTCACCGCAACTTATAGGGGATTCTAGGCGATGTGGAGAGGGTTGGCGGCATCGACGGCATCGGGGGCGTCGGAGGGGTCATCGGGGACAGCGCCTGCCGGGTCCTCGTCGGGGGTCTCGATCTGCTTAATCATGACCTCCTGGCCCTGCAGCAGGTATGTTTCGCCGCTGCCGCAATGAGGGCAGGTCTTGCCGTGCTCGACGGTCGCATAGTCGCGGCCGCACACCTCGCAATGCGTCACGGCCTCGACAAGCTCCACAAGAAGCTCCGCACCCTGCGCGATGGACTTTTTATCTGCCGCCCAGCGCCAGGCGTCGAGCAGGAGATCGGGAACGACGCCCGAGACCTCGCCCAGCAGCAGCGTGACGCTCGAAACGCGACTCACGCCATTGGCGCGCGCCACGTTCTCGACATCGCGAATGATGTGATAGACGATTCCGAGCTCGTGCACTTTTAATTCCTTCCGTCGTTCCCGTTATGGCCGCTTACTTGCGACCAAACTTGATCTTGATGGCGCGCTTGAGCGCGTACTTGCCCAGGCTTGGGAGCTTTTGCTCGTATTTGACCATCGTTGAGCACTCGGGGCGGTCGCGATCCAGATGGATGGCGTCGAACGCGCACTTGGTGGTGCACAGGCCGCAGCCGATGCACTTGTTGGGATCGACGATCGAGGCACCGCAGCCCAGGCAGCGGGCGGTCTCGGCGCGCACCTGCTCCTCGGTAAAGGTCTCGACGTACTCGCTAAAGGGTGCAGCCTTCTCGCGGTCGCGGTCGACATGCGCCACCTCGCGGCTCGCGTTGTCGTAACTCTCGATCACGACATCGTCGCGGTCGAGCGCGGTGTAGTGGCGCTGGTTGCGGCCGATGGTGAGCGTGGAGCCTGGCTGCACAAAGCGATGGATGGACACGGCGGCCTCGTGACCGGCGGCAATGGCGTCGATGGCAAAGCTGGGGCCGGTGTAGACGTCGCCGCCCACAAAGATGTCTGGCTCGGCGGTCTGGTAGGTCTGGGGATCGGCAAGGGCACCCTGGCCGCGGCCGAGCTCCACCTTGGAGCCAGCCAGCAGGTCGCCCCACACAATGGACTGGCCAATCGACATGACGACACGGTCGGCATCGACACGGCGCAGATCGTTCTCGTCGTACTCGGGCGCAAAACGGCCCTCGTCGTCAAAGACACGCGTGCAGCGCTTGAAGGTGATGCCGCACACACGACCGGCCTCGTCCAGGTGAACCTCCTTGGGGCCCCAGCCGCAGCTGATGTGGGCGCCGTCCTCAACGGCCTCGCGACGCTCCTCCTCGCTGGCGGGCATCTGAGCCTCGCTCTCCAGGCAGAACATCTCAACGTGCTCGGAGCCCAGACGGCAGGCGTTGCGTGCGACGTCGATAGCCACGTTGCCGCCGCCCACCACGATGGTGCGGCCGGGCAGCGCGTCGATCTTGCCACTGTTGACCTCGCGCAAGAAGTCGACGGCCACGGTCACGTCCTCGGCATCCTCGCCCGGAATACCGGCGAGGCGACCACCCTGGCAGCCGATGGCAACATAAAAGGCCTTAAAGCCCTGCTCGCGCAGCTCGTCGAGCGTCACATCGCGACCGACCTCCACACCATAGCGGAACTCGGCACCCATCAGGCGAATGATCTCGACCTCGGCCTCGATAACATCCTTCTGCAGCTTAAAGCTGGGAATGCCATAGGTGAGCATGCCGCCCGGGCGCTCATTCTTCTCGAATACGACGGGCTTGTAGCCCTTCTCGGCCAGATAGAAGGCGCAGGACAGACCGGCCGGGCCGGCACCGATAATGGCGATCTTCTGATCGAAGCCGCCAGCGCGCGTCGGCGTCACCACGGGCGGGACATAGCGGGTCGCGGCATCCAGATCGCGCTGGGCGATGAACTTCTTGACCTCGTCGATAGCCACGGCGGCATCCACGCGACCACGGGTGCAGGCATCCTCGCAGCGGCGATTGCACACACGCCCGCAGATGGCGGGCAGCGGGTTCTCGCGCTTAATGAGTGCTAGGGCCTCGTCATAGCGACCCTGCGCCGCGAGCTTCAAATAGCCCTGAACGGCAACGTGCGCGGGGCAGGCCGTCTTGCAGGGCGCGGTGCCGGACTCGTGCGTCTCGATACGGTTATCGTTGCGGTAGTTGGGCGACCACTTGGTGTGGTCCCACTTGGTGGCATCGGGCAGCTCCTGGCGCGGATACTCGGGCACCCGTCCGCCGGCCTTTTTGCTGCAGAGCTTCTGGCCGAGCTTGGCGGCGCCGGCCGGGCACACCTCAACGCAGCGACCGCAGGCCACACACTTGTCCTTCTCGACCTTAGCGACATAGGCCGAGCGCGAAAGATTGGGCGTGTTGAACAGCTGCGAGGTGCGCAGGGCGTAGCACACGTTGACGTTGCAGTTGCAGATGGCGAAGATCTTGTTCTCGCCGTCGATATTGGTGATCTGGTGCACAAAGCCGTTGTCCTCGGCCTGGCGCAAGATGTCGTAGACCTCCTCGCGCGTCACATAGTGGCCGCGGTCGGTCTCAACCACATAGTCGGCCATATCGCCCACGGCGATGCACCAGTCGGCGGGGTCGTCGGCGCAGCCCTCGCCCATCACGCGACGGCTCGCGCGGCAGCTGCAGGTACTGGCGGCATACTTGCCCTCGTATTTGTCGAGCCAATGCTCGATATGCTCGATCGGCACCGAGGTGCTCGAAGCATCGATAGCCTTCTCGACCGGAATGACGTGCATGCCGATGCCAGCGCCGCCGGGCGGCACCATCGGCGTGGCCTTGGACAGCGGTCCCTTAGACGCCTGCTCAAAGAACTTAGCATAGACCGGATGCTCCTCGAGCTGGCTCACGCGCATGTTGAGGAACTCGGCAGAACCCGGCACCAGCATGGGCAGCACCCACTGCTTGGCGCGCTCGGGGTTTTCCCAGTTGTACTCGAGCAAGCCCGTGTAGCTCATGTCGTCGAGCATCTTCTCGATCTGGGCCTCGGGCATGCCGGTGAGCTTGACCATCTCGGGCAGCGTGTAGGGACGGCGCATCTTCATCTTGCAGAGTACCTCGGCCTGCTCGTCAGTCGCGGCCTCGGCAAACGACCAGTACTCGTAGCCCAGCAGCTCGTCGCGATGCAGCAGGCGGTTAGTGCAGTGCTCGCACAGTTTGACGATGGCCTCGCGCGGATGCTCCGGCAGCGGCGGCACAAACTCCGCACCGATATCGGGCTCGGTGTAGCTAATCCCCGGTCCGTTGAGAATCATAGTCGTCCCTTCTCTTGTCGCAGCCTGGCAGGCACGCAGCGCCCCTCTTTTTACGGGCTCGACATGCCCCCACGCCGTTCACCCGTTATTGTTGACATTGTGTCAAAAACAGTATTGACGAACCGTCAACAATATTCAAGACTGTTAGGCGAACGGTCAGGCTCAAACGGATGAAAGGCGGCAAGCACATGAGCAGTAACGCAGCGAACACCTCTGTGGCCGACGCCGTCCCCGCGCCCGACAGCACGGCAAAGCGCTTGACGGGCGACGAACGCCGTCGCGAGATCCTCGATGCCGTGCGCACCGTGAGCTCCGAGCTGGGCGTGTCTCATCTTTCGGTATCGGCCGTGACCAAGCGAGCCGGCTGCACGCGCTCGCTGTTCTACCACTACTTCGCTGACATGGACGCCGCCGTCACCGCCGTCATGGACGAGGCAATCGACGGTTTTATCTCCGAGCTCGAGCAGTGGAATGCCAACCGCACGGTTGGCGACATCGAAGGCGCACTCGACACCGTCGCCCCGCTCTTTAAGCGCCTGGTCGCCAGCGGCCACGAGCTGCCGAGTACGCTCACCTCAAGCAGCGGCGCGCTCTACGGCGGCTTTTTGCACAACGTAGTCCAGCGCGTGGCGCAGTATATCTGCGACACCACCGTGGTGGATTTTGTCACCCATCATGAGCTACGCATCGACCATGTCTACGAGACGTTCTACACCCTCATCATGGGGTTGTTGATGTATATCCGCACGCACCCCGATGTGCCCGACGAGACGGTCAAGGAAATCATCGCCTCGACGCTCCACATCGAGGGCTACACCGCCAAGTATCCGGAGCGCAAACCCCAGAACTGACGACATTTGGCCAAACTGTCCGCGATCAGAAGAGGGGCCGCGGGCGTGTGAAAGGAGAGCAGCATGCTGTTCGATGTTTGGGGTAGCGATACCCTTATCCACTGGGCCGGCTGGGCCATGGTCTTTATTGGCCTGATCGTGCTCAACGAGGTCGGCCGCCGCACCAAGCTGGGCGCGGCGATCATCTTTGGCGTGGCTCCGCTGGCCATGACCATCTACTGCGTCTCCATCGCCATCGGCGTCTCACAGGGCGCCGAGTGGGCGCTCGCCAACCCCACCCATGTGTACCAGAACAGCTGGTTCCACTACGCCAAGGTATACGCGGCGCTGGCCGGTTGCTGGGGCTTCATTGCCATTAAGTACCAGTGGGGCAAGATCGGCAAGGCGCATTGGTTCCGCGCATGGCCGTTTGTGATCGTCGCCATCAACATCATGATCGCCGTCGTGTCCGACTTCGAGAGCGCCTATCACTTCTTTGTCCTGGGCGAGTCCACCTGGGTCACCTCCGAGGGCGCCAGGCAGCTGGCCGGCTGGAACAACGTGTTCAACGGCATCGCCGGTATCATCAACATCTTCTGCATGACCGGTTGGTGGAGCGTCTACGCCTCCGAGGACAAGACCGACATGCTGTGGCCCGACATGACCTGGGTCTACATCATCGCCTACGATATCTGGAACTTCTGCTACACCTACAACTGCCTGCCCACCCACTCCTGGTTCTGCGGCTTTGCGCTGCTGCTGGCGCCCACCGTCGCCGCCTTTATCTGGAACAAAGGCGGCTGGATCCAGAATCGCGCCTTTACGTTGGCCATTTGGTGCATGTTTGCCCAGGTGTTCCCGTACTTCCAGGAGGAGTCCATCTTTGTGACCCACTCCACGCTCGACCCCGGCGCCGCCACCGCGGTCTCGATTGCCGCGCTGGTCGCCAACGTCGCCGCGATCATCTACATCGCCTACCGCGCCAAGAAGCTCGGCCGCAATCCCTACAAGCAGGATGTCTTTGAGGGCACCAGCGATTGGGAGAAGGCTACCGCTCGTCGCGCCAAGGTGGATTACGCGCACGCCGAGTAACATGTTGGTCGCTGTTGGCGCCTGGGCATAGGCCCGCTCGCCAGATTTTCAATCCAATGTCTCGCAGAGCCCCCGGAAAGCGTTTCGCTCGCTTTTCGGGGGCTTTTGTCATTGCGTCTCTATTCATCTATTCAAAAACATGCGCATATATAAAATCGGATTTCAAATCATGCGGCGGCTCTATAGGGTCCCGTTTTTGGGTACAGTGTTGTCCCGATATTGAGCTTGGGGGATATATGAAAGATGAGACGACGGGCCAAGAGGACGCGGTCCAAGATGCAGAAGCGTGTGCCGAGGCCCTGGAGAGCCTAGACCGGATTTCGCTTGACGATGTTGCGTTTGGCAATTCGAGCGTTGATGTACAGGATGAGTCGGAAATCGAGGCGCAGCCCGATGATCAGGATGCAAAAGACGATGGCGCCGCGCCCACCGAAGACGAGGCGGGGCACGAGGAATCCGAATGCGAGGCCGACGACCAGCCCGAATCCGACACGAGCGAGGAAACCATCTTGCTCGACAACTTGCCGGCCGAAGATTCGCTGACCCGCGAGCTCCCTGGCTTAGGCTCTGCGCCTGCCGTGGACGAGACCATCGCCATGGGCGATATTCCCCTGCCGTCCGTTCCCTCGGCACGCGAAGCCGAGGTTCGTCATCGTAAGATGTCGCCCAAGCGCCGCAACCTGATGGTTGCCGGCGTTGTGGCCGTCGCGCTCGTCGCCGGCGGCGCAGGCTATGCTGCCTGGAACGGATATCAGCAAGAGCAGGCTGCCGCTGTCGCCGCCAGTGCGCACACGATGATGTCGGTGCAAATTGGCGTGCATGCCGCGGGCCTCGACTGCTCAACTGGCTCCAAGATTCCCGTGCAGGTGAGCGGACAGGATTCCGACGGTTCTTCCGTGAGCGAAACGCTCTACGTTGACGAGCATGGTCGCGGCATTAAGCTGCTGCCCGGCGATTACACGTTCTCCATTGCTGGATCCCCCATCGCGGAAGACGGCACCATCTACACCGTCCCGACCACCAAGGCGCAGGTCACCATTAAGAGCGATGGGCAGGATCTGCGCGCTCAAGCCACCTTTAAGCTCAAGGCACCTTCGGCCGACACGGTGACTGACGACCAGATCGATGCCGCCGCCAAGTATGCCGAGGAAGGGGGCGCAAGCTCTGCCGCCGCGGCAAAGATACTCCAGCAGGCGGCAATTACGCGCCGCGATGCCGCCGCCAACGCCGTAAGCGCAAGCGAGGCTCAGTCCGCCCGCGATGCCGACGCTCGGCACAAGGCGACGAACCTGTATCAGCTCGATATTCCGGTTGAGTGGTATGGCAAGGTCGCAACCTGGCAAAACGGCAGCACGCTGTGCATTTATCTGGACAGCGACACCAACACACCGCTCGTGACGCTTGTCGCAGTGCGCGACGGCGAGACCTTTACCCCCGATGACGGCGATACGGTTTTGGGCACGGTCAGCCTGGGCAACGGCTACACCGTCTACGCCAGCGGCCCTGTCTATCCGTACGTGATTCCGCAAACCATCAACGGGCGCACGCAGAACCCCGTGTCGACCTACCCCATGGACCAGGCTATTGAACTTGTCGAGCTTACGACCGGCAACCGCTACACCTATAGCCAGATTAAGAACGACCTGGTTGGCAAAGACGGCAACGCAGACGCCGCGACCAAACTCGAGACCGACTACCTCGCCCAGATTCTCCTGCCAAGCATCAAAGCCCAGGACTAGCCGGCCCGAAGACAGCCGCCCAACACCCACATCCCTAACGCAGTTGCGGTGAAATAGGGACTGTTTTTGCTGGTCAAACCGCAAAACAGTCCCTATTTCACCGCAACTTATTGGTGACCTTTTGGGTGGCACTCAGCGCCACGGATCGGCTTCGAACATTGGCTCGCGCTCGGGGCGGCGATCGCTGTAGGGATCGTAACCGTCATCGTCCTCGTTCTCGGCACGGATATAGGGGTCGCGCGGCTTGGGCGCCGGTTTAGGCGGAGTCTTCGGTGCGGCGGGCGCCGCCTCAGCCACCGGTGCGTTCGTCTTGTTCTCGTCTTTCATCTGCATAGCTCCTTGCCATGTGCTCACGTTCAACACCATCGATTGTCGCACGAAAAAGGGCAGCGGACCCAATCGGATCCGCCGCCCTTGGCGTTCGGCTCAAAAGGCAGATTTTAAGGCATGGCCCAAAATCTACTCGGCGTCGGGGACCTCGTAGGTGGCCGCCGGCGTATTGTCGCACACGACGGTAAAGCCGCCGTCCTTGTCGACATCGACCGTCACCTGATCGCCCTCGCGCACCGTGCCGTCGATGATAGCGGCGGCGATGGCATCCACGACCTCGCGCTGCACCAGACGCTTGAGCGGACGGGCGCCAAAGACCGGGTCCAGGCCGCCCACGGCGAGCATCTGCTTGGCCGCCGGGGTGATGGCAAGCGTCATGCGCTCCTTGGCCAGACGCGCGCGGACGTCGGCGAGCTGGATGTCGACAATCTTCTCGATCTGCGCCATGCCGAGCGGATGGAACACCACGATATCGTCGATACGGTTGAGGAACTCGGGACGGAAGGTCTGAGCCATGGCCGCGTTGACCTGATGGCGCATCTCCTCCTCGTCCTTGCCGGAAAGCTCGGCGATAGCCTTGGAGCCCACGTTAGACGTCATGATGATAATCGTGTTCTTAAAGGACACTTGGCGACCCTGACCGTCGGTCAAACGGCCGTCGTCGAGCACCTGCAGCAGCACATTAAAGACATCCGGATGGGCCTTCTCCATCTCGTCGAGCAAGATCACGGAGTAGGGGCGACGGCGTACGGCCTCGGTGAGCTGGCCGCCCTCGTCGTAGCCCACGTATCCCGGGGGCGCACCGATCAGACGCTGGACGCTGAACTTCTCCATGTACTCGGACATGTCGATACGCACGAGCGCGCGCTCGTCATCGAACAGGCACTCGGCAAGCGCCTTGGCGAGCTCGGTCTTGCCCACGCCGGTGGGGCCCAGGAAGAAGAAGCTGCCGATGGGCTTGTCCGGATCGGAGAGGCCCGCACGGCTGCGGCGCACAGCTGCGGCAACGGCGGAGACGGCCTCGTCCTGGCCGATGACGCGCTTATGCAGCTCGCCCTCCAGACCCTTCAGCTTGTCGAGCTCACCCTGCATCATCTTGGACACGGGCACGCCGGTCCAGGCGCTCACGACCTCGGCGATCTCATCAGAGGTCACCTGTTCGTTGAGACCCTCGCCGTCCTGCTGCTTTTGTGCCTCGAGCGCAGCCTCGGAATCCTGAATCTGCTGTTGCAGGCCCGGAATCACAGAGTAGCGCAGCTCGGACGCGCGGCCCAGATCGCCGTTGCGCGTCGCGCGCTCCTCTTCGCTCCTGGCCTCGTCGAGCTGTCCCTTGAGCTCCTGCACGTGGTCGATGGCGTTCTTCTGGTTGAGCCAGCCAGCCTTTTGCACGTTGAGTTTTTCCTGGACCTCGGCAATCTCTTGGCGCAGAGCCTCCAGACGCTCCTTGGAGGCGTCGTCGGTCTCCTTCATGAGCGCCTGCTCCTCGATCTGCAGCTGGGTGAGCTGACGCGTGGTGGCGTCGATCTCGACCGGCATACTGTCGAGCTCCATGCGCAGGCGGCTTGCAGCCTCATCGACCAAGTCGATGGCCTTGTCGGGCAGGAAACGGTCGGCGATGTAGCGATCGGAGAGGTCGGCGGCAGCCACGAGCGCGCTATCGGTGATGTGCACGCCGTGGAAGATCTCGTACTTCTCCTTGAGGCCACGCAGGATCGAGATGGTGTCCTCGACGGTAGGCTCGCTCACCATAACGGTCTGGAAACGACGGGCGAGCGCCGCGTCCTTCTCGATGTACTTGCGGTATTCGTCGAGCGTGGTCGCGCCGATCGCGTGCAGGTCGCCACGGGCGAGCGCCGGCTTGAGGATGTTGCCGGCGTCCATGGAGCCCTCGGTGGCACCCGCGCCCACGATGGTGTGGAGCTCATCGATGAACAGGATGACCTTACCTTCGGACTTCTGCACCTCCTTGAGCACGGCCTTTAAGCGGTCCTCGAACTCACCACGGTACTTGGCGCCGGCGACCAGCGCGCTCATGTCGAGCTCGATGAGGTCGCGGTCGCGCAGGGTGCTTGGCACGTCGCCGGCCACGATGCGCTGGGCGATGCCCTCGACGATAGCAGTTTTACCGACGCCCGGCTCGCCGATGAGCACGGGGTTGTTCTTGGTACGACGAGACAGGACCTGGATGGTACGACGGATCTCATCGGTACGGCCGATGACCGGGTCGAGCTTGCCGGCGCGGGCGAGGTCGCAAATGTTGCGACCGTACTGCTCCAGCGCCTCAAACTGGGTCTTGTCCTCGGCAGACGTCACGCGGTCATCGCCACGCAGCTCCTCGTAGACTTGCTCGATGCGCTCCTTGGTCACGCCGGCGTCGCGCAGAACGCGGCCGGCCTCACCCTTGTCCTCGGCAAGCGCCATCAGCAGATGCTCGGTCACCACAAAGCTGTCGCCCATCTTGGTGGCCTTCTTCTCGGCCTTCTCGATGACGCGGACGAGCTCATTGGAAAGACCCATCTGCTGGCCCTCGCCCGAAACCTTAGGCGCATGGTCGATGGCATCCTGCGTGGAGCGTGCAAGCTGGGCCGGGTCGGCACCGATGCGCTCGATGATCACGGAGATATTGCGCTCGCCGGCACCGAGCAGGGCAGACAGCAGGTGAATCGGCTCCACCGCGCCAGCCTGCGCGTCGGCAGCCGTGCTCATGGCGGTCTGCAACGCCTCGCGCGACGTCATTGCTAGCTTATCGATTCTCATGGAATCACCTCTCTTGGGGCGGCCGCCCTACGGGGCGGCTTCACGTTGTTCGAGAAGTATTGTTGCCAGCTTTGCGCGATCTTATACACAAATCTAAGTCTCTATATATAAGATTTTCTGAGTGATTGATGGATAGGGTACTGAGATGTCAGCCCGCCGCTGCCCAGGCGCACTACCATCTCGATCTGTAACATCTAGCAGCCATTTTTGGTCCTAGGTGTTACAGATCGAGATGAAATGCTCAGCGGCGCCCGTTTATCTAAATCTGTAACAACTACTCGGCAAATAGGGCCCCATCTGTTACAGATTGAGACAAACAGAAGACACCCGAATCGAAAATCTAAATCTGTAACACCAGGCCCACTTTTAGCGGCCAAGACGTTACAGATCGAGACAAACCGAGAACTACTACAAAGGGGACGGGTACCTTTGTGGTGGTTGCAGTCTCTATTTACTTGCCGAACCCGTGCTTCCCGATTCGCCGCTCCAGGGCATCTCATCCTCGAAGAGCCATATACGGGCAGACCCACTATCGCGTGCAGTCTGCGGGTCGGGCAAGCAGGTCTGTTCATAGGCATCTTGGATACACTGACCCATAAAATCGTTGAGCTCGGCCTGGTCGCCCTCCATGACATAGGCTGCATCGCCGGCCATGATGTAAATACCCGGACCCTCATTGCCCTCGTAACCCGGATCGTACGAGACATCACATAACTTTGCGCCGTTTGCAGTGTCCAGCTCGATGGAAGAGTGACATCCGCCAACCATGTCGTTCGCTTTTGCCCGATAGGACGCATATCCGTACCAACGCTTAAATGTTTTGCCCTTGAGTAGCTCGGACGCCCTATCGATCAGGCTTGTATCCGTGGTATAGCGCATGGCCCCAAGCTGAATACTCGGATAATTGCTAATACCCAGCACAGCCGGCTGCTCATCAAAATCAACGGTAATGGTCTCGGGCTTGTCGTCGCCGGTCAGAAGTTCGACAGATTGAGCCACAGGCTTGACCAACGGCTCCGTCACCGCAGCAGGTAGAAATGCCATACCGACAGCGCCCGCGCCAACCACAGCGATCGCAAGCGCCAAGACAATCAATCCAATACGGGCAGAACGGCTCACGGCAAAACACCCCACAATGCAAACCTTCGCCACCTGCACTAATGATACCGCCAGCTAACACTATTACCAAAAGAAGCCGCGCGCTCCTCACCACCACAAAGGGGACAGGCACCTTTGTGGTGGTTTTCGACGCTAACGGTCGACCATCTCGCGCCATGAGATTAAACTTGAATTGTTCTCTGAACATATCCATTTCTGCCTATCCTCAACAGATCTTTGTCTCGAGGAGCGCATATGAAGCCGTCTCATTCCACCGGTCGCAACGTCATCGCCATTCTCGCCATACCCATCGTGATGCTCTTCCTTATCGTCATCACGCCCTTTTCTTTTGGTATCGCCTCGCCCTTCGATCTTTGCGGGATGATCGACGCCGGCTCGCGTGCCACCTCGCTCTCCTTTGTCTGCCGTGGCGTGTTCTACGAATATGCAATTCCCACCGGAAGTTGGCAGTCCAAGTTACCGTTGCTCGGCAAGGTCGACGGATGCTCCCCCTATTTCTGCCTTGAACCTCAGGCGCTAAACTATCTGATCGACGACCAGCCACTCGACTCCATCACCCTCGCCTACGACTACGCACCAAACACCGATGAGCGCCACATGAACCAAGTCCTCGACAAGCTGCTTGGACAGTGCGGGCTCACCGCGGAAGCCGGTCGAACCATCTATAGCAACCAGAAATTAAAGCGAACAGAACTCCGCCGTGTCGGAAAAATCAAAGGGCGAAACGGGGCCGCCTACTGGGATGCCTGGGCAACACGCGACAAGGGCGAATTCGGACACAGCACCTATATGGTCACTGTCTACACCAAAGACGGAATTAAGGACAATGTTGACGATTTCGCGTCATCCAAACTCGGCATCCCCAAAACAACCAAACCCGCCAACCCGGATGAAATTCTGTAGAGCCGCTCATTAACATACCGCTCAACGATCACAACAACATCGAGCTCGTTCCCCACCGCCACAAAGGTGCCTGTCCCCTTTGTGGCGGTTTTCGACAAAAAAGAAGCCGCCCCGATAACAGAGGCGGCTTCAAGCAAGTCTATTTTTAGCGTCCCTCAAGACCCAACGAGAACGCAGAAATGTAGCCCGGGGCTTACCCTTTCCCGAACGCGACCCTCGCGAAGCGCGTGAGCGGGCGGGAAAGGGTAAGCCCCGGGCGGACAATTAAGTGCGTTACTCGGCAGCGGCCTTGAACTTGTTGTAGTTGATCAGGCAGCCGGCCTTGACGATGGCACGCTCCTCGGCCGTCATATCGGCAATGTAGAGCTCAATCTGCTCGACCGTGCCGTCGGTGCGCACCACGTACGCGGCGATGTCCTTCAGGTCGCCATCGAGCGCAGCACGGATACCCGGCACGAAGACGTAATCGCCCACCTCAAAGTTGGGCTCGGCCTCCATCTGGAAGGGCACCATGCCCCAGTTCATCACGTTGGAGCGATAGCGCTTGGTGGCGTACTCGTGGACGATGTTGGCCAAGCCGCCAATCACGCGCTGACAGCTCGCGGCCTGCTCGCGGGCAGAACCGTCACCGGGCTTCTTGGCATAGAGCATGGAGCCGTACTCAGTCGCCTTGGCATCGGCCGCGACACCCGCGCCGGTCAGCGCCTCAAACACGCTGGCAAGCTCGGCATCGAGTGCCGCCAGGTCGCCCGCTGCCTCGCCGGCAACGCGGCGCTTTTCCACCGCGTCGACCTCCTTGGAGCGGCCCACGTAGGCAGGGTCGCGACGGCTGAGCGTAAACTCGGCCAGACCCAGCGGGTTGGAGCGGAAGGAGCTCGTCTCGCCCGAGGGAATGAGCTCGTCGGTCGTGGTGACCGGGTCCATGATCTTGGAGCACACCTTGAGCAGGATGTCGTCGCCGAGAGGCTCCATCGCGGGCCACGGCTTGATGTTGGGACCCTCGACCAGCTCGTCGGCAGGCTCCGCCTTGCCAAAGCCCCAGTACACGCGCTTCTTGTACGGCGCGTCGTCAAAGGTGTACTCGCAGGCCTCGTCCCAAGTCTCCTCGGGCAGGTCGGTCGCCGGCGTCAGGACGCCGCCGTTGGCAGCCGTCGCCGCAATGGAGCGAGCGTCCATCAGGGCCACGGCGCTCAGCTGGCCATTACCCGGCTTGGAACCCTCGCGGTTAGGGAAGTTACGCGTGGTGTGGCGGATGGACAGACCGTTGTTGGCAGGCGTGTCGCCGGCGCCGAAGCACGGGCCGCAGAATGCCGTGCGCACAATCGCGCCAGCCTCCATAAGGTCGTAGATATAGCCGCGGCGTGTAAGCTCAAGTGCCACGGGTTGGCTCGTGGGATAGACCGACAGCGAGAACTCGCCGCAGCCGGTGTTGGCGCCCTTGAGCACGCGGGCAGCCTGGACCACGGAGTCGTAGTTGCCGCCCGAGCAGCCGGCGATCACGCCCTGCTGCACGTGCAGCTTGCCATCGACGATCTTGTCGAGCAGGCTGAAGTGCGTCTTGCCCTCGCCGATCTTGGCGGCCTCGAGCTCCACCTCGTGCAGGATGTCCTCGAGGTTCTCGTTGAGCTCGTCAATCTCAAAGCCGTTGGAAGGATGGAACGGCAGCGCGATCATGGGCTTGATGCTCGACAGATCGACCTCGACGCAGCCGTCGTAGTAGGCAACATCGGCGGGCTTGAGCTCGCGGTAGTCGTCGCCGCGGCCGTGCATGGCCAAAAATGCGTGTGTGTCCTCGTCGGTAGCCCAGATGCTCGACAGACAGGTGGTCTCGGTGGTCATGACGTCGACGCCGTTGCGGTAATCGGTCGTCATGCTCGCGATGCCCGGGCCCACAAACTCCATGACCTTGTTCTTAACGTAGCCCTTGGCAAAGACGGCACGGATGATGGCGAGCGCCACGTCGTGCGGGCCAACGCCGGGGCGCGGGGCGCCCGTGAGGTAGATGGCAACGACGCCGGGATAGGCGACATCGTAGGTGTCGCGCAGCAGCTGCTTTGCCAGCTCGCCACCGCCCTCGCCTACGGCCATGGTGCCCAGGGCACCATAGCGGGTGTGCGAGTCGGAGCCCAGGATCATCTTGCCACAGCCGGCGAAATTCTCACGCATAAAGGAGTGGATGACGGCGATGTGCGGCGGGACGAAGATGCCGCCGTACTTCTTGGCAGCCGAAAGACCAAAGACGTGGTCGTCCTCGTTGATGGTGCCGCCCACGGCGCACAGCGAGTTGTGGCAGTTGGTGAGCACGTAGGGCAGCGGGAACTGCTCCATGCCCGAGGCGCGCGCCGTCTGGATGATGCCGACAAAGGTGATGTCGTGGCTCGCCATGGCGTCGAAGCGAATCTTGAGCGCCTCGGGGTCGCCGGACGTATTGTGTGCCTGGAGGATCGAATACGCGATGGTGCCGCGCTTGGCATCCTCGGGCGTCTGCGTAATACCGCGCTCGGCAGCCTCGGCCTCAGGCACAACCTCGCTGCCGTTACGCAGGTAGATGCCGTCCTCGTACAGCTTGACCATACTGTCTCCCACTCTGCCCAAAAGATTTGGACGCATAGCATACATTCGTCCAATATCGTGCCATAGAACGGTTGCCAGCAGGTTACGAATCTGCACGTTCACTTTATCTCGGTAAAGCAAAGGACGAGCCCGGTGTGGGCCGGCAGATTTGGTGCAAGAGTGTCCCTTTCGACTAGTCATTTAAGAACGTCCCCAATGACTACGACTACCCATAACAACGCCGATGTTTTGGCGCGGACAGCGAAAGCCCGCTAGAGCGAGCAAGGCAACGCCGCAGGTGGGCGGCGCGCAGCGTCGACCGGTCCGCCGTTCGTTAGAACGGCGGAACCTACAAATCCCCGCCGGCGCCCAGCAGCTTGCGCATGACCTGTTCGGGGTTAACCGAGCCGTCGCGCGGGGCCAGGGCGGTGATCTTCTTCTGCATCTTGTACTCGTGCAGCTCGTCCTCGAGCTGGCGCACGCGAGCACGGAGCTTTTCGTTTTCGCGCTCACGCTCCTCGGCACGCTCCTTCATATCGAGGATGCGCACCACGCCAGCGAGGTTAATGCCCTCGTCGGTCAACTGGTTGATGAGCTCCAGGCGCTCGATATCGGCATGCGAATACAGACGCGTGTTGCCGCCCGAGCGCTGGGGGTTCACCAGGCCCTTGGACTCGTAGACGCGCAGAGTCTGCGGATGCATGCCGGTCAGCTCGGCCGCCACGCTGATCATGTACAGCGGTTTGTTCCTATTGTCCTCGGCCATGCTACCTGACCCCTTTCCGTCTCGTTATCGTCCATCATAAGCCCGCGGGCGCGGGCGTGCGCCACGACCGCCCTAGTACGTCGCCTTGTAACGGTTGACTTTCTCGCGGTAGTCGCGCGTGTCGGTCTCGCGCAGCTTGGTCATGGCATCGCGCTCGTCGTCGGACAGGTTCGTGGGGACCTGCACCTTGATCTCGACAAGCAGCGCGCCTGTGCGGCCACGGTGCTTAACATCGGGCGCGCCCATCTCCTTAAAGCGGAACTTTTTGCCCGTCTGGGTGCCCGCCGGTACCTTCAGACGAACCGTCGCCCCGCCGGGCGTGGGCACGTCCACCGTGCAGCCGAGCGCCGCCTCGTAGACCGAGACCGGTACCTCCATGGTCACGTCGGCACCTTTGCGCTTAAACAGCGGGTGCTCCTCCACGTGCGTGGTCACGACCAGGTCGCCGCGCTCGCCGCCGGCAACGCCGTACTCGCCGCGACGCTTGTAGCGCAGCTTGCCGCCGTCGACCGCGCCCGCAGGCACCGAGACCGTAATGGTCTGCTGCTCGCCTGTCGAGGGAATGCGGTAGGTAACCTTGTGCGTCACGCCGCGGAACGCGTCCTCGGCCGTCACATCGACGGTCAGCGACAGGTCGCCGCCCTTGCGAGCACGGCTGCGGCCCGCTCCGGCATTACCCGCGGCCCCGGCAAAGCCCGAGCCCCAATCGCTGCCCCAGGCGCCGTTGCCGCTAAAGATGCTGTCGAAGATATCGCCCCAGCCGCTCGCGCCGGCACCGGCGCCGTAGCCACCGCTATACGCGCCGCCCGCGCCCGGCATGCCGCCGAACATGAGCATCTGGTCGTACTCTTTGCGCTTCTTCTCGTCCGAAAGCGTCTCGTAGGCCTCGCTAATCTCCTTGAACTTGGCCTCGTCGCCGCCGGCATCGGGGTGATATTTTTGCGCGAGCTTGCGAAACGCGCTCTTAATCTCTTTGTCGGAGGCGCTCTTGGATACGCCCAGGATGTCATAGAAGGTTTTGCCTGCAGCCATCGTAGCTCCTCTCCTGTTACGTCCGCCGTCCATGCAGACGACGGCTCATGCTTTCATATGGCACTAGGCCAGAAAGGGCCCCGGGTGTTGCCCCGGGGCCCTTCTCAATTACTCCTCGGTGCTCTCGGCCGTATCGGCCGCGGCATCCTCGGGCGCCGCTTCGGGCGCCGCTTCGGGCTCCGGTGCGGGGCGCTTCTCGCCACCGTAGGTCACCGTCACCATCGCGGAGCGCAGGATGCGATCCGCCATGCGGTAGCCCTTCTGGTACACGTCGTTGACGGTCTCGTCGTACTGCGATGCGTCCTCGACGCGACCCACAGCCTGATGCTCAAGCGGATCAAACGCCTCGCCCTTGGGGTCGATGGGCTCAACGCCCTCGTGCGCAAACACATCGAGCAGCTTGGCATGTACCGCGTCAACGCCATCGACGAACTGCTTAAAGTCGTCGGTAAGCTCTTGGCTGCGGGCATGGTCGATCGCGCGCTCGATATCGTCAATCACCGGCAACAGCGCGGTGACAAGCTTCTCGGTCGCGCGCTCGCGCTCGGCAAGGCGCTCGTTGGCGGTGCGGCGACGGAAGTTCTCCCAGTCGGCCTGCAGGCGGGCGGTGCGCTCGGTAGCGTCCTTCGCCTTGTCCTCGGCGGCCTTCTGAGCCTCTGCCGCAGCGTCGAGCTCATTGCGCACGTCGGCAAGCTCCTTTTGGGCCTGCTCGAACTTGAGCTTAAAGTCGTTGTCGGCGGCTTCCTCACCGGCGCGGATAGCAGCTTCCACCATCTCGTCCTCGGTCATCGTCGCCTCCTTGTTGGAATCCTCTACCTGGTTCTCGGCAGCCTCGGCGGCCTCGGCCTCGTTGGCCTCGGTATCGTCGACGGCCTCTACGGGAATCTTCACGTCCTTCTCCTCAGAGTCAACGGGGGCGGCGCCAGCGGCAGCCGCCTCCGTGCGAGCTTTACGGGCGGACATGATTACTTGTCCTCGTCGTCCACAACCTCGTAGTCGGCGTCGACAACGTCATCGTCGGCAGGCTGGGCACCGGCGGCGCCGTCAGTCTGCTGCTGAGCGTCGGCGTAGACAACCTGGGCCAGCTCGTAGGCCACAGACTGCAGGGACTCGCCGGCAGCCTTGATGGCCTCGACGTCAGAGCCCTCGAGCGCCTTCTTGGCGTCGGCGATAGCGGCCTCGGCCTTGGACTTCACGTCGGCGGAAACCTTGTCGCCCAGCTCGTTGAGGGTCTGCTCGGTGGAGTAGCACAGGCTGTCGGTCTGGTTGCGGACCTCGACCTCTTCCTTCTGCTTCTTGTCCTCCTCGGCATGAGCCTCGGCGTCTTTGACCATACGATCGACTTCGTCGTCGGACAGAGCAGTGGAGCCAGAAATGGTGATCTGCTGCTCCTTGCCGGTGCCCTTGTCCTTAGCGGAGACCTTGACGATGCCGTTGGCGTCGATGTCGAAGGTAACCTCGATCTGCGGCACGCCGCGACGGGCGGCCGGGATACCGGTCAGCTGGAACTTACCGAGCGACTTGTTGTCGCGGGCAAGCTCGCGCTCGCCCTGGAGCACGTTGATCTCGACGCTGGTCTGGTTGTCGGCAGCGGTGGAGTAGACCTCGGTCTTGGAGGTCGGGATCGTGGTGTTGCGGTCGATCATCTTGGTCATGATGCCGCCCATGGTCTCGACGCCCAGCGACAGCGGGGTAACGTCGAGCAGCAGGATGCCCTCGACGTCGCCGGTGAGCACGCCGCCCTGGACGGCAGCGCCGTCAGCAACGACCTCGTCGGGGTTCACGGACATGTTGGGCTGCTTGCCGGTCATGGTCTTGACGAGCTCCTGAACGGCGGGCATACGGGTGGAGCCGCCGACGAGGATGACCTCGGTCAGATCGGAGAGCTTAAGCTTGGCGTCGCGCAGGGCATTGGTGACAGGCTGCTTGCAGCGCTCGAGCAGGTCGCGGGTGATCTTCTCGAACTCGGCGCGGGTCAGCGTGTAGTTGAGGTGCAGCGGGCCGGACTGGTTCATGGTAATGAACGGCAGGTTGATGGTGGTCTGCTGGGCGGCGGAGAGCTCCTTCTTGGCGTTCTCGGCGGCCTCCTTCAGACGCTGCAGGGCCATGGGGTCCTGACGCAGGTCGACACCGTTCTCCTGCTGGAACTTATCGGCCATCCAGTCGATGACGCGCTGATCCCAGTCGTCGCCGCCCAGGTGGTTGTCGCCCGAGGTAGACAGAACCTCAAAAACGCCGTCTGCGAGGTCGAGGATGGAGACGTCGAAGGTGCCGCCGCCCAGGTCGAAGACCAAGATGCGCTGGTCGGTGCCCTGCTTGTCCAGACCATAGGCCAGGGCAGCAGCGGTCGGCTCGTTGACGATACGCTTGACGTTGAGGCCGGCGATCTTACCGGCATCCTTGGTGGCCTGACGCTGGGCGTCGTTGAAGTAGGCCGGGACGGTGATGACGGCGTCGGTGACGGTCTCGCCCAGATACTTCTCGGCGTCGGCCTTCATCTTGGCGAGCACCATGGCGCTCACCTGCTCGGCGGTGTAGTCCTTGCCCTCGATGTCGACGACGGCACGGCCACCCTGGCCCTCCTTGACCTCATACGGCACGGTCTTGATCTCGGAAGTGCACTCGGAGTACTTGCGGCCCATGAAGCGCTTGATGGAGAACACGGTGTTCTTGGGGTTGGTGACAGCCTGGTTCTTAGCGGCCTTACCCACGACGCGGTCACCGTCGGCACGGAAGCCCACGACGGACGGGGTGGTGCGGTCGCCTTCAGCGTTTACGATGATGGTCGGAGAACCGCCCTCAAGGACGGCCATGGCGGAGTTGGTAGTACCAAGGTCGATACCAAGAATCTTACTCATTAGAAATTCCCTCTCTCTTGTGCGTTCGCGCCGCCTCGACGGTCTGTCACGCGGCGCTTCGGCTTGTCTTTCAGGATGTAGTGTATCCCCTTATGGGCCGGAATATACAAAATCTAAGTCAATTCATATAAGATTTCTTATTGCCGAGAGTTTAGGTTCTCAAATGCGCAGGTAGATGCGCTGATGGAGTTCTCGGCAAGTCTATCGAGATCTATGTAGAGATGGCTGAGATTTGCGTCCGGGGGTGCCTGGGGCTGCCTTATGGAAAACTCGTCCCGTTTTGGACGTGGATTACGGGTCGCAGTTTCCGCCAGCGGGCCCAACCGGAAACTGCGACCCAGTTTTCGGCCAAATAACGGGATGCCCTTTCCGCAAGCGCGCTCAATAGCTCAATATTTCAAGTCACCTTTAGCTAACATTTGCGCAGCTCAACGGCCCCACCTGCGTGTTTTTTAGTAAACCTTGGCATACTCGGCGAACGGTATGAAGATGCCGGCCAGAGGGTATTGCAAACGGTCGCTCCCGTGGTATGTTTTTGCCCGAATCAAACCGGCGCGCATCGTCTGTAGCGTCGGTCAACAGAGAGGAAACTACCATGGCTCATCCCGTAATTGATGCCGACGAGTGCATCGCTTGTGGCGTTTGCGTCGACTCCTGCCCCGCTGGCGTTCTGGAGCTCCAGGACGTCGCTACCGTCGCTGACGAGGACTCCTGCGTCGCCTGTGGCGCTTGCCAGGACGCTTGCCCCGCTGGCGCGATCACCGAGATCGTCGAGGAGTAACAACTCCCCCACCTGCACACTCAAAAGTACACCGTGCACAAACAAAAAGGAGGCCTCCGCATCGCCGCGGAGGCCTCCTTTTTGTTTGTGCGGATAACTAAATTTGGCACCGCTGCAGATTGCCGCTTAGGGGCGTTTGCAGCGTCGGCTAAGAGAGATCGTCCTCGTAAGGCATCAGGTCTGCCAAGTAGCCTTTCTCCTTGAGCATAGCCTCGATGTCGTCGAGGGTTTGCTCGTCCTCTGCCGCAATGCGATGGAAGTGATAGCCGCTCGTCACCGTTAGTAGTGGAAAGCTCTTGCCGCTCTCGATATCGTGCAGGTAGCGCTCAACATCGCGACGGTTGCGAATGTCCAGATCGGCTGTGATCTTGCCATACACGCGGTGGTTGACGATTACATTGAGCACGGCACCGCCCACGTCGACGATACTCGTGAGCTCATCACCTGTCTGCTCCACGCTGTGGCGAACCTTGACCAAGCGCGTGGGCACGGCGGGGCTGCTGGGGGCCTCCTGCAGCACATAACCACGGTTGGTCGCCACGATATCGTGCCCATCGGCGCGCAGCAGGGCGATGTCTTGCACGACAATCTGGCGGCTCACACCCACCTCGCGAGCAAGCGCGCTGCCCGAAACGGGCTCCGTGGCCCCCTCGAGCACGCCCATGATGGCACGGCGACGCTCGCGGGCGTCCATTATTTACCGTCCAGCAGACGCAGGTGCTTGAGCGAGAGGTCGAGAATCGGCGCAGAGTGCGTCAATGCCCCCGAGCTAATAAAGTCAACGCCCAGGTCGGCGAGCGCGCGGATATTGCTGGCATCCACATTACCCGAGCACTCGGTCTTGGCGCGGCCGGCGATAAGCTCAATCGCGGCAGCCATGTCGTCGTGGGTCATGTTGTCGAACATGATGATATCGGCACCGGCCTCCACAGCCTCGCGTACCATGTCCAAGTTCTCGCACTCGATCTCGACCGTCGCGGTAAACGATGCATGGGCGCGCGCCATCTCGATCGCACGCGTCACGCCGCCGGCGGCGTCGATGTGGTTGTCCTTGAGCATGACAGCCGTCGACAGATTGTAACGGTGGTTGCTGCCGCCGCCGATCTCGACCGCGGCCTTCTCGAAGACGCGCATGCCCGGCGTGGTCTTGCGCGTGTCGACAAGCACGGTCTTGGTACCCTCGAGCGCCGCCGCCATGTTGTGCGTGTAGGTGGCGATACCGCTCATACGCTGCAGATAGTTGAGCGCCACGCGCTCGCCCGAAAGCAGCACGCGCGCGTCGCCGCGCACCTGGCCCACGTGGTCGCCGGCGTGCACCTCGTCACCGTCGACGACATCAAACAGCACCGAGCTCTGCGAATCCAGCAGCTCAAAGGTGCGAGCGAACACATCCAGGCCGGCGATGATGCCGTCGGCCTTGGCGATGAGCTCCACCGTGGCGGGGCGCGCCGTGGGGCACACGCTCGCCGTGCTCACGTCCTCAAAGGTAATGTCCTCGCGCAGGGCCTGCAAAATCAGATCATCGACGACAAGCTTCATGGTAATGGGATTCATGGTCTACTCCTCCACGGCCTGCGTGCCGGCGGCACGGGCCAAATCATCGATTGCCAGGGTGTCGGCGCTCAAGGCGCGATGACGGCCATCGAGCGCGGGCTCGCCCGCCTGCTCCACGGCCAGCGACTCGCCGGTGCGCATACGCCAAGCGGCGCGGCGACCCCAGACTAGGGACTCGAGCAGGCTGTTGGAAGCTAGGCGATTCTTGCCGTGAACGCCGTTGCAGGCCGTCTCGCCGGCGGCGTAGAGCTCAGGCATCGAGGTGCGGCCGTCCTTGTCGACCCACACGCCGCCCATAAAGTAGTGCTGCGTGGGCGTGACGGGGATGGGCTCATCCAGGATGTCGCGACCGTCCTCAAGGCAGCGCGCGCGGATGTTGGCGAAGTGCCCGGTCACCACGTCGCGCTCGACGGGGGCAAAGCTCAGCCACTCGTGCTCGGTGCCGTCCTGCTTCATCTGCTCGCGAATAGCAGCGGCGACCACGTCGCGCGGCTGCAACTCGTCGGTAAAGCGCTCGCCGGCGGCGTTGAGCAGAATCGCGCCCTCGCCGCGGCAGCTCTCGCTGATCAGGAAGGTGCGGCCCGGCTGCGGCGAGAACAGTCCCGTGGGGTGAATCTGCACATAGTCCAGATGCTCCATCGTAATGCCGTGCTCCTGCGCGATGTAGCAGGCGTCGCCGGTGAGCTGCGGGTAGTTGGTGGAGTGATCGTACACGCCACCGATACCACCCGTCGCCCACAGCGTATGGCGGGCATGGATCTTAAACGGCTTACCGGCATGCACGCCCTCGGCGGCATTTGCCAGCTCGTCGGCGGGGCGAACCGAGTTGTCCTCGTCCACGGAAACGGCGACGACACCGGCACACACCGTGGCGCCGTCACGCTCGCCCGTCAGGATATCGGTCATGGCTACGTGCTCCAAAATCTGCACGTTATCCAGCTTGCGAACGGCCTGGAGCAGCTTGGTCGTAATCTCCTTGCCGGTGATATCGGCATGGAAGGCAATGCGCGGACGGCTGTGCGCGCCCTCGCGGGTAAAGTCGAGGCTGCCGTCGGCCTTGCGCTCAAAATCCACGCCCATCGCCAGCAGGTCGTTAATGACCGAGCGGCTCGAGCGGATCATGATGTCGACGCTCTCGCGGCGGCTCTCGTAATGACCGGCGTGCATGGTGTCCTCAAAGAAGGCATCGTAGTCTGAGCCTTCGGGCAGCACGCAGATACCGCCCTGCGCGAGCATCGAATCGCACTCGTCGACAGCGCCCTTGGAAAGCATGATCACGCGCGCGCTCGTCGGCAGATTGAGGGCCGCGTACAGACCCGCCACGCCGCAGCCGGCAATGACGACGTCGCACTCCATATCGGGGTATTGCTTGGTTTCCACAGGAATCCTCTCCCTTGAATGTGACATAAGGGACCGTCCCTCATGCAACATTGTTCTAGCGTGCTGCGTACTCGAGCATACGGTCGAGCGTGAGCTTGGCCTGGTCTGCTGCCTCGTCCGAGACGCCGATCTGCACCTCGCCCTCGCCTGTCTCCAGGCAGTGCACGAGCTTTTCGAGCGTGATGAGATCCATGTTGACGCAGGTGGGCTGCACCGCGGGGAAATAGAACTTCTTGCCGGTGCCCTGGCAGCGGCGCTCGAGCTCGTAGAGCACGCCGCGGACCGTCACGATGATGAACTCGCTCGCGTCCGACTCCTCGGCATACTTGATGATGCCGGCGGTGGAGCCGATGTAGTCGGCCTCGGCCAGGACGTCGGCCTTGCACTCGGGGTGCGCCAGCACGAGCGCGTCGGGGTGGGCCTCCGTCGCGTCGACGATCTGCTCGACGGTGATGATGTGATGGCGCGGGCAGTAGCCGTTGTTGAGGATGACGTGCTTTTGCGGCACCTGCTCGGCTACGAAGCGTCCCAGGTTTTGGTCGGGAATGAACAGGACATGCTGCTGCGGCAGCTCGGACACGATCTTAACGGCGTTGGAACTGGTGACGCACACGTCGCTCCAGCTCTTGATCTCGACCGTGGAGTTGACGTAGCACACCACGGCCAGGTCGTCGCCGTACTCGGCGCGCGCCGCGTCGACCGTCTCGCGCTTGACCATGTGCGCCATGGGACAGTCCGCGCCCGGCTCGGGCAGCAGCACGGTCTTAGTGGGATTGAGCAGCTTGGCGCTCTCGCCCATAAACTCCACGCCGCACAACACGATGGTCTGCTGCGGCAGGCTTTTGGCGAGCTTTGCCAGGTAGAAGCTATCGCCGACGTAATCGGCAACGGCTTGGACCTCGGGCGCCACGTAATAGTGCGCCAGGATCACCACGTCACGTTGGGTTTTTAGTTGCTGAATGGCCTCGACGAGCTCTGCGGGCACCAGTGCCGCACGCTCCGTTGCCGTCGTTGCCGATGCCAGGCCGGCCGCGATATCGCGTGCAAGCTCCGACGCATCCATGTTCGCGCTCTGTGCCATCAAGGCCCCTCTCTTTTGGCGAATCTTGGGGCTTTAGTATGACACCTAGGTTTACAGCTGACAAGACAGCTGTAAACCTAGGTGTAAAGTTGAAATAAAGATTCAATCATGTGGCAGGTCCATTTTCAAACTGGCAAGCTGAGGATAGCCGAGCTCTCGATAGCGCAGGAGGCATCTTTCACCACCGCAACACCGCTTGGCGCGAGCTGCACGCCGTGGGGCGCAAACGGTCCGCACCCCCGCAAGCGGCGCGTGCCCGATGTGGCAAAATCGAACTACTTAAGGGGGCCGAATGCTCAAGATTATTGCCTGCGACGACGACGTCGCTTTTCTAGATAGACTGCACCGGATGATCGACCGTTGGTCGAGCGAGACGGGCACGGCGGTCGATGTTGCGCTCGTCACGCGCGGCGAGGACCTGCTGGCCCGCCATGCCGCATCGCGCGCCGACATCATTCTGCTCGACATGATCATGCCGCTCGTCAACGGCATGGACACCGCGCGCGAATTGCGCCAGGCCGATACCGCCGTGCGCCTGGTATTTCTCACCTCATCGCCCGAGTTTGCACTGGAGTCCTACGAGGTCCGCGCCTTCGACTATCTGCTCAAGCCCGTAACTTATGAACGCCTGGCGCAGTTACTCGACGAGCTTTCGAGCATGCGCCCGGCGGCAACCGACGAACTCGTAATCAAAACGTCCTTTGGCTACCACGCCCTGCGCCTGTCCGACATCGAATATGCCGAGGCGCGCAACAAGCACGTGGTCTTCCACCTGCGCGACGGACGCGATATCGAGGCACTCGAATCGTTCCGCAGCGTCGAGGACCGTTTGGCGCAAAATGCCACCTTCTTTAAATGCCACCGCAGCTACCAGGTCAACCTGCGCAATATCGATCACTTTGGCCGCACGGACATCGTCATGCGCTCGGGCGCGTGCATCCCGCTTTCGCGCAGCTGCAAGCAGGGATTCCAAGACGCCTACTTTGCGGTGCGCTTCGAGGGCGGGAGGCGCTGATGGTCTCCTCGGTCGAAATGATCCTTTGGGCAATCCACCACGCCACGACGCTGCTCTTTGGCGTCTTTGCCTCGGCGGCGCTGTGCGGTATCGAGATCAACCGGCGTCATGCGCTTGAACTGGTGCTGGTCGGTGCCGTAACTGGATGCGCATTTGGCCTCGCCAATGCCGTCGGCGGAGAGCTTTTTGCCCGTCAGGTCTATCCGCTCGGCGTGCACCTGCCGCTTACCATCTACCTATGCGCGCGCTACCGCCTGAGCCCGCTGCTTGCCGTGCTCGGCATTACGAGTGCCTATCTGAGCTGCCAGTTCAGCAATTGGATGGGCATCGCCGCATTTGCCGCAACCGATTCTCAGATCGCGTACTATCTGGCGCGCATCGCGACCACACTCGCCGTCTTTGCCGTCCTGTTGCATTGGGCCGGCGACATCGGTCCGCGCTTGGCGATTAAAAGCACCACCGAGCTGGGCATCCTTTTAATCCTGCCGCTCGTCTATTACATCTTTGACTATGCCACCAACGTCTACACCACGCTGTTCCACTCGGGCTCGGTGGTAACGGTTGAGTTTTTGGCATTTGCGCTCTGTGCCTTCTATCTTATGTTTCTCGCCGTTTACCTGCGCGAATACGAAGAAAAGGAAACCGCCGAGCGAGAGCGCTGGATGCTCGAAACCCGCGACAGCGTCGCCATCAAAGAGCTCGAGGCTTGGCGTCAATCTGGGCGCGAGCTGTCGATTCTTCGCCACGACATGCGCCACTTCCTACGCGGCCTGGCCGCTTTAATTGAGGAAGGCCACACCGACGAGGCGCTCGATCGCATCGACGAACTCTGCGAAGCCGGCGACCGCACCGCCGTACGCCGCTTCTGCGCCAACGAGACGGTAAACATTGCGCTTTCGTCATTTAACTCGGAAATCAACAGAAACGGCATTACCGCCAACCTGCGCGCCGCCGTACCCGAAACCATCCACGTAGGTGACGCCGACCTGTTTAGCGTGCTCTCAAATGCCTTGGAAAACGCTATCACCGCCGCAAGCGCCGCACCCCAAGGAAAGCGATTCGTCGACTTTGACCTGCGATTAGAGGACGGCCAGCTGCTGCTGTTAGTTTCCAACACGTTTGACCGCGCGCCGCGCATGGTCGACGGCATGCCCGTGACCCGGCATGCGGGCCACGGCTTTGGCACCAGGAGCATCAAACTTGCCGTGGAGCGCATGAACGGCAACTGTCAGTTCCGCATTAACGGCGATCGGTTTGAGCTGCGCGCTGTGATGTAGAAGTGCGGTGCCGATCTCGAGGCGTGCCTTGCCCGCCAGACAATCGCTCGCCGGCGCCAATCCGCTACAGCGGAGCGGCCGCCGGGGTCAGCTGCTTGATGTATGCCCACATGCGCTGCTTGGCGGCCTTGTCGGTGAGCGCCGCCTCAAAACCGTCGAGCGCGAGCACGCGGCGGCCCTGCACATGAGCGACCAGGCCGGGCTTGAGCATAGCGGTGTCGAAGTCATCGATCGCCACGAGCATATCGGCGTAGGTCTCGCGCATGGTATCGGCCGCGCGATCGTCCAGCAGCAGGACCGCCTCGGGGTCCAAGGCCTCGAGCGCCTCGCGGAACAGCTCGCACGGCAGAGTCTCGCCCACCGTGACCGCTCCGTCACCCACGCCGGCGACGCTTGACAGCACGCAAAAATCCTCGGGCGCGTAGCCGATGGCCCCAAGCGCCTTGCGCAACGCCGCGCCATCCGGGCCGGCGGCAAGCTCGCCACCCGAACGCTCGGCCTCGTCCAAATCGCCTTTGACCAGCACGATCGGCGAGCACGCGTTGCCCGCGATACGCACGCCACGGACCGCAAGCGATGCGAGCTCCTGCTCGGCCGCCTGGGCGATGGCTTCTTTTTTCTGGCTTTGTGACGTGGACATGCGCTCTCCAATCGTTTGCGTGCCCACCATTATATAAAAGAGCTGCCCGCGAGTGGTTGCTTTGCGGGCGGCTGGGTATAAGCACGGTCGTACTGAGTTTTACGCGGCCGAGCCGCGTCGCATTATGGAGGTCACCATGGCTGACATTAATCAGATTACCCCCGAGAACTTCGATTCCATCGTTAACGACAGTCTGCCCGTTCTGGTCGATTTTTGGGCACCGTGGTGCGGGCCCTGTCGATCCCTCTCGCCCATCGTTGACGAGGTTGCCGATGAACTGGCGGGCAAGCTCGCCGTTGCCAAGTGCAACGTCGACGACAACCAGGACCTGGCCATGAAGTATGGCGTCATGAGCATCCCCACGCTGATTGTGTTTAAGAACGGCGAGGAGATTGACCGCTCGGTTGGCGCTCTGCCCAAGGCGAGGCTGCAGGCGCTGCTGGAGAAGCATCTGTAATACGCTTGTTACTTACCCGCCGTCCATGAGCGGTTTTGCACCGCTCGCCGGACTGCCGGATGCACCGAGTGCAACCACGGATAGTATGGTAGTCACAAACAGCCCCCAGTGAACGGGTGCGGGTCGCACAGACTCGTACCCGTTTTCTTATGCAACTGCGCGCAGAGCGGGCGTAGTAAAATCTGAACCACTGAACCGCCCCATACAAAAGGAGATTTCCCATGCATGATGTTGGAATGAACATGAGCCAGCTTGCCATGAGCGTCAAGCAGGTCGACGACACCATCGAGCTCGCTCACGAGTGGAGCCATCAGCTGCTGCATGCGACCGAGAATTTTGACATGGAGCGCATCGGCGCCAAGCTCGAGGCCGCCATGGCCGCGCTGCACGAGGCCCATGACGCACTCGAGGGCTACGAGGAAGCCATCGAGGCCGACCACAACTCCGTCGGCTCCGTGAAGCTGGTGTAAGGTGACCGAACACGAGCACGGCTGCGGGTACGAGCACGAGCATCTGCACGGGGCGGACGGTGACGCGGGTTGCCACTGTAGTGGCTCCGGCTCCGAGCTGGTCCGCTTTTCGGTTACCGCACCGGACGACCTGCTGCGCCGTTTTGACGAACAGATCGCGCGCCGCGGCGACGTGGCCAACCGCTCCGAGGCCGTGCGCGACCTGATTCGCGCCTCGATCGCCAAGGAGCAGATGCGCACGCCCGATGAGCATGTTATCGGGTCGCTCACCATGATCTACGACCACCATACCGGCGACCTGACGCGCCGTCTGGACGAAGTGCAGCACGACTACACCGACGAGATCGTATCGACCATGCACGTGCATCTGGATCACCACAACTGCTTGGAGATTCTGGCGCTCAAGGGTCGCGGCGAGCGCGTCTACGAACTAGCCGATCGCCTGCTGGGCCTGCGCGGCGTTAAGCACGGCGAGCTCACGTGCGCCGCCACCAAGCAGAGCCTGGGGCTGTAACAGCACACATTTCAACGAAGGAGGGTCGCATGCGACATGCGCATATCCATGTAACGGGCATTGTGCAGGGCGTTGGCATGCGACCGTTTGTGTATCGCGAGGCCATGACGCATGGCATTTGCGGATGGGTGCTCAATGCGGGCGACGGCGTGCATATCGAGGCGCACGCTCCGGCCGATGCGCTCGATGCTTTTGTTGCCGCGCTTTCTGAGCATGCGCCTGCGGCAGCTCGCGTTGAGCGAGTCGATATTGCGGATTTGGAGCCTGGCGGCTGGAGCGCTGCCGATGAGCAGGGCTTTCACATTGTGGCGTCGCAGGACCAGACCGCACACACGACGCTCGTCTCGCCCGATATCGCCACCTGTGACGATTGCCTGCGCGAGTTGTTCGATCCCGCCGACCGACGCTATCACTACCCCTTTATCAACTGCACTAACTGCGGCCCACGCTTTACCATCATCCGCTCGCTGCCTTACGATCGAGCGGCCACCTCGATGGATTGTTTTCCCATGTGTCCCAAGTGCGCCGCGGAGTATGCCGACCCACTCGACCGGCGTTTTCACGCGCAACCCGATGCCTGCTTTGATTGCGGGCCGCATATTACGTGGCGCGAGGCTGTAAACGGCAATGCGTGCGGGAATTCGTCCGCGACACCGACCGTCGGCACCACACGCGAGGCCAGCGACGCTATCATCGAGCGCTGCGTTGAGCTGCTGGCCAGCGGTGGCATCGTCGCCATCAAGGGCCTGGGCGGATTCCATCTATCCTGTGACGCTGCCAACGAGCAGGCGGTGGCCGAGCTGCGCCGTCGCAAGCGTCGCAGCAATAAGCCGCTTGCCGTCATGGTGCGCAGTCTTGCTGATACCGAGCGCCTGTGTCATATCGACGATGCTGAACGCGATCTGCTCGCCGGCAGCATCCGCCCCATTGTGCTGCTGCGCCGGCGCACTGTTGACGAGGGCAACGGCAGTTCCCCCGACGCCCTCGCGCTCGCGCCGTCCGTCGCGCGCGACCTTCCTGAGCTCGGCGTCATGCTCCCCTATACGCCGCTTCAACATCTGTTGCTTGCCGCGGCAGAAGCCTGCGGTATGCACGCGCTCGTCATGACCAGCGGAAACCTAAGCGAAGAACCCATCGAGACCGACGACGACCTTGCCTGGGAACACCTCGTTGCCGCCGGCATCGCCGACGCGTTGCTCGGCAACGATCGCGCGATTCTCTCGCGCTATGACGATTCCGTGGTGCGCGTGGTCAACGGCGCCGTTATGCCCGTTCGCCGCGCTCGCGGATATGCACCCCAGCCGCTGCCGTTGCCGGCGCTCGACCGCGCTCCGTCCTGCGTGCTCGCCTGCGGGCCACAACAAAAGGCCACGATTGCGCTCACGCGTGAAGGGACGAACGGCGAGGCAACCTGTTTTGTGTCGCAGCATATCGGCGATGTTGAAAACGGCGGGACCTTCGATGCCTGGAACGCTGCGCGCACGCGCTTGGAAGATCTCTTTGATTTGGCGCCCGCCGCCTTGGCCTGCGATTTACACCCCAGCTATCTATCGGGCCAGTGGGCGCGCGAGCAGGCGCGAAAATGCAATCTGCCGCTCGTCGAGGTGCAGCACCATCATGCGCATATCGCGAGCGTAATGGCCGAGGCCATCGCCGCGGGCCAGCTTACAACCGACGCGCGCGTCCTTGGCATCGCCTTTGACGGCACCGGCGCCGGCACCGATGGGACCATTTGGGGCGGCGAGTTTCTTGTTGCCAGCCTTGGCGGCTTTGAGCGCGCCGCGCATTTGCGCACCTGGGCGCTCCCCGGTGGGGCGGCCTCCGTGCGCGACGCCCGCCGCAACGCCTTCGCCCTGCTCAGTGAGCTCGGCCTGCTCGAGCACCCAGGTGCCGCTCGGCTTTTGGACAGCCTCGACGAACAAACGCGCAGCGTGACAGCCACCATGATCGAGCGCGGCATCAACAGCCCGCGTACCAGCAGCATGGGGCGTCTCTTTGATGCCGCGGCAGCAATTCTGGGCATCTGCGACAAGGCAACCTACGAGGGCGAACCCGCCATCGAGCTTGAGGCTGCCGCCTGGCGCGCACTCAGCAGTGAAAGTGCCTGCCCCGCCGGCAATATAGCCGGCTTTTCCGTAACCGAATCATCCCGTCCGGACGCCTGCCATGTTCTAAACTCCAGATCGCTTATTGAGGCGCTTTTGGAGGGAACCAGGGCCGGCACTGCGGCCTACAGGCTCGCGCTCGACTTCCATATCGCCATCGCGCGCTCTTCGGCACGAATCGCACGCGAAATCTGCGCGCGCGAAGGCATCGATACCGTCGCGCTCTCGGGCGGCGTGTTCATGAACCGACTTTTGCTCCAGCTCCTCACCCGCGAGCTCAAAAGCATGGGTCTCACTGTCTTGATTCCCCAAACCGTGCCCGTTAACGACGGCTGCATCGCCTACGGTCAGGCGGCAGTCGCAAGCGCTCGTCTTGCGCAGGTTGCATCGCAGTAGGCTGTTCGGCCAGCCCGCAAGCCGCCGTCTCACAGGTGTAGCGCGTTTGCCCGCAGCGCCCGCGAGCGCTACCATCAACTGATGGATTATTGAGCGCCCGTCCAGCGCAAAGCGTATAAAAGGGGAACAATATGTGCCTTGCCGTTCCCGGTAAAGTAGTCAAACGCGACGACGACCTCAAGGCCACCGTCGACATGATGGGCATCGAGCGCCCCGTGTCGCTGCGACTCGTGCCGACGGCGCAGGTTGGCGACTATATTCTCGTACACGCCGGCTTTGGCATCCAGATTGTCGACGAGCAGGAAGCACAGGAAACGCTCGAGCTTGTTAATGCCATGTCCGAGCTGGTCGAAGAAGACCAGCTGACCACCAACCCGGCGGAGGCTTACTAGTGGCGCCCGAGCAGCCGCCGCGCTCCGGTATCGATTTCTCGGCATTCCGCGATCCCAAGCTGGCTCGCGAGCTCATCGAGCGCATTCATGAGCTTGTCGGCGACCGCACCATCAACCTTATGGAAGTCTGCGGCACGCATACCGTGAGCATCGGGCGCTATGGCTTTCGCTCCATTATGCCGGCCGGGCTCAAGCTGCTGAGCGGCCCGGGCTGCCCCGTCTGCGTCACCGCCAACCGCGACATCGACCACGCAATCGCGCTCGCCAACATAGACGGCGCCATCATCACCACCTTTGGCGACATGATGCGCGTGCCCGGATCATCCACCTCGCTCGCTGCGCAAAAGGCGGCAGGACGCGACATCCGCATCGTCTATTCCCCGCTCGACGCGCTCGACATTGCCGAGCAAAACCCCGATCGCCCGGTCATTTTTATGGGCGTGGGCTTTGAGACTACGACGCCCACCATCGCCGCCGCCATCTTGGAGGCCGAGGCGCGCGGGCTTTTGAACTTCTCGGTCTATTGCGCCCACAAGACCACGCCGCCGGCGTTGCGCGCCATCGCCAACGACCCCGAGACCGCCATCGACGGCTTTATCCTGCCGGGCCACGTCGCCACCATCACGGGCTTGGCGCCCTTCAGCTTTTTGGTCGACGAGTTTAAGACTCCAGGCGTGGTAACGGGATTTGAGCCGGTCGACATCTTGCAGGGTATCTGCATGCTGGTCCAGATGGTTGTTGAGGGGCAACCCGCGATCGACAACGCCTACCGTCGCGGCGTCAATGCCGACGGCAATCCTGTGGCGCGCCAGCTGGTCGAGCAGGTATTTGAGCCGTGCGATACCACATGGCGCGGATTGGGGTCGATTGCGGCTTCGGGACTCGCCATTCGTCCCGAATTCTCGCGCTTTGATGCCCGTACCCGCTTTGATGTGCCCGTTGAGCCGACGGTTGAGCCGCGCGGATGCCGCTGCGGCGACGTGCTGCGCGGAGCCATTACGCCGAGCAGCTGCCCGCTCTTTGGCCGCACCTGCACGCCCGAGCACCCCGTCGGCCCGTGCATGGTGAGTTCCGAAGGCAGCTGCGCGGCGTACTACCGTTACCGAGTCTAGCCCGAACGCCCCCGCGCACTGACACCTCCCACGATTGGAGTTTTGGATATGTCCCATAGCATCACCGATAGCACCGTCCTGTTGGGCCACGGCTCCGGCGGACAGATGATGAAGCGCATCATCGATGAGGTCTTTTTAGATGCCTTTGGTTCGCCCGAGCTGCTCGAAGGCAACGATGCCGGCGTCGCCGCGCTGCCCGCGAGCGGGCGCATCGCCATGTCGACCGACAGCTTTGTAGTCTCGCCGCAGTTCTTCCCCGGTGGCAACATCGGCCGCCTCGCCGTGTGCGGAACCGTTAACGATGTCGCGACCTCGGGCGCCAACGTGCGCTACCTGTCGTGCGGCTTTATCCTTGAAGAGGGCTATCCCATGGATAAGCTCCGCCAGATTGTGCAGACGATGGCCGAGACGGCGCGCGAGGCGGGCGTGTCCATAATCACGGGCGACACTAAGGTGGTCGAGCGCGGCGGGGCCGACGGCGTCTATATCAATACCGCCGGCGTGGGCGAGGTGCCTGCGGGCGTGGCGCTCAGCGGCGCAAACTGCCAGCCCGGCGATGTCATCCTGGTCTCGGGTACACTGGGCGACCACGGCATCGCCATCATGAGCCAACGCGAGGGTCTGGCGTTTTCGAGCACCATCGAAAGCGATGCCGCGCCGCTCAACCACCTGATTGCCGATGTGCTTGCCGCAGCACCCGACACACGCTGCTTCCGCGACCCCACGCGCGGTGGCCTGGCCTCGACGCTCAACGAGTTTGCGCAGGCCAGCGGCGTTGCCATGGAGATCGACGAGAAAGCTGTGCCCGTGCGCCCCGACGTGCAGGCAGCCTGCGAGATGCTCGGCTACGATGTGCTGCAGGTGGCAAACGAGGGCAAGATGGTCGCCGTCGTGCCGGCCGAGCAGGCCGATGCCGCGCTGGCCGCCATGCGCGCCGCCCGCTACGGCGAGAATGCCGCCGTCATCGGTCGCGTGCTGCCACTTGCCGAGGGCACCCGCCCCGCCGTGCGCGTACGTACCGGTTGGGGCTCGACCCGCATCCTCGACATGCTCGTAGGAGAGCAGCTGCCGAGAATTTGCTAACGACAAAGGCTCAGGGCTATTAAAGATATTCAGATTCCAAACATGCCCGGCACGCATGCCCAGTATCATGGGGTGCGTTTTGAAACCCAATGACGGGAGCTTTCATGGCAGCAGCTTTTTCCCATGTGATTTTTGATCTGGACGGCACCATCCTCAACACGCTCGAGGACCTGGCGGCCGCCGGCAACCATACCTGCGAGGCGCACGGCTGGCCCACGTTTGCTGTTGACGAGTACCGCTACAAGGTGGGAAACGGCATGCTCAAGCTGGTTGAGCGCTTTATGCCCGCCGAGTACGCAGGCGACGGCCGCATGTTTGAGCAGACGCTTGCCGAGTTTAGGGCTTACTACGGCGAGCACAAGGAAGACCACACCGCTCCCTATGCCGGCACGATCGAGATGCTCGACCGCTTGCGCGCCGCGGGCGTTCAGCTTGCCGTGCTCACTAACAAGGACCACGTCTCGGCGGCTCTGCTTATCGAAAAGTATTTTGGTTCCGAGCGCTTTGCGCTGGTGCAGGGCCGTGTCGATGCGTTTCCGCCCAAGCCCGAAGCACCCGTCACGCTGCATGTGATGGAAGAGCTAGGCACCGACCCGGCGACCACGCTCTACGTAGGCGATTCCAATGTCGATATCCTGACCGGCCACAACGCCGGCCTTAAGAGTGCGGGCGTCAGCTGGGGTTTCCGCGGCCGCGCAGAGCTGGAAGCCACCGGCGCCGACTACGTGGTGGACACCCAGGCAGAGCTCGCGGCGCTGGTGCTGGGCGAGTAACGAGCGACACTGCTTAACGCAGCTGCGGCAATTCTTCCGCGCGGAAACCGCATCCCGTTTTGGAGCTCCGGAATGGGATACGCTTTCCGCTTGAGGCACATCAGGGAAACCGCATCCCGTTTCAGAACAATATTCCGGGTCGCACTTTCCGCAACCCACCCCATCCGGAAAATGCGACCCACTATTCGGCCAAAAACCGGGTCGCATCTTCCCAAGCACTCGATGCAACGCTGGCACAAGGAGTGTCCCAACTGCCGGCAGAAAAAGAACGTCCCCAGCTGCCGCCTGGTCATTTAAGAACGTCCCCAACGACTACCCCAACAATGGCAACACCGCAGGTAGAGGACTGACAGCGAGCGGGCACCAGAGCGAACAAATTGGCATGAAAAGAGGACGGCATAGACCTTCTGGTCATGCCGTCCTCTTTGAATGACAAGTTGTCGCTCTGGTGCCCGCGCAGCGTCGAGCAGTTGCGGCGTTTGGTAAAACGCCGCAACGAACTAGCTCAGCATTGCATCCATCATCTCGGAGTTGACGGAGTCGTCGGCAGACCACTCGCCGTCGTCGTTGCAGGTGTACTTGAAGATAACCGTGGTCTTCCTGGGCTCGGTGGCCTTGGTCACATCGACCATAACCTGACCGGCCATCTTGTACAGCTCGTCATCGGAAGGAACCGTATCAAGCGCGGCGACCTTCTCCTGATACTGGGTGGAGAAGTCCTCGACGATCTTGTTCATAGACTTGCAGGTGATAGAGACCTCGGCGGTCGCGACACCCTTGTCCTCGTCGACCGTCACGTCGCCGATCTTGTAGTCAAAGCCCTCGAGATAGGTCTTGGCATACTCCTTGGGATCGATACCCAGCTGCTCGAACTCGTCGCCCGAAGCCTCCTCCAGACCAGAAAGGAAGTCGTCGCCACCGTTCTTGACCTCGTCAAACTGCGTCGTAAGATCCTCGGTGATGAGCTCCTCAACCGAAGGACCTCCACAGCCGGAAAGCACGACCACACATGCAACCAAGACGGCCATGAGGGGCGCAAGCAGCAGCTTCTTTTTCATGTTGTTCCTCCCAATGAGCGGCACTGCGCTTCCCAGACGCGGCGCACGTTGTAATAAGTAAGCCCATACTATCCACTTATGAACACCCTCGGCAACGCGAAGGCGCGGTCGGTTCGTTTTAGCGTCCGAACGGTTTGCAAGCCCACCCAACGTGCAATAAAACGCTTTCTCGCGGTGCAATAAAAAAGGTGGCCGGAAAACCCGACCACCCTCGCACAGCCTTTGGATGCCGCAGTTTACTTGCGGACGACCTTGACGATGGCGTCACCGGCGGCGACGGCGGACTCTGCCTCAACGGTGAGCTCGACATCGGCAAACTCGGCGGTGTTGGACACGGCCACGACGACGCAGTCCTTGTAACCGGCAGCGGCGATCTTGGCGCGGTCGATCTTGAGTATGGGCTGGCCAGCCTTCACAACGTCGTCGGCCTTGACGAAGCCCTCGAAGCCATCGCCGTTCATGTTGACGGTATCGACGCCAACGTGCACCAGAACCTCGATGCCGCTATCGGACTGCAGGCCCACGGCGTGACCCATGGTGACGGTCACCTTACCGTCGCAGGGAGCGTAGACCAGATCGTCCTCGGGCCACACGGCACAGCCCTTGCCCAGAACCTCGCCACCAAAGACGGGATCGGGCACGTCGGCCATCTTGATGACCTTGCCCTTGACGGGCGAGCACAGCACGTCGGCGCCGGCAGAAGCAGAGATGGAGGCCGGAGCAGCGGCAGCCGCGGGCTCAGCCTTCTTCTTGAACATATCAAACAGACCCATACGTTTTCTCCTCTTGATTAAGCGCAACGTTGTGCGCATGCCTACGGTAATTATAGTGCCAAATGGTTCAAATGCTAAGGTGGGGACTCGAATCGCAAGCCCTTCCCGGTAGTGCTCGTGGGATGAGCATCTCCTTTGCATCGCGGTTCGATAAGCCGAGTATCGCCCACGCGCGGGACGGGCAGAAGCGGGCACGCCAAACCCGATACTTCTTTTCGCAGCGGCACCCCGCCGCCACCCCGCTCCTGGCACCTCCTGATACCTACCGAAACGTGCCAAAATAAACCCGTCCCTTTTTGGTAGGTTTGGCGAGTGTGGATTTTCGGACGCTTAACTAACGAGCGTGGATAATCTCCCACTTTGACTTTGAGGCCGTCACCGAGCCAAAAACGGGAGATTATCCACGTTCATTTTGGATGACCCCCCCCTGTACCAAGCCGAGCTCCATGGTCAAGTAATAACGACTTCTCATCATTAGATTGTTTATATCAATTCTAATAACTATTTAATCATTAAACTCGTTATTAGAATTGATATGATTAGCCTAATAACGAGTTTCCGGCACTAAAGATATGGAGGGCGCGATGCAAATCGAGGAGAACGGCCAGGGAACGCTCCGCAATAATCTATCGGGGAAATTGGCTTACTATTCGTTTTTTCCAACGCCCTTGCAATCATTGAGGCAGCTAAACCTCACCGAGGAAACCTATCGCACGCTTTCCGCATGCTCACGAAAGCTTGGAGAGCTTGAAGGCATGCTCTACTTTGTTCCCAACGCCGACATGTATCTGACAATGTACGTGCGCAAAGAAGCACTCCTTTCTTCGCAAATTGAGGGAACCCAGTGCACGTTTGACGACCTACTTAGTCCATCACAAACACAACTCCATCATAAAGATGTCGCAGACGTCGTGAATTACGTCCGTGCTGTCGACCGCGGCGTAGAACTGCTCAAAAAGATGCCCTTGTGCACGAGACTTCTTAGGCAAGTTCATGCGGTCCTGCTGGACGGAGTGCGCGGAACGGAGAAGAATCCAGGCGAGCTGCGCTCCTCACAAAACTGGATTGGCCCCTCAGGCTGCACCATTGCAACCGCATCGTTTGTCCCTCCAAACATTGAAGATTTGAGTAACACGCTCCAGGACCTCGAACGCTTTATCAATGAGCCTCAAGTCGAAATGGATCCGATTGTGCGGGCGGCGCTCGTCCATTACCAATTTGAAACTGCCCATCCATTCCTAGACGGAAACGGTCGCCTGGGCAGGCTTCTCATTACACTTATGCTCATCAATGATGGCGTTCTTCATTCTTGCTTGTTCTATCCATCGTTCCAGTTCAAGAAAAACCGAAGCGAGTACTACCGGCAACTCACATCCGTAAGGGAGAGAGGCACTTACGAGGAATGGATAGAGTTTTTCTGCAACAGTCTTCTCGAGAGTGCGAAGGACTCGGTAGGGTCTTTAAAAAACCTTGTTGACCTCCATAACCGTTCCACAGCAACCATTACCGAAAATCTCGGAAGGACTGCTGCAAACGGGCAAAGGCTGTTGGGCATTCTTGAAGAGCACCCCATCGTCGACACCGCATTCATCGCTGCCCAACTCGATATCGGCAGGAGTACCGCGAGCTCGCTCGTCAAATCATTTGAAGAATTGGGTATCCTCCGTCCGCTCGACGAGTCAAGACAGAGATACCGGCAGTACGGGTATGAAGAGTATCTTTCGATTCTCAGGGAAGACGCCGAGCCGATTAGATAGGCATCGCAGCCCAGGCAAATTAAAGCGAGCGTGGATAATCTCCCACTTTGAGCCTGCACACAGGCCAAAAACGGGAGATTATCCACGCTCATTCCTGAGTAGTCATTTATGAACGTCCCCAATGACTAGTCCGGCAACGCCGATGTTTCGGCAACGACAGCGAGCGGGTCGCATTTGTGACAAGGTGACGTGAAACGAAAGGGCGCTGACCTTCTGGTCGCGCCCTTGAAGTTGAACGTCAGATTGTCCAAATGCGGCCCGCGCAGCGTCGAGCAGTTACGGCGTTTGGTAAAACGCCGTAACTAACGTGCTCCGTACTGCTCGTAGTAGGCGTCGATGGCGGTCTTGAGCTCGTCATCGATGACGACCTTGCCGTCGATCTCGTGGTTGTAGAGGGTCTCGACGACCTCGGCCATGGAAACGATGCTCGCGACGGGGAAACCGTACTTTGCCTCGATCTCCTTCTGAGCGGTGGTCACACCGCCCTTGCCGACCTCCATGCGGTTGAGGGACACGATCAGGCCCTTGATCTCGACATCGGCAGCAGCCTTGACCTTGGGATAGGTCTCGTCGATGGACTTGCCGCTGGTGGTAACGTCCTCGACCATGACCACACGGTCGCCGTCCTTGGGCTCATAACCCAGCAGGTTGCCCTTATCGGCACCGTGGTCCTTGGCCTCCTTGCGGTCGCAGCAGTACTTGACCTCCTTGCCGTACAGCTCGTGGTAGGCAATTGCGGTCACGACGGCCAGCGGAATACCCTTGTAGGCCGGTCCAAACAGCACATCAAAGTCGTCGCCAAAGTTATCGTGGATGGCCTGGGCGTAATACTCGCCCAGCTTCTTGAGCTGATAGCCCGTCACGTAAGCGCCGGCGTTCATAAAGAACGGGGACTGACGGCCGCTCTTGAGCGTAAAGCTGCCGAACTTAAGGACGTCGGACTCGACCATAAACTTGATGAACTCTTGCTTGTAAGCCTCCATGCGGGCTCCTCTCGTAATCGCGTACGTGCCTTCCAGTTTAGCGCAGGCGAAGCGTCGATGCGGGCGCGCTTTGGGGCCACGGCATTCTGTAAAGGCTTTGTCAGGGGGAATGGTTTTCCGAACAATGGGGTTGACATGTCAAACCCCCTCATCAAGAATACGGGCGGATTAAAAAGGGGTACGAGATACCCAAAGCGCGCTGCGCTCAGCCTTTAGGAGGTGTGCCATGGAAGGCAGTCCTAGTCGAAAAACCTGCATGTCGCCCTCGGCACGCCGCGAGGACTCCGCACACGCATAAACGCCACCGGCAGATCGCCAAAACCACCGCAAAGGCGCGCTGCACCCTTTGTGGGCTCAAGAGCTTGACGTGAGCGACATCTAGGTTTTTTGAAGCAAATACGACACGTACGCTAACTCCCCTCAACAAGGAGGACCCTATGCTGATGCTCAAAACCGTCACGGTACTCGAAGCCATCTCCAAGCGCCGCCGCACGGCGCGCCCTGCCGCTCATACCGGCCTGTCCAAGAACACCATATTCGCCGCCACCCATAGTGCCGAGGACGCCCTCGTACTGCTTGACGCCACGGCAAACGGCCTCACCGTCGAGCAGGCAACTGAGCGCCTGAACGCCGTCGGCCCCAACACCATCGAGGCAACGACCAAAACGCTCGCCCGCCGCATCGCCGACGCGTTCATCGATCCCTTCGCCGGCATCCTCGCCGCGCTCGCGCTGGTCTCGCTCTACATCGACGTGCTCGCCGTGCCCGAACCACAGCGCGACCCCTCCACGGTCATCGTCATCGGCGTCATGTTGCTGGTATCGGGCGGTATGAAGTTTATCCAAGAAGCCCGCAGCGGCAATGCGGCCGAGGCCCTCAAGGACCTGGTCTCCAACACTTGCACCGCCCTGCGCGACGGTGAGCGCGTCGAGATCCCCTTCGACGAGCTCGTCCCCGGTGATGTGATCCGCCTCTCTGCCGGAGATATGGTGCCGGCCGATGCCCGCGTCATCACCGCGCGCGATCTGTTTGTGATTGAGTCCGCGCTCACCGGCGAGAGCGAGGCCGTCGAGAAGACCACTGCCATCACCGTCGTCGAGGGTGCCGACGGCTCCGCGCTGCCACTCTCTGCCTGCAAGAACATCGTCTTTACCGGCACCTCCGTGCAAAACGGCACCGCCATGGCGCTTGTCGTTGCCACCGGCTCGGATACTTACCTGGGTGGCATCGCCAAGATGCTCAACGGGCGCGGCGAGAAGAGCGCGTTTGACCGCGGCGTCTCGAGCGTCTCCATGTTGCTCGTACGCCTCATGCTCGTTATGGCGCCGGCCGTCTTTGCCATCAACGCCGCCACCAAGGGCAACGTCATCGACGCGCTGCTGTTCGCCACGAGCGTGGCCGTGGGCATCACGCCGCAGATGCTTCCCGTCATCGTGACCACGAGCCTGTCGCAGGGCGCCAAGGACCTCGCCCGTCGCCAGGTTATCGTCAAGGAGCTGCCGGCGATCCAAAACCTGGGTGCCATGGATGTCCTGTGCTGCGACAAGACCGGCACCCTTACCGAAGACCGCATTGTGCTCGAGCGCTACCTCAACACCGATGGCAACGAGGACGCACGCGTGCTGCGCCATGCGTTTTTGAACAGCTTCTTCCAGACCGGCCTCAAAAACCTTATCGACCTGGCCGTAATCGACCGTGCCGACGCAACGCCCTCGGCCGTCGTGCCCGATTCCATGCTGGGTCAGAGCCTGCGCGACCGCTATACCAAGGTCGACGAGGTGCCCTTCGATTTCTCGCGCCGTCGCCTGAGCGTAGTTGTAGCCGACGCCCAGGGCAAAACCCAGATGGTTACCAAGGGCGCTGCCGAGGAAATGCTCGAGATCTGCTCCTTTGTCGAGGTTGATGGCATCGCCCAGCCGCTCACCGACGAGAAGCTCGCCCAGATTCGCAAGCAGATCGCCGGACTTAACGCCGAGGGCCTACGCGTAATTGCCGTGGCGCAGAAGACCAATCCGCGCTGCGTGGGCGAGTTTGGCATCGCCGACGAGTGCGACATGGTGCTGATGGGCTTTTTGGCCTTCCTCGATCCGCCCAAAGCAAGTGCCGCGGGCGCCGTCGTCACCCTCGAGGCCAAGGGCGTGGCGGTCAAGGTCCTAACCGGCGACAACGACCGCGTCGCCGCCACCGTCTGCGAGCAGATTGGTATCGATGCGAGCAACGTCTTGCTCGGCTCCGAGATCGATGCGCTCGATGACGCCGAACTTGCCAAGCGCGCCGAGAAAACCCACCTCTTCGCCAAGCTCTCGCCGCTGCAGAAGGCGCGCCTGGTACGTGTCATGCGCGAGATGCTCGGCCACACCGTGGGCTTTATGGGCGACGGCATCAACGACGCCGCCGCCATGCGTGCGAGCGATTGCGGCATCTCGGTCGATTCGGCCGTCGATATTGCCAAGGAATCCGCCGATATCATCTTGCTTCAGAAGGACCTGGGCGTGCTCGAGCGCGGCATCATCGAAGGCCGCCGCACTTACGGCAACCTGCTCAAGTACCTCAAGACTACGGTGAGCTCCAACTTTGGCAATGTGCTGTCCGTGACCGTCGCGAGCCTGTTCTTGCCGTTTTTGCCCATGAGCGCCCTGCAGCTGGTACTGCTGTCGCTGGTCTACGAGATCGTGTGCATCGCACTGCCGTGGGACACCGTCGATGACGCCTGGACTGCCCGCCCGCGCGCCTGGGACGCCGCGTCCATCAAGGGCTTTATGCTCGAGCTGGGCCCCGTGAGCTCGCTGTTTGACATCGTGACCTTCGCCGCGCTCTTCTTTGTCGTGTGCCCCGCCGCCGTGGACGCAAGCTGGTCCGAGCTTGCCGCCGCGGGCGACGTCGCGGGTATGGCGACCTTTGCTGCGCTCTTCCAGAGCGGCTGGTTTGTCGAGTCAATGTGGTCGCAGACACTCGTGGTCCACATGTTGCGCTCCCCGCATCTGCCGAGCCCGCACGACCACGCCGCGCCCGCATTGTGCGTTCTTACCGTGCTGGGCCTGGCGCTCGTCACCTGGCTGCCGGCAAGCCCCATCGCCGATGCGCTCGGCCTCATGCCGCTGCCCACGAGCTTTTTTGGACTGCTCATTGGCATCGTTATCGCCTATATCGCGCTCACCCAGCTGGCAAAGCGCCGCTACATTGCCCGCCACGGCGAGCTGCTGTAGCAAGTAGACGGAAAACACCCTGCCAGCTGCCGTTGCCACTACCACAGCTGCCAACGCCGCTGCCGTTGCCTCTGCCGCCGCCGCAGTCTATCCCCCCAGCAATTGCGGTGAAATAGTTCCTGTTTAAAGCCCCGTGACTTTAATTTAGGGACTATTCCACCGCAACTTATTGGGAGATTAGCTAGTCCTTGGGTGTCCAGGACCAGAAGAAGTTGATAAGGGCCACACGCGAGGCGGTACCGGCCTTTTTGTTGATCGAAGAAATGTGGCGATAGAGCGTGGAGCGCGAAAGGAAGAGCGTTGTGGCGATGTCCTGAACGCTCTGGTCCGAAACGACCAAGACCTCAAGAATATCGCGCTCGCGCTCTGTAAGCCCAAAGGTGGCGACGAAAGCATCGAGGCGTTCATCGGACGTGAGCTCCGCTGCCTCCACGGGCTCGGGGTCGGAGCATGTGGGCGCAAGATCCCCACCAAGATCGTCGGTGGCAAGCGGCAGGCCATCCTGCATCACGACATCATCGGCTCGTTGCCCCAACTGCCCCAGCAGCGTAATCGCAATGCCCACAAATATCACGAGCGCCGCACCGACCGCAGCCAGCACGTTTTGACTCGAGATGATCGCCACCGCCGGCGCCGTCACGAGCATCGAGCACACGTTGTTGACGACGCGACCCATGCACGGCCAAAAATATGACCAGCGCGCATAGAGCGAGACGGCGGCATATTTTGTGGTAAAGAACACCACGAAAAAGCCCGAGCCCAGATAAAAGATGATCGTGGCAGCGAGCTCGTTGCCGCCATTGCCGTCGACGATGAGCACAAAAAACGAAAGCGTGGCAGTATGGCGGCGCATGTCATGCCGATATTCATATACGAACGGCCGTGCAGGTCAAATAGTGCGCCAGCGGCCAACGAGCTCACGACAAGCAGCAGGCGTGGCCAATCGCCCAAATCGACGGCTCCGACAGCATGCAAGGTCGTGAAGCCCGCGTTGAGAGCGGCGAATACGCCGGAAAGGTACGCCGTCGCTACGGTCAGGCGAACTACGGCACGACGGAATGCCGCCTTTGCCTCGGGATCGTCTTGCCACTTGGCGCCATGTTCCAAAGCATCTACCGAAAGCCCGGCAACACTGGGTTCAAAGCTGGGATCGGACTCGTCGCGCAGCTTGGCGCGTCGGGCGCCGTGGAGCGACGCCACCTGCGCGGTCGCACAGACAACCAGAACAGCCTGCTGAGGAATGCCGGCAGGCATCACCATGTGGTTGAGCACCTGCACCAGAACGCCCATGGCGTAGGAAAGTGCGGCGGCACGCGCCAAGCAGGGCGTCCGCGCAAAGCGCCGCGCAAAGTTTGCATGGGCAGTCGATCCGCAGTAGCCCAGCGCGCAGCACGCCACCAGGCCGCCGGCAATTACTACCTCAAACCGCACTGCCGTAATCATCAGCAGCAACGCCGATACCAACAGCACGCCTGTAATATCGCTCGTCGCATCGATCGTCTGGGGAAGGCGATAGTACAGAAATGGGCGCACGAAAAAGCCAATCACGCTCGCGCCGACAACGATGCTCTCGTAGATGACGACCTCACTCGATGGCACGAACTCGGCTATGCGCACATCAAAGAGATACTCGCACGCCAAAAACGTGAAGAAGAACAGCGCCAGGCATATAATCTCCCGAATGCCCCGACGCAGATATGCGGTTGTGTCTCCCATGCCCCTCATGGTTAACCCCCGGCCGCTCAATTGTCTGGAATTCCATTTTAATAAAGAACCAGTCTCAATATCGAAGCCAGGCTCGAAATGTTGCCAATTCGACCCCAGCCGTCCACATCACGCCGCGATTTTGAGCCGCATGGACCAGAAGGGACGCGCGCGATCTCTAGCTCGGCCAGGAGTGTCTCCAACTACCACTCATTTAAGTACGTCCCCAATGAGTGGCCGAAGAACGTCCCCAACGACTGGTCAAAAATGGGCCATGTGTCCCAGTTGTGGAGACTCCTTGAGCCGTCTGGGTATCGCGAAGGATCGCGCACTCCCCCATCATCAAAAGCGACACACGCTACCAGTTGATGGGAGGCAGCCATGGGCTTCTTTGACAAGATGTTCGAGAAGAAAGAGTGCGCGATTTGCGGTACCGAGCTGGGACTTCTAGGTAAGACAAAAATCAATGAAGGCTACCTGTGCAAAGAGTGCGCCGGCAAGCTCTCCCCCTACTTTCACGGCTATCGCTCCAGCACCGCGGACGATATCCGTGAGCAACTCGCCTACCGCGAGGCCAACGCCGAGCGCCTGTCTTCGTTCAACCCCACGCGCACGCTTTCTGCCGGGCGCACCAATATTATGCTCGATGAGGACGCGGGCCTGCTGATCATTACCTCGCAGAGCCGCTGGCGCGACGCCAATCCCGACATCATCGAGTTCTCGCAGGTACTCGGCTGCGATATGGATATCGACGAGCATCGCACCGAGATCTATCGCGAGACCAAGGACGGCGAGCGCGAGAGCTACAACCCGCCGCGCTACGACCTGGATTACGACTTTAATCTGACCATCCACGTCAACACGCCGTACTTTACCGAGATCAACCTGCGCGTGAACGACTCCACCATCGATCAGCGCGGCTCCATCGAATACCGCGAGGCCAAGCGGCAGGCTACCGAGGTCCGCGACGCGCTGGTGCAGCTGCGCCAGGAGACGCGCGACAGCGTCGTGGCCGCCAAGGCCCCCAAGACCGCGATGACCTGCCCCTTCTGCGGAGCCACCACCATTCCCGATGCCAGTGGGCGCTGCGAATACTGCGGCGGCGCCATCGGCGCATAGCCTCCGGCACGGAAAGGACCGATCATGGCCTTCGAGAGCGTTAACTATCAGTGCCCTGCGTGTGGCGGCCCCCTTCACTTTGCCAGCGCCGAGCAAAAGCTCGTCTGCGACTACTGCGACTCGCGCTTTAAAGTCGAAGAAGTCGAGGCCCTCTATCGCGAGCGCCAGGACAAGGCAGACGCCAAAGCCGATGCCGCAGCCGCGGCTCCCAAACCTGCTGTCGACGATGCCGTGCAGGAGCTGGCTCAAAACGCCGGCTACATCTGTTCGTCGTGCGGCGCCGAGCTCGTGTCCGACGGCACCGTCGCCGTCACCACCTGCCCGTACTGCGGTAACTCCGCCGTGGCGCCCGGCCAGCTCTCTGGCGACTTCTCGCCCGACCTGGTGATTCCGTTTAAGCTCGGGCGCGACGACGTCACGGCCGCACTCAAGGAACACTACAAGGGCAAGATCTTGCTGCCCAAGAGCTTTGTCACCGGCAACCACATCGACGAGGTCCAAGGTGTCTACGTGCCGTTTTGGCTCTACGGCGCCCGCGTTGACGGCGAAGTGTACTTTGACGCGACCAACGAGACCGTGACCGAGGAATCCGACCGCACCGTCACGACCACCGACCACTACGATGCCTATCGCAAGGGCAATATCTCGTTTAAGCGCGTGCCCGTCGACGGATCGTCCAAGATGCCCGACGGCCACATGGATGCCATCGAGCCGTTTGACTACGACGCGCTGCGTCCGTTCTCGGTCGCATATATGCCCGGCTACATCGCCAACCGTTACGATGAGGACTGCGAGACCTGCAAGGCGCGCGCCGAGCGCCGTATGGAAGAAAGCACGATCTCGGCCCTGCGCGAGACCGTCGTCGACGAATACGACGATGCCACGGTCGAAAGCAAGCAGCTCGACTACACCTGGGAAGACAGCGACTACGCCCTGTTCCCCGTCTGGATGCTCTCCACCTCGTGGAACGGCAAGAGCTACCTGTTTGCCATGAACGGCCAGACCGGCCGCTTGGTCGGCGAGCTCCCCTGCTCCAAGTCCAAGCTCGCCATCGCCTCGGTGCTGTTCTTCGTGATCGGATTTATCCTCTCCCAGATTCTCTTTATGGGGGAATACGCCTTCGATCCGGATTACCTCACCTTTGATATCGAGGGCATCCTCATCAACGTCATCGCGCCGCTGATCATCGTGATTATCGGAGACGTGCTACTGGTAGGCCAGCTCAAGACGGCCAACGAAGCAACCCATGCCGATGAGTATTGTGGCGAGCTCGACCTGACCGAGAAGCACGACACCTTCAGCCACACCGAGACCACCGTTGTCATGAAGGACAACAAGGACGATTAGCCATTCTGACCGATACCACCCGGCCTTTGACGAGAAAGGAAGATCACCATGGGACTCTTGAAAGCTGGATTGGGAGCTGCCGGCGGCGTCATGGCCGACCAGTGGAAGGAATTTATCTATTGCGAATCGATGCCCGCTGATGTCTTGGCCTGCAAGGGCAGCAAGCGCACCGGCGGCCGCAGCTCCAACACGCGCGGCGAGGACAACGTCATCTCCAACGGCTCCGTCATCGCCGTCAACGACGGCCAGGGCATGCTCGTGGTGCAAAACGGCAAGATCATCGAGGTCGCGCTGGAGCCCGGCGAGTTTGTCTTTGACACCGGCAGCGAGCCGAGCGTCTTTAGCGGCAACCTGGGCGACTCCATCAAGGAGACCTTCGCCAATATCGGCAGCCGCTTTACCTTTGGCGGCGACGCGGGCAAGGACCAGCGCGTCTACTTTATCAACACCAAGGAGATCATCGGCAACAAGTACGGTACCGCCTCGCCCGTGCCCTTCCGCGTGGTCGATAACAACATTGGCCTGGACGTCGACATCTCCGTGCGCTGCAACGGCGAGTATTCGTACCGTATCACCAACCCGCTGCTGTTCTACACCAACGTATGCGGCAACGTAACCGATAGCTACACGCGCGACAAGATCGACAGCCAGCTTAAGTCCGAGCTGCTCACCGCCCTGCAGCCCGCCTTTGCCAAGATCTCGGAGATGGGCATCCGCTACAGCGCCATCCCCGGCCACACCACCGAGCTCGCCCGCGTGCTCAACGAGGTCCTCTCCGCCGACTGGCGCGACCTGCGCGGCGTCGAGATCGTGAGCTTTGGCGTCAACTCCATCGCCGCCTCGCAAGAAGACGAGCAGATGATCAAGGACCTGCAGAAAGCCGCGGTCATGCGCGATCCCACCATGGCGGCAGCCAACATCGCCAGCGCCCAGAGCGATGCGATGCGCGCGGCAGCCGCCAACCCCAACGGCGCGATGGCAGGCTTTATGGGCATGGGCATGGCAGGTGGCATGGGCGGCATGAACGCCAGCCAGCTGTTCGCCGCCGGCCAGGCACAGCAGCAGGCCGCCCCGCAGCCGGCTCCGGCTCCCGCCCCCGCACCGGCTCCCGCCGCCGCACCTGCGGCCGGCACGTGGACTTGCAGCTGCGGCGCCACCAACACCGGCAAGTTCTGCTCCGAGTGCGGCAGTCCCGCACCCGCCCCGGCACCGGCAAAGTGGTTCTGCCCCAACTGCGGCAGCGAAAACGGCGGCAAGTTCTGCAGCAACTGCGGAACGCCCCGGCCCTAGCCCCTCTATCTGGTAATTGGCGGGGGATCCGCCACCCCCGCATTTGCTTCTATGGGTTTCGTTCGATAAAGGAGGACACCATGAAGACAACGTTCAAAAAGTCCGTACTCGCATTTCTGACATGCGTCCTGGCGCTCGCCTTTGCCCTGACGGGCTGCAGCGGCGGCGGCAAGGACCCCAAGGCCAACTTCGTCGGCAGCTGGCAGTACTCGGGTGGAACCTTGGACGGCGAAGAGCTCACCGATGAGTACATGGATATGCTCAAGGAGTGGGGCCTCAACTGTATCCTGATCCTCGACGAAGACGGCACGGGCGTCCTCGACATGTTCCTTGAGGTCGCCGACCTGAAATGGGAGGCCAAGGACGCCACCACCGTAACGATTACCGCCGAAGATGAGTCGCACGACCTGAAACTCAAGGACGACAAGCTCGTCCTCGAGGTGGAAGGCGACAAGCTTATCTTTACGAAGTCCGACAAGGATCTGTCCGGTACGGTGAAGAAGGATCGCGAGAACGCCGAGAAGGAAGAAGAGATCGATGAGGCCGTCGAAGACGACGACGTCCAGAAGATTGAAATCTCCCCCGCCGTCACCGTCGCCGATGACGACCTGTGCACCATCACCATCACCGAGAAGTTCAAGGACGACTGGGGCGACATCGGCTTTGTCGTCAACATCACCAACAAGAGCGACAAGGACCTGACCTTCTACGCTCCTTCCGGCAAGACCAACGTCAACGGCACCATGAAGGAACCCTGGTTCTCGGCTCACTTGATGCCCGGCACCAACGCCACCGAGGAGTTCACGTTCTCGAGCGGCGAGCTTGACAGCCTTGACGACCTCGTCAATACGACCATCGGCATCGACGCCTACCTGACCGATTCCTACGAGGACGTCGCCTCCTACAGCGCAACCATCGCGTAACGGCAGACACCGATAGCCGCGGATTGGCGGACACATCCGCGCACATGCCAGACGGGGCCGCAGGAGTTGATCCTGCGGCCCCGCCGCTTTATGCCGATGCGTAGCGAGCGCTAGCGCTCCATGTTGGGAACGATGCTGCCCTCCGTTACTGCGCGCACGGCCAAGCGCATGATGTTGTCGTAGCCGGTCTTATTGAGAATCTCCGAGATGCGGCGTTTGATGGTGCCCTCGCTCATAAACAGCTCGGCCGCGATCTCGCGGCGGCTTTTGCCCTCGCAGGCAAGGCGCAAGATCGACAGCTCGACATCGTCGAGGGCCGCCGTGCCCGAGAAGATGCTCTCGGGCGGCTTGGGAAACGTGCAGTAACCCGCCAGCGTGGAGCGCATCACGGCGAATAGCTCGTCGATACCGACGTTCTTGTACACAAAGCTGTCGACGCCCGCCTCGCGCGCCTGGTCCACAAAGGTGATTTCGGGCATACCCGTCATGATAATGACGCGGCACTCGGGCAGTTGTTCTTTGATACGCGCCGCCGCCACGATGCCGTTGGAATCGTGCTCGGTGCACACGTCCATCAGTATCATGTCCGGGCGCTCCTTGAGCGCGACACCCAAGGCCTCGGAAGCATCGGCAATGGCGGAAACAACGGTCATATCGGGCTGGTCGCCAACGGAGCGCGCCAGGCTCTCGCGCAGGATGGCCTGGTCTTCGACTATAAGGACGCGAATCATGAACTTCTCCTTTGGACCGTGGCGTTGGAGGCGAGCGGGATGGACACCGTAAGCGTGAAGGGCGGGGCGGTGTGAACTTCCAGGCTGCCGCCCAGATTCTGTGCGACATGCCTCATACCTGGGATACCCGTTCCCTCGCGATACGATACGGGTGCAGGCGCGCCGTCGTTAGAAACGGCCATCCGCGCAACAGCGCCGTCTTCCGACGTCTCCTGCCGCAGGCGCACATGGACCTGATGGGCCTGTGCATGCTTGGTGGCATTGGTCGAGGCCTCGCGGATAATCTGCAGAAAGGCTGCGGCGACGCGCGCGTCGCTTGGTAGCTCGCCCTCCACATCGATCTGCACGCTCACTAGGCCAAAGGCATGGACGATATCGCCCAGTTGCTCTGCCGGTTCGGTGTCGCCCCCGCTGCGCAGATCGGCAGCGATTGAGCGCAGCAGCGGGTCGATCTGCTCGAGTGACTCGTCATCCAGGCGCCCCTCCTCCAGATAACGATGGAGGATGGACAGGCGCTGCCCGATCACGTCGTGCACGCGAGCACGCATACGCAGATAGGCCGCATTGTCAGCAACTTTTTTGACTTCTTCGATCTGGGCTTGGAGCTCTTGGCCCGCAAGCTCAAGCAGGTGGTTGGCTTGCGCCAGGCGATCATGAGCATGCGCATACTCTGTTACATCCAGGCCGATAATGCGCTCGAAGAGGCGGCCCGAAACCATAACGTCATCGTGCACAAACAAGCGAATCTCGGCGGGAGAAACTTCGACCACCGCCCGCGCCTCACCAAAGCGGTCCAGATTAATCCGCACGCGGTTCCTGCTGCTTTCGGGCATTTGCATGCTGAGTTTGCGCAGGTCGTTCCATGTACCGCTCATATCGCCTAGGTCGGTGGGCATATGAAGCTCCACTAGGTTTTTGCGCATGCAGCGGTTCATGAGCAGCGGACGGCCCCTCGGGTCCAGATACAGGATGCCCACGGGAATCACGTTGATGGTCTCGATCGTCGAGAACATGGTGATATCCTCCTGGCGGTTACGGACGTCCATCAAGAGCGCCGCGATGGAACGGAACAGGAAGAACGCTCCCTCTGCGATAAGGACAACGGTCCACGCCGAGCCCATGGCAAAAACCACCGGCGGCGTAACGGCGACAACAAGCAGCAGCTCGACCAGCATGACGGGGCGACGATAACGCACCATAAGTACCACGCCATAGGCAAAGATCGCGGCATTGAGCCACAGCACTCCGCCCATTGCCCTGGCGCAAACGTCAAGCGGCGCCACCAGATACGAGCCAGATGACGCGAATAAGATGAGCGCCGAAATCATCAGGTGAAGCACAAGACTCGCCTCGTAGGCGCAAATCACCTTACGGTTATAGGACGAGCGGCGCGATGCGATGAGCGGGACGTGGATCGTCTGCAGACACGCAGCCAGGGCAAAGACAACATCGAGCGCAACGATTTGGGGAAGGATGAGCGAAATCTGCATCGTCACTCACCCGCCCGCGGCATCAAGACGATCATGCGCAGCTGGCCGGGCTCGCCCTCAAGGCGGTATGCCACGTTGCGCCCTTGCAGAGCGTTTTCGAGCTCTTGCGCAGCAGGCGTCTGCGAAAGATCTGCATCATCGTTGGAAAAAAGCGTGGCGCGCAGCTCGACACTGCATCGGTCATGGTCGCCCAAGTGATACATAAGCGCCGGATGGTCGGTGGTGTAGGCAAAAAACGCAAAGTCATACACGCAGTCGTACAGGGCGCTTACCGTACTGGCGTGCATCGGGCGCCGTATGGCGATAATCGAGGCGCAATCGATATCGATGGTGCGCAGGTCGCTTGCGAGCTCGTTGGCAATGAGCTGAATGCGGTCGCGATCAAAACCGCTCTCCCCGTGCTGTGCCAACGTGAGCGACCCCTTGCGCTTGCAATAGGCAACGAGCATCTTGGCGCGCTGCAACATGCGGTAACGCTCGTGCGAAGACGCCTCGTCGGTCAACGGCGGCAGCGAGCTCAGCAGGTCGTACATCCCTTCGAGCGCGCGGGCAAGCGCCTGGTCCACGTCTTGGACCAGCAAGGTCTCGGCCTCTTGGTCTGCCAGGTGCGTCTTAAGGTCGTAGTCGGCGGCGAGCAGCTCATTTTGACGCTGCAGCTCCATACGACGATGTGCCAGTTCACGGTTAAGCTCGTTGAGATCCGACACGTCTTGGGCAAGCAGGGCCGATCCGCCCAGCAGTGGAAAGGCACGGCACATCACATCGGGATCGGACGCCACGGCAAAGGCATGGGCGCGGCTGTGCGCCTGGGTCCGCAACTCCTCGCGCACGCCCACCGGCATTGGCTTTGACACTGGCGTGGCATAGACTTCCTGCAGGTCGCGCGTTAGAACTTTGAGGTCAAGCGGCAAGGTGTCGAAAATGCCGGCGATGTCGTGATATGACGGAACGACACCGCAATCGAGACAGATTTCCATCGCCACCACGCACAAGACGCAATAGACGAGCGAGAAGTTGAGCCTCCATGCCCAGGGCACGCGCAACGCATATGAGATGGCAAAGAACGCGCCGCCCAGCAGCACGAGCGCCGCCGTGCCCGAGAAACGTTGGATGCGAAAGGACGAGGACCGGCCCACCAGGATAAAAAAGGCCACAAAGTTAAAGGCCGTCCACACGAGGACGGCGAAATAACCCCAGCCGTACGTGTAATCGTTGCTCCAGGTGTCGCTTGTACGGTCAAAGTGGAAGACCTGCTGGTGAAAATCGTTGGTGAGCACAAATCCGATAAGCAGGATAGCCATAATCCACAGCGCAGCGCAGTAGCGGCGACCCAGGCGGTGTTGCTCCAGGCCCGCAAGGCGCAGACCACACAACTGGTAGAGCAGCGGAATGAGCGTCATGGGCACGTAGTACAGGTACCACAGCACGGTGGCATAGAACGGCGTGAACGACTTGTACTTGAGAATGACTTCGATCATCCACAGGGCGCAGATGGTGGCGATGGCAACAAGACGGCGGCGCAACACATAGTCCAAACAGCGCAGATAGACCGATACGCCCCAGATCGAAAATGCAATTGCGGCAACAAGCAACGGCAGAGAGCTCGAATGGACGAGCGCATCCACGACCTCTTCGGACACCTCGCTATAGGCGGGCACGGCGTTAGAAAGTTTGGGGTCGAAGGCGAACAGCGCCGGCAAGACTGCCAAAAGCATGAGGAACATCGCGGTGATGACACCGGCGATAGCAAAGACGCGGTGGCGGTACACCTGATGTGTTATGCCAACAAGGAATCGCGGCATGGCGAAGAGCCTGCCGCCCCTGGGATCCGCCACGGGTGCGGATCGGGCGGCCGCGTTGCCGATATGTCGCTCGCGGGTACCCATAGTGCTTTTAGTGTACCGACAGGCAGGCTCAAAAAGCGGGCCACATGTCCCAAAATCCGCAGACGGCAAGGCGCCCGGCGAGCACATACTCGCCGGGCGCCTTGGTTAGGAGACTATAAGGTTGAGTGTCTCAGCTTCCTTAGGACAGGTCCTCACCATTCGTTTCAATGACGTGCTTGTACCAGTCAAAGCTCTTCTTCTTGGAACGCTTGAGGGTACCGTTGCCGGCATCGTCGCGGTCCACATAGATAAAGCCGTAGCGCTTGGACATCTCGCCCGTGCCGGCAGACACCAGGTCGATCGGGCCCCAGGTGGTGTAGCCCAGCAGGTCAACGCCGTCCTCGGTCACCGCGTCGCGCATCGCGGCAATATGCTGGCGCAGGTAGTCGATACGGTAGTCGTCGTTGATGGAACCGTCCTCTTCGACAACATCCTTGGCGCCCAGACCGTTCTCAACCACAAACAGCGGCTTCTGATAACGGTCGTACAGGTCGTTGAGGGTGATGCGGAAGCCCAGCGGATCGATGGCCCAACCCCACTGGCTCTCCTGCAGGTAGGGGTTCTTGGCGCCGGCGAAGGCGTTGCCCTGGGTACGCTCGACATCGGGGTTGTCGGCACCGGCAGAGCAGCGGGTGCTGTAGTAGCTAAAGCTGATGAAGTCGACGGTGTTGGCGGCTAAGATCTCGCGGTCCTCGTCGGTCATGCCCACATCGATGCCCAGACGCTCGAGCTTCTTGACGGCATAGGCCGGGTAGTAGCCACGGCTCTGAACGTCGACGAAGAAGTAATTGTCCTGATTGTCGAGCTGCGCCTGGCGCACATCGCCCGGACGGCAGCTGTAGGGGTAGTAGCTACCTGCGGCGAGCATGCAGCCAATCTTGACCTCAGGATCGATCTCGTGAGCGATCTTGGTTGCCCAAGCGCTGGCGACGAGCTCGTTGTGGGCGGCCAGGTACTCGACGGCCTCCTTGTTCTCGCCCTCCTCAAAGACCAGACCGGCACCCATAAACGGCAGGTGCAGGATCATATTGATCTCGTTAAAGGTAAGCCAGTACTTCACCAGACCCTTGTAGCGGGTGAAGATCGTGGTCGCGAGGTTCTTGTAGAAGTCGATGAGCTTGCGGTTGCGCCAGCCGCCGTACTCCTTGATGAGGTGAATCGGGCAGTCGAAGTGCGTGATGGTCACGAGCGGCTCGATGCCGTGCGCCTGGCACTCGCGGAATACGTCCTCGTAGAAGGCCAGGCCAGCCTCGTTGGGCTCGGCCTCGTCACCGTTGGGGAAGATGCGGGTCCAAGCCAGGCTCATACGGAAGGTCTTAAAGCCCATCTCGGCAAAGAGGGCGATGTCCTCCTTGTAGTGGTGATAGAAATCGATGCCGGTCTGCGCGGGATAGTAATAGCCGTCCTCGAAGTCGAGCATCTTGCGCTGGCCGGAGACCACCGCATAGCGCTCGGGGCCGTGCGGAGCCACGTCCACGTTGGCCAGGCCGCGGCCGTCCACGTCGTAGGCGCCCTCGCACTGGTTGGCAGCCGTCGCGCCGCCCCACAGGAAGTCATTACGGAAAGCCATGCATCAATCCTTTCGCACGCTGTTGTCATAGGCTCAGTATCCCTACAAACAACGCGTCGCTCAACGGCAACGACGCAGGTCGATACTTCTTTTCGCGTGCAGGCGCCCGGCAGCCGCCCCGCCTGACACTTTCTGATACCCGCCTGCCCAAACCACCACAAAGGGAACAGGCACCTTTGTGGTGGTTGGGCCCGGTTTGTCTCGATCTGTAACAGTTAGGCCGCCAAAACCGGGCCTGGTGTTACAGATTGAGATTGTTCGGTCTGTCCCTGCAGTTTGTCTAAATCTGTAACAGGTAGAGACGATTTAGCCCGCTAGATGTTACAGATCGAGACAGAAGATTCTAGTCGCAGGCGATGTCGAGGTTCTTGCCGATGAGGCCTACGTAGCCGCCCTCGGCAGCCTTGGGGCTGTCAGCATGGCAGAGAACCCACTTGTCGGCCTTCCAGTAGCAGTAGCTGTCGCCGGCCGTGGGCATGTCGGCCGCAGCCTCGGGGCGCGGACCGTTGGTGCCGGCGGGCAGCGCCACCATCACCTGGAAGCCACCGTCGTCGACCATACACGGCGTGTAGTGAAGCGTGGTGTTGAAGACTTCGACGACCGTACCCGCCGGCACGCGAAACGCCTTGACACACGCGGTGTCGAGCTTGCCGTCCTCGATCTCCCAGCGATGCGCCACGAGCAGGATAAAGTCGCGAGCGCCCAGGTTGAATTCGCTCGCGCGGTGATACTCCAGGCAGTTGAGCTGCGTGTTGTGGCCGTTGCACCAGCCGAGCTGGAAGGGACGGCCGCCAAACATGAGAAAGCCCAGTTTATCGGCATCTTTGACGCCCTCGAGCTCCGGCGCGCTTGCTACGTACTTGCTGCCCTCGGGAATGGGCGTGGCTGAGAGCGCCTCGAGCACGGGCGACGTGAGCTCGGACGGAACGTCATCCCAAACGTTGCCATAGGATTTGAACTCGGGATCGTTGACAGAGTAGATATGCATGTTCACTCCTGTTCGTAAATGTGACTATACGAACATTCTAGAACAAACATGAGCGATTTTGAACGCTCGTCCCGACCAATCAACAAAAAGGCGCCCCCGCATAAGCGAAGGCGCCCAATGCGCGCGTTTTGGGCGATAAAGCCCTTATGCCTGCTGATAGTGCAGGTGCTTCTCGTCGATATCGGCCAGGTCGCGGTCGAGGTAACGGCGCGCGAGCCAGTTAGCCATGGGAAGGTTCTGGTCCAGGTAGTTGCCGCACTCCTCGGGAGCGGCACCGGGGACATCGCCCTCAAAGTCGGCGACAAACTCGAACAGCTCACGCACGAGCGGCAGGATCTCCTCGCTCGTCACCTCGCCAAACACAACGAGGTAAAAGCCCGTGCGGCAGCCCATGGGGCCAAAGTAGACAATGCGGCCCGACCACTCGGCATGATTGCGCAAGAACGTTGCACCCAGGTGCTCGATGGTGTGGCACTCGGCGGTGTTCATGACCGGCTCCTTGTTGGGCGTGGTCAGGCGTAAGTCAAACGTGGTGACGGCAGCACCGGTCGCCGGATCGCGGTCGATGCGGCTCACATACACGCCGGGCTCAAGCAGCAGATGATCAACGGAAAAGCTGGCGATGCGCTCCATGGCAGATCCTCTCGATAGTCAAATTGGGACGGGGCTCTTTTAGCTGGTTCGAATGGTCGTACCAATCATACCAGTCAAAAAAGCCCCGTCCCAAAAAGACAACTTAGCCAAGGACACGGGCCATACGCGTCTTGAACTCGGACAGGAAGCGCGGAGCATCCACGGTCAGTGCCACAAGCGCGCTCTTGTCCGGATCGGACAGGCGGCGCTCATCGCAGATGGTGCGACCGCGGTACTCGCCCAGCAGATCAACACGCAGGTTGCAGCCGAGCGCACCTACGAGCGTGGGGTCGATCGCCACGGCAACGGCCAGCGGATCGTGCAGCGCACAACCACCCAGGTAGGGTGCGTTCATCTCGTACGAGCCAATGTAGTGCTCGACCATGCTCGCAAATGCGCAGCCCGCCATGGTGCCCGAGCCCGTCCAGCCGGCAATGTCGCGGCGTGTGAGCACCACGCGATGCGTCACGTCCAGACCCACCATGGTGAGCTTACGGCCCGAGCGCAGCACCGCGTCGGCTGCCTCGGGGTCGCTCGCCATATTGGCCTCGGCGCCCGCGCTCACGTTGCCGGGCACGGTAAGGGCGCCGCCCATCACGACCACGCGGCCGATGGACATCATCGCCGCCGCATCGCGCTCCAGGGCGAGCGCCAGGTTGGAGAGCGGGCCAGTCGCTACGTAGACCAGATCGGGACCATAGGTGCGCGCGGCATCGATCAGATAATCGACCGCAGCGTTGCCGTCGGCCGAGGTCGCCCCCACCGGCTCGTAGGGCGACGCGGGCACGCTCGCGCCGCCGATGCCGTTCTTGCCGTGAATGAGCGCGGTGGACGCCGGCGGCGTATAGGGCTCAGTCGCCTGCAGAGGACGGTCGGCACCCAGGTACACCGGAACCTCGGGGCGACCCAGCAGATCGAGCACCGCAAGGCAGTTGTGCGCCGATTGCTCGACGCGCACGTTGCCAAAGCACGTGGTGATGCCCACGAGCTCCACCTCGGGGCTCGCGATGGCATAGGCCAGCGCCATCGCATCGTCCACACCCATATCCAGATCAAGGATCAGCTTCTTGGTTGTCATTGTTCTACTCCGCTTCTCCGTCTTTATCGTTTAACCAAACCAATGTTCAACTTCGGCGCGCGTGGGAATCGATTGCTGAGCGCCCAGGCGCGACACCGTCACTGCCGAGGCGCGAGCACCCGCGGCCATGCACTCAAAGAGCGGCAGGCCCTCTAGGCGAGCCGCCGCCAACGCGCCGATAAACGTATCGCCGGCGGCCGTGGTATCGACTACCGTACTCGAAAGTGCCGGCATGCGCAGCAGCTCACCGCCATCGCCGAGCGTAACCGAGCCGGCACCGCCCAACGTGATGACCGCAGCCCCGGCACCCTTGTCGAGCAGCGCATTGAGCGCGGTGACGCAACTCACATCATCCGTGGGCAGAATGCCCGTCAGCACTTGGCACTCGGTCTCGTTGGGACAGACCAGGTCGACCGCAGGCCAGACCTCCGCAGGCAGCTCGCAGGCAGGCGCTGGATTAAAGACCGTATAGAACCCCAGCTCGTGAGCGCAAACAAGCGCCTCGGCCGTCGCCGCAAGGTCACATTCGCCCTGGGCGATAAAGACGCTTCCGGCAGCCGGGGCAATCTCGCTGGCGTCGCCGTCGAGCTCATGGGCCACCAGACGCCTCAGCGCGCAGGCAACGTCCGCGCCCGCAAGCGCATGGTTGGCGCCCGGTGACAGTACGATGCGGTTGTCGCCCTCGCAGCGAATGATGGTCGCCGTTCCCGTCTCCACGTCATCGCGATGCACTACAAAGTCACAGTCCACGCCGGCGTCTTGGAGCCCCACCACGAGCGACGCGCCGAACGCGTCGCGACCGACCGCGCCGATCATGTGCGTGCACGCGCCCATACGCGCGGCAGCTACGGCCTGATTGGCGCCTTTGCCGCCGGCGTTGGTGATAAACCCGCTGCCGCCGACGGTCTCGCCCGCACGCGGTATGCGCTCGCACGCCACCGAAAGGTCCATGTTCATGCTGCCGAACACCGCAACGATGCCGCGATCTGCCATGGAAACCTCCTCATCTGCGGGCTTTGCACCCACCGTCGACCGTCGATTGCGCGCCTTCGCACCTCTATAACTTTAGTTCACTTTGATGTGAACGCACCCTTGAGGTTGCGCCAGCAGCAAGCATTCACAGGAGCAGGCAGCTACAATGAATACGTGCTGATTATTCTCGTCATTGGATGATGTTTTATGGAACAATTCTCGCAATCGGGCTCGCGCGGTCGACGCCGCACGGGCAACGAGCCGGCGCCGCACGAACGCGTGAAGAGCGAACGCCGTGCCAACGAGCCGCGACGCACCACGAGCCCCCATCGCGCTTCTGCAAACAATGCGGGCCGCGCCAACACTCCCGCCGCGGAGCAGACGCCTGCTCGCCCCAAGTCCCGCTACATCCCTGCACTCGACGGCCTGCGTACGCTCGCCGTCGTCGCGGTGGTGCTCTATCACCTTAACCTCACGTGGGCTCAGGGCGGCCTGCTCGGCGTCACGATCTTCTTTGTGCTTTCGGGCTATCTGATCACGCGCTTGCTGCTCAACGAAGTCGCTAAGACCGGCCGCATCGACCTCAAGAGCTTCTGGATCCGCCGCATCCGTCGCCTGGTCCCCGCCGTGGTGACCGTCGTGGTGGTGACCTGTGCTCTGTGCACCGTCTTCAACCACGTGATGCTCACCAAGATGCGCCCCGACATCCTGCCGTCGCTGTTGTTCTTCAACAACTGGTGGCAGATTGCCCAAAACGTCTCGTACTTCAATGCTCTGGGCGACCCCTCGCCGCTCACGCACTTTTGGTCGCTTGCCATCGAGGAACAGTTCTACCTGATTTGGCCGCCACTGCTGTTTGCCATGGTATCCATGCATGTGAGCAAACCCAACACGCGCCGCGTGGTTCTGGGCCTTGCCGCGGTATCTGCCCTCGCCATGATGGTGCTTTACAACCCTGCCGCCGACCCCAGCCGCGTGTACTACGGCACCGACACCCGTGTGTTCTCGCTGCTGCTGGGTGCCTGGATGGCCTTTATCCCCGATCGCGACCTGGCGCCGGTGCGTCTCGCTCGTCGTCTGGGGCTCAATCGCCTGGCTGGAGCCGCCAAGCACGGCAAGAACGCCGAGGACAAGCCTGGCGAGAAGGCCGACGAAGCAGCCGAGACCGCACCGGCACAGCCGAGCGCCCTCGTGCGTTTTTGGTCCTCGCCCGCATCCATCGATGTATTGGGCGTCGTGGGTCTGGTTGGCCTTGCCGCCATGGTCGCGCTCACCAACGGCTACACCGCCTTCCAGTATCGCGGAGGCACGCTGCTGTGCTCGATCCTCACGCTCATGGTCATCGCGGCCTGCGTGCAGCCCCAGGGAATGGTTGCCCGCGCGCTGTCCGCCGAGCCGCTCGTGTGGGTTGGCAAGCGCTCGTACAGCATCTACCTGTGGCACTATCCCCTGCTGTTGCTCATGAACCCGGTCGCCAACATCAACGATACACCGTGGTGGCAGTACATTTTGCAGGTGCTGTTGGTGGTCGCCGTGGCCGAATGCTCATATCGCTTTATCGAGACGCCGTTTAGAAAGGGCGCCTTTGGGCGCACCGTATCCGAGTTCCGCGACGGCACCGCCACGCCCGCCAACTGGGTGCGCGCACGTCCCTGCCTGCGCAGCCTGCGCTGTCGTGTTGGTCGTTGCACTGGGCGGCCTGATCTTTGTGCCCGAGACGTCTGCGCTGAGCGGCGAGGGCGCCGAAGTTCTGAACAAGGAAGCCAAGAACGCCGCACCCACCGACCAGCAGGCGGCCGACGACACCGACAAGGACAACGACGGCTTCCCCGACGGCTCCTACGACCTGTTGATGATCGGTGACTCCGTGTCGCTGCGTGCCGTGGACACCTTTGACGGCGTGTTCCCGCACAGCCATATCGATGCCGAAAAGGGCCGCCAGTTCGATGCGGGCCGTGCGACATTTGAGGGCTATCTTCAACAGAACCTTGCCGGCAAGATCGTGGTCTTTGCGCTGGGCACCAACGGCTTGGTAACCGACGACCAAATCGACGCCATCATGGCCGATGCAGGAGATAAGCGTATTGTGGTGTTTGTGAACACGCGCAGTCCGCAGCCGTGGGTTGGCTCTACCAACCAGGCCATCGCTAACGCCGTTACGCGCTACAAGAACGTGCGCGTTATCGACTGGTACGGATACAGCGCCAACCGCAACGACCTGTTCGATGGCGATGGCACGCACCTATCGACCACTGGCGTGACTGAGTACCTCAACTTGATCCACGACGCAGTCAAGAAGGACCTGCCCGTGCATCCCGAGGATCACGTCAACGATCCGCAGCCGGCAGCCGTCAAGTCTGCCACCGACGCACTCATCAATGCGCTTGCCTTCAAGCCGCACAAGTTGGGCACCGACAAGTAACCTGCAGCGCAAACTTCCCACATCCGGAGGGGGTGTCTGCCACGGCAGACACCCCCTCCGGCAGTTAGGGACACTCCTGGCGCAGCCAATGAAGACCTCTACGGATGAATTCCAGGCCGCTCCGTCGCTCCAGACATCGTTTCCGCGCCTCGTGCCTGCCCCAAACAATCAAAACAAGCCCTTTTCGCCGCACCCTCAAAGGTCTGTGGGCAAAAAAGGGCAAATATGAGTACTGTTACCATTTTAGTAGCAGGCAAAACCACCCAAAATGACGTCCGAGCGACCCCTACAACCCCCTAAAGCAGCCAACCTGACTGGTTTAAGGCGTATTGGAGCCAATTTTAATGAACATACTAAAGGCTATGTTCATTATCTTTTAGGATGTAAATGCTATTCACTTAGCAACAGTACTCATATTTGGCATTTTTGTCCATTGCTATATAACTAACACCCTATAGCAGACAAAAAAAACAGGCCGCGGCCCATCGCTGCGGCCTGTTCGGAAGCAAAAGTGGGCGTTAAGCGCTGTAGCCCATCGCCTGCAGAACAAACATGACGACCGTGAGCACCGTAATCACACCGATAGTCGCCCAAGTGAGCACATTCCACACGCGGCCGTTGCGGTTGGCACCCATAATGTGACGGTCGGCTGCGATAACCACCTGGAACACCAGAACCACGGGCAACAGCACACCATTGATGACCTGTGAGGTCATCATAATCTGGAACAGATCGACGCCGGGCATAAGCACCAGCACGGCAGAGATACCGATGATGGCCGTAATGATGCCGCGATAGACCGGGGCCTCGTCCCAGCTGCGGTCGGCACCGCGCTCCCAGCCAAATGCCTCGCAGATAGCGCTCGACGTAACGCCCGGCAGCACGCAGGCGGCCAAGAAGCTCGCCGCGACCAGGCCCGAGGCAAACAGTACCGTGGACCACTGACCCGCAATAGGCTCCAGCGCGCGGGCGGCATCGGCGGCATCGCTAATCTGAATACCCGCCGGGAACAGCACCGTACCGGTCGTGATGATAATGAAGCCCGCAATGATATCAGCAGCGATCGAGCCGCTCACGGTATCGATACGCTGCAGCACGATGTCGTCCTCGCCCGCGTTCTTATCGACCACGTTGTTCTGCGCCAAGAAAATCATCCACGGCGCGATGGTGGTACCGATCGTTGCGACCACGAGCGACACGTAGCTGGGGTCATTTTGAATGTTAGGCACGACCAGGTCGACCGCGACCTCACCCCAGTTGGGGCCAGCCATAAACGCGGCGACAATATAGGTCACGAAGACGCAGCTTACCAGCAGCAGAATCTTCTCGATGCGCTGGAAACTACCCGACATGGTAAGCATCCACACCAGCAGCGCCACCAACGGCACCGAGATGCTCGCCGGCACGCCAAAGAGAGCAAGGCCGCTGGCGATACCCGCAAACTCCGAAATGGTCACAGCCGTGTTGGCGATCAACAGCGCCGCCATAGCAAGTACACTCTTGCGCACGCCAAAACGCTCGCGGATGAGCGATGCCAGGCCCTTGCCCGTGACGCAGCCGCAGCGCGCCGCGGTCTCCTGCGTCACGATGAGCAGCACAGTCATGACGGGAAGCATCCAGAGCATCTTGTAGCCATAGCTGGCGCCCGCACTGGAATACGTTGCAATGCCGCCGGCGTCATTGCCCGAAAGCGCCGCCAGCAGGCCGGGGCCCATTGCGCCAAAGATGGCCGCGATGGTCAACTTTTGCTTGGTGCCCGACTTTTGCTTGGTATTTTGCACGCGACCACCTAGCCAATGACCGACATGGTGAGCAGCACCGCAGCGGCGCAGTACGCTACGCACGAGATCATGACGGCAATAACGTTCATGGCGGTGCCCGACGTGTTGAGGTCATGCTCGTCACGCCAGAACAGCACCATCAGGTAAATCACGGCACTCATGTTGCCAACCAGGCAAATGATAGCAGCGATATTAAAACACCCGGTAAAGAGTTGCTCCTCAAACATGGACGCATCGGGGAATGCAGCGGTGCGCACCAGCTGCGCGCACAGGTAGGTCACGAGCGAAAGGATCAGGCCCATACCCGTGCTCTGGAAGAAGAATCCCAGGTACGGTTTGGGCTCGTCGTCGTGGCCGTCGTACTCGAGGAAGTAGTTCTTGACGAACGACACCATGCGCGAGGCAGCAAGCAGCACGAGCGGCATGGCGCACATGGGGAACACCACCAGATGCGCGGAGCCGAGCGCCGTTCCCAGCACGGTCGCCATGATGCACGACGCGATGCCCCATACAACAACCCAGTACTGGCGATGCACAAACCAGCTGAGCACGTTCGTCGAGTCGTCCGACGCGCTATCGCCCGAGCCGACACCGGCGATCTGCAGGTCCTCCTGATGCTCCTCGGCGATAACATCCATGGCGTCGTCGAAGGTTACGATACCCAGGATATGACGGTTCTCGTCGCAGACAGGGATGGCAACCAGGTCGTACTTGGTCATCTCGTCCGTCACGTCTTCCTGGTCCTCGTCGGGCGACACATAGACCAGGTCGCGATAGGCCAGCTGACCCAGCGTGGCGTCGCGGTCGGCTACGATCAGCGTGCGCAGCGAAAGCACGCCGGTCAGCATGCCGCTCGGATCCTCGGTATAGACGTAGTAGACGCTCTCGAAGTCCTCGTCGAGCTCGCGAATCGCCTCGATGGCGTCACCGACCGTTGCCGTAGCGGGCAGGGAGACAAACTCCGAGGTCATGATGCGGCCGGCGGTATTGTCCTCATACCCCAGCAGGTTACGAATCGCCTTCTCCTCCTTGACGCCCATCAGGCGCAGGAGCTTCTCGGCCTTCTCGTAATCGAGCTCGTCGATCAGGTCGGCTGCATCGTCCGGGTCCATCATGGCCAGCATCGACGATGCGTCCGTGTCGGACAGGCCCTCGAGCATCTCGGTCATAAGCTCGTCGTCGTCGAACTCCGAGATGGCCTCGGCGGCCTGGGCAGTATCGAGCTGTGCAAACACCTGCGCACGCAGGCGCGGGTCGAGCTGCTCGATAATGTCGGCGATGTCGGCAGGGTGCAGCTCGCCGAGCGTCTTATGCGACACCGAGAGTTGAATGTTCTTGGTCGAGCGGTCGAGCAGGTCCATGTAGGACCAAGCGATGATGTCCTCACTGAGCGGCTTGCCCAGGTGCTTCATAAAGCCTTCGACGATATGCTCGAGTGCGGGGCTGATCGCGCGTAGCAGACCGCGGGCGCCCACTTCGGCGCCCAGCAGGCGCAGCTGATTTTCGCCCGACATGGAAAACTTGATGTCGTTTACGCGCACGACTTTCATGCCCTGCGTGTCGACGATCTGCTTGTTGAGCACGTCGCGGGCAAGCAAGAGTTCGGTCGGCTGCAGGTACGAAAAACGGATTTCGGTGGCCGACGTCTTAAGGTGTACACCTGTCTCGTCGATACGGTCGACCCATTTGCGCCAGCTGATCATAAACGGCGTCTTGCCGGGTCCGCGGAACGCGAGCGACGTCACGTGCGGAAAAACTTCGCCGGTAGCAATGCCAAAATCGTTCACAACGCCGAGCTTTTCGCCATCGACGTCCAAGACCGGCAGTTTGAGCATCTCACTCAGATAATTCAATGGTGCTCCCCATCATAATTCCTCCGGACGCGGCCGCGCGCGCGGCGTCCGGGGGCTTCTGGATATGTATACGCATGCGCGGGCGGCACACCGCTCGGCGCTCACACCCCGTGCATGCGCAAGAAGCACCTGCAAGGGGTCATCGACTGTATGGTCGAGGTTTGGATTTCACCTGTAACCTTTCTCTTGACCCTTGTTATCCGCAGTAACTATAGCATCAGCATCGCGCCGTGGCGCCGAATTTATGCGCTGCACATTGCAGGCATACCAAACGCTGACGCATCCGTGACATAGTCATTGGGGACGTTCTTAAATGACTACCCAATGACTACTCTGTGGTTACTCTGTGGTGTCTTCGTCCTCGGCAGGTTGGGGGAACACGGCGTCCTTGGGCATGGTGACCTTCGTCAGCGAGGTGAGCTTTTTGCTCAATGCCGTGTCCGTCTTGACCAGGTCGCTGAGCGTCACGATCTTGTAGCCGTCGGCAATGAGGCCGTCGATAATCTGCGGCAGCGCCTCGAGTGTCTGCTCGGCGCATTCGTCTCTATCGGTGAGCAGCACGATATTGCCCGGCGTCACCGAATCGAGCACCGTCGAGACTTGCTCGTCGGCACCGTTGAGCAGCCAGTCGCCCGAGTCAATATTCCACGAGACCACGGCGGAGACCAGGTCCATCGCATCAATCCAGTTTTGCTCGTCAAAGGCAGCGTAGGGAGCACGCAGTAGCATCGTCTTCACGCCGGTCGCCGACTTAATCGCATCGGTGCCTTTCGTGATCTGTTCGCGTACTGCCTCACGGTCCTGACCCTTGAGCGAATCGTCGCTGTAGCTGTTGGATCCGATCTCGCACCCGGCGTCGACAATCGCCTTGGCCGTGGCAGGCGAGGCCTCGGCCGCATCGCCCGAAAGGAAGAACGTCGCGGTGACGCCCTTTTCCTTGAGCACCTGCAAGATCTGCTTGGTGGCGCCGCTCGGACCCTCGTCAAACGTCAGCGCCACGTACTTTTTGTTGCCCTTGGGCGCCACGCTGGCGCACGCAACGACGCAATCGGTGGCGGGCACAACCTCGCCGCGGTCTTGCGTCTTGCCCGACTGCTCGCCAACCCACACCTCGGAGCGGCCCTGGGCACCCCACGTCTGCACATACTCGATAGCGCCCGTGCCCTCGACCTTGAGCTTGGGCTCGATAACCGTAGCCTGAACCTCGTGCTTCTCGTAGGTGTTACGGCCATCCTTGACCGTCACCTTCTCGCCGCCCTCAAGTTCGCGGCTATCCCATTTGCCCTGTTTCACGCGCTTGCCGTCGACCTTCACCGACAGCTTTTCGCCCCCATGGCGCTTGAGCACGCTGTCATCGACGGCTAGCAGGTCGCCTGCGTCGTAGGTGTCAGTCAACTCCTGGTCGTCGATGAGGTTTTGTAGCGTAGAGCCGACGCGCACTGCGGTCTTCTGGCCGTTGAGCTCCACGTCCACGCTGCGGTTGACGTAGCCCACGACGGCAGCGATAAACAGCACGAGCGCGCAACCCACGGCGATGAGCGCATAGGGCAGGCGAGACGAACGACGGGGTGTGCGGCTGTTGCCGATGCGCGCGCTGCGATCGCTAAAGCCGCGGCTATGGTTGAGATACATCGCGCCGGGCTTACGGTGACGCTTGCGCTGACCGCTGGGCAGCTGCCCCAGGTCGCGGCGCGCCGTCGGACGCGCACCCGAACGCCCGTTTAAGTTGGATCCGTTTTGGCGCATGTGCCCTCCCCCATAAACACAGCAAGCCGGAGCAACAGGTCTCCGGCTTGCCTCCCATCATTTGGTACGTCGCTATTTTGTAGCTTTTGACGAGCCTCCGCTCGCCTTTTGGTATTCGTCCTTAAAGGCCTTGAACATGCCGCGCGTCTTGCCGAGCTGCTTGCCCAGTGCGCGACTGCCCTTGTCCACGGCAACCGATCCCTTGTCGTCGAGCACCTTGGCGCCCTTTTTGACCTTGTCGCCCACCACGACGCTGGCCTCGGCGGCCTTGGCAGCCGCACCGCCCGAATACCCGAGCGACTTGACCTCGTCCGAGACGACCATCGCGCCGTTCTCGTAGCCGCGCAGCATCGTCGGCGGCACCTGCGTGTCACCAACCAAAACACTCGAAGCAGCACCGGCGGTCACATAGAATGCCTGCACGATGCCCGAGCGCGGCTTGAACTCAACGTCCGAGCAATAGCCCACGACGTCGCCCGATTCCGTGCGCACGTCCATACCGACCCAGATGATGCAATCATCCAGATTGATGTCGAGACGCTTGGCCGCAGCGGCATCGTAGGTGCCCTTGACGTCATCGACCGCAATGGCGCCCTCGTAGACACCAATGGCGTCGAGCGCTACGAATCGGTCGGGACGCTCGATCATGCCAGCGATATCGGACTGGCGGACCATAAAGCCGACCACGCGCGTACCGCCCGGGGTAAAGACCGGAAAGTGAATCTTTCCGAGCTTTTTAGGGCTGCGCGGCGTGCCGTCCTTTTTGGTGCGCTTGTCCTCGGTAGGCTTGCGATAGATCTTGGCGCCGACAAAATCCCCGGCGCGCATTATGCCTCGGTCGAGGGCTCCGCAGCCTCGGTATCAGCCTCGACGGCGTTCTCGACCACGACGTCGGCGGCAGGCGTCACGTTGCCGCCCGAAATGGCGTCGTTGAGCTGCTCGCGCAGCTGGTCCATGCGCTCGCGGGCCAGGTCGACCTTGGCGCGCAGGTCGTCGGTCTTAGCGTCGACCATCGGACCAAAGTCATTCACCGCAGCACGGGCCTCCTCGGCGCTGTGCTCGTAGGTGTCGCGCATATTGTCCCAGGCGTCATTGGCGATATCGGCAGCCATGGCGCGGGTCTCGGCGCCCGAGCGCGGGGCCAGAGCAACGCCGATAATAGCGCCGGCAGCGGCACCAAAAAGTGCGCCGGAGACAAAGCTGAAAGTCTTACCCATGATCATTCCTCTCCTGCGGGCACGTCAGTGCCCACCGTTTGAATGCTGTCCATTATACCCGCAGCACATCACTTGCCGCTCCGCTCATCTGCGTACGGCAAAGGCGCAGGTACGTGATGGTGTTAAGCGGACGAGCCTACTCCTGGGGCATAGCCGGCATGGCCACCGTGGCACTCGGGTCCTCGCCGGCGCCGTCCACGAGCGGTAGGCCGCCCTCATGCGCAGGTCCTGCCGGAACCGTCGCAGCACCGCCAAAGACGGCAGCGGAGGCCTCGTGGTTCTCGGCAACCGCGCCCTCGGTATCAATCGCCACCTGGGGCTCGTCGTCAAAGTTGGGGACGCCCTGGGGCTCGGTGGGAACGGGCTCGGTGGTCGCATCGGCAACGGGCTCGGCGTCGACCGGCACATCGCCCTCGTCAGCGCCCTCGTCCTCTGCAGCATCTTCGCCGTTCGCAGCGGCGACGGCCTCGTGAGGATCCTTGCCCTCGGCCTCGGCGCGCATGCCCAGCACCAGGTTGCGCAGGCCCGCGACCGTGCCTTCCACGTCGGGGGCAGGCTGGTCGGCGTGCAGGTACGCCCAGTCCATCATAAAGGTGGCCGAAGACAGCGCACCGATGGCCAGCGCGTCGTCGGGGCACGAAAGCTCAACCTCAAAAACGCGCTCGTCGTGCTCGCTTACGCGCGTGCGGCCGCACGAAATGCTGCCGGCAAGCCCGGTCTCGTTCATGAGCTCGACCGTCACGTGCTCCAGCAGATGGCAGAGCTCGGTCTGGCCCATGCAGTCCTGGAACTCGCGGCCGGAATCACCCAGGCACAGGTGCTTGGCAATCGCCGGCACCAGGTAATACACGCGCGCCGTAGCCTCGATATCCTCCGAGGTCATGAGCGGCATGCCGGGGTTCACCAGCACGTGCGCGCAGATCTTGTCCTCGCTGACGGTGACCTTAAGGATGTTGAACAGGCCTGCCATAACTCTCCCCTACTCTTCCTTGTCCTACTCGTCGCCGTCGTGCGGATTCGCGGAACCCGCACCCGACGTCGTCGGCTTCTCTGCCGAGGACTCGGAATCCTTCTTATCGGTTTCGGCCGGAGCGATCACGCGAATGAGCGAGATGCGCTGGCCACGCATCGACTGCACTTTAAACTTGTACCCCGCAACCTCAAACACCTCTCCGATGTCGGGCACCGAGTCGCAAAGCTCCAAAATCCAGCCAGCGATGGTCTCATAATCATCGCTTTCCTCAAGCGGCCAACCAAGCTCAATCGCGTCATCGCACGAAAAACGCCCATCAACGAGCCACTCGCGGCGCGAAAGGCGCGTGAGATACTTGTTGTCGGGGTCGAACTCGTCCTCGATCTCGCCGACGATCTCCTCGACGATGTCCTCGATGGTGATGATGCCGGCCGTGCCGCCGTACTCGTCCACGACCACCACGATCTGGTCGTGCGAGGTCTGCATCTCGGACAGCAGCGGCAGGATGTCCTTGGTGTCGGGCACAAAGGTGGCGTCGCGCAAAAAGCCGGCGATGGGCTGGTCGCCCTTGCCGTCGAGCGCGGGCTGAATCAGGTCCTTGATGTGCGCGATGCCGGCGACGTTGTCGGGATCCTCGTGATAGACGGGGATGCGGCTAAAGCCGGTCTGGCGCATGGTGGACAGCACGTCGGCGACCGTCTCGTCGTCCTCGCACATGGTGGTGTCCACGCGCGGCACCATGACCTCGCGGGCAACGGTGTCGCCCAGGTCGAAGATCTCGTGGATCATGCGCTTTTCCTCGTCGAGCAGGTCATCCTGCTCCGAGACCATGTACTTGATCTCTTCTTCCGAGACGTTCTGGCGGTCGTCGGCACTCTTGATGCGCAGGATGCGGGCCAGGCCATCGGAGCAAGCACCGGTCAGCCACACGAGCGGACGGGCGATCTTTTGGAAAAACGACAACGGCCCCACAACCTGCTTGGACACGCCTTCGGCGTTGGCCAGGCCGATGCGCTTGGGGACGAGCTCGCCGATCACGATGGACACGAAGGCGACCGCGACGGTGATGATGACCGGCGCCAGGCCGCGCGCGATGGCGGAGAGCGGCGCGATGCCAAAGCTCATGAGCCACGTGGCGAGCGGGTCGGACAGACTCGTCGAGGCGACGGCGGACGAGGCGAAGCCCACGAGCGTGATGGCGACCTGGATGGTGGCGAGCAGCTGGTCGGAGTCGGCAGCCAGCTTAATGGCATGCTCGGCGCGCTTGTCGCCTTCCTCGGCCTCGTGCTCCAGCACGGCGCGCTTGGCCGTGGTGAGCGCCATCTCGGACATAGAGAAGTAGCCGTTGATGAGGGTCAAAACGAGGGTGGTGATAAGGGAGATGGTTATGTCCATCGGGAGTTTCTCGAACCTCCAAGATTCAGGACGTCGGATTAAAACGTTGACGGCGGATACGGCAATTGCACCGGCGCCCAAACAAAGACGCGGGTGCGCAGGCGTGGTCGCTAGATTACGAAGAGGATCACCGCCATGAACTGGAAGATGCTGCCGGCGAGTACCCACAGGTGAAACACGCTGTGAAGATAGCGCACGTTTTTGGCGATATAGAACGGCACGCCCGCGGTGTAGCACACGCCGCCGACGGCGAGCAGGGCAAGTGCCACGGGGTTGAGCAGCGCCACAAGTTCGGGCAGCTTAAAGACGACAAGCCAGCCCATCAGCAGGTAGACCAAGCCGCTTACCCAGTGCGGCTGACGCTCGCGCAAAAAGCACTCGAGGGCGATGCCGATAATAGCGATGGCCCATACGGCAAAGAACAGCACAGCGCCGCCGTCGTTTGCGAGCGTGATGAGGCAAAACGGCGTATAGCTGCCGGCTATGAGCAGGTAGATGCAGCTGTGGTCGATGATGCGAAACACGCGCTTGGCGCGCGCGGGCTGAATCGCGTGGTAGAGCGTGGAGGCTAGGTATTCGAGGATAATGCTGACGCCATAGACAATTGCCGCGGCCATGTGGGCCGGGCCTCCGCCGCGCAGGGCGGCGAATACGATCAGGAGCACCAGGCCCGCGATACCCAGCAGGCAGCCGACACCATGGGTGACGGAGTTCATGATCTCCTCACCCACCGTGTAGTGTGGAACGGCCGCGGTCTTGGGTCGCGGCTTAGAACTGTCGCTCGAATCGGACATGCCGGTTACATCCTCCAACGTAAAGAGTTCTCAACACTATATCAAAGCGTCTAGGTACGTGCGAAATTTGCACCATACGTGACCTTTCGTTTACCCATTCTTTGCCTGTTGACGCATCAACGGCGAACGTCCATAATGCGCTTGCATTAAATGTTGATGTATTAACATCTTATAGGAAAGCTTCTCATGTCTCAAAACGCACGTTCCCATCGAAAGCTCAAGATAGCCGGCGTCGTTGCGCTGGTACTCGTTGTCGCGCTGCTGGGGTTTGCCGGCAACTTCTTGTTCGACTTTGCCCTGAATCCCCAAGCGCCCTACACCATGAAGATGATGCAGGACGGCAAGGACGCCGAAAAGGGCGAGCAGATGGACGCCGAGGACACCGAGGCACGGGCGTGGTTTAAGGAAAACCGCGAGAGCGGCAGCCTCACTGCGGACGACGGGACCGAGCTTGCCGCCTGGTATTTTGCTGCGTCGGAGAGCACGCACGACTACGCCGTCTGCCTGCATGGATATACCAACGAGCCCATCGGTATGGCCCGATACGTCAAGCGATTCCACGACCGCGGCATGAACGTACTCGCACCCGCCGCACGCGCCCACGAGCGCTCCGGCGGCGACTATATCGGCATGGGCTGGCCCGAGCGGCTCGATGTCGTCGCATGGATCGAGCAAATCGTTCAGGCTGACCCCGAGGCGCGCATCCTGGTCTTTGGCGAGTCGATGGGTGCGGCAACCGCCATGAACGTCGCGGGGGAACCTCTGTCCGCAAACGTGAAATGCATTATCGAGGACTGCGGTTATACAAGTGTTTGGGACGAGTTTTCTCTGCAGCTCAAGGACGTGTTCGGCCTGCCCAGCTTTCCCTTGCTCGATGTAGCAAACTTGGTGTGCAACGTGCGCGCGGGCTACGACTTTCATGAGGCGAGCAGTGTGGAGCAACTCAAACACGCGACGGTTCCCATGCTGTTTATCCACGGCGACCAGGACACCTTTGTGCCGTACGACATGCTCGACCAAAACTACGACGCGTGCGCCAGCAAGGTCAAGCAAAAGCTCACCATCCATGGCGCCACCCACGCCAAGAGTGCGCAAGTTGACCCCGAGCTCTACTGGAACACGGTCGATGACTTCCTCGACGAGTATTTTTAGGCAAATAGTACGGTTTACTGGTCTATCTGACCCCCTAGCACTTCCGAAAAGCCGCCCGTGGGCACTGTGCTCACGGGCGGCTTTTACTAACAGTTGTGCTACAAAGGCGCTTGTTTTGTCTAATAGCTAGGTGCTACTTGACCTCGATGAGCTCATACTCGCTCGTGCCCAGGCCGATCTTCTCGGCATGCGCGATGCACACGCGCCAGTCGGTGTCGGGATGCGTAATGCAGAAGGGGTCGTGCGCCTGCTCGCCCTCCAGATGCTCGTGGTTATGCTCCATCTTGGCCGCGCTATCGGTGAGCTCGGTGTTGGGCAGCGGCTCAGACGCCATGACGGCGTCGGCGCAGGCCTGGTCGATGGCGACCGGGTCGAAGCTCGCGAACATGCCGATATCGTTGACGATAGGCGTATCGTTTTCGGGATGGCAGTCGCAGTTGGGACTGATGTCCATGGCAAGCGAGATGTGGAAGCTCGGGCGGCCGTCGACGACGGCCTTGGTGTACTCGGCGATCTTGCAGTTGAGCACGTCGGCCGCGGCCTCATAACCGGGCTTGATGCAGTCCTGGTTGCATGCCGCAATGCAGCGTCCGCAGCCCACGCAGCGATCGTGGTCGATGGCAGCCACGTGCACCGTGCGAGTAGCGCCGCTGGCAAGCTCGCGCTCGCGGGTGCCGTCGAACGAGATAGCGTTGTGCGCGCAGATCTTTTCGCAGGCATGGCAGCCAACGCAGTGCTCGGTCGCGACGTTCGGCTTGCCGGCGGCATGCTGCTCCATCTTGCCGGCACGGCTGCCGCCTCCCATGCCCAGGTTCTTCATGGCGCCGCCAAAACCGGCCTGCTCATGGCCCTTAAAGTGAGTGAGACTGATCACAATGTCGGCATCCATGAGCGCCTGACCGATCTTGGCCTCGCGCACGTACTCGCCGCCCTCGACCGGGACGAGCGCCTCGTCGGTACCCTTGAGGCCGTCGGCGATGATGATCTGGCAACCCGTAGCATACGGGGTAAAGCCGTTCTGGTAGGCGGTATCGATGTGCTCGAGTGCGTTTTTGCGGCTACCGACATAGAGCGTATTGCAGTCGGTGAGGAAGGGCTTGCCGCCCAGCTCCTTCACGACGTCGGCGACGGCGCGGGCGTAGTTGGGGCGCAAAAAGCTCAGGTTGCCCAGCTCGCCAAAGTGAATCTTAATGGCGACGAACTTGTTCTCGAAGTCGATCTGTTCGATACCGGCGTGACGGATGAGGCGCTTGAGCTTGTCGAGCTGGCCCTCGCGAGCATGCGTACGCAGGTTGGTGAAGTACACCTTGGCGGGTGCTGCGGGTGCAGTTGCGGTCATAGATATATCCCCTCGGTCTATATGGCGTTACAGACATAGAGGATGGTACCAGTTAAAGCAGAGTTAAAGTCAAGTACGGCACCTAGTCATTGGGGACGTTCTTAAATGACTACTCTTGGACTTTGAGTGCCTCGGCCAGGCCCACACGTTTGATGGAACGCATGTGCAACAGCGCCACGACCAGGTAGGTTGCAAAGCCGATTCCTGCGCACGCCGCCATGGACCAAGCGGGCACGTAGATCTCGATATTGCCGTTGTAGGCGAGCAACATCGAGCGGAAGATGGCCGTGAGCGAGCCAATAATGACCGGCAGGCTCAGCACGAGTGACGCTGCCACGCACAACGTGATCGAGCGGATGTACAGATGCGAAATCTCGCTATCGCGATAGCCAAAGACTTTCATGTAGCTGATCGAACGGGCGCTGTGGTCGATCACAGCCTTGGTCAGCAGGTACATAAACAGCAGGAAGATAAACACCGCGAGCCCAATCATCATGCCGATCATTTTGCTCATCATGCCGATGAACTGGTCGCCCACGGCGCGCATGTCATCGGGCGTGGTGTCGCCGGCAAAGTAGCGCGAATCAAGGTCGAGCTTCTCATCGCTCACATAGCCGTTGAAGTAGGCCGCATCGTTGCCAAAGAGCTCGTTAAAGTCATCGATACTCATATAGATATTCATGTCCGACTTGGAGCCCCAGGCACAGTCCTTGCCCGCATACTCAAGGGAATAATTCTCGCCCTCATACTTGTCGCCGAGCGTGACCTTCTGGCCCTCGCTCCAGCCAAACTTGTCGAGCAGGCCGCCGCCAAAGACGACGTGTCCGTCGCCGACGTTGAGGCCTTTCCAATAGCACGAATCGGTTGAAATGCCGTAGACGGAAATCGTCTCCTCGCCATTCCCATCGCCTCGGTCGTATTGCAACTGGTAAACGGCATATTTCTCGGCCTGCGCGATTGCGCCCGCGCCGTTGTCAATCGTGTTGACCGGGTGAATGTCGTCGTTGTCGGTGTCGATCTTAGAGGCCTTGCCAATCAGGTCGATAGCCTCGTCGCGGTTGCAGCCGAGGATATCGGCAAGGTCATCGAGGCGCGCATAAAGCGCATCCTTCTTGTCCTGGACCTTGGTAAGCGCATCCTGCGCCGCAGTCAGGCTCTCGGCAGACGGAGATGCGGTCGCGGCATCGGCTGCCGTCTGCGCCGCATCGGCCGCGTCGTCAAGCTCGTCATCGGCATCTTGGGCGGCGGAAAGCAGCGCGCCGTCAACCGACTGCAAGCGCTCGAGTGCTGACCACTGCTCGCGCTCCTCGGCAGTGCCCTCGAGCTCCAGCGGCGCCTTGAGCGTGTACTGGTGCTCGGCGACCAGGCTTGTCTCGAGGTTGTCCGCGTAGTGCGTCATCGTGGGCAGAATCGCCAGGCCAAAGAGCAGCAGCAGCGAGGCAAACGCAATGCCCACAAAGAGCGTGACAAAGTTGCCCAGGTTGCGCAGAAAGATACGCAGGCGGAAGCGGGAAACAAAACCCATGCGCTCCGGCAGTTGCATACCGCGCTTGGTGCCCGATTTGCCGCTCGCCTCGTGACGAAGGAACTGCAACGGCGTCTTGCCCATTTTGCGAAACAGGCCCACCAGCGTGATGAGGATGAGCGCGGCGGCGGGAACCACGGCGCACTTCACAAAGATCTCCCAGCTCCAGTACACCTGGAAGGGCGGCAGGCTGTACGAACCGTAATAGAGGCTGCGCATGGGCTCGGTAAAGAACACAACGCCGAGCGCAGTGCCCAAAAGCGCCGCGACCACGCCCACGATGGCGGGAAGTGCCAGGTAGTGCAGCACGATCTCGCGACGGCGATAACCGCTGGCGAGCAGCGTGCCGATGATGGCGCTCTCCTCCTCGATGGTGGCGTCGGTAAGGACCACAAAGACGAACGCCATGATCACGATGATGATGTCGAGCAGCGTCATCCACATCATGGAGTCGCCGTCCACGTCATCGCGCGCATAGCCAATGCCCTGATTGGAATCGGCGTCGGTCAGATCGTCCACGCGCGCATCGGCGTCGGTCAGTGCCTCGACCATATCTTGCTCGGCGTCGATGCGGTCCGCGGTGGCGAGGTCGCGATCGGTAAAGGTGAAGGAGTAGGTGTAGGCGGGTGCGCCGCCGGCATCTTCGAGCGCGGCAAAGCCGCCATCGGTGACCTCGGCCACGCCGTACGTGATGGTGTTCACCGTAAAGTCCGAATTGTTGAGGAACAGCGCCTGACTATCGGGCTGGGTCATGATGCCGCAAATGGTGTAGGTGCGACCCTCGAGCTCGACTTTATCGCCCACGGACAGGTTGTTATTGGTGGCAAAGACACGGTCGATTGCCACCTCGTCATCCGCCTTGGGTTCCTTGCCCTCGCTGTACGACGCAATGTCGACCTTGGTGCGGTGTGCGTAGGTGCGCAGCGTGCGCTTGGTGCCATCGTCGCCGGCGGTCTTTTTGATGATGGCGTCAATGGAGAAATTCTTGTAGAGCGTGACGCCGCCGACGTCGTCGGCCGCGTCCTCGGCTGCCTTGAGCTGGTCTTTGGTGGCCTCGAAGGAGGTGGTCACGCGGCCGTCCTCAATCGTGTACGCATCGCGCATGTCGTCGATAAGGCAGCCGATGGAATGCGCCGCGAGCAAAAAGCCTGAGGTAAGGGCGATGCTTCCGCACATAAGCAAAAAGATGCCCAGGTACTTGCCGATATTGCGGCGCAGCTCGCGCGGGAGACGTTTTGCGAGAGGTGTCATGGCGCCGCCTACCAATCGAGCTCGGCGGCCGCGACGGGCGACTCGTTGAGCTCGTCCTCGACGATGTGCCCGTCGCGCAGGCGCAACACGCGATTGGCCATGCGCGCGATGGCGGCGTTGTGGGTGACAATGATGATGGTGCAGCCGTAGGTGCGGTTGACATCCTCCATGAGCTGCAAGATTTCCTTGGACGTCTTGTAGTCGAGCGCGCCCGTGGGCTCGTCGCACAGCAGCAGGCCCGGGTTTTTGACGAGCGCACGGCCGATGGCGCAGCGCTGCTGTTGGCCGCCCGAGACCTGGCGCGGGAACTTGTTGCGGTGATCGTAGAGACCCAGCGAACGCAGCAGGTCGTCGATGTTGAGTGGCTTTTTGGACAGGTGCGCCGTGACCTCGATGTTCTCCTTGATGGTGAGATCGGGCACCAGGTTGTAGAACTGGAAAACAAAGCCCAGCTCACGGCGTCGATACTCGCCCAGATCGGTAGGCTTGAGCACGGTGAGGTCGCAGCCGTCCACCATGATGGAGCCGCCGTCGGCATCCTCCAGGCCGCCGATCAGGTTAAGAAACGTGGACTTGCCCGAACCCGAAGGCCCCAGCATGACGCAGATCTCGCCGCGGTTGATAGACGTGTCGATGCCGTCGAGCACCGTCAGGCATGCATCTCCATCGCCGTAGTGCTTTTTGAGATCCTTAACCTGGACGTAGGCTTCCTGCGTTGCCATGGTATCCCCCATTGTTAGCCTCGTACTACTTTATGAGCGTAATAGTAAACCATGGCGAACTATTTTTGAGCGAGGCCTGGGATTTATTTCAGACTAGTCATTGGGGATGTACTTAAATGACTAGTCGCTGGGGACACTCTTTCCTGACCACCCGGCAGTTGGGGACATTCCCTTTCTGCCGGCATATTGGGACAGTCCTTGCCGGCCCGGCCGGCGAGCCGGCGAATCGGCAAAGACTGTCCCCGATGCCCGGTCGTTTAAGAACGTCCCCAATGATCAGGTGGCTAGGCGCGGGATTTGGCGCGTGCGAGGGCGAGGCCCACGGCGGCGATGGCCATGGCAAAGAGCGCCGTGACGCCCAGGTCGCAGGCGATGTCTCCCAGCACGGTGGACGTCAAATCCGATGCGAGCGCCTTGCTGATCGCATCGTTCACCCAGTATGTCGGCACAAAGTGCGCCACCGTCTGCACGGCCGGGCCCATCAGCGACAGAGGCATCCAGGCTCCGCCCAAAAACGTCATGAGCATGCCAAGCAGGTTACCCACACCGTTGAGCAGCTCCTCGCGCGCACCCAGGCTCGAAAGGGCAAAGCCAACGGCCAGCGGCGTGCACGCCAGGGCAAACGTCGCCGCCAGCGCCAGGCACACGCGACCCACGCCGACCTCGGCAACCGCGCCGGCAAAGCCCACGACACCCATCATGCTCGACACAAACCAGATGCAGACGGTGAGCACCGCGGCAGCCGCGAACACGGCAAGCGAACGCTGGCGCTCGGAGACCGGACCGGCCTCCATGCGGCGTACGCGCTCGGGCTCGTTCATGCCCGAGAACACCAGTCCCACCGACACGATGACCGACGAGATAATCGCGTACGCGCCAAAGTTGAAGTACGACTCGAGCGTGGCGGCGGCAGTCGAGTCGACCTTGACCTGCTCGATCTCGACCTCGGCACGCTTGGTGACCGCATGTTCGGCAGCCTTGGCAACGTCGCCGTTGGAGGCAGTGGGCTCAAGCGCGGCCGCAGCGCCCGCGAGCGAGATCCAGTGCGAGGCCTCGGCAGACGAAAGCGCCGCCGCCATGGTGCCGGCGCCGTAGGTCACATCGAGCTTGGGCAGAGGCTCCCCCGCGCGAGCGGCTGCAACGAGGTCGTCCTCAAACCCCTCCGGGATAAAGAACACGCAGTCGGCGCTACCCTTGGCACTGTTGCTCTTGGAAAGCGCATCCGCAAGATCGTACGTATCGTCGCCGACGCCCGTGACCAGCTCAAAGCGCGAACCCAGATGCTTGGTAAGCGCACGCGAAAGGTCGCTGTCGTCACGGTCGACCACGATCACGTTGGCGTCGTAGGGCTTGTACTCGGTGAGCTGCGACGAGTTCCAGCTCACCGATGCCGCGATAAACACACCCATCAGCGAAATGAACACCGTGTAGATGAGCAGATAGAGCGGGTGCGCGAGCGCCATGCGAAGCGCGGTCTTAAAGGTGCTCATAGCGGCTCCTTCCAAAGATCAGCGTGGCGGCGGCAACGAACAGCAGCGCCATAAGGACGAGTGCGCCGGCGCGAACGGCAAAGGGGCCCAAGTCCTCAAAGAAATACAGGCGGTTGAACATGTCGCAGATAAGCTTGACGGGGTTGAGCCAGCACTCGGCCGGGCAGGCGCGGGCGACGTCGTCGGCAAGCGCCATCGCCGGCTCGCCGTAGAGTCCGGCGAACAGGGCGCACGTGGTGGCAAAGCCCGTGAGGATGCCCGACTTGGACGCCTTGCCGCCCTTAACGGGAAGCGTGCCCACAAAGAGTCCCAAGCCCGTGGCGGCAAGCGCGGAAGCGGCGCTGCCCACCAGACACAGTCCCTCGCGCCCGCCAAAGTCGACGCCCACGACCAGGCGCACGTAGCCGATCGCAATTGCCATCGAAGCAAAGGAGACCAGCCACGAGCCCACAAAGATACCGGCCAGCGACGCCGTCTTGGAAAGGCCGCCCACGCAGCGACGCGCGCCAAGGCCCGACAGATTGGGCTGCAGGTCGACGACGCTCAAGGCGGCAAACTCGGCAGACATCATCGCGACCAGGCCAAAAAGCGCGTAATAGTAGATGACCGTACCATCGGGCGTGGTGCGTGTCAGGCTTACGCGGCGGGTGCCGCCCTCGAGCGACAGGGTGCGCGCAACCGCCGCCGGATCGGCGAGCGCCGCCGGGTTGTCCTGGGCAATCTGGGACATGAGCTCGGCATTTTGCGTATACGAGCTTGCCACCGTCTCCAGGATGCTGCGATCGGTGAGCACGGACGATGCACGCGAGCCGTCATAACTCGATAGCAGCGTGAGCTTGGGCGTGCCCGCAGCGTCGACCGCATAGATGCCCGCGACCTCGCCGGCCTTAAGCGCACGGTTCGCGGCGGCCGCGTCGTCGCACTCGTGGATCTCGAGCAGTTGGTCGTCGCCCTCTTTGGCAAGCGACGTCGCCACGCCCTTAAAGGTCGAGGCATCCCAGGCCTCATCCGCTACGACGGCCACCGGCACCGGGTCGACCGTGCCGTCAGAGCTCAGATTCGCGAACATAAACATGAACATCGTGGAAAGCGCGATGGGAAAGACCGCGCCCCAGACCCACGTGCTCGGCCGACGCAGCAGCGTCTTGACCGTGGTGATGATGGTGTTGAACATGGCTGCCCCCTAGTCGCGCAGCTCGCGGCCGGTGATCTCGAGGAACACGTCGTTGAGGGTCGGTGGCTCACTCCACACGCGGCCGAGCGCCACGTCGGCAGCGCGCAGCGTGTCGAGGATGTCGACCAGGTTGTGCGGGCTCGCTTCGCAGGTGCAGACGAGCTCGCCGCCGGACAGCTCGACGCTGAGCACGTGCTCGAGGGCGCGCAGGCGCTCAACCGTGGTAGCATCGACGGCGCCGACCTCGACGGTCACGCGCTCGCCCATCTGAATCATGCGCTTGAGCTCGTCGTTGGTGCCCTGCGCCAGCACACGGCCGCCGTCCATGATCATGATGCGGCTGCAAATCTGCTCGACTTCCTCCATGTAATGGCTGGTATACACCACCGTGGCGCCCTCGTCGCGCAGGCGGCAGATGCCCTCCAGGATGGCGTTGCGGCTCTGCGGGTCGACCGCCACCGTGGGCTCGTCAAAAAAGATGAGCTCGGGCTCGTGCGCGATACCGCAGGCGATGTTGAGGCGACGCGCCAGGCCGCCCGAGAGCTTGCCGGGGCGAAACTTGGTAAAGTCGCCCAGCCCGACAAAGTCGATTGCCTCGTCCACCAGCGCGCGGCGGCGCTTGCGGTCGTTGACGTAAAGGCTGCAGAAATAGTCGATGTTCTCGCGCACGGTGAGCTCGTCGAACACCGCCACCTGCTGCGGCACCACGCCGATGCGGCGCTTGAGGTCATAGCGGGCGGGCGTCATGGGTTCGCCGAACAGCTCGATGGTGCCTTTGTCGTAGGCGAGCAGCTGCAGAATGCAGTTGATAGACGTGGTCTTGCCCGAGCCGTTGGGGCCGAGCAGGCCAAAGATCTCGCCGGGGGCGATGCTCAGGTTAAAGTGGTCGAGCGCGATAAGGTCGTCATAGCGCTTGACGAGGTTTTCGACGTGGACGATGTCTGTCATGAGTCGGCCCTTCCGTTGATTGCGGCCCGGTACGATTGCATCATCGCAGGAGCCGCCGACGCGCGCCAGTGAGCTTTGTCACGAATGCGGGGCTTGGCCGCGTGGCCCGCCGGCGCTCCCAATTTACCGTGCGGGAGGAATGTCACGGTTGCGCGGGCGGCCCCTCCACCACACGCGACTTCGCGTACAATACCCGTATGAACAGGCTTTTCGACAAATCGATCGTGCTGGCGTGCTGTATCGCAGCCGCCACGGGCCTTGCTGTGGACGCTCGCCTGGTCGCGGCGTTTTGCCTTGGCGTTATTGCCACCTCACTGGCCGAGCTCGCGCAGAAGGATCGCACGTGCCGCACAAGCGAGGCCGCGAGCTACGCTTACATCATCGCGGCCGTCTTCGTGCCGCCGTTTGTGCCGTTTGCGCCTCTCGCCCTCTATGACATCGCGCGACGCGTGCGCCGCGAGCACGCCTGGGTCGCGCTGGGCATCGGCTCCGTCTTTGCTTTTGCGCTCGTCGCGGACCTACGCGCCGACGTGCTCACCGCCCGAACGCTTCTGCTGGCCGCCATCCTTTCGGTTGCCGCCACCTTGCTATCGCTACGTACCGCCCAGTTGGAGCGCGAGCAGCAACGCATGCGCCGTACCCGCGACGAGCTGCAGGAACGAGCCCTCGCGCTCGAGGCGCGCAACCGTGATCTTGCCGATCGCCAGGACTACGAAGTCGAGCTCGCGACACTCGCCGAACGCGCCCGTATCGCGCGCGAGATCCACGATAACGTCGGCCACCAGCTCACGCGCGCCTCGCTGCAGACCGAGGCCCTGCGCGTCGTGCACGCCGACGAGCCCAGGGTTGCCGCCGATTTCGCCGACGTCAAACGCACGGTTGACGAGGCGCTCCAGCTTGTGCGCACCAGCGTCCACGCGCTCAACGACAACGCCATCGACCTTTCCGTACAGCTCGAACGCATTGTCGAAGGCGCGCGCTCGGACGGCGGTCCGCAGATTGAGCTTGAAGTTATGGCCGAGCATGCACCCGCAAACGTCGCCAACTGCTTTGCGGCGGTCCTGCGCGAGGCGCTCTCCAACACCATGCGCCACGCTTGCGCCCATGCTGTCACTGTACGATGTATGGAGCATCCGTCGTTTTACCAGCTCATCATTGCCGACGACGGCACGGGCGGGGTTCAAGCAAGCGGCCGCGGCGCCGCGGAGGGCATGGGGCTCGCCTCCATGCGCGAGCGCATCGAGGCGCTTGGCGGCACCTTCACCGCCGGCCCGCGCACCGGCGCCGGCGGCTGGCGCGTGTTTGCCACCGTTCCCAAACAGCAAGGAGATGAGGACCGATGAGGCTCATCGTTGTCGACGACGACCGCTTGGTGGTCGATTCGCTCAAGATCATCCTGGGCGCCCAGCCGCAAATCGAGGTAGTGGGCACCGGCGCCAATGGCGACGACGCGGTCGCGCTCTACGCCGAGCACGCGCCCGATATCGCGCTGCTCGACATTCAGATGCCGAGGCGCGACGGACTTTCGGCGGCACGCGAAATCCTTGAGCGTGATCCTGCAGCACGCGTGGTGTTTCTGACGACGTTCTCGGATGACGAGTACATTGTGTCGGCGCTCAAACTGGGTGCCCGCGGCTACCTGATCAAGACCGATATCGCCGCCATTCCGCCAGCATTGACGCAGGTCATGGATGGCAAACGCGTGCTCGAGGGCAAGGCGATCGAGGATATCGATTTTGATGGGGTGGGCATCGCGGCGAGCATGCCCCGACGGCCCGCGGCTTTTGCCGGCCTGACCGACCGCGAGTTCGAAGTCGCCGAGCTCATCGCCCGCGGCCTCGACAACAAGGAGATCGCCGCCACGGCATACATGGGCGAAGGCACCGTGCGCAACCACATCAGCTCGATCCTGGCAAAGATGGGCCTGCGCAACCGCACGCAGATTGCCATCGCCTACCTGCGAGGGTAATTGCCCAACGACCGACCGCCCCGGCATAGCAAAATGACTGTAACCGATTTAATACCATTTCAAAACTATGCCGGTTTACTACGATGAATCGCCCACCTTCGACCACAGCAAATTGCGTGCTTGCAAAACCGCAGGTAGAACGCCTGCAATATTTAGAAAAATGCAGTCATGGTCGGAAATGTCGAATTCATCGTAGTAAACCGACATAGTTTTGTTCGGGCGGCCCTGCACGAGTGCCTCCGCAAGCCTCACGGGACCAAAATGATCCGTTTTCTTCCGCCCGCGGAGATCGGCTGACGGCGCCCGCCACGAAATCGGCCCATCTACTACGTTTGACTCGATACCCCCGACCATACCCGCTTTTCATGAAAAACCGCAGGCGTTCTACCTGCGGTTTTTATTTCGCATTACTTGCCATGGTTGAGGGTAGCGGCTTAAACGTAGTAGATGGGCCCATTTCGTGGCAAACGGGTCACGCGATGGCCCTCGCGAGGCCAAAATGATCCGTTTTCCTCCGTCCCCAAGGGATCAGGGGCTGGTACTGATATGGTGTCATTTCAAAACTGTGTCGGATTACGGGGCTAAAGTCGGGACCCTCATCCATACCTCCATTTTTTGAAAAACGGCAGGTTATCTACCTGCGGTTTTGTTTTTGCAATTTTCTGTATGGTCGGAGGTTCGCAATCCAGCCCCGTAATCCGGCATAGTTTTGTTCGCGGAGGCTTAGCCGCGCGTTCACGCGCGGGGCCGATGGGGCATTTTTGCCCCGCCGGCCCCTATTCCAGCTCTATTCCAGCGCTACTCCGGCTTAGTTTCTACCGTGGGAGTCTTGTTCGCCGCAACTGGGGTGCGGGCGGTATCCATAGTCAGGCAGTGCTTGGGGCAGCTTTCGATGCACTCGCCGCACACCACGCAGGCATACGGGTCGATCGACCACGTTCCGCCTTTGCGATCGACCGCAAGCGCGCCCGCCGGGCAACGACGCGCGCACATGCCGCAGCAAATGCACACGTCCATGTCATTGACGATATGCCCGCGCAGGCGCTCGGGCGCCGCGAGCTTCTCCTGCGGATAGCACACCGTTACCGGCTGCTTGACCATAGAGCCCAAGGCCGTCTTGGCAAATGTCAGCAAACTCATGCCGCGCCTACCTTTCCGTGCAGCTAATGCAGGGGTCGATGGTCAGGATAATCATGGGCACGTTGGCAAGAAGCACGCCCTGCAGCGCATGCGTCAGACCCGCCAGGTTCTGCGACGTCGGCGTGCGCACGCGGAAGCGGTCCAGGTTCTTGGTGCCGTTGCCGCGCACATAGTAGTACGCCTCGCCGCGCGGCTGCTCAATCACAACCTCGCCGCGCGCGCCGTCGGCCGGCGTAAGCTTGGTACGCCCGCCGATACCGTCGTGCGGGATCTTGCCGACAAGCTCCTTGATGATGTCCATGGCCTGCGTGACCTCGGCACAACGCACCTGGCAGCGGGCATAGCAGTCGCCATCGCTAGCAACGATGGGCTCAAACGCAGACAGGTCCGCATAGGCACCGTCACCGAACATGCGCACGTCATAGTCCACGCCCGAGGCACGACCGAACGGGCCGACCATCGAAAGGTCCAGCGCGTCCTTCTTGCTGATCACGCCCACGCCATGCAGGCGCTCGCCGCAGCTATTGTCGTCCAAAAACGTATGCACCAGGGCCTCGTAGTCGGGACGCATGGCATCGAGCGTCTGGACAATGCCTGCCAGCTCGGAGTCCTCAATGTCGTGCTTAAGGCCGCCGATCTCGTTAATCGACAGAATCACGCGGCCGCCGCAGGTACTCTCGAAGATCTTGAGAATCTGCTCGCGCAGGGTCCACGAACGATAGAACAGCGCCTCGAAGCCAAAGGCATCGGCGAGCAGGCCCAGCCACAGCAAGTGCGAGTGAATGCGCGAAAGCTCGTGCAAAATGGTGCGGATATACTGCACGCGGCCGGGCACCTCGATGTCGAGCATGCGCTCGCAGGCGCTGGCATAGCCGCAGCTGTGGCCCACGGCGCAGATGCCGCAGATGCGCTCGGCGATGTAGCCAAACTGGTGCATGTCACGCTTTTCGGTGAGCTTCTCGAGTCCGCGGTGCACAAAGCCGATCTGCGGAATTGCCTCGAGAACGCGGTCGTCCTCGATCACCAGGTCCAGATGAAGCGGCTCGGGCAGCACCGGGTGCTGCGGGCCAAACGGAATAACGGAGCGATGTGCCATGGACCTTACGCCTCCTTTTTATGCTTGTCGCGGGCGGCCTTTGCGGCAAGCGCCGCACGGACCTTGGCCGCTTTCTCGGGATCCATGGCGGCGAGCTTTGCCTCCATCTCGGCAGCCTTGAGCGCCGCCTTGGCAGCAGCCTCATCGTGCTGAGTATCGGAGCCGGCAGCCGCAGCGGGCTGGGCGACGGCAGCGCCCGCAGCATCGTCGGCGCCCGCAGTGCCCTCCCCCGCAGTGGCCGTGGCAGCGGCAGCCTTTTCGGCCGCAGCCTTGCGCGCCTTGGCCTCGGCAGCCGCGCGGACCTTCATGGCCTTCTCGCGCGCAGCCTTCACCTCGGGCGTGATAACGCTCATGGGCTCGGCCGTTGAGACCTGGTAGAAAAAGCCCTTAAAGTCGATCTGCATATCGGTAATGGCAAGACCAAACAGGTCGTGCGCTTCGTTCTCAAACGGAAATACTGCCGGATAGTACGAGCTGATGGACGGAATCTCCTGGTACTGATCAATTCCCTCAACCACCAGGTTCTCGATCGCATAGCTGCCGTCCTGCGCGATCTGCTCCTGAGCAGCCCGAACGTTGATAAACGTATAGACCAAGCGATACGAGCCGTCGTCGACGTTGCGCTCGGCGTGCATTTGCACAAAGCGCGCGCCGACGCCCTTGAGCGCCTGGACATGCGGCAGGAGCTCGTCGATCCCGACGGTGGTATAGATTGCCTTTTGCATTACTCGGCCTCCTTTGCAGCGACGGGCGTCCCAGCAGGTGCGTCGCCAGCGACGGGCGCGGCGGGCGCCCTAGCGGGCGTATCGCCGGCGCCATCAGCCCCGGCCCCCGCTGCCACAAACCCGTCCTCGCCCAGCTCAACGCCACCGTCCCAGGTAGCGGCGCCGCCCACGGTGAGCGGATCGCCGCCGGCGCGCATCACGGCCTCCTTCCGGTCCAGAATGCCGCACGCCTCCACGATGGCATCGATCACCGTCTCGGGGCGAATGGCGCACCCGGGCGCGTACACGTCCACGGGAATCGCGCGGTCCACGCCGCCGATCACGTTGTAGGCATCGCGGAACACGCCGCCCGAGCACGCGCAAATGCCGCACGCCACCACGCACTTGGGCTCGAGCATCTGGTTGTAAATCTGACGCACGACGGGCAGATTCTGCGCGTTGACCGAGCCCGTCACCAAAAAGATATCCGCATGCTTGGGGTTGCCGGTGTTGACCACACCAAAGCGCTCCGCATCAAACAGTGGGGTAAGCGAGGCCAGCACCTCGATATCGCATCCGTTGCAGCTCGAGCCGTCGTAATGAATAACCCACGGCGAGCGCGACATTTTATGATCCATGGATGCCGCCTCCTAAATAAACACGTCGACGAGAATGGGCATAAGGTTGAGCAGGCCAAATACCAGCGCCACGCCCCAGCCGAGCTTAAAGCAGCTGCGCCAGGTGCTGCGCGCGAAGGTGTTGTCGATCAGCACCTCGACAAAGTACGTCGCAGCCATCACGACCAGGGCTACGACCCAGCTCACCGGGTTGTCCCAGACAAAGAACATGCCCACCCACATCAAAAACAGCACGGTCTCGCACCAGTGCATAAGGGTCATCTTGGCCAGCGTGCCGCCGCTCATCTCGGTGGCGACGCCCTGGACGATCTCCTGATGCGCGTGATGTGAGTACGAAAGGTCAAACGGCGACTTGCGCAGCTTGATGGTGAGCACCGCGAGCAGCGCGAGGAAAATGGGCGCGCTGTACACGATGATGGGGGCCGACTGCCCCGTCACGGCGATGGAATCGAAGCTATCGGTGGCAAGGTACAAGCCCACGCTCATCAGCAGAACGGCGGGCTCGTAACTCATAACCTGCAGCAACTCACGATCGGCGCCGACCTGGGCAAACGGGCTTTGCGTCGAGGCGGACGCCAGCACCACAAAGATCGCGGCGAGCGTCACCATAAAGGCGCACAGCAGCGTGTTGGAGCCCGACACAAAGATGCCGCCACCCACGCCGGTAAAGATGAGCGCGCACGCCATGTAGGTATCGTCCATGGTGTTTACGCTGGCAGGGGCTTTGCGCAGCAGCTTGGCAACGTCGTAGAAGGGCTGCAGCAGACGCGGCCCCACGCGACCCTGCATGCGAGCGGACAGCTTGCGGTCAAGGCCGTCAATCAAACCGCCCACAAGCGGCGCCAGCAAGGCAAACGCCACGGTACCAATAAAAATGCCCACGACGCCCGAGCCTTCGAAATACTTGCCGCGCAGCACCGAGGGCGCACTCATGGCAAGCCGCTCGGGCCCAATCCACGCGCAGCACAGCAGCGCAAACAAGATAATGCTGCAGCACACGACGCTACCCGCGGGGCCAATACGCTTCTCGCCAAGGGCGTCCTCCGAGTACCAATTGCGCTTTTCGGCCTTTACCTCGTGTCCCATCGAACCGCGGAAATGGCGATATTTATCGGTTCCCACGCCCGAAAGATATACGTTTACGTGCGGTTTGTCGCTCACGCGGAATGAAGTCAGCAGCACCACGGCGATAAAAGCCACGATAACCACCATCAGATACATGGCATCCTTGCCGATAACGTACGGCACGCGGCCAAACACCATGGCCAAGTAAGGCGACACCAGACCGCTCGAAATAACCGGGAACGCCACACAGCACAGAATCAGCAGCGCGGCGATGGTGTTGAGGGCCATCCATTCGGTCTTATGGACATTGACCTCAACGTTTTGAGCCGTGGGGTCGACGCCCGAAAGCTTGGCAAGCCACTTGCCCCAGAAGTAAAACGTCGCGGCCGAGCCAAAGGCAAGCACCATGATCATGAGCACGTTGCCGGTCTGGGCAAACGCCACCAGGGCGCCCCACTTGGACACGAGCATGCCAAACGGCGCCACAAACATGCCCATGATGCCCAGCATCATCAGGCGCGTCAGGTGCGGCATGCGGCTGAACATACCGTCCATGTCCTCGATATTGCGGCTGCCGATATGATGCTCGGCGGTGCCCACGCACAGGAACAGCAGCGATTTGGCCACCGTGTGGAACAGGATCAGGAAGATGGCGGCCCACACGGCCTCGGGCGCGCCGACACCCAAGCAGGCACTGATGAGGCCCAAGTTGGAAATGGTGGAGTACGCGAGCACGCGTTTGGCGTTGCTCTGCGAGATGGCCATGAGAGCAGCGAGCAAAAACGTGATGGCACCCACACTCGTGACCATAAAGCCGGTCACGGGATAGATGGCATAGAGCGGGCTCAGCTTGACCATTAGGAACACGCCGGCTTTGACCATGGTTGACGAGTGCAGCAGGGCGCTCGTGGGCGTGGGGGCAACCATGGCGCCGAGCAGCCAAGTGTGGAACGGCATCTGTGCGGCCTTGGTGAGTGCGGCGAGCGACAGCAGAACGACCGGCATCACCAGCAGCGCGGACTGCGCGGTTCCGGCGCCGGAAAGCTCGATCATGCCCGAGATGGTCAGCGGCATGCCGTTGACGTGCAGGTACATGAGTCCGGCCAAAAACGCGATGCCGCCCAGCATGTTGAGGATGATCTGGATAAAAGCGTTTTTGATGGCCTCGGGCGTGCGCGTGTAGCCAATCATAAGAAACGAGCACACGGTGGTGATTTCCCAGCCGCAGAACAGCCACTCGAGGTTGTCGCTCGTCACGATGACGAACATGGCCGAAAGGAACAGGAACATAAGCGCCAGGAACTGCGGGCGACGGTCGGGCGCGGTCTGCCCGTGCAGTGCGGCCTCGTGCTCGTCATGGGCCTGGAAGTCCTTCATGTAGCCCAGGGCATACACGCAGATTAGGCTGCCGACAATGCCGACGGCGAGCACCATGATTACGCTCATGTAGTCTAGGTAGAGCGGCGTCGCCGTGACGGCTTCGGCCGCGGGCAGCGTCATGGTCGCAAAGGCGAGCGACCCCACCAGCTGGACTATGCCGAGCACTGTGGTAAGCACGTTCCTATATTTGTACGCGTTGTACAGGATGACGGCGCACAGGATGACATCGATGACGGAGCTGATGATCGAGAGCACATGCGAGGTGCCGGGGGCAACCTCAAAGCTCTGTGGGCCCGTGCCAAAAAACATGACGGCGACTACAACTGTCACCGCCATAATGATGCCGGAACCTATGAGCCCCACCGCATCGCGGGCGCGGTCACCGCGCGCGAGCAGCATGCCCAGCGCCGGTACCAGCGGAAACAGGGTAAGGAAATACAGTAGCGTCATACCATCACTCCCCCATGCAAAAACGCTGCAATTGTTTAACGTTATAGCTCAATTGAGGAGTAGCAGCGGCGGATTTTCGGTCAACTGGGGAGTTTTAGGCGTACGGGGTAAGGAGTCTGTCCGCATTGGAGCAGAGGGGTGACGCTCCCTTACCGCAGCGACAGGCGCGCGGGCCACTGCGCGCGGTTGATTGGCCACGCTGGAGGATATCCCGATAGGCTCGCGACGGTCCAAATAGTTGGCGCGGCAAGAAAAATGCGCCCCCGTGGGCGCACCCTCTTGCTACTCTGCCTGCTTAACGCGCGGCTTGCGACCGCGCGGCTTATCGACCAGTGCGGACTCACCGCTCTCGCGGTACTGGCGGCACCAAGCCTTGACCGAAGACTCGCTGGGAATCTTGTACTTGATCATGGCCTCGCGAACCGTCAGGCCGTTTTCCAGACGGTCCTTAACCACGGCGAGTTTTACATCGTACGAATAGGTGTGATGACGAGCGCCCGCGTTGAGCACGGCATCGGCACCGCCCACGTCATATGCGCGGGCCCACTGACGAGCCGTGGCCTGGGGAATGCCAAGCTTTGCGGCGAGGGCGCGGTGACCAACCCCCTCTTGGAGGATCTCGACGGCGCGCTGCCTAACCTCGGGCGCATGCGTGCGAGTCCTTGTTGCTTCCGACATACCTGCCACTTCTTAGCCTTAACCGTTAATCTGCTTTCTTACGTGCAAGTTAGATAGTAGCATTTTACTGTTTGCTCAAAGCAGTTAATTAAAATAGACGCGGCGTTATCTGGGCATTTGGCACCAAATTACGACATTTCTTTATCGATTATTTACGCTGGTAGCTGACTCGCAGCTAATCGTCATTCGCTTGTCAACAAAATTGGCATCTCTTTATGTCCTTTGGTATAGAGGATATAGTTATTAACCCCTCCCACAATATTTTTGAGTGATCTGCAAGGCAGTAGACGTCCTCACTCCTCATGATTACCGCGCATTGCCATCCACCGGAGCAAAACAAAAAGGGCGGGACCTGCTGCGCTTGCAGGCCCCGCACCGGTTGGCACCCGACGGGACACAGCCGGGCGAAACGGATCCGTGCTACCGTCCCGCCTGGCCGCGATGTTCAACTACAGCTCGTTGGCCGCGTGATACGCCGTGCGAATGGCGCTCGCAATGTCGGCGGTGCGCTCACCCGAGCAGTCGCCCACGCAGGTCACGGGCACCGTCACGCCATCCAGGTCAAACGCGTTGGCCTTGGAGCCCACGGCCATCACCACGTAATCGCAGGCGATCTTCACCGGCTCCTCGGCGCCGTCCTCGGTGGTGCGAACAGCCTCCACGCCCTCGTCGGTAATGGCGGTCAGGCGGGTCTTCACGTGCTGCTCCACGTTGTGCTCTGCAAAGTCGCTCATAATCAGCGGCAGAATGGTCTCGGACTCGCCCGCGGCAATCTTGTCGAGCATCTCCACGATCGCCACCTCGCAGCCGTGCTGCAGCAGGTACTCGGCAGTCTCGGTGCCCACCAGGCCACCGCCAATGACGGCGACGCGGCCGCTGAGCTCCACCTTGCCGGCCAGCACGTCCCAGCTCGAAACGACCTTGTCCGAGTCGGCACCCGGAACGGGGATGACCACGTCGTGCGCTCCCACAGCCACAATCGCGGCGTCGGCGGCGTTGAGGTCCTCAGCGGTAGCGGCATGGCTGAGCTCAACCTTCACGCCCAGGCCAGGCAGAATCTTCTCGTAGTACTCGACCGAGCGCATGATTTCGTCCTTGCGCGGAGGCGCAGCCGCCAGCACAATCTGGCCGCCCAAGTGATCGCTCGCCTCGTAGATGGTCACGTCGTAGCCGCGCTTGGCCGCCACGCGCGCGGCCTCCAGGCCGGCGATGCCGCCGCCCACCACGGCGATCTTCTTGTCGCCCTCGCCCGGCTTGATGGCGATGGTCGCCTCGTCACCGTTCTCGGCATTGAGCACGCACGAGATGTACTTGCGGTTTTGAATCGCGTCGACGCAGCCCTTGTTGCAGTTGAGGCACTCGCGGATGGGCTCACCCGTGGCGGCCTTCAGCGCAATGTCGGGGTCGCACATGAGCGATCGGCCATAGGCGATGATGTCAGCCGAGCCATCCTCCAGGATCTTCTCGCCGGCCTCGACCGAGACAACGCGGCCGACGGTGGCCACCGGCACGGAGACCAGAGCCTTGACGCGCTCGGCCACGGGCAACGTCCAGTTGTAGGGCATGGCGCCCATGGGCGGAATGGTGTCGCCCATGTTGCCGGTGTGGTTGGCCTGTGCAACCTGGATCATGTCGATGCCCGCGCCCTCGAGCAGCTTGGCAAACTCGCAGGCCTCGTCGGGCTGCAGGCCGCCCTTGCCGCGCGGCGTGCCGTCGGGGTTCTCCATGATCACGGGGAGCTTGTACTCCACCATCAGCTGCGGCGCGGCCTCCTTAATGGCGGCGACGACCTCCAGCGCATAGCGAACGCGGTTCTCGAACGAGCCACCGTACTCGTCGGTGCGCTGGTTGAGGATGGCCGAGCACAGCGAACCCACCAGGCGGTCGCCGTGGACCTCGATGGCGTCGATGCCGGCCTGCTGCGCGCGGGCGGCCGAGGCAGCGATGGCCTCCTTGATCTGGGTGAGCTGCTCTACGCTCGCCTCGTTCACAAAGTGCTGCATGTCGTGGTGCAGCTTGGCGTATGCCTGATTGCGAATCTCGTTGGACTCGGCCATCTTGGCGGCAAAGGTCTCCTCGTCGCCGGCGGCCTTGGCCTCCTGCGCGGCCTTGGCAGCGGCCATGGAGCCCATGACCATGCGGCCGACACCGGGCACGTCGTACTCGGGGTGGAACAGCTGCAGCGCAACCTTGGCACCGTGCTTGTGGACGGCGTCGGCCAGAGCCTTAAACGTGGGGATCTGGGCGTCGGTTGCCAGCTTGGGCGTGGGGCTCGCGGTCATGACGGGAGCGACGTCGCCGATGACGATGTAGCTCACGCCGCCACGGGCCAAGCGCTCGTAAAAAGCCAGGCTGCGCTCGCCGATGGAACCGTCACGCTCCTCGTAGCCGGTGGTCAGCGGCGGAAACATAATGCGGTTCTTGAGCTCAAGGGGGCCAACCGTAATGGGCTGGAGCAGCTTGGATGCAGGTGTGGTCATGGACATTCCTCTCTTGTAGGCGCGGCGGCGATGATGCCGCGTAGTTATCTAGAGGATATGGCATGGGAATACAGCAGCGCAACGGAAATCGGCGAATATCAGGTGGCGGCAGGTGGATGGGGCAGAGCGGCCCGTCGGTTTGCCCGCCGGTTTATCTCAATCTGTAACAGTTACGCGGCAAAACCGGGTCTTACTGTTACAGATCGAGACATTCCTCTCGGCCCATCCTCAACAATCTAGATCTGTAACAGCTAGGCCCACTTTTGGCCCCTATCTGTTACAGATCGAGACAAACCAAACCCGCCTGCTAGAAAATCTCAATCTGTAACAGTTACGTGGCAAAATCCGTCCCTCGTGTTACAGATTTAGACAAACACGACCCAACCCACCGGTATATCTCGATCTGTAACACCTAGCCGCCCAAATCGGGTCTAGATGTTACAGATCGAGATTTTGTTTGAGAGGCCGAGAATTGGACCGAAAACACAGTCCCGGAATAACAAAAAAGCTCGCCGGCTAGGCCGACGAGCTGCAAGTTCTTGGTCGCGGGGGCAGGATTTGAACCTACGACCTCCGGGTTATGAGCCCGGCGAGCTACCAGACTGCTCCACCCCGCAATGTCTGGGCGCCTCATGTGCGCAAGAAAGAATATTACGCGGGAGTTCGGTAAACGGCAAGGAAAATCTCGTAGAGCATAATTCCTTCATATTTAAACCACTCAGCCCCTATCACCGTAAACGAATCGCAGCCGAGCGCCGTCGACGGCACGTATACAATGGTGCGCGTCCTTTTATGCCGACACCGGGAGTAGACATGCTGCTCGCTATCGATATGGGAAACACGCAGACGGCCATGGGCCTGTTTGACGGAGACGAGCTGGTGCAGTCGTGGCGCATGCCCACCGACCGCTCCTATACCGCCGACGAGATCCATGTGCGCCTGATGGGTTTCTTTAAGATGTACGGCCTTTCGCTCGATGCGGTCGACGCGATCGCCTTTGCGGGCGTGGTGCCGCAGCTCTCGCGCGAGTGGCACGCCGTGGCCGACCGCATTGCCGCGGACGCCATCGTCATCGGGCCGCAGACGGCCGCCGTAACCAAGCTGCGGGCGGCGCGCCCCCAGGCCGTTGGTGCCGACCGCATCGCCAACGCCGTCGCTGCCGAGACCTTCTATGGCGCGCCGGCGATCGTGGTGGACTTTGGCACCGCGACCAATATCGACGTCATCGATGAGGACGGTTATTACATTGGCGGAGCGATCGCGCCGGGCATTCGCATCTCCATGGACGCGCTTGCCGCCCGTGCCGCCAAGCTCGCCAGCGTGCCGCTCGAGGCGCCCGAGCACGCCATCGGCCGCGATACCGAGGAGTGCATCAAGGTCGGCGCCGTAACGGGCGCCGCCGCCATGGCTGAGGGCCTGGTCGCGCGCATGAAGCGCGAGCTGGGCCGCGAGGATGCCACCGTTATCGCCACGGGCGGTCTCGCCAGCATCGTCGCCGATTCGACCGATGCCTTCGACGTGGTCGACGGCCAACTCACCATCAAGGGCATCTGCGAAATCTACCGCCGCATGCAGAAGCTGGGATAGAGCAGGGGCTTAAGTCGAGCGCGCCCGATGCCACAGTCCCCGCAAATGCTCGCCAAGCCTATTCCTCAGACAGGCGAAACCCTCCCCGGCACAGGCCGAGGAGGGTCTTGTTGTCATGTCTATCTTTGGGCGCGAACGCCCCGCGCTACAGCCCGCGAATTCGTACGGCCTCGGGCGGAAACTCCTGCTCGCCGGCGTCGGTCTTAATGGTCGCGCGACCCCAGATGTCCAGGCCCGCAAACACACCGACCGCAAGCGGCAAACCGTTGGGCGACACCGCCGCGACCTGACGACCCAGCAGTGGCACCATGTCAAAGTACTCGCCCAGTACGGGAGCCAGCGGCCCTGCGGCGCCTTGCGGCGTGTTGGCAACAACCGCCCAGGCGTCCACGCGGGCCAGCACGGCGGCGGCCAACTCCTCGACCAGCGCTTCGTCGGCCACATCTACACCGAGCTCGCTCAGCGCCGAACGCTCAATATCCACCGTCACGGCACCGAACATGCCCGCAGCTCCGGCACCGCCGTTGACGACAACACGCGCGAGCGACGTCTCAAACGCAGGCGCACCGCACACGATATCGCTCGGCCACTGGATACCCACCTTACCGGCAAGGCCCAACCCCGGCGTCGAAGCCGTGCCCACGAGCGCGTCCATCATGCCCATCGCGGCCACAAACGGCAGGCCGTGGAAGGCATGCATATTCACATCCGGACGCACGACCAGCGAAAACGTCAGCGATGCATCGCCCGCGTTCCACGCGCACCAGCCCGCGGACGCACCCTCGCGGCCCGCATCGCGCGCGGCGTCGAGCTCGGTGCCGGCGGCAACAGCATTCATCTCGATCATCTACATACGCCCCAATTCGCCCACGATATGGCCCACGCGGTCCTCGGGCTCCTTGACCTCGACACCGTTGTAGCGGAAGAACCGCGCCGGGTCGTGCATCAGGTCCTCGAGCGGCACCAGCACAAAGTCGCGTTCGCCGATCAGCGGATGCGGCAGGCGCAGCTTTTTGCCGCCGTGGGTCTCGCCGTCCATCCACAGCAGGTCCAAGTCGATGGTGCGCGGGCCGTTTGCCTTGGCCTTTTTGGAGCGGTCGCGGCCCAGCTCGGCCTCAATCTTCATGAACTCGTCAAGCAGCACCAGCGGAGCCAGCTCGGTCTTGATCTCGATGACGGCGTTGGCAAATGCGTCCTGGCGCGTCTCGTAGGCCGGCTCGCTCTCGTAGATGCGCGAGCAGTTGGACACGCAGGTGAGCGGGATCTCGGCAATCATGTCGCGCGCAGCGCGGATGTTGTCGCAGCGATGCCCCAGGTTGGAACCCACGGCCACAAACGCGCGGCGCGGCTGCGGCTTGGCAACGGCCCAGTAACCGTTCAGGAACTGCGCAAAGCCCGCAACGTCATGCACACGCACGATGTTGGCGCCGGCCTGGATGGCGCCCAGGCACACGCCAAATGTGGCGGCATCGCGCGCGGCGGCCTCAGTCACGCCCGAGACGGCGCCCACAAAGCGCTTGCGTGACACGGCGCACATGAGCGGATAGCCCAGCGACGCCATCTTGGCGGTCTCGCGCTGGATGACGATGTCTTCGTTGGCCGTCTTGCCAAAGCCCGGGCCGGGATCGATGCAGATACGGTCGCGCGACACGCCGGCATGGATGAGCGTGCGGGCCTGGTCGGACAGAAAGCCCATGACGCGGCGCATGATGGGCGCAGAATCGGGCAGGGTAAAGCGGCGGAGCTGCGAGGTGGGCACATAGGCCTCCTCACGGCGGGCACTGCGGCGCATCATGGCGGCCAGGCGGTCATTGGACTCCGATGCGGCCTCGGTGGCTGCGGGCGCGGCCTCGGGCGCGGGCGCGACGGTCTCGGCGGCAGCAACCTGCTCGGCGGCCGGCGTCTCCTGCCCCAGCTCGGTTGCGGGCTCGGACGTGGGCTCCGGTTCGCCAAACGGCAGCGAGGGCTGTACCACACCGCCCGGAAGCTTGGCCTCAACCTTGGGCTCGCCCAGCAACTTGCCGCGACGGCGACGGGCCGGCTTCTCGGCCTCGCGCGCAGCCTCGGCAGCCGCTTCGCGCGCCTTCTCGGCAACAAACGCCGCAGCCGAGGTGTCGAGCTGCACCGTCGCGTGCGTGCGGGCGGGTGCGGCGACCTCGCCGGCGTGCATTACGATGACGCCGCAGGTGCTCGTCTTAACGAACTCAACCATCTTGGGATCGGTGAAGCCCGTCACGTCGTTGACAATCGAAGCACCGCAGCGCACAGCCGCCTTGGCAACCGCCACATGACGCGTATCGATCGAGACGATGGCGCCCTCTTTGGCGAGCGCGCGCACGACGGGCAGCACGCGACGCGCCTCCTCGTCGGGGTTGACCGGGGTAAAGCCGGGGCGCGTGGACTCGCCGCCCACGTCGATGATGTCGGCGCCGGCATCGAGCATCGCCAGGCCGTACTCGATAGCGGCATCTTGGTCAAAGTGCTCACCGCCGTCGCTAAACGAATCGGGCGTCACGTTGAGGACGCCCATGATGCGCGGACGGTCAAAGCTGAGCTCGTACTTTCCGCACCGCCATGTCTTGCTGTCGTTCGCCATGAACATCCTCCTAAAATGCCCACGCCGCCGCGCTCGGGCGCTGGCGGCGGGGTCGCTTTGCAATCAGTCTTTCTATTGTATCCGCGCGCGCGGGCTAGAACGCAAACGCGGCCGCGATGTCGCAAGAAATCAGCAGGTCGGCATTTGCATCCTGATCGGTGGGCGCCAAATTGCAAATGGCCAGCGTATCGCCAGTAAAGTAACGCGTGAGGCCCGCCGCCGGATACACCACGAGCGAGGTTCCGCCCACGACGAGGGCGTCGGCTGCGGCGATGGCAGCAACGGCGCCGGTCAGCACATGCTCGTCGAGCGGCTCCTCGTAGAGCACCACATCGGGCTTGATGCGACCGCCGCACGCAGGGCACACGGGCACGCCCGCGGTATCCTCGTGCTCGCGCGCGCAAATCCATTCGGCGCTGTAGACCGCGCCGCACGTCTGGCAGATATTGCGGTGGACCGAGCCATGCAGTTCAAACACGCGCCGTGAACCAGCCGCCTGATGCAGGCCATCAATGTTTTGCGTCACCACGGCATCGAGCTTGCCGGCGCGCTCCAGCTCCGCCAGCTTGGCGTGGCAGTGGTTGGGCTTGGCGTCAAGGGAGATCATCTTGGTCCGGTAGAAGTCGAAAAACTCCGCCGGATGCGCCTCGTTGAAGCTGTGCGAGAGCATAGTCTCGGGCGGATAGGAAAACCGCTGGTGATACAGGCCATCCACGCTGCGGAAATCGGGGATGCCACTCGCCGTGGAAACGCCCGCGCCGCCAAAGAAGACCACGTGGCTATGGGTTTTGAACAGCTCCGCCAGCGCGGCGGAGGCCTGTTTGGGGTCCGATATTGCCTGCGTCATATATGTCCTCCGTCCGTGTCTTAGGGACGGCGGCGTTCGCACTATCACTCGCGGACTCCGCCCCGCTCTTGTTGCGTTAATCTTAAGCCTGCCAACCCCGTCGAAAGGACACCATGCCTCAGACTTACACTTTCGCCTCGTGGAACGTCAACGGCCTGCGCGCCGTGCTCAAAAAGGACCCGAGCTTTATCCAGATCGCGCAAGAACTCGACGTCGATATCCTGGCGCTGCAGGAGACCAAGCTGCAAGAAGGCCAAGTCGATATCGACCTGCCCGGCTATCACCAAACCTGGAGCTACGCCGAACGCAAAGGCTATTCGGGCACTGCGGTCTTTAGCCGCCAGGAACCGCTGCGCGTGCTGCACGCCGATGCGCTGCTACCCTACGCCGGCGAGGGTGGAACCGCCGAGCTCGTCGCCCGAGCCGCAACCGAGGGCCGCGTCTGTGCGCTCGAGTTCGACAAGTTTTGGTTCGTGGACGTCTATACGCCCAACGCCCAAAATGAGCTCGCGCGCATCGATGTACGCATGGCCTGGGACGATGCCTATCGCGGTTTTTTGGCAGGCCTCGAGCGCGAGACCGGAAAGCCCGTCGTAACCTGCGGCGACTTTAACGTGGCGCACGAGGAGATCGACCTTAAGAACCCCAAGTCCAACCGCGGCAACGCAGGCTTTTCGGACGAGGAGCGCGGCAAGTTTACCGAGCTGCTCGACGCCGGTTTTACCGACACCTGGCGCGCGGCCAATCCGGACGTCGAGGGCGTCTACAGCTGGTGGAGCTACCGCTTTAATGCCCGCAAGAACAACGCCGGCTGGCGCATCGATTACTTCCTGGTGAGCGACGCAATCGCCGGCAACGTGCGCGACGCCGGCATCCGCGGCGATATCTTCGGCAGCGACCACTGCCCCGTCACCCTCACGCTAGAGCTCTAGCGCCAAGCAATTCCTGGGGGACAGAGGAAAACAGATCATGTGACCCCTCTCCCCCTATAAGTTGCGGTGGAGTAGTTCCTGTTTGGGCAGCAAATAGCCAAAAACGAGAACTATTCCACCGCAAGTTCGTGTGGGAACGCGAAATGCCCTACAGTCCGTACTTCACGACGACGCGGTTGATGCGGCGACACCAGGGCTTGTACAGGGCGGCCAAAAACACGCAGGTCGCGAGTCCGTGCGTGATATCGAACGGTACGGCGGTGGCAAGACGCGCTGCGGCGCCTGCCCAGGTGAGCGGCTGCACAAAACCGATGATGTCATACGCGTTGATCACGACGCCATACAGCAAGCCCGAGGCAAAGCCATACGCCAACAGCGCTGGCATTCGCACGGTTCCATCGGCGCGGTCAAACGCGCCCGCATGCGCCAGTGCGCCACCGATATAGCCCACCAGACCCCAGGCATACATCTGCCACGGCGTCCACATGCCCTGTCCAAAAAAGAAATTACTGGTCAGCGCTGCCAACGCGCCGACCATGAAGCCGTTGCGTCGGCCCAACGTCGCCCCCGCGATAATAGCGATGGCGCTCACGGGTTTAAAGTCGGGAATGGGGCCGAACAAGATGCGGCCCGCCGCGGCCAACGCCGCCAGAACCAGCGTTGGCACAATCTGGCGCAAGCCCGGGCGCGACGCCTCGTAGCCCGCAAAAAACAGTGCAAGCACGAGCGCCACCACGACAAGCATGGCAAGCGCCGCCTGCTCAATGCCCGCCAGCAACGCCGCAGTCATCACTGCCGGCACCGCCAGGAGCAGCGGGATCTCCATTTTTGTGAGTAGGCGCGAGGCGCGATGATCCGTCATCGCATCACGCCCTGTAGAACACGTTGTCGGCAAAGAAATCTGCCGGAGGCTCCATGCAGGCGATCTCGCCGTCGAACATCATGGCGACATCGTCGGACACCTGCTCGGCAAAGTCTAGGTCGTGCGTGGCAATGACAACGGTGCCGCCATCCTGCGCATGCTCGCGCAGGGCTCGGGCGATAATGCAGCGACTTGCCAGGTCAAGGCCCTTGGTGGGCTCATCAAGCAGCAGCAGCTCCGGACCAATCAATAGCAGCTTTGCCAACGCAAGCAGCTGGCGCTGACCGCCCGAAAGATCGTACGGGTGACGCGCCTCCAAGCCCGCCAGACCCAGGCGCGCTGTCTGCTCCTGTGCTGCGGCCTCGTCGTATCCGCAGGTCGAAGCCCATTCCATCAGCTCGTCGCGCACCGTTTCGGCGACCAGCAATGCCTTGGGGTTCTGTGGCAGCAGCGCCGCCGAAGCCGTCCCACGCACCATGCGGCCACGCTGCAGCTTAGCCGTCTTGGCCAGCACCGAGAGCATCGTCGACTTGCCGCAGCCGTTTCCGCCCACGACCGCATGCACCGCGCCGGCCGAAAACGTCACATCGAGCCCGCGCAGCACCCAACCGCCCACGCGATCGTAGCGAAACCAGCCTTCCGACAGGGTGGTAGCCGACCCGCCGTGCATTTTTTGGAGTATTCTGCTTCCATCCGTGCGCGGGAAGGCTTCCGAGCCGTTCTCGTACGACGTTTGCGCCACAAATTCGGACGATTTGTCCAATTCCGAATTTTTTTTCGCGCTCGATACGTCCCCGGGCGGCTCCAGAGAGCCCAAATTGTCCTCACGCCTGCTGAATACTCCGTTTTTTGCACATCGGATGGCACCCCACCCCAACATGTCATCGGAAAACAGCGATTCTCGGCGTCCCAAAGAAGCCATATCCGCCACTTCGCGCACGCGACCGCCCTCAATCCGGTACGCACGCGTCGCATACTCGAGCATCGGCCGCGGTTGATGCGTAGCCACAACAACCGTGCAGCCCAGCTCACGGTTCACGCGAAACAGCGCGTGCAGAAAATTCTTCTCGGCAACGGGATCGAGCTGAGACGTGGGCTCGTCGAGTAACAGCACACGCGGACGCAGCGCCAGGACGGCGGCAAGCGACAGCAGCTGCTTGCGGCCACCCGAAAGCGTATCGGTATCGCGATGAAGCCAGTCCTCCAGACCAAAGAAATAGCTGGTCTCGGCAACACGGCGGCGCATCTCGTCGCGCGACGCACCCAGATTCTCTAGCCCAAACGCCATCTCGTGCCACACGGTCTCGCACACAATCTGGTTCTCGGGATCCTGGAACACGTAGCCCACGCGCTCCGCAGACGCGCGCACGTCCATGTCGGCAACGTTCTCGCCCAGCACGAGCAGTTCGCCAGCGCGCTCGCCCGCCGGAGCAATCTCGGGCTTGAGCAGCGACAGCAGCGTCGACTTACCCGATCCGGTACCGCCAACAAGCAGCGCAAATGCACCTTGGGGAACAGACCAGTCGAGCCCCTCGAGCACCGCAGCATCAGCCCCGGGGTAGGCAAAGCTCAGGCTCCGCACCTCAATCGCCGGCATATCCGAGCCGCACGCCGCGCGTGAGGCCGGGCCCCTATCCAACCGAGTCATCAGCCGAACCTCTTCTCATCGATCGCATGCAACACACAGGGCAGCACCATCCAAACAGCATACACGGCATAGCCCAGCCACGGCGCAGGCACCGAAAGCTGCGGGTAAAACGAATACTGCGTCGTCGCGGCCCACGCCACTGCCGCCGTGGCCACGCCAAACAGCGCAAGCCCAACCAGCGCGGCAGCGTCGCTGCGCCCCAGCCGATACCGCGTGTACGTCGTGCGACGCGTCGCGGCACCCCACCCGCGCGAGCGCATGGCATCCGCGCGCTCAAGCGAATCTTCCATGCCCCAGCCCATCAGCACGCTCGACGCCCGCAGGTGCGATCGCACGGGATCGGTGGGCGCACGCCCCGGCACATCGATCGCGTCCTGCACCGCCAGCACCGTGCGGCCGCGGCGCAAAAACTGTGGGATAAGCCGCATGCACATCGAGATCATGAGCGCGATCACCGGCGCGGCGTTGCCCAACAGTGCGAGTACCTTGTCGTATTCGAGCATCGACGCCGCGGCCTCAAACCACAGCACGCTCGCCACAAACAGCCCACCCATGCACAAGCCATATACCATGCTTTCCAGATACACCGCGCGCACGCCGATGCGAAACAGCTCGGTCGAGCCCGATGCACTAAACAGAGGGTTGACCAGCGCGATAATCAAAATAACCGGCAGCTGCCAGCGAAGCGCCCCTAACGTGCGCGCAGCACCGCGCGTCGCAAGCCCGTACGCCAGCCCGCCCGCAAGCGACAGCGCAATCAGCACCGGTTGCATCGAGAACATGGTGAGCCCCAGCGTCAACGCTATGTAGACCGCCGGCACCGCCGGATGCGACATCGAGAATGCCGCGACGGGTTCGTTGCCCGATCCCTCTCGCATGATATCCACGGGCACCCCCATCCCTCGCTCAAACGCCAACGCCGCAGCGCCGCCGCCATACACAACCAGCGCAAACACCACGCCGGCGGCAGCGACATCGGCCGCCGCAAACCAATCGTTACGCGCTCATCATATGCCTGCGGTATCATATTGCGCCGTGTATCGTTTCCAAACACACGTCTCTATAACGTAACAGGAGATCACATGGACGCAACCGCAATTATCCTCGCCGCCGGCGAGGGCACCCGCATGAAGTCGAACCACTGCAAGGTTTCGCACAAGATCCTGGGTAAGCCCATGGTCCAGTGGATCGTCGACGCCACCATCAAGGCCGGCTGCAGCCGCGTCGTGGTCGTCATCGGCAGCCACGCCGACGAGATGCGCGCCCTCATCGATGGCGCCTATGCCAACAGCGCCACCAAGGTTGAGTGCGTCGAGCAGACCGAGCGCCTGGGCACCGGCCACGCCGTAAAGGTCGCGCTCGAGGCCTGCGGCATCGCGCAAGGCCCCGTCGTCGTGCTCAACGGCGACCTGCCGCTCATCACCGCCGACACCGTCGCCAAGTTCGCGCAGACCGTCGCCACCGGCGAGCTCGCCTGCACCGTCATGACCATGACCCCGCCCGATCCTTTTGGCTACGGCCGCATCAAGCTGGGCGCCGACGGCCAGATCGAGCGCATCATCGAGCAGAAGGACTGCACGCCCGAGCAGGCCGCCACGCTGCTGGAGTGCAACGCCGGCTGCTACGCCTTTGACGGCGCGCAGCTCGCCGCCCACATTAACGAGATCGGCAACGACAACGCGCAGTCCGAGTACTACCTGCCCGACATGCTCGAAATCCTCAAGGGTCACGGCCAGGCGGTCTCCATCTTCCACTGCGACGACTACCGCGACGGCCTGGGCGTCAACAGCCGCATCCAGCTCGCGCAGCTCACCGCCATCGCGCGCGACCGCATCAACGAGCACTGGATGGCCGAGGGCGTCACCTTCATCGATCCCACGCAGGCCTGGATCGGCCCCGACGCTACCATCGGCCGCGACACCATCGTGTGGCCGCAGACGCACCTGATCGGTCACGTCACCGTGGGCGAAGAGTGCCAGCTCGGCCCCAACAGTCGCCTCACCGACACCACCGTCGGCAGCGGCTGCATCATCGATGAGACCATCGCCATCGAGGCCGTCATCGAGAACGGCGTCGACTGCGGCCCGCGCGCCTACCTGCGCCCGGGCACCCACATGCTCGACGGATCCAAGGCCGGTACGCACGTGGAGATTAAGAAGTCCACGATCGGCGAGGGCTCCAAGGTGCCCCACCTGTCCTACATCGGCGACACCACCATGGGCTCCGGCGTCAACGTGGGCGCGGGCTCTATCACCTGCAACTACGACGGCGTTCACAAGCACAAGACCGTCATCGGCAAGGATGCCTTCATCGGTTCCGACACCATGATGGTCGCGCCTGCCCAGATCGGCGACGGCGCGCTCGTGGCCGCCGGCTCCGTCATCACCGAGCCGGTCCCGGCCGACGCACTTGGCCTGGGTCGTGCCCGCCAGGTAAACATTGAGGGCTGGGCCGCCGATTACCGCCGCCGTCTGCACGAGGACGACGAGGTATAACGTTTTACCAAGCATCTAAGGAGCTGTTCCCATGGGGGCGGCTCCTTTTTCTATCGTGACCTGCGCAACCGGATGAGTGGTCGGTTCGTGTCCGTTGACGGTAAAGACGTTATCAAGACCCGATTAACCCCGTCGCGCGGTTACAATGCAACAAGGCATCTATATGGCATTCGATATAAAGGAGAAGGGTAATGCCGATTAATGATCCCGAGAAGTCGGAGAATATGCGCAAGTCCATCCGCGTGTATTCCGGTTCCTCCAACCGTCCCCTCGCTCAGAAGATCGCTGAGTACCTTGGGGTCGAGCTTTCGGGCCTTACGCTAAAGCAGTTCGCCAATGGTGAGATTTACGCCCGCTACGACGAGACCGTCCGCGGCGCCGACGTCTTCCTGATTCAGTCCGTGGCCGGCGGCAACGTCAACGACATGCTCATGGAGCTGCTCATCGCCACCGACGCTGCCAAGCGCGCATCCGCCCGCTCCATCACCGCCGTCATCACCCACTACGGCTATGCCCGCCAGGACCGCAAGGCCGGCCCGCGCGAGCCCATCACCGCCCGCCTCGTCGCCAACCTGCTCGAGCGCGCTGGCGTCAACCGCATCATCACCCTCGACCTGCACCAGGGCCAGATTCAGGGCTTCTTCGATATCCCGGTTAACCACCTGTCCGCGCTGCCGCTGTTTGGCCAGTACTACAACGACATGCACTTCGACACCGACAACCTGGTTGTCGTCTCCCCCGATGTGGGCCGCGCCAAGGCCGCCAAGAAGCTGTCCGACATGCTCGGCTGCGACCTGGCCATCGCCCACAAGGGCCGTCCGCGCCACAACGCCGCCGAGGTCATGGGCATCATCGGTGACATCAAGGGCAAGACCTGCATCATCAACGACGACATGATCGACACCGCTGGCACCCTGTGCGCCAACGTCAAGGAGCTCAAGGCTATGGGCGCTGGCGACATCTACGTCTGCGCCACCCACGGCATCTTCTCCGGTCCGGCCATCGAGCGTCTGAACGACGCCCCGATCGTCGAGTGCCTCGTCACCGACGCCATTCCCGTCGAGATCGGCGGCAAAATCAAGACCATCTCGGTCGCCGAGGAGTTCGCTCAGGCCATCTCCGCCGTTTACCACGAGGAGCCCGTCTCCACGCTCGTCGGCGGCGACTTCGCGCTGTAATCCAGCGTGCATCTCATCATCTTTGGTGTTTTTAAAGGGTCGGAAGCTCGCTTCCGACCCTTTTTCTACCCCTCGACAACCTTCCCTGGACAATTAGTTCAGATACGTATTTTTTTAAAGCTCCAAAGGCCGTTCTGAGCCTTCTGAGCTCCCCGGCGAACGCCATACTGCCCAAAGCTCATCGCTTTCGAGTACGACCGCCGCATATTTACCCTCAAATCGCCCTCGAAAGCCCTTAGAAACGCCTCGAACGCCCGCCGTCTTATACGTATCTGAACTAACTGTCCAGTAGCTATCGTCAACCTTCGCGGCAGAGCTCAATTTCCTGCAATCCCCTCAACCGATTCCACCGATTTCATAACACCCAGCCGTTCATGGCGCGCAGCGCCCCGCTGAGCGAAAAGAACGGTATGGCGGTCGCATTCTGCCGCCAACTTAGTACGTTATAGCTATGACGACCGTGATTTCACATCTCTCCGCCCTCCGCGCAATTCGTCGCGCACGACGGGCGTACTCTGCCCTACCCTGGGACTCCGTTGATAGCGAACAGCAAGCACAAGCCTTGGCTGGCTGCATTCCCAACAATGACGCGATAGACTTTGGCGCACTTTCGATACTCGACGCCTGGAATGAAGATGATTCCGAACTGCTCGATCTTCTCGTTTCAAACGAAGACAACAGGCGCCCCGACAAGCGACTTCTTCAGCATATTCTCTCCACTCCTCTTCCTGAAGGTGCAATTATGCACGTCGAGGCCGACATCTACGCAACGTCTCCTGCCATGACAGCCATGCTTTGTTCCAAAAATGAATCAGTCGCCAAAACCTTGATGCTCCTTATGGAGCTGCTCGGAACCTACTCCCTTCCTCCCGGGGCAACATACCCCATTGCCTATGACGACATCTGGCCCAAGGGCGATGACTACGAAGCGATGGACGACCTCGATTGCCGGGGCGACCAGTCGGCGACCGAACAGCAGAACGAAACCCGCTACGAACAGGCACACTACAAATGCGAGCCCGCCACGACCATCGAAGATCTCGAGACTGTTGCACAGCTTGCCAAAAGCAGCTCATACACCTCGTTTCGCACGGCAGTCAAGCTCGCCCGACCCGGATCTGCATCCCCAGCCGAATCCCTAATGTTTGCCGTTCTCGGAGCGCCCATGCGCTTTGGCGGATTCGGATGTTGCAGCCTGCCCATGGGAGGCCTGCTACTCAACTATCGAATCGACTTCGACACTCTTGCGGTCAACATGTCCTCCGGCATCCCTTACGCCATCTGCGACCTATATTGCCCGGCCGCCGGAGTCGACAACGAATACAACGGAATTGGGCATGAGCTTCAAAACGCTCGCATCCACGATGGCAATCGAAATAATGGCCTCAAGGCAATGGGCATCCACGTCCTGGTTATCAATCGCGACCAAATGAAAGACCTTGTTGCACTCGAAGCCTTCGCCCAAACGATGCATCGACTCGCGGGAGTCCGATTCCGATACCGTATCAAGGGCTATCGCAAGCGTCAGGCCGCTTGGCTCAACGCCCTGCGGGCCGGAATCGGCCTTGCGCCGGTCTAAACGGCGAATCACCCGTGCACCGTCGAGCAGGGCTGGACAGTTAGTTCAAATACGTATAAATGGACACATTGAATTAGGCTGTTTTGCAGTTATCTCTATACCATTCGCCCGATTTGAAGGCAGGGTAGACTTCAAAACAGCGTCATATGGACTAACTAAAGCTCCAAAACAACGTATCGGCATTGAATTGAGCACTTCGAGTCCTCAGAACTTATACGTATCTGAACTAACTGTCCACCTCGATTTCGACGGCCGTCCAAACGCCCTCAAATAACCTCAATTGCCCTCCATTTGACAGCGGCAACAGGGTCGCTCACCATAGCAGGCGACAAATCAACGAAAGGATGAACATGGCAGCTGCACAGCCGCTTAAGATTCGCATGGTTGCCGGACTTGGCAACCCTGGCGATGAGTATGCCGAGACCCGCCACAACGCTGGCTTCAAAGCGATCGACGAGTTGGCCCGTCAGGCCGGCGTCACGTACTGGAAAAACCAGGCCGGCGCCGAGGTCGCGCTCATCAACATCAACGATCCCGAGGAAGAGGGCGGTAAGCGCCAGATTGTACTGGTCAAGCCGCAGTCGTATATGAATACCTCGGGTGGCCCCATCTCCAAGCTCTGCCGCGAGTACAAGATCAAGGCCGAGGAGCTGCTCGTAATCCACGACGAGCTCGACATTCCCGCCGGCGACGTACGTGTTAAGGTGGGCGGTGGCCACGCCGGTCACAACGGCCTGCGCTCCATCATCGACAAGATGGGCAGCCGCGACTTCAGCCGCATCCGCACCGGCATCGGCAACCCTCCCGGCAAGATGGCCGTCGCCGACTACGTGCTTAAGCAGCTGCGCGCCCGCGAGGCCGAGGATTTCCAGGACACCTGCGCCCGCGCCGCAGATGCCGCCGGTCTGGCAATCGTGCACGGCGTGATCTATGCCCGCGACCACGTCAACGGCGCCGCCTCCGCCAACGGCAAGCACTAAAACCTATCATTTAGGGATAGGTTTATTTTGGCAGGTTTTAACTGCGGAAACGCCGCAGCGGCCGCATCGCAATAAACCGCGCACCGCCATACACACATAGCACCCCAAAGGGGGCCGACCTCATTGCAACCCGAGGCTGGCCCCTTTGCCGTTTTACCCGATAAAACCTGCCAAAATAAACCTCTCCCCCTTTGGTAGGCCAAAGTGGATAAACCCTGCTCCCAACCGCCGAAGACACACGTAAGTGACATGTCCATGAGGGTATAATTTGCACCGTATGTCTGCACAACGCCTGTGCACGTACGGTTTTATTCGGGCTACCGTCCATTTCCGTGGAGGCACGGTTCGGCGGCCCTAACAAGAGAGGGGTTCTATGTATAAGATCCTGGAGAAGACGCAGTTCTCGGAGAAGGTGTTCAAGTTCCGCATCGAGGCGCCCGCAATCGCCAAGCATGCGCACGCTGGACAGTTCCTCATGGTCCGCGCCAACGAGACGGGCGAACGCGTCCCGTTTACCCTGGCCGGCTGGAACGGTGACGAGGGCTGGGTCGAGTTCATCTTCATGGTGATCGGCAAGACCACCGAGATGCTTTCCACCTACGAGGCCGGCGAGTCGCTGCGCGACGTCGTGGGCCCGCTGGGCGTTCCCACCGAGATGGCCGAGGGCCCCTGCGCCGTCATTGGCGGCGGCGTCGGCCTGGCAATTGCCTTCCCGGTCGCCAAGCACCTGGTCGAGACCGGTCACGAAGTTCACGCCATCATGGGCGCCCGCACCAAGGACCTCCTGCTCATGGAGGACCAGTTCCGCGAGCTCCTCGACGAGGACCACATCCACATCACCACTGACGACGGCTCCTACGGCGAGCAGGGCGTTGTCACCGCTCCGTTGGAGCGCCTGCTGCAGGACAAGGCCGTGAGCCAGGTCTTCTGCGTCGGCCCCGTTCCGATGATGAAGTTCTCGACCCTCACCGCCCAGAAATACGACACCCCCATCACCGCGTCCCTCAACCCCATCATGGTTGACGGCACCGGTATGTGCGGCTGCTGCCGCGTCGAGGTGGGCGGCGTGACCAAGTTCGCTTGCGTCGACGGCCCCGACTTCGATGCCACCCTGGTCGACTGGGATGACCTTCGTGCCCGCCAGGCCGCTTACCGTTCCGAAGAGGGCGCGTCCCTCAAGGCCTATGAGGAAAAGAGCTGCGCATGCCACTAGTTAACGGTCGTTTCGTTGCCGATATGAAGTCGCCCCGCACCCCCGATAACGAGGAGCCGGCTGCCGAGCGCGCCTGCGACTTCCGCCCCGTCGACAAGGGCTTCACCGAGGAGATGGCGCTGGCCGAGGCCGAGCGCTGCCTCAACTGCAAGAAGCCGTTCTGTGTTGAGGGCTGCCCCGTCAACATCAACATCCCCCGCTTTATCGAGCAAATCCGCGCGAAGGACTTCGGCGGCGCCCTCGATACCATCCGCGAGGACTCCATGCTTCCCGCCATCTGCGGTCGCGTCTGCCCGCAGGAGAATCAGTGCGAGGGCAAGTGCATCCGTGGTAAGAAGTCCGAGCCCGTGGCCATCGGCCAGCTCGAGCGCTTCCTGGGTGACCGCCCCGAGCTCGCCTCCACGCCCAAGATGGCTCCCAAGAACGGCAAGAAGGTCGCCGTCGTCGGCTCCGGCCCGTCCGGCATCACCTGCGCCGGCGAGCTCGCCCGTAACGGCTTTGACGTTACCGTCTTTGAGGCCTTCTTTACCGGCGGCGGCGTGCTGGTCTACGGCATCCCCGAGTTCCGTCTGCCCAAGGCAGTCGTCAAGCGTGAGATTGACGGCCTGGAGGACATGGGCGTCAAGTTTGAGTACAACTCCGTCGTGGGCAACATGGCCACGGCCGAGGAGCTGTTCGAGCAGGGCTTCGACGCCATCTACGTGGCGACCGGCGCTGGCCTGCCCAAGTTCCTCAACGTCCCCGGCGAGAACCTGCCCAACGTCTTCTTCGCCAACGAGTACCTCACCCGCGTGAACCTGATGAAGGCTAACAAGTTCCCCGAGTACGACACCCCCACCAAGCACGGCAAGAACGTCGTCGTCTTTGGTGGCGGCAACGTGGCTATGGACGCCGTCCGTACCGCCAAGCGCCTGGGCGCCGAGCACGCCATCATCGCCTACCGTCGTACCGAGGACGAGATGCCCTGCCGTCGCGCTGAGCTGCACCATGCCAAGGCCGAGGGCGTCGAGGTTCTGCCGCTCGTCTCCCCGCTCGAGTTTGTCGCCGGCGAGGACGGCTCCGTGTGCGCCGTCAAGGTCCAGAAGATGGAGCTCGGCGAGCCCGACGAGTCCGGCCGTCGTCGTCCGGTGCCCATCGAGGGCGCCATCGAGGAGATCCCCTGCGACGTCGCAATCTCGGCTATCGGCACCAACGCCAACCCCTTCGCAAAGAAGATCGGCGGCAAGATGGAGCTCAACAAGTGGGGCTACATCATCGCCGACGAGGAGACCGGCCAGACCACCGATCCCCGCATCTGGGCCGGCGGCGACATCGTCACCGGTGCCGCTACGGTCATTCTGGCGATGGGCGCCGGCAAGAAGGCCGCCGCTTCCATCACCAAGAGCCTGCTGGGCGAGTAATCACCCTCAGCGCTAGCCATTAAACGGCAAAGTCCCCGTCGAGCACGCGCCCGGCGGGGACTTTTTTATACCGGCCGCCCGACCACCACGATGGGGACAGGCGCCTTTGTGGTGCTTTGGAGCCTGGCTGGTCGGTGTGTCTCGATCTGTAACAGGTAGGCCACGTTGAGTCCCGTAGTTGTTACAGATTGAGACATTGTGCGAACATCCGCCTGTTCATCTCAATCTGTAACAGTAAGAGGCAAAATTCCTTGCTACGTGTTACAGATCGAGACATTGCGCCGGCGGTCAGACGATTCATCTAAACCTGTAACATCTAGGGCCGTTTTGGCTGGCTAGGTGTTACAGATTGAGATTTTGCTGAAGCCGAGGATGGACACTGTCACCAAAACCTAACGCTTGCGGCGCTTGGTCGCGGCGAGGCCGGCGGCGGCTACGGTTGCGCCGGCGATACCCAGGGCGGCGACCGTCATCGCGGTGGCATCGCCCGTGACAGCCAGGACGGCGTGGGACTTCTTGGCCGGCGTGGTTTTCTCAACCGTCTTGGTCACCGTGGTGGTTGCGGCAGGCTTGGTCTCCGGCTTGATCTCCGGTTTCTGCTCGAGCTTGGTATCGGGCTTCACCTCGGGCTTCACCTCGGGCTTAGCCTCGGGCTGCGGCGCCGGCATCTCCGGGTCGACCGGGACCGGCTTAGCCTCGGGCGTAAACGTCAGGTCGGTGATTAGCCATAGCGTACGGAACAAGCCGGGAACAGGCGCATGCTCGCTTGCCTTATCCACCCGATAACTGCACTCCACGCCATTGACCATCAGTTTAATGTTAGGCGTAAAGAAGAAATCCCACGCCGGCTTAAAGTACAGGCCATAGCGATAGGTCACCCCAGATTTAAAAGCGTCGATGTGGTTGGTGATTTGCCGATCCCAGAATATATCGGAGTTCACTTCACTGCCATCGCTGCCCGTCCAGAACTCACACTGAAGAATGGAGTTCGAGCCCGCCGGAGTGTCTGCCGTAAAGTCCGGTTTATCGCCCGCCCTAAAGATGGTGGTGGCGTCGTCAATCTCGATAACGTCGATAGTTTGCCAATCATCAACCGGCTGCTCGCACAGCATATTGGCCGCATTGGGCGCAAACACGCCATCGACGGTCTTATCTGTCACGTCGGTCACACCATGCGACGTAATGGCGTCGTTTGCCGGCGCGGCGGCGTTGTCGCTGGGAATGTTTTGTTCAGCGGGTGCCGCATTGTTAGACTCATCGGCGGCGTCAGCCGGAGTCGTCTGCTGAGGTTCGGCGACAGTTTGTGCCGCCGGAGCAGCGTCGGTTGCAGGCGTGGTCGCCGGAGCCGCATCCTCCGCAACTGCCGGCGTCACCAGAGCCGCGGCAACCTCGCCCGTCGCGGCGGCGGAATCCGCGCACTCGGTCGCGAGCGCCACGCTCGGCAGCAGCAGCTGGCCGATCATGAGTGCGCACGCACCGACGCTGGCAATCTTCACGCCCACGCAACGCCAAGTACCGTGAACCAGCGAGCAAGCGCGCTCGCGCTGGGTTTGATTATCAAAGTGGCTTCCGTTCATAACGGCCTCCCTAATCGAAGGATTAACGCCACTACAAAGGCGCTTGTCCCTTTGCGGTGGTCCTGTACAACCAAGATGCGCCAAATGGCCCTGTACGCCTAGGTTCGTACATGCGAGCCCAGGCTGCTACCTACGGAAATACAAAAAGCTGCCGCGAAGACACTTATGCCCACACAGCGGCTGAAAATGGCTGTGAAAGCTACTGCTAGCGGCTGCGACGCTTGGACGCGACGAAGCCGGCGCCGATGACGGACGCACCGGCGATTCCGAGGGCGGCGGCCGCCGTCGCGGCGTTGTCACCCGTGGCGGCAAGAGCGCCCGCGGACTTCTGGACCGCGGCGACCTGCGCAGCCGGCTTGGGGGCAGCGGCCGTGGAGCTCGCCTGGGTCGACGTCACGGACGGCACGTCGGTCCCGCTGCCGCCGCCCGGCTGCGGCGTGGGAGCCGGGGTGGGTTCAGGCTGCGGGGCGGGCTCGGGTTCGGCCGCATCTCCAGAGCTGATTACCACGTTACGGGCGACCTCGTCGGAAGTTCTAATGTCCTGGATGACAGACGACCCGGGAACGCCGATGACACGCCCACTTCCAACGGTGTCGCGCACGGTACCTCCGTCGGGAATCGCAATCTTTAACCCTCCCTCAAGTTTGATATAGGGGGCCCTGAAGGACCCCATATTGACGGCATAGACTGCCGCCGTCGAGCCCGACGACACAACATTTGATTGAAAGAAGCTAATTCGAGGGGTAGCCGACGGGGAGCCAGACTGTGAAAAAATTCCATAGACATCTTTGCGATTTGCCCCTACAAGCTCATCAGCCCCGGCATCACCTTGAGCCGTGAGGTTCGAGCGATTGACGCGTATCCATGACGCCCCGTCTTGCACGCGTATCCAAACACCAGCCGAGATTTTTCCCGCGCTCCCTGTCGCGAGCGAAACATCCGCCCCGTTGGCAATCTTCAAATATGTTTCCGTCTTAATACCAAACGAATACAGAGCGACCGACATGCCCCCTGCATTACCCGCCGTCGCATTTAATTTAGCGTTGTCCACCATGATACAGCCACCATGTTTGGCGCTGTAGTCCGCCTCTTCGGCCTGTGCACCCTCGATGGCAGAATGCCTGGGAGGAACATTTTCGGCAAGGACTGCAAAGACATCGGCGTTCGACTTTGCCTCGACATGGACGTCAGCACCATTCTTTATGGCTATGTCGCCCGCTGCCGCATGGATACCAATGGATTCATATGCTCCGCCCGTGGCTGTCACGTTAACGTCAGCGCCATCAATGGTCACATCGCCACCGGCATTGCCGTCGCCTATCGCCGTAATCACATCGGTCTGGGCCGTCGCATTCAGGGTGCCGTCGCCGGTAATGGCAAGGTTACCGTTCTTAACAGCAATGGCGCTCTGCCCGGCATCGGCCGTTACGGTGTTGATGCCCGTCACGCCGATGGTGAGGTTGCCCTTGGCGCCGATGGAGCCTCCGTCGTAGCCGTTGAGCTTCATGTCGTTAGCGCCATCCCAGGACCAGGTTCCCGCCTCGTCGCCGGCAGCGGTGCCCGCGTCGTACTGCGTGCCGCCGACGTTGACCCACTCGGCGGCGAGCGCCACGCTCGGCAGCAGCAGCTGGCCGACCATGAGCACACAGGCCCCCGCGCAAGCAAGTTTTGCCCCCACGCGGCGCCACGTTCCGTGAGAGAGCGAGCACGCGCGGTCGTGGTCGATTGGGTTGTCATGGATTTGCTTTCGCATGTGAGCCTCCTTGTCGTAAGGGGTGCTTCTGTAACACCATGTTACGGGAAGATAGCCGGATCCCGGGGCACAAATTCTCAAGTGGCGCATCTGCCAGCGCAAAAGGCGACAAGCGCGCAATCGCCGAGGGGGGGGTCTTCGCTTTCCAAAGGCCCGCACATACCATCCTGGTCTACAACCGAGGAAACGGTTATTCCGTCCACCCAAAGGACCGTTCTTGAACCTGAGTAAGACTAAAATCAACGCGCTTCTGGCACTCGCACTGTTTACCTTCGCCTTCCTTGCTGCCGAGTTTCGCTTCGATATCAATATCGGGCTACTCGCCGGCGCCGAGCGCGTTGTGCTCGCACAGGGCTTTATTCTGGGTGCGAGCGTGCTCGGCTTTATCGGATACGCGCCGCTGCTCGGGCTCGCACAGCGCAAAGGCCACTCACTGGCAGCCGTCAACGCCGCCGCCGTCCCTATCGTCATCCCGGGATTGGCCCAGATCCAGTTCCCCACGGGTCCGCTTACCCTCGAGATTCTGGGCCGCATCGCATTCTTTGGGCTCGGACTGTTAGGCGCCGCAACGCACCACGCCTTTTCGTTGGCATTCCAAGATGGCCCCAAACTCGCCACTGGAGCGGGAGCAGCCTATGCCGCCGGCGTCGTCTTTGATCTCGCCGAGCGCCGCTACATGGGACTTGTCATGCTCGGCATCGCCGTACTCTCGACCATTTCCATCCTAGCCGTAGAGGCCGGCGCCGATCCCAACCTGGGCCTTGTCGTTTTTTACCTGAGCTCGGGCTTTTTTGTCACGTTCTTTACCGCCACCTTTACACAGCTGGCACCGCGCATGCACGCGCCCGCCCTTTGGGCCGGCATGGGCCGCGCCGCCAACAACGCGTGCGCGTTCACTACATCAGGCATCTCGCTTGCCCTCGTGACCTCGGGCAACGTTGCCCTCATCATGATCGGTGCGCTCGTTTTGCTCGTCGCCGCCTGCGCGGCATTCGTGGCAACCGGCCTGTTCCGCCTACCCCAAACCGAGCAGGAGCGCAAACATCAGCAGCTTGCCGAAGAGGCGCTGGCGGCGCCGAGCATCGAGGAGCAGCGCCAGGCCTTCATCGCCAACCACACTCTCACCCCGCGTGAAGTCGACGTGCTCATAGCCGTGACCCAGGATGAACGCCCGCTCAAGCAGATCGCCGAGGAGCTCGGCATCTCGATGCGCATGGTACAGCGCCACCTGAGCTCTATCTACCAAAAGACCGACACGTAGACGCGCGCCGGTCTCACCAAGGCCTTCCCCTCCGCCTAAAACAAAAACCACCACAAAGGTGCCTGTGAACTGCGCCCCGAAACTTGGACTGAATAAATAGCGACTACGCCGCAAGGGCCTGGTTCCGGAACTCCTCCGGCGTCAGGCCCTTCAATCTTACCTGCCTGCGCCGCGTGTTCCAATG
>DBFOPP010000022.1:0-26187 GCA_048428865.1 Collinsella sp.
CCCGAGCCCGAGCCCGAACCAGAAAGTGCGACCGTCAGTGTAATCGTGCTGTCGGTGGACTGCTTGCCGGTGGGGGAGACGCCTGTAACGGTGGCATCCTCGTTACCGCTTACGGGATTGCCGTTCTGGTCACAGAAGCCAATGTTATAGAAACCGGCGTTGTTGAGCGCGGTGACGGCGGCGGATATGCTCTTGCCGTACAGGTTGCCCGGAACACTGGCCTTGCCGGACTTCTTGGCAATGACGACGGTAATCGTGGCGCCGGGCTTCTGCTTGCCGCTGGGGTTCCAGCTGATCACGGTGCCCTCGGTAACCGAGTCGTTCTCCTGGTAGCTCACGTCGACGCCAAAGCCTGCCATATCGAGGGCGTTGCGTGCTTGGGCCTCGGTCATGTCGGTCAGGTCGGGGACGGACGTGGTATCCGGGCCGCTCGAGACCTTGTACGAGATGGTCGTGCCCTTCGCGACTTCCTTACCGGCTTCGGTGCCCTGCTCAAAGACCTGGCCCTCATCAGCCTCGTTGGCCTCCTCGGAGGCGTTGCCCTTCAGGCCAACGCTTGCCAGTGCGGCTTCTGCTTGGTCCTTGGTCAGGCCGACAAGTTTGGGAACCTCAACCTTTTCGGAGGGCTTGGGGCCCTTGGAGATTACCAGGTTCACCTTGGTGCCCTTGGTCTTCTTGGTGTTGCCGTTGGGCGTCTGCTCGGCGACCTTGCCCTCGTCGACATCGTCGTTGTAGCTTTGGTCGATGGTGCCGACCTCGAGGCCGGCTTCCTTGATCAGCTCGACGGCAGTCTGCTGGTCCTTGCCCAGTACGTCGGGCACGGCGACCTGCTCGCCGCCAAAGAGTCCTGTGGCAAAGGCCACCACGATGCCGATGACGGCAACCGCTGCCACCACGGCGGCGATGATCTTGTTCTTGTTGGATTTGGGCTCTTCGACCTCGTAGGAGCCGGTGGAGCCCGAAACCGAGCTACGGGCGGTATTCTGGCCGCTCACGCCCGAGACAGGACGCACCATGGCGCGCGTCTGATCGGAAAGCTCACGAGTCTTGGTGGCGCCCAACTCACCGGGGGCACCGATGATGCGCGTGGGCTCCGAGACGTTGACGGCACGGCCCGACAGGTAGCTGTTGAGCACCTGACGCAGCTCGTCGGCGGTCTGGAAGCGGTTTGCGGGGTCCTTCTCCATGCACTTGAGGATGATGCGCTCAAGGTCGGCGTCGACACCGGAGTTGATCTGGCTCGGCGGAATAGGCAACTCGTTGACCTGCTTGAGTGCGACCGAGATAGCGTCGTCACCGTCAAAGGGAACGCGGCCGGTGGCGCATTCATACATTACGACGCCCAGCGAGTAGATATCCGAGGTGGGGCCGAGGTCCTGACCACGGGTCTGCTCGGGGCTGACGTAGTGGGCGGTTCCCAGCACGTTGTTGTCTTGCGTGAGGTGGCTGTTCTTGGCGCGCGCAATGCCAAAGTCCATCACCTTGATGTTGCCGTCGGGCAGCACCATGATGTTCTGCGGCTTAATGTCGCGGTGGATGATCTCGTGCTTGTGGGCGACCGAAAGCGCGGAGCTGATCTGCGAGCCGATCTGGGCGACCTTCTTGGGGTCGAGGGCGCCGTGGCTCTTGATGCCGCTCTTAAGGTCGGTGCCGCGCAGGTACTCCATGACGATGTAATAGGTGTCGCCGTCCTTGCCCCAATCGTAGACGCCCACGATATAGGGGGAGGAGAGACCGGCTGCTGCCTGGGCCTCCTGCTTAAAGCGTGCGGCGAAGGTCGCGTCGCCAGCATACTGCGGCAGCATGATCTTGACGGCTACCGTGCGGTCGAGGACCTGGTCCTGTGCACGGTAGACGGTCGCCATGCCGCCTGTTCCCACCTTATCCTTGAGGAGGTATCTTCCCCCGAGGACCCTCTGTTCCATTCCTGCTCCTAACATAACTATTCGCTCAACGATGTGTGTAGTACCTACGATGTGGCCGCTGGGGCCGTGTGGCGCGTTGCCGCTAACTCTTCGGCCGCGGCGCGCCTCGGGTGTCCGATTCAATCATGGGCATCACGCTCCCTGTGCGGCAAGCGCCGCGGTCAGGACGATGCCGGCGATCTTGGCGGCCTTGACGTCATGCTTGTCGTAATCCTCCAAGGCCACCGAGATGGCGACCGTGGGTGAATCGTAAGGTGCAAAGCCAACGAACATCGAGTTGACGTTGGTGCCGCCGGTCTCGGCCGAGCCGGTCTTGCCGGCGACCTTGACGCCGGGGATTTGGGCATCGGTGCCGGTGCCGGACTGGACGACGGCAAGCATGGCCTGCTTGACCTGGTCGGCCGTGGCGGAGCTGACGGCCTGACCCAGCGAGCGGGACTGCGTGGTCTTGACCACGGTTCCGTCCGGGGCGAGTACCTGGGCTACAAAGTACGGGTCCATGACCACGCCGCTGTTAGCGATGGCGGCGGCAATCACGGCGTTTTGCATGACGGTGGTCTGCGGGCCGGGCGTGTGGTCCATGCCGACAGGCTGGCCGGCGCCGGCCCAGGCGGTCTCCCACTCGGTCATGAGCGACGGGTCGGCCATGATGGAGGCCGCGGAGGTCAGGTCCTGGCCGAGCTTTTGGCCGTAGCCAAAGGCGTTGGCAAACTGCACGAGCGTGTTTGCGCCAACTTCGTTTGCCACCTGGCCAAAGACGACGTTGGAGGACACGGCAAAGGCCTGCTGCAGGCTGACGGTGCCGTAGCTCTCGTTGGCATAGTTGGTGACCGGTGCGTTGCCGATGTCCATGGAGCCGGGCGCCTGGTAGGTGCTGGTAAGGCTGGCGGTACCGGTCTCGAGTGCCGCGGAAAGCGTAACGACCTTAAACGTGGAGCCCGGCGTGTACAGCGCGTCCATGGCACGATTGTACATGGAGCCGTCCTCGCCGCCGCCCGTCTGCAGCAGGGCATCGATGTTGGTGTTGTCGTAAGTGGGCGAGCTGGCACATGCGAGCACCGCGCCGGTACGCGGGTCGATGACCACTACAGCGCCCTTAAAGCCCTTGAGTGCCTGCTCGGCCGCCGTCTGGATGCGCGAGTCGATGGTGAGCTTGGCGGTGTTGCCCGGCTGGGTCTGGCCCGCGAGCGACGCGATGGCGTTGTTCCAGCTGGAGTAGTCCTTAGAACCGGTGAGCGTGTCGTTCATGACGCTCTCGATGGCGGTGGTGCCATACTGCTGGCTCACGTAGCCAACCACGTGCGCTGCCAGGTTACCGTTGGGGTAGGAGCGTACGTAGGTGCCGTCCTCCTGCTGCAGCGACTCGGCCAGCGTCACGCCGTCGGACGTGATGATGGAGCCGCGCTGGATGTACTTGGAGCGGGCGATGGTGTGGTTGTTGGTCGGCATGTCCTGATAGTCCTTGGCCTTAATGACCTGGACATAGGTGAGGTTGCCGATAAGGATGGCGAACAGCGCCGTAAAGGCGAGCACCGCACGGGTTAGACGGTTGGCGAGCGCAACGCGGCCGAGCACACCGGATTCAGGCGTGTCGAGCAGGCGACGGCGCATGCGCGAGCCGACGGAATGGCTGCCGCTGCCGTAGGAAGACGAGGTGGCAAAGCGCGTGCCCGTCGGGGCGGCGGAAGATGCGACCTGATCATCGGTGATGGCGGCCATGGTGCCGGTGCCGGTAAGCTCGGCCTCGCGTCCGGTCGCCTCGTCACCGGCGCGCAGCAGGAGCGCGACGATGATGAAGCTCGCCAGCAGCGAGGAGCCGCCCTGGCTCATAAAGGGCAGGGTGACGCCGGTCAGCGGGATCAGGCGGGTTACGCCGCCAACGATCAAAAAGGCCTGGAAGCTGATGGCTGCCGTAAGACCGGTGGCGCTAAAGGCGGCAAGGTCGGACTTTGCGCGGGCAGCTGTGGTGAGGCCACGCACGGCAAAGAGCATAAACAGGATGAGCACGGCGCCGCCGCCCAAAAGGCCCATCTCCTCGCCGATAGCCGAGAAGATAAAGTCGGACTCGACGACAGGGATGTTGTTGGCCATGCCGTTGCCGATGCCAACACCGACCAGACCGCCATCGGCAAGCGAGAAGAGCGACTGGACGATCTGGTAGCCCTGGCCCTGGGCGTCCTTAAACGGATCGAGCCAAACCTGGAAACGCACCTGAACGTGAGACAGGAACTTGTAGGCGCCCACGGCCCCAACAGCTAAGAGCGCAAGGCCGATAATGACATACGAAAAGCGCCCCGTGGCAACGTAGAGCATCAGCAAGAAGATGGTGTAGAACAGCACGGCCGAACCCAGGTCGCGTTCGAAGACGACGACGAGCAGGCACACACCCCACACGGCAAACAGCGGCAGCAGCAGTCGCAGGCGAGGGATCTTAAAGCCCAGAATCTTGCGGTTGGAGATAGAGAGCAGCTCGCGGTTCTCGGCCAGGTACCCGGCTAGGAACAGCACGATAAAGACCTTGGCGAACTCGCCGGGCTGGATGGTAAAGCCCGCGATGCGAATCCACAGCTTGGAGCCCGAGATCGTGGTGCCGATAAAGATGGGCAGCATCAGCAGGATGATGCCGATAATGCCAAAGGTGTACTTGTAGCGCATGACCACGTCGAGGTTTTTGACCAGTGCGAGCGTTCCCACCATGAGCGCCACCGAGACAAACAGGATGATGAGCTGTGAGATGGCGAGAGCGGGGGCGAGACGCGTCACGAACGTGATGCCGATGCCCGAAAGCACAAAGACAATGGGCAGGATGGCGGGGTCGGCACCGGGCGCCAAGATGCGCACGGCGATGTGGGCCGCGGCAAAGGCGGCAAAGAGGCCGATCGGTACGGCGAGCGTCTCAAAGGAGATGGCAGCGCCCGCGGTGAGCACGTACATCGCATACAGCAGGATGACGGGGAACGCCGAGGCGATGAGCAAGAGCAGCTCGGTGTTGCGGCGACTCATAAGCGGCACTCCCTTTCTAATTCTTATCGGAGGCTTCGGCCTCGGCGGACTGTTCGGCGGTTTTCTCGGAATCTGATTCGGAGGTCGATCCCTGATTGGTGTTGTCGCGAATCGTTTGCGCGTCGATCACCTGGCGGGTCTGCTCCTCGTCGATCTGGTGGCGGTACTTGGATATCGTGTCCTGCGCATCGTCGACACTTGTTTGCGGAATACCCGCCTTGAGGCGGTTTTGCGTGTCTTCGGGCAGGTCGGATAGCTTGATGCTGGTTTCGCTTTCGAGCCAGTGGAGCTTGAGTCCGAGCGGCTTGCCGGGCAGGCCGCGCCAGACGGCGACATTGCCCTGGTAGGTACCCAGGTAGTACGAGCCGGTGACACCCGTGTAGGCCCAGATGCCAGCTGCCAGCACAAAGACGAGGGCCAGGATGGCGGCGATAGTAATGTTGCGGCGACGCACGCGCTGCGCCTCGCGCATAACGCCATCGTCAACCAGGTCAACGACTACTACGGTCACGTTGTCGTGGCCGCCGGCGGCAAGCGCCGCGTCCACTAGGTTGTCGACGCAGATTTGCGCGGTTGAGGACTGCGTGGCGATGTTCTCGATATCGCTATCGGGAATCATGCTCGAAAGGCCGTCGGAGCACAGGATCAGGCGGTCGCCTTCCTCGATATGCAGAGTGAAGTGGTCGGCATACATGGCGGGGTCCGAGCCCAGCGCGCGGGTGATGACCGAACGGTTGGGGTGGACGCGAGCCTCGTCTGCCGTGATCTCGCCGGCGTCCACGAGCTCCTCCACGTAGGAGTGGTCGCGGGTCACGCGGATGAGCGTGCCCTCGTGGAGCAGGTAGGCGCGAGAGTCACCCACGTGGGCGATGGCGAGCGTGTCGTTTTCGATATAGGCGCAAGTGGCTGTGCAGCCCATGCCGGGCTTGCCCAGGCCATTCAAGGCAGCCTCGATTACGGCGGCGTTGGCTGCCTCGACGGCTGCGGCCAGGCGTGCTGCGTCGGCGGACTGCGGGGCCGTCTTGGCAATAGTCTCGACAGCGATAGAAGAGGCCACCTCGCCGGCAGCGTGACCACCCATGCCGTCGCATACGCAAAAGAGCGGCGACTGCACCAGGTAGGAATCCTCATTGTGCGGGCGCACGCAGCCAACGTCGGAGCGGGCGCCCCACATGAGTTGCGTGGTGGTGCCGGCATCATAGGTCGAGTCGGTCTCGATGCGCTCCTCGGTTAGGGGTTCAAAGCTCATGGTCGAGCCGGGGTCTTTGAGCTTGGCCTCAACGGCGGCAACGTCGATTTCGGCTGTGTCACCGGGAGAGACGGTGTCGGTCTCGGCGTTTGATTCGGAATCGCCGGTGTCCGGGGAGTCGGGCTCCTCGGAAACGCGGGCGGTCGACTCGTCATCTTGCGGGCTGACGTCTATAGGCTCGGGCGTCGCAAAGTGCGACGGCGCGGGCGTGCTTTGCGACTGGGCGGCGGGCTCGGCCACGGCATCGGACTCGCTTGCGGGCGCAGGTTGCGGGGTCTTGGGTGCAGGGCCGTCCTCGGGGGATGTCCCCGCCTCGGGCGTCGGCGTAGACGCGGGTGCAACCTCGGATGCCGGGGCTATGGGAAACGCCGGCGCGGCGGGCTCGGGTGCCGCAAACACCGCAGCGCTCTCGTTGATTGCCGCGGCGACGGGCTCTGCAAAGTGAGCCGGCGCCGGGGTTGCTTCGGGCGCTGTGGGCTGTTCCGCAGCATGTGCGCCGATGGGCGCCGCTACGGCATCCTCTTCGTCCTCGTTATCGGCGAGATCCGAAATATCGTGCGTTACATGCGAAAGAGGCAGGGAGAACACGGTGTCCTCGGGCTCCACGGGTGCGGAGCCCGCCGGAGCGGCGTGGGCCGGCGCAGCTGTGGCGGCGGCCGGTGCCTCGGTCATAGTTGCGGACTTGTTCTCCTCGTCGATCATCGACGGTTCACCTTCATGACCACATCGCCAATCTGGACTTCGTCGCCCTCGCGCAGCGTCGCGGGCTCTACGAGCTGGCGGCCGTTGACGAGCGTGCCGTTAAGCGAGTTGAGGTCCTCGATGATGAGCGCCGGGCCCTGCAGCGAAAAGCGCGCATGCGAGGCCGAGACGAACGGTTCATTGATGCAGATGTCCGAAGATGGCGAGCGACCGACGATGACGGGGCCGAGCATGTCTACGTGGATGCCGCGGATACCGCGCGGACCCTTGTCCACATCAATCGTCCAGATAGCCGAGTCGCGGCGCTGCCCGCGCACAAGTCCCACGCCGGTCTTCATGACGGCGAACAGGAAGATATAGAGCAGGGCGACCAGGACGATGCGGCCTGCAAAAAGGACGATATCGATGTTCATAAGCGACTATCCCCTAAATTCAAAGGTGCTCAGGCCAAACGTCAGCAGATCGCCGTTGCGCAGCGGGCAGCGCGTAATGCGGCGGTTGTTGACGAGCGTGCCGTTGGTGGAATTGAGGTCCTCGATCGACCAATCCGAGCCCGTAAAGGTGAGCTGGGCGTGGCGGCGCGACACGTTGGGGTCGCGCAGGGCAATGTCGGAAACTGAGCGCTCGCGACCGATGGTCACCTGTGCGGAGGTGATGCTATGGCTCTCGCCGCTCACGACGTCGACGAGCTGGGCGAGCGGGCGCTGCGGGGCGCGAGTGCTCGCCATGTTGGAGGCGATGCCGGCTGCGGCGCCTAGGCCCACGGCGGCACCGGTCGCGGCGGCTCCGCCCATGCCGGCAAGCGAGTCGCGCGAGACGGTCTGCGGCACCGGGATGGGTGCGGCGGCGGGGTCGGGGACGCTAGGCGCGAAGGGGTCTGCCACGGCAAGCGGGTCGGGAGCGGCGGCGCGAGGCGTCGGCTGCTGCTGGGGCATGGCGGCGGGGCGCTGCTGCTGCGGGGCAGCAAACTGCTGCTGGCCGGCGCGCGGGGCGCTGGCGGCACGGCTTGCCGCGGAGTTGTTCTGGCCCAGGCCGTTTTGATAGGCGCGCTCTTCTTCGTACAGGCGGCCGAGCGTGGGGGCATCGACGTTCTCGGCAAAGACCGAGAACTTGCCGGCGCGCAGCTGCGGATCGATCATAAAGCGCACGAGGGGCTCGCCGACAAAGACATAGCGGCGCTTTTCGGCCTGCGCCTTCACGAACTCGCGGACCTCGCGCGAAAGCTCGGGGTAGAACGGGGCGAGCATGGGATCGTCGTCGGCGGCGATAAGGATGGTATAGAGTGCCGGCGCCGTGTTGACGCCGTTAATCACCAGAGTCTGATCCTCCATGTCGCGAGCGGCCTGCTTAGCAAGCTTCTTAAAGGAGAACGGGGCACGGGTGGCACCGAAGATGCCGGCCACGTGATCCTCGAAGATGTTCAGGAAGTTCACGAAAGATCACTCTCCGTATAGGTTCTTTGGTATCCGAGCAAATATAGGCATATCCCAACGATTATAGAGGATAGGGTTCCCGCAACCGCCGCCTTGGCGACGACCGCGGCTGCAAGGCTGGCAATTTCCATATGGTGTGCAAGACAGGACGCCGCTGCGCAGCCGATGCCGGTGACAGCGATGGCGGCGATTGCGGCAAGGTTTGAGCCCTGGTCGGCACGCTTGGCATGGGCATTGAGCAGCGCGGATGATGCTGCGGCAGTTGCCGCGACCAGCACAAAGGCAGTCCAAAGGAGCGGATCTCCCAGCGCTGCGGCAACGTTACCGAGCCCCAGCACGCCTCCGGCTGAAAGCGCGACCGTGGCCAGACGGGCAAAAAGCGCGCCCATGCCCGTTGCCGCGGCGGCGCTTGCCGGGCCGAGCCAAAATGAAGCGACGCCGGCGGCGACCCCAGCTGCCAGGAAGGTATTGCCGGTCAGACAGCCAAGCGCGAGTGCACAGGTGAGCGCGGAGCTCGCGGCAGCCTCGGTACGACCCCAAGCGATCCACCAACCGGACATGGCGGCGGCAAAGATCACCGCGACGGGCAGTATCGACAGGATGCCCTGCGCCTGCATGGTGGTGTTGGCCATGAGTACCAAAAAGCCCACAGCCGAGATGGCCGAGCCGATCTGGGGGGCCAGGCCAGCCGCCGCTCCGATCGCGATGGCCGCAATGACCAGGCCGGGAAGCGCCGCGACCCCGGCCGTTTGCATCAGCAAAAAGCTAAAGGTACCGCACGTTAGCGCCGAGATAGCGCGCATGGTGTAGTCGCGCGCATGGCTCCAGCGCGTGCCCGCCCAGCCGAGTGCGGGGTCGATCTCGATGGCGTCGTCCTCGTAGTGCGACGGCTCGATATCGTCGAGCTCCTGCTCGTCATCCGAAAGCTCGCCAACCATTTGCTCCAGGCTGCGACGGCCTTCGCGCACGCTGCCCAGACTGGCAAGGAGCTGGTCGCAAAATGCCTCGATGCTGTTGGGGCGGTCCTGCGGCATGGGGGAGAGCGCGCTCATGAGCGCGGCCTCGGCTCCCGGGGGAAAGTGTGGTATCAGCTCGCTGGGATAGGTGGCGCCGCCGATGATGCGGCCGAGCGAGTCGGCGGGCGTGGCCGCCATAAAGGGAGCGCTGCCGCACAGGCCCTCGTAGATCACACAGGCAAGGGCAAAGACATCAGCGCGTTCGTCGACCGTGCCGGTCTCGATATCGAGCTGCTCGGGCGGCATGTAGCCGATGGTGCCGCCGCGCGAACCGCCAAAGCCACCGGCGGACGACAGTCGCGCCATGCCAAAGTCGGTGAGCTTTACATTGCCCGAGTGGTCGATGAGCACGTTGGCGGGCTTAATGTCCAGGTGGAGTACGCCATTACTGTGGGCGAAGGTGAGCGCCTGGCCCAGGGCATCGGCAATGGCCGCGGCCTCGTCAAAGGTAAGTGAGTGGCCGTCCACGCGATGCAAAAACTCGGCCAGCGACATGCCATCGACATATTCCATAACCAGGTAGGCATAGGCTGTGTCGTGCGTAAAGTCGATGACCTGCACGATGTTGGGATGTTGAAGCATAGCGGCAGTGTGTGCCTCGCGCAGGACATCCATGATGTCGCTGGCGGGCATGCCGGCACCGTTGATAAGGGGGATGCGCTTAATGGCGACGCGGCGGCGCAGGTGCGTGTCGCGGCAGATCTCGATGGAGCCAAAACCGCCGGTCGCAAGTGTCTCGAGCGGCTGGTACCGCTTGAGCAGCTCGCGAGAGCTGGTGCCCTCCAAAGGAACGTCCGGCGAGAACCGGGCGGTATGTTGCGAGAAAAGCGGCATGGCCAACCCTCGTGCGTTTAAAGTTCGTTTGCGAGTGGCGGGCGCGGAGCCGAGCCGTTCGCGGTGGCATAGATGCTGCTAGTGTAGCACGCTCGGGTGCATGGGGAGGATAGCGGGATGCGAGGCTACCTGCCTGGCTTGGCCTTAGCGCTTTTTCTTGTTCTTCTTCTGCTTGCGTTTGGTCTCCTGGGGCTTGTCGCCCTGTTTGGCTTCGGCAGCGGCCTTTTCTGCCTTCATCTTCTTGCGCTTGGTCTCGATGCGGAGTTTTTTGTTGATGCGGGCCTTGAGGAAGGGGCCGAACTGCTCGGCATCGCCACGGACGAAGGTGTCCTTGGGGATCGTCACGCCCTGGTCGGCGAACATGGCCACAAAGATGCGCTCGCCGTCGAGTACGTGGTCGAGCTTGTCAAACGGGAAGAACTGTGACTTACCGCTCTTGCCCCAAACCATCAGGCCGTCCTCGTTGGCGGCGACGCGGCGATAGCGGCCACCCATTGACTCGTCGGCCTCAACGGCGTCGATAAAGTCGCGGGCGAGGGTGTGGTGCAGGTTTTTGCTCCACCAGGCCAAAAAGGCGCCGAATACGATCAGGACGACGCCAAACTTGATCCAGTTGCCGCCGGCCACCAGCATGCCGATGCCGATGAGCGCGGCAATTGCCGCGGCGACATACAGCGAGCCGCGACGCCTGGGCGAGGCGACCAGACGGGCGAAGTCGGTGACCAGGTCGTTTTCGTACTGGTACTCGTTGAGGTACAGGATGCCGTCGTCGGCTGCAGCCTGCTTCTCGAGCGCGACCTCGACCTGGTCGGCTGCTTCGGAGGGAACGAGGTTGCTCTCTGCGTCTGCCATGCTCTTTGGACTCCTATCGCGGCGGGCTCGCCGTACGGGTTATTATGAATGCAGTATGCCGTGCGACCGCTTGGCCGTCGCGGCAACAAGACTCAGTATACCCGGGGGAGCACCCATGGAATCGTTGTACCGAAAGTATCGCCCGCTCACCTTCGACTCTGTGGTGGGCCAGCAGCATATCGTCTCGACGCTCGAGCACGCCATCACCGAGGGGCGCCTGTCCCACGCCTATCTGTTCTGCGGACCGCGCGGCACGGGCAAGACCACCATGGCGCGCATTCTGGCCAAGGCACTGCTGTGCCGCAATGCCGAGGCGGCGCGCGCCGAGGGTGCAAGCGGCTGCATGCCCGACGGCACTTGCGAGGAGTGCGAGCTCATCGCCGAGGGCAACCACCCGGATGTCTACGAGCTCGATGCTGCAAGCCGTACCGGCGTGGACAACGTGCGCGAGGAGATCATCAACTCCGTCAACTTTGCCCCGGTGCGCGGCAAGTACAAGATCTATATCATCGACGAGGTCCACATGCTCACGACGGCGGCGTTCAACGCGCTGCTCAAGACGCTCGAGGAGCCGCCGGCGCACGTGATCTTTGTGCTGTGCACTACCGACCCGCAAAAGATTCTGGAGACCATCCTCTCGCGCTGCCAGCGCTTCGATTTCCACCGCATCGGCAACGAGGATATCGAGCATCGCCTGGCATACGTGTGCGAGCAGGAGGGCTTCGATTACGACGACGAGGCGCTGGCCATCGTGGCGCGCCATGCCAAGGGCGGCATGCGCGACGCGTTGTCCACGCTGGAGCAGCTGAGCGTTTTTGGCAACGGCGCCGTGCATGCGGACGATGCCCGCTCGCTTTTGGGCGAGGTTTCGGACCAGATCCTGGGCGAGTTTGCCCGCGCCATTGCCGATCGCGATGTTGCCGAGCTCTATGGACTGATTCGTGCGCAGGTCGAGGAGGGCAATGACCTGCTTGAGCTGACGCGCGACCTGGTGGCGCATGTGCGTGACGTGTACGTTGCCTGCGTTGCCGGTGCCCGTGCCGAGCTGTTTGAGGGCGGTGCCGAGCAGGCCGAGGCGCTTGCTGCCGAGGCCGCTGCCTTTGGCGAGCATCCTGCCGACCGCCTGGCCCGTGTGCTGACAGTGCTCGACGATGCCGCACTGGAGATGAGGGGCGCGAGTGACGTGCGCCTGGTGCTCGAGATTGCCTGCACGCGTCTGGCGCGTCCCGAGGCCGATTTAACGATTGAGGCATTGGCCGAGCGCGTGGCACGCCTGGAGGCCATGATTGCCAACGGCGCCGTGCCGGCGAGCGTGGCTGCTGCTCAGGCCGCCGCGCCTGCAGCATCCGTACCCGCTGCTGCCCAACAGCCGACGCTCATTTCGGGCGCTCGTGCTGCCGCTCCGGCGGCATCCGCTGCCCCCGCTGCTACGTCCGCGCGCCAGGGCGGTATGCCTTGGGACCGCGGCGCTGCTGTTCCGGCTGCCCAGCCTGCGACCAAGTCCGCGGCTCCTGCGCCGGCGCCCAGACCTGTAACGCCTGCACCTCAGCCCGTTGCGGCTCCGGCTTCCGCGCCTGCTGCATCGACCGTGTCGGTGTCCAAGCCCAACAACGCCGCCCAGGTTGCCGCCGCCGGTGCTGCCGAGACCCCCGCGGTTGAGGACGCCGGCGAGCTCCAGCGCAAATGGGCCGAGGTCGTCGAGCGCGTCAAGGCTCGTCAGGCCTCCTACGCAGGGCTTTTGCTCAACGCCCGCGCCACGGCCGACGACGGCTCCAAGCTCACGGTCTCGTTCCCCGCGGGTTCGACTTTTGCCATCAAGATGCTCGGTCGCGCCGATACGCAGTCGGTGGTCCTGCCGACGGTCTGCGCGGTCTTCGGTCGTCGTACCGTCGACTATGTCCTGGATGGGGGTGGCACGCCGGCTCCTCAACATGAGGAGCATTCTCCATCTGCACGGGCTGCGGTATCTGCGGACCCGCAACCCGTGTCCTCGGTGCCCCCTGCATCCTCGAGCGCCAGCGCGACGCAGCCAAAAGCGGCGCCGGTAGCGGCACCGACCCCGTCGGCGCCTGAACCCGCTGCGCCCAAACCGGCTGCTCCGATCCCCGCGCCCAAGTCCGCTGCCGCGCCTGCGCCCAAGTCATCCGACCTGGCCAAGGCCCCTTGGCTGCGCTCCGACAACCCTGCCGGTGCTCCTGCCACGGGCAAGCTCCCGACCGAGCCCGCGCCCCGAGCGCCCGAGCGCGCGTCCGTCCCCATGGCTCAGCCGCCTGCGCAGGCTGCGCCATGGGAATCCGAGCAGGTGCCCTACGACGATGCTATGGTCGGTGGTTTTGCTGCCGATGCCGGCGGGGACAATCTGCCCCCGTTCGACGTGCCGGGTGCGGCGTCCGCGACCAAGGCCGCTGCTGTGGCACCCGCAGCCTCTGCAAACGACGACGTCCCCGCCGCTCCCTGGGAATCCAATCCCGGTGCTGGCAGCCCCTTCGGCCATCAGGGCGCAGCCCCGAGCATCCCGCAGACCGAGGACGAGGCCAAGGCCCTCATCCGCAGCGTCTTCGGTCAGTCCACCATCTTCAAGCCGGTGGAGTAACCGTGCGGGCGGGTATGCTGCTCAAGAAGAGATCTCTTTGCCCGGGCGCATCTGTATTTCGGACATGTGCAACGTGGTGCCGCGTATGTCGCATTTGAGCAGACAGGTGCGTGACGGTCGGCCTAGGATGCTGAGGTCGATACGATACGTCGCATGGCTGTCCGTGTACTCGACTTGCTCGGCGTTAATGGTTGCTCCGATTGCCAAATAAACGCCTAGCTCGGCATCGACAATCTTGAAGTCCTTTATCTTGACCTTGAACTCTTGATAGAGGGACGGGCTGTTGTAGTAGACGGTTCGGGTTCCGTCGGTGCACTCATCGGTCGTCTCCCATTTGACGACGGGCTGGTCCGAGCTGGCTATCAGCAGTTCTGCTCCAAAAGCTATGGCATGGGTGATGACAACCAGCAATGCCCAGCCGACAAAGAGATAGAGAACCACATATGCAACGGGGTGTTTTGAGCGGATGTTTTGGAGCGCGTTGGGGGCATTCATGGGGCACCTCCAAATTACTATCTATGGCAATCAAATTATACCTCGCCGTCATGAGCGCCGCCTCGAGTAGTGGCTCGGCATTTAGCCATTTAGTGGTACGCATTAAATGTCGGATTCCGGCTCTACAAGATTTAGCTTTAAATATTATGCAGATGCGAATTATTCAACTTTGCATAATCTATGGGTGCGGCTTGCGCTCCAGGACATGTATATCGACTGAGGTAACACGTCCGCCCCGCTCGCTGGCCTCGCGCCGTGGTACGATTTTTGAGTTTGAAAGTCCCGCCGTGCTCCGGCTGCCCTTGCAGCTCGGCGTGCGGCCGCACGTAAAGGAGCCATCATGGCCGGTATGAACATGCAGCAGATGATGAAGCAGGCTCGCAAGATGCAGGAGCAGCTTGCCGCCGCGCAGGAGAACCTCAAGTCCCAGACCGTCGACGCCTCTGCCGGCGGCGGCATGGTCAAGGTGACCGTTAACGGCGAGATGGAGCTCGTCAACCTCACCATCGATCCCGATGCGCTCGATCCCGAGGACGTCGATATGCTGCAGGATATGATCATGGCTGCCGTCAACGAGGCCGTCCGCGGCGTCAACGAGCTCGCCAACAAGCAGATGGGCGCCATCACCGGCGGCCTCAACATCCCGGGCATGCCGTTCTAAGACACGCATATATATGAGTGCCAACCACAGTCTGCAAAAACTGCTCGATGAGCTGGGCCGTCTGCCGGGCATTGGTCCCAAGTCGGCCCAGCGCATCGCCTATTACCTGCTCGAGGCCGATGCCGAGGAGGCCCGCCGCCTGGCCGAGGCCATCCTGGAGGTCAAGCAGGAGGTCCACTTTTGCAGCCGTTGCTTTAACTACGCCACGGCCGACGAGTGCTCCATCTGCCAGGACCCGATGCGCGATACCACCCGCATTTGTGTGGTGGGCGAGCCGCGCGACGTCCAGGCAATCGAGCGCACGGGCAGCTACCATGGCCTGTACCATGTGCTGGGCGGCGTGATCAGCCCCATGGACAAGATTGGCCCCGAGCAGTTGCACATCCGCGAGCTGCTGGCGCGTCTGGGCCACGAGGATATCCATGAGGTCATCATCGCCACCAACCCCAACATCGAGGGCGAGACCACGGCGAGCTACCTGGCCCGCACTATCAAGCCGCTGGGCGTCGAGGTGTCGCGTCTGGCGAGCGGCCTGCCCGTGGGCGGCGACCTGGAGTATGCCGACGAGCTTACACTTGGCCGCGCCATCGAGGCCCGTCGCGCGATTTAGGTGGCGAGCCTGCCCCTGCCGTATGTTTTCCTCGCGACGCACGGGGTAGTCATAATTTCCCCGTGCGACTGTGAGTTTGTTGTGCAACAAAGATGCTTCGTATCCGCTTATCGCATGGATGCTTCCACTCGCATCCTTAATTTGCCCATTCGTTGCGCAACCTTTTGGGTTCGCTGATACACTCAAATATGGATTTGAATGAATGCGCCGCTTCTGAGCGGCGTGTTTTTGTTGGAGGAGAACGCATGCGGCCCGGTGGCACTCAGACAAAGCGCGGCGCCGCGGTGCGCATGCGACGCCGACTGGGCTTGGCGCCGCGGGCGTACGCACTGCTGTCGTGCTCGCTGGTGCTGGTCATAGCTGGCGTTTCGGCCTATGGCATGACCGTGCCGTCCATGATGCAGGCGCATGCCGCACGCGAACCGCGCGTGGGGCATGAGGTCAAAAGCGATCTGGGCACCACGACTGGATATGCTTGGGCAAGTGTGGTCGGGCATATTGTGTTTGGCACCGACGATGCGGACGGCGCCGAGGCCCCGGACAACGAAGTCACGCTTGCCAATGGCAAAACCATCGTGCTCACCAACACCAAGATCATCGATCGATTGTCCAACAATAGCGTGGCGGCAACGGTGAATAAGGTCGAGCAGCAAAAGGAGCAGGACGCCCAGCAGTCCGGAAAGCCCGGTAGCTCGGATACTTCTGGCTCCGGCTCGGATTCATCGAGTTCGGGCGGCGGCTCTGGGTCGGGTTCCTCTACCGGAGGGCCTGGAAACGGCGGCTCGACGGGCGGCAACACTGACAACGATGCAAACTCCGGCGGCCTTTCCGCTGCTGAGGAAGAGAGCATTCACAGTTGGCTTGTGACCAAGTACAACATGCTCGACGGCTATGTTTCTCGTGCCAATGACGTGGTCTCGACCTATAACTCTACGGGAGATCCCAGGCCGTGCGACAGCCTGGTCGGGGAGATGTTTGTCATTCGAGCCGAGTTCGGTCGTCAGACATTCTCGCCCCGGTCAAGGTGGTATCAGCAGTATGCCAATCTGTGGGGCTGTTACACCAACCTATGTCAATGGGTCGGCCATTACGGCGATGATGACGTCGCGCTCGGTAACTTCAACAATAACGTGGCGGCGCTTGCCCTATGATGACCGATCTTGCATCCACCACACCACAATCGCTCGGTCGCGATCCCATGGTCGGCCTGCGCCTGGCGCGTGTCGACGGGTTTGAGCCGGCCATTGCGCTCGGTCAGGACGAACTGCCTACCTATCTGCGTCGTTTTACGATGCTGTTTGCCGACGATGCCACCATGCGCCGTGGCGGTATCGGCCGCGTGACGCGTGCCGTCAACGCCCAAGGCGAGGCAGTGGCACTCAAGCAGCTCATCTTGCCGACGCGCGATGAGTTTGATGACGATGCCGCTCACGAGGCGCTGGTCGCCAAGTTCAAGGCGGCGTTTCGCGAGGAATACGAATGCCATCGCGCCCTTTCGGGCCTTAAGGGCTTTCCCCGCCTCTATGGCTGGGGCGAGGTCGACGGTGTGCCTGCAATTGTCATGGAATGGGTCGAGGGCGAGACACTTGCCCGCTTGCGTTCGCGACTCGCCGTGGACGATGCCGGACGCCTGTCGCCGCTTGTGGCGGCGCGTCTGGGTCGCGACCTGTTCGATCTGCTCTGCCGTATGAGCTTGGTGGGCGAGGGCTTTGTCCATCGCGATATCTCGCCCGCTAATATTATGGTGCGTACGGCGCGTCTACCGCTTGACCGGCAGCTTGCCGAGGGCACCTTTGACCTGTGCCTGATCGACTTTGGCTCGTCGCTGGCGCTCGAGCCTGCGTCGGCCGTGGCCGGTACCGGCGGCAAGGCGTCGTTTACGGAGCGCTATGCCACGCTGCGTCGCGCGACGGTTGCCTATGCCCCGCCCGAGATGCTCACCGACGATATTCCCGACCTGCGCGCTTTGCGTATGTCGCCGGCGATTGACGTATACGCCGCGGCAAGCACGGTTTACGAGCTCATTGCCGGCGTCGCGCCATACGAAGCCGCGCCGAGTACTTCGGGTGCCTCGGGTTCGCGCAAAAAGACGCGCGACATCGCGAGCCCCTACCGTCTCAAGATGGACACGCGGCCCGACTATCCCATTGGTGCCCATGCGCCCGGTTGTGATTTGACTCAGTTGCTTCGTCGTGAGCCCGATGTGGCGCTCGCCGCGGCCGAGCAGGCCCAGCAGCTAGGGCTTGAGCCGGATTCCGAAGAGCTACGCGATGCGCTGGCGTTTGTCGATGCCCAGCTGTTCGACGTGGTGATGGCCTGTCTGTCCAGCCATCAAAAAGATCGTCCCGAGCCGGCGGCGGTCGAGGCGGCGCTCTCGGCGTTTTGTGACCACTATGCGCAAAATGTCGGTCGTTCGCTTCGCGGCGAGCCGCTCACGCCGTGCCCCATGGATGCGTCTGGCCGCGCGGTTCGTCGCGCGCTGATGGTCGGCGCGACGGTCGTCTGTGGCGTGGTTTGGGCTGTGGTCGTGGTTTCGGCCGCGCTGCTGGCGTCGGGCGCTCGCGTGACGGCGACTTTGGGATCGCTCGTGTGGTCTGGGTCGCTACCGGGTATTATTGCCGCACTGGCGTTGGCGCTGCCAGGCATAGCCGGCGTTGCCGCGGGGGCACTTGCGCGCGATCGGCGCTCGGGCTTCCTGCAGGGTGTGCTTGCGCTTTCTGCCTGCGAGGTTCCGGTGCTGGTTGTGGCTGCATGTAGCGTATTTTCCCAACGCGCCGTGATGGGCGGCCTTGTTGCCGCTCTGGTTGCAACCTATACGCTTACGTGGTTTTTGCTTGCGATGGGCTTTGCCTTTGAACTTCCCGTTTCGGCACCGCGACGCACAAAAGCCCAGATGGCGACTCCGCTTGCCGGTGGAGCCGCAGCTGTCCGTACTTTTGGCGGACCTGTCGAAGTATCGTCCGATTCTATTTCTACGACCAAGGAGGCCTAGGTCATGGCATCTCAAGTTGAGCTCACCCCATGCGGGGCCATGTTTGACATCTTTAAGCGCGCAGCGCATCTGAGCCATATCGAGCTGTGCGGCTTGGTGCTTTCGTCCCGTCCGCTCGCCGACGGCCGCAGCCCGCAGAGCCGAGCCGCCGATCGCTCTTGGGTTTCCCGCTTTATCGTTCGCGCGCCGGTCGGCACGCTTCAGCAGCGCTACTTTGCCGAATACGGTACCTCGGCTGCGCGTATTATGTCGCAACTGGCCCTGCGCCAGCGCAATCCCATGGACTCCACGGCTGTGATCAATATGGTGTGCGGTCCTGCAGGTGAACCGATGGTACGCGCGCTCGAAGAGTGCCACCAGGACACGAATCTCTATCGCAACGCGCTCGATCGCCTGTCCCAGGCGGCGGAACTCATGCCCGCCGAGCGCGCCGAGGCCGTGCTGGTGCTGTTTGTCGCCGTCGGTTGTTCGGCGGATGTGCGGTCCTCGGTGAACTATGCCATCGACTACGCACACGCGACCTGTGGCGGAGGCACATCCACGCCGCGTTCGCTTGGCATGTCGCTGACTGCGGGCGAACGCGAACCCGCCCCGGCGCACCCCTTGGGCTTGCTGCGCGTGCAAAACAGTTTTGTCGTGAGCGCCCCGCGCTGGATTCAGCCGAGTGAGCAGGGTGTTGAGATTGGCGCGCTGGCCACTGGTGAGGGCGATATTACCGACGTCGGCGACGATGTCTCGGCCCGCCATGCCCATATCTGGTGCGATGCTCAAAATATCTGGCGCGTCGAGGACTTGTCGTCCACCAACGGAACCGTGGTGGTAAACGGGGCCACGCGCGTCTGCATTCAGGTCGAGCCCGGCCGTTCCGCCCAACTCAATCCCGGCGATGAGCTCAAGCTCGGCGAATCCACTACCTACGCCATCCTCTTCGGTGCTCTCTAGCCGGCAGATAGGGACGTTCCTTTTAATATGAGCAGGACATTGTCAAGAGGCAAAATCGGGCCTGGCCCCAACGATATGGGGTCAGGCCCTCTCCCTATATCAACCCGTCCGCGGCGACCTCGGCGTGTCTTCCCGACGCCCGTCTTTGCAGTTTAATATCCGCCCGTGGCGATCTCTCGCTGGGCAATCCGTTGCTACGGCTGAGGCTTCTACGTCGAACCGACAGTCTGTGCACGCGTGTGGCGCCCTGGGCGCTCGCAGAAAAGGGACCTGAGGTTCGCCTCAACGGCTTCGGATCCAACCGCTTCCGGGGTGATCGGCTTATGTGCGGGGGACCGCCCCCCCCCTACGCCTCCTCGGCCATGAGGCCGACCGCCCACACCCAGCAGGCGAGCTCGCGCGCCGTGGCGACGTTCGCCTTGTTGTTGTGGACCCCGCGCGCGAGCAGGGTCCCGCCTCTCGACCAGCCTCCGCACGCCCTTGGCGGCATGCCTGCGGGCGCCCGGGTCCGGGGCCTGGCCCCTGGCGGGCTCCTTCGGCCGCGCGGAGCACGTCAGGTAGTGCCACGCGGCCTCGACCAGCGCCTTTCTCAGGTGCTTGTTGCCCGCCTTGGTGATCGCGCCCCTGCGGTCGCTCTCCCCGCTGGAGTGCTCGGAGGGCGTCAGGCCGACCCATGCGGCGAACGACCGGGCGTTCCTGAACCTCGAGAACTCGCCGGCCTCGAACACGAGGTCGGCGGCCGTCGCGGTGTCGACGCCCTTGAGGCAGCGCAGGGAGTCGACCCTCTTCCTCCACCTGGGCTTGCGGGTCTCGGCCTCGACGAGCCCCTCGAGCCTCGCCTTGTCCTCCGCCGCCCGCCTGACCGCGTCGACGTAGTAGGCGAGCGCCTCGTTGTCGGCCCCCTCCGCGAACCTTATCGACTCGATCCAGGACCAGTGCGCCCGGGTCCAGTTGCCCTTCCTGCGGCCGGTGGGCGTCCTCTCGTCGAAGACGAGCCCGTGCCTGAGCAGGAACTTGGAGAGCCGCTGCTTCGAGCGCGAGAGGTCGTCCCTCGCGTCCTCGAGCGCCCTGGTCAGGTCGCGGGCGGCCTCGCACTCGTCGTCGGGGACCCACACCTCGACCACGTTGCCGACCGACAGCATGCGGGCGAGGAACTCGGCGTCGTTGCGGTCGTTCTTCCTGCGCCTGTCCGCGCTGGGCTTGATCATCTTCGAGACGGCGCCGACCACGCAGTCGACCCCGAGGCCGGAGAGCCTCTTCTGCAGGTCGAACCCCGTGACCCCGGACTCGTACACGCACTTGGCCTTTGGGTCCACGGACCGCACCCACTCCGCGACTGCCCCGGCGTCGTAGCCGAAGGTCGCGGCATGTACCTCCCCGGTCATGACGTCGAGGGAGACTGCCTTTATCGAACGGGCGTGGACGTCGAGGCCGACGAAGGTGGTAGTATCGAGCATGGGAGCCCCTTCCATGAATGCGGCGTGGCCGCCGCGGCTGAATTAGACACTCACCATTGTCGGCCTAATCCGCGGTCTTTCATGCAGCAGGGGCTCTCAATGTTTTTATGTCCTGCTCATATCGTCTCTGCCGCCACTTGGGGACGCTCCTCGGCGCGCCAGAGCCGGTCGCCTGGGGATGGAGAGGCCATTTTGGCCCTTGGCAGTCACCCAAGGTAAACCTTTACCGCACGCCTATATTTGCCGAAATTACACTTGACGGCGGGGTACAATAAACCCGCATGCGGATTTCCGTTGCGGGCGCTTCCCATCGCCGGGGCGTGCCCGGGAGCATCCGGCATGCGGCCTTTGCGGCGCTCGGTCATGTGCAAGACGGGCGGTCGGGCCTGTAGGGCGCATCAGCTGCCCCTCGCCTCGGCATGTCTTCTCTCCACGCCATGTACCTGCTGCTGAGCCTGCCTGCCAGATGATTGGAAGCAACAGCGTAAATCCCATCACGCCAACATCCCGGCGATCGCCGGGGCCTGTATACCTATATGAGAGGAGAGGGGTATATGGCGCGTAAGTTTAAGTCTATGGACGGCAACGAGGCGGCCGCATATGTTTCGTATGCGTACACCGAGGTAGCGGGAATCTATCCCATTACGCCGTCCAGCCCGATGGCCGACCATGTCGACCAGTGGGCGGCCCAGGGTCGCAAGAACATCTTCGGCACCCCGGTCAAGGTCGTCGAGATGGAGTCCGAGGCAGGTGCAGCCGGTACCGTTCACGGTTCGCTGGGTGCCGGTGCTCTGACCACCACCTACACGGCTTCTCAGGGTCTGCTCCTGATGATCCCGAACATGTACAAGATCGCGGGCGAGCAGCTCCCGGGCGTCTTCCACGTCTCCGCGCGTTGCGTCGCTTCCCACGCCCTGAACATCTTTGGCGATCACTCCGACGTCATGGCTTGTCGTCAGACCGGCTTCGCCATGCTCGCCGAGGGCAACGTCCAGGAGGTCATGGACCTCTCGCCGGTGGCTCACCTTGCCGCCATCGAGGGCAAGACCCCGTTCCTTAACTTCTTCGACGGCTTCCGCACCAGCCACGAGATCCAGAAGGTCGCCATGTGGGACTACAAGGATCTGGCCGAGATGTGCGACATGGACGCCGTCCAGGCTTTCCGCGATCACGCGCTCAACCCTGAGCACCCGCACACCCGCGGTAGCCACGAGAACGGCGATATCTTCTTCCAGAACCGTGAGGCCTGCAACAAGGTCTACGACGAGCTTCCCGCCGTCGTCGAGGGCTACATGAAGAAGATCAACGAGAAGCTCGGCACCGATTACGGCCTGTTCAACTACTACGGCGCTCCCGATGCCGATCGCGTCGTCGTGTGCATGGGCTCCTTCTGCGACGTGCTTGAGGAAGTCATCGACTACCTCAACGCTCACGGCGAGAAGGTCGGCCTGGTCAAGGTTCGTCTGTTCCGTCCGTTCTCCATCAAGCACTTCGTCGACGTTCTCCCCGAGACCGTCCAGAAGATCGCCGTCATGGACCGTACCAAGGAGCCGGGTTCCATCGGCGAGCCGCTCTACCAGGACGTCGTCTCCGCTCTCTACGAGGCCGGCAAGACGGGTATCAAGGTCGTCGGCGGCCGTTACGGTCTGGGCAGCAAGGACACGCCTCCCGCGTCCGCGTTCGCTGTCTTCGAGGAGCTCAAGAAGGACGAGCCCAAGCGCGAGTTCACCATCGGCATTGTCGACGACGTGACCAACCTGAGCCTGCCCGAGGCCGAGGATGCGCCCAACACCGCAGCCCCCGGCACCATCGAGTGCAAGTTCTGGGGTCTGGGTGGCGACGGTACCGTCGGCGCCAACAAGAACTCGATCAAGATCATCGGCGATCACACCGACAAGTACGTTCAGGCCTACTTCCAGTACGACTCCAAGAAGACCGGCGGCGTCACCGTTTCGCACCTGCGCTTTGGTGATTCCCCGATCCGTTCGCCGTACTACGTGACCAAGGCCGACTTTGTCGCCTGCCACAACCCCAGCTACATCGTCAAGGGCTTCAAGATGGTCCGCGACGTCAAGCCGGGTGGCACCTTCCTGGTCAACTGCCAGTGGAGCGACGAGGAGTTCGCCGAGCACATGCCCGCCGTGGCCAAGCGCTACATCGCGAACAACAACGTCAACGTCTACCTGATCGACGCTATCGACCTGGCCGCCAAGGTCGGCATGGGCAAGCGCACCAACACGGTGCTCCAGTCCGCCTTCTTCGCGCTGGCCAAGGTCTTGCCCGCCGAGGACGCTCTGCAGTACATGAAGGACGCGGCCACCAAGTCCTACATGAAGAAGGGCCAGGCCATCGTCGACGCCAACCACAAGGCCATCGATGCCGGCGCTACCGCCTTCCGTAAGTTCGAGGTTCCGGCCGACTGGGCAACTGCCGAGGATGCCGCTCCCGTCGAGCTCTCCGAGGAGACCAAGTCCGCTATCGCCCAGCAGGTCAAGAACCTGCTCGAGCCCATCGATCGCATGGATGGCGACAGCCTGCCCGTTTCCGCCTTCGTCGGTTGCGCCGACGGCCAGTTTGAGCTGGGCGCCTCCGCATACGAGAAGCGCGGCGTCGCCGTGGTCGTTCCCCATTGGGACGAGACCAAGTGCATCCAGTGCAACCAGTGCGCCTACGTGTGCCCGCATGCCACCATCCGTCCGTTCGCGATGACCGAGGACGAGGCTGCCGCCGCGCCCGAGGCTACCCGCACGCTCGACGCCATGGGCCCCAAGGCCAAGGGCATGAAGTTCACCATGGCCGTGTCCCCGCTCGACTGCATGGGTTGCACCAACTGCGTCAAGGTCTGCCCCAAGGGCGCCCTCGAGATGGTTCCCACCGAGCAGGAGATGGACCAGCAGCCCGTTTGGGACTACATGGTCGAGAACGTCTCCGAGAAGAAGGAGCTCATCGCGGCCAACGTCAAGGGCAGCCAGTTTAAGCAGCCCTACCTGGAGTTCTCCGGCTCCTGCGCCGGCTGCGCCGAGACCGCCTATGCACGTCTGGTGACCCAGGTTGCCGGCGACCGCATGTTCATCTCCAACGCCACCGGCTGCTCCTCCATTTGGGGCAACCCCGCTGCCACCGCTCCTTACTGCAAGGACAAGGACGGTCACGGCCCGGCGTGGAACAACTCCCTGTTCGAGGACAATGCCGAGCACGGTCTGGGCATGGCCGTCGGTTACGAGGCCGTCCAGAAGAAGCTGATCGCCGCTACCCAGGACATCATCGCTGCCGATGGTCCGTCCGATGAGCTCAAGGCCGCCGGCCAGGCTTGGATCGACTCTGTCAACGACGCCGAGGCCTCCAAGACCGCTGCTGCTGCCTACGTCGCCGAGCTCGAGAAGTGCGGCTGCGACGCTTCCAAGGCGATCCTCGCCGACAAGGCTTACCTCACCAAGAAGTCCTTCTGGATCTTCGGCGGCGACGGCTGGGCCTACGACATCGGCTTCGGTGGCCTGGACCACGTCCTGGCTTCCGGCCACAACGTCAACGTCTTCGTCTTCGACACCGAGGTCTACTCCAACACCGGCGGTCAGGCCTCCAAGGCCTCGAACCTGGGCCAGGTCGCTCAGTTCGCCGCTGCCGGTAAGGTGACCAAGAAGAAGTCCCTGGCCGAGATCGCCATGAGCTACGGCTACGTCTACGTGGCGCAGGTCGCCATGGGCGCCAACCCGGCTCAGACCCTCAAGGCCATCCACGAGGCCGAGGCCTACGACGGCCCGTCCCTCATCATCGGCTACAGCCCCTGCGAGATGCACTCCATCAAGAAGGGTGGCATGCAGAACTGCCAGGCCGAGATGAAGAAGGCTGTCGAGTGCGGTTACTGGAACCTCTTCCGCTTCAACCCCGAGGCTGCTGCCGGCAAGAAGTTCTCGCTCGATTCCAAGGAGCCCGCGGGCGGTTATCAGGAGTTCCTGATGAACGAGGCCCGTTACGCTTCGCTGACGCGTTCCTTCCCCGAGCGCGCCGAGGAGCTCTTCAAGGAGAACGAGCAGGCCGCTATGGACCGCTACGCTCACCTGCTGAAGCTCAAGACGGTGTACAACGAGGCCTAGGTCTCCCACCGCAGGATCTGAGGGCTGACCTTCGCGGACGTCCTCGGACATGAAAGAACCCCCGCTGCGCATTACGTGCGGCGGGGGTTCTTTCGTCCTGCGGAGTGTCCGCGAAGGTCAGCCCTCAGATCCTGCTACGACTACGTCCTTGGATTGTGTGGGCGGATGAAGGACGTAGTTGGTCGGGTATTCCGTCCCCTTCGCTGTTTCGCGGCTTTGCCGCGAAACCTCGCGCCACTTTGGGGATGGATGGGGGACTTGGCCGTTGCCGCTTTTCGGAGCTCTTCTTTATTCCTTTTGTTGGATGAAAAGCTCCTTGTTTTTGCAGGGGTGCATACTCGACTTATATGTGCATAGAATCTCGTATAGTGCGAGTAAGATATTGCGCTGTCCGTTTTGTGTTTAGCAGAGATATAGTTTGCATAATCTGGTCTAATCCCTGCTCTATTAAAATAAAGTTGCACGTAAATGGCGTAGATATGCTTGAGCTGGGGTTCTGTACGCTGAGCGGATAAAAACGACCGTTCACCGTTCCGCTATTTTCAAAATGAATAAAATGAGCGATAAAGAGAATATAAACCTTAATAAACTCGCGTATCGCACGGACGCGGGTTATTAATGGGTTGTAGGCCTTTTACAGAAAGGATTCCAGCAATGTCTAAGCCTCTTGGCAAGCCCGATCGTATTGTCGTCGCCCTTGGCGGCAACGCCCTCGGCAACAACCCCGTCGAGCAGATCGAGGCCGTGAGCAACACCGCCCATGCCCTCCTCGGCCTCATCGAGCAGGGCAACGAGATCATCATCACCCACGGCAACGGCCCGCAGGTCGGCATGATCCAGAACGCCTTCGCCGCTGCCCACGATGCCATCGGTACCCCCGAGATGCCGCTGCCCGAGTGCGGCGCCATGTCCCAGGGCTACATCGGTTATCACCTGCAGCAGGGCATCGGCCGCGAGATGCACAAGCGCTATAAGCGTTGGCACGCCGCCACCGTCGTCACCCAGATCGAGTGCGACCCGGATGATCCCGCGTTCAAGAACCCGACCAAGCCGATCGGCCCCTTCTACACCGAGGAGCAGGCCAAGGAGTTCATGGCCGAGGATCCCTCCAAGGTCTTCGTCGAGGATTCCGGCCGCGGCTGGCGTCGCGTCGTCGCTTCCCCCGATCCCAAGAAGATCGTCGAGGCTGACTCCATCCTCAACCTGCTCGACAACGAGTTCATCGTCATCGCCTGCGGTGGCGGCGGCATCCCCGTCGTCCGCGACTACGAGAACAAGGGCTGCTACAAGGGCGTTCCCGCCGTCATCGACAAGGACCTGGGCGGCGAG
>DBFOPP010000023.1:0-4452 GCA_048428865.1 Collinsella sp.
CCGTACAAGATTAGAGAAAAAAGAATGGACCTCGCGACTTAAAGCCACGAGGTCCACATTCACACGCTGTGTAAGATGACTTAGTAACGCACGAAGATATAGTTATTGTTCATGCCGGCGGCAACGGAGCTGATGATAACACCCGTGTTGTAGTCGGAAGCATGAATCATCTGACCACCACCGATGTAAATGCCGGTGTGGTACGAGTTGACCACAACGTCACCGGGCTGCGGATCGGACACACGCGTCCAGCCCATAAAGGTACCCGTGGTGCCCAGGCGGCAATAGCGACCAGTGAGGCAATAACTAACAAAACCAGAGCAGTCGAAGCTGTTCGGGCCAATTCCGCCCCAGGAATAAGCGCAACCAAGCTTGCTGTATGCACGCGAGACAACAGAACCGCCATCGACTGACTGGCTCGGAGCAGAAGGCGTCGGAGCCGGGGCAGGCGTAGAGGGCTGCGGCGTCGGAGCAGGTGCCGGCGTAGGAGCCGGAGTGTTGCCGCCCTGGTTGTTATTATTGCTGGTCTGGCCACCGTTGTTGGTGTTCTCGGTCGTACCGGCAGTCTCGTTGCTCACCGTGGCCTTCTCGGCGGTGCTGGCGTTGATGCCGGCCTGCAGCGCGGCGTTGGCCTCGGCCTCTGCGGCAAGCTCGGCCTGCAGCTGCGAATCCAGGGAGTTTACGACGTTCTGGGCTTCAGCCTGCTGGGCGTTAAGCTCGTCGACCTTCTTTTGCGTGGTGGCGACGTTCTTCTCCTGCTCGGCCTGCTTATCGGTGAGCTGCTGTTTAAGCTCCTTGACCTCTTGAATGGTCTGAGCTTGCTTATCGGAAACTTTGCCGTAGTAGAACAGACGGTTGAGCATATCGCTCAGGTCATCGACACCCGTCAGAACCTGAAGCAGACTCAGACCGCCGGTTTTGTACTCGCCGGCGACATAGGTTGAGAGCTTGGCCTGACCATCGGCGATCTCCTGCTGCTTTTGCGTGATCTCGCCAGCAGTCTGATCGAGTGCCTGCGTCTGCGTGGCGAGCTCATCGTAAATCTGCTGGGTTTGGGTACCGATCTGCTCGAGCTTCGTACGAGCAGCGGCAAGGTCGGATGCGGTATCGGCGTAGGCAGGAGCCGCGAGGCCCAAGCCCAAAACACAAGCTAGGGTTGCCGTAGCAGCGCAGCGTGCCATGTTTTTGTGCGTGTTTGCTGTGCGCATGTAGCTTCCTTTCCAGTAACTAAGGGTAACGGCTAGTCCACCGTCACCAGGCTAAAGAGCTCCACATCGTCATCAGACGGCGTGAGCTTCTCGCGCGGGTTGAGAAACGCAAGCTCAAGGATACAACCGTAACCGATAAGCTTTGCGCCCATATCTCGCACCAGTTTACCTGTTGCCTCGACGGTTCCGCCCGTCGCGACCAAGTCGTCCAGAATCAACACGGTATCTTTAGAGCTGATAGCGTCGGCATGGATCTCAATGGAATCCGTTCCGTACTCGAGCTCGTAGCTCTGGCTCACGGTCTCGCGCGGTAGCTTGCCCGGTTTACGTGCGGGAACAAAGCCGGCGCCAAGGGCTACAGCCACCGGTACGCCAACCATAAAGCCGCGAGCCTCGGGACCCACGACCTTGGTGATTCCCATGCCGGCAAAGTGCTCGGCGAGGGCATCGGTCATGGCTTTGAGCGCCTCGGGATTGCCGAAGAGCGGCGTGATGTCTTTAAAGATGACTCCGGGCTCGGGATAGTCGGGGATGTCGACGATTTGAGATTCGAAGTCGTACATTGCATGACCTTTCAATGGGTCGCCGAAATTTCGGCAGCGATTACTTGTCCGCGGTGGCGGTGCCGGAGTGTGAAGGGGCGACGACCTTGAGCGGCTTTACGAGAGAATCCTCGTGCGAAGCCGGCGCGGCTATCTCTTCGTTTTTGGCCTTGGTGGACTCGGAGCGAGTGATTTCCTTATCGAGTGCATCGATGTCGGCGTCCTCGACCACGGCGTTAAGCGACTCAAAAACGCGGTTCTTGAGTAACGCAGTGTGCACGCCTTCGGTCAGGTCGTGAAGCTTCTTAAATGCACGCTCGAGCTTGGCGTCGCGTTCGTCATCGGAGGTATCCATGCCGAGCATGCTCACGAGCACCTGCTCAAACATCGAGGACTCGCGGTTGGCGGAAGACACGTACTGACGCAGGTTGCGCGGCTCGATATGGAAGCGTGACAGCTCGGAGCAGTAACGGATGATCGGGAAATCGCGACCATCGACGAGCTCACGATTCTGCGGACTCTTGATGATGCGAATGAGGTCGTTCTCGGCGAGCGAGCGGATAAACGAAATCTCGACGCCCAGCATATCGGGAATGGTCTCGATAGGATGCAGCTTTTGCTTAGTCTCCTTGGGCTCCGTCTTGAGCGGAACATCGGACAGCAAGCCCACCTCGTAAGCGAGCGTTGACAGGTCCGTGGCGTTTTCCAAGCGCTGCTTAATCACGTTGAGCGGCATATAGCGGGTCTTCTGCAGGTGCAGAATGACCTCCAGGCGATCAACGTCCTCCTTGGAGTACTGACGGTATCCCTTAGGCGTACGATGAGGGGTAATGAGCCCCTCATCCTCTAGAAATCTAATTTTTGAGTTCGAAAGATCGGGGTATGCGCCTCGAAGTAGGTTGACGACTTGGCCGATACTCAGATAGTTGCGTTCGGCCATGCCCTATTCACCGGTTTCGATGCGCTCCGGCGTGCTCTCGTGGTAGATGAGCGTAAACGTACCGATCTGAACGGAAGAACCGTCGTGCAGCGGGGCTGCATTGACGATGGCACCGTCGACCCAGGTGCCATTGAGCGATCCCAAGTCCTCGATGCGAGCGCCGAGGCCCTCGCGAATAATGCGCGCGTGGCTACGCGAAACGGTCATGTCATTGAGGAAGATGCCGTTCGCAGGATCGCGGCCGATGGTGGTCACGTCGTCCTCGAGCTCAAAGGCGGCACCAGTCTGCGGACCCTTGACGATGGACAGAACGGGGGCGGTGATGCGCACGTTGGCCATGAGGTCGGGAACGGTGACGTCGCTTGAAGGCACGCGGAATACGCAGGTGGCGTCAGCAGTCTTATCATTCTGAGGCATATTGTTAACCATGTTGTCCATGACAACCCCTAACTTATCGCGGACGTGCCGCAAATAATGAACCGTACGTAATCATACCCCAACGAATCAGTCTTCGATTTCAGGGTTCAGAAAGTCGATGTCCTCGTCCTCGGGATGCGCGAGAGCCTGTTTAATGGCCACTCCGCCCTTAATGGAGTAGATGACAGCCGTGAGCATGGAGAAGATCACGCCGCCGTACACAAAGAAGATGCCGAGGGGCACCGAGCTTCCGTTGAGGCCCGGGAAGGCCTTAAGGGTTGAAGGTAAAAGGTGCAGGCCGTCAACTACGGGGAACCCGAGCAGCATGAGCGAGAAGCCGGTCATGAGCAGCGCAGTGGCAATCTTTCCGGGAAAGACGACATCGATGGGGCGACGGTGATAATGACGCACGATAAGCGTGCCGATGCCCAGATAGATGTCGCGGCCAATAATGAGCACGCAGACCCAGATGGGCAGCTCTCCGCGGACCACCAGTCCAAGTACGCCGGTGAACAGCAGCGCGCGGTCGCAGATGGGATCCATGACCTTGCCGAGCCATGAGACCGTCTTGGTCATGCGGGCGATCTGACCGTCCATCCAGTCGGTGGAGGCGGCAACGGCGTAGATAACGATGGCGATGACGCGGTTGTTATCCGTCACAAACAGGTACAGAAATACCAGGGTGAGGATCAGGCGCGTAAAGGTGATGAAATTGGAGATCGTAAAGATCTTATTCGACGGGTAATCGGAAGTGCCGATAAGCTCCTTTTTGATCTTCTTTTTGATGCCCACAGGACTCCCCCGCTGGTTAACGACAAAACTTTCGATACTATACCCGTTCCTGCGATGTCTATCCAGCGCAAGCATAGAGAGTCCAGACATATGGAGGGCGCCTCTGGGCTGCGCTGGATTCTGCATTTGTGTACATCAGCCTCCAAAAGCGACATTTTTCGGCATCTTTGGTGGCTGGTGTACACGTTTTGATTCGGTGATTACATCGATCGGGAAAGTTGTTGCTTTAAGCAAATGCGTGCGGGTCGAGATTGGCTGGCGCCAAAAGAGCCCAACGGCCGTTACAGCTTCGTTAGAAACGCGCCCCACCATGGATGTTGAACCCGAAAGGTAAGGCGCGCGGGCACGGCGACTCGGCCCGCGCGCCCGGAAGAGAAAGGATAAGCCCATGGATTACATGCTCGAGACGCGCGGGCTCACCAAGCGCTTCGGCCGCGGCGACCAGGCGCAGGACGCCGTGGCCGACGTGAGCCTTCATATCCGCGAGGGCGAGGTGTACGGGCTGCTCGGCCCCAACGGCGCCGGCAAGTCGACAACGCTCAAGATGATCTGC
>DBFOPP010000024.1:0-10415 GCA_048428865.1 Collinsella sp.
GGACATCTTCAAGTACATAGAGCTCTATTACAATAGGGTGCGCATGCATTCCACCCTGGGCTACATGTCTCCAGTGGAATACGAGCGGCAATACGCTTGAGGATCCTTAAAAGAAAGTCCAGTTTATCCTTCCCACTCCACCACCATGGATACGCCTAGGCGCGGTCCAAGAAATCGTCCGCATCCCCATCTGACACTATTTCACCGCAACTTAGAAGGTGTCGGCGTATAACGCTTCACCCCAAATTAAATTGATTCGTTGAATAGACACACTACAAATCTTTAGACTTCGTTTAATCCACAAGTGGGTATTATCACACATTAAGCACACGTGAAAGGATATACCCATGTCGCTTACACGGTCAGCAGAGCGTGCAGCGCTCAACAAGCTCATCGATTATCTCGACGACAACCCGCAAGAAAACATCGACAAAATCATGGACCTCGTGAACAAGCTGGTCCCCAATCGCGTATTTCCTGTACAGCGAGAGGCATTCACCAATGTCATCAAGAGCCGCGGCAATTGGTATGACCTGATCATGCGTGTGTTCAGCCTTAATCCCCAGATGCGAACCAAACTGCTTAAGACCCTCATTGTCGACGCCAACCTGCTAGCTTGGCCAGAGCAGGAAAAGAACCGCGAAAAGTACCAGTGCAACGTTCCGTGGGCCATCCTGCTCGATCCCACGAGCGCCTGCAACCTGCATTGTACGGGCTGCTGGGCCGCCGAGTACGGCTACAAGCAGAATCTCTCGTTCGAAGACATCGACTCTATCGTTACGCAGGGCAAAGGGCTCGGTACGCATATCTACATCTATACCGGCGGCGAGCCGCTCGTCCGCAAGCACGACCTGATCAGAATTTGCGAAAAACATCAGGACTGCGTGTTTCTCTGCTTTACCAACTCCACGCTGATCGACGAGGCCTTCTGCGACGATATGATTCGCGTAGGTAATTTTGTCCCCGCCATCAGCGCCGAGGGCAATGAGCACACCACCGACGCCCGTCGCGGCGAGGGTACCTACGCAAAGATCGAGCACGCCATGAAACTCCTGCGCGAGCGCGACTTGCCGTTTGGTATCTCCACCTGTTGGACCAGCGCCAATGCCGATACGGTTGCTACCGAGGAGAACATGGACTGGATGATCGGCGAGGGAGCACTCTTCTGCTGGTACTTCCACTTTATGCCGGTTGGCCGCAATGCAACCCCCGAGCTCATGCCCACGCCCGAGCAGCGCGAGCACATGTATCACTTTATCCGCGAAATGCGTGAGAAGAAGCCGCTGTTTACGCTCGACTTCCAAAACGACGGCGAGTTTGTAGGCGGATGTATCGCCGGCGGCCGCCGCTACCTGCACATCAACGCCGCCGGAGACGTGGAGCCGTGCGTGTTCATCCACTACTCAAACGCCAACATCCACGATGTGAGTTTACTCGACGCGCTGCGCTCTCCCCTCTTTATGAAGTACTACGAGAACATGCCGTTTAACGACAACTACCTCAAACCATGCCCCATGCTCGAGAATCCCGACGTGCTGCCCAAACTGGTCGCCGAGAGTGGCGCAATGAGCACCGACCTAATCGAGAAGGAGTCACCCGAGCAGCTGCGCGAAAAGACCCAGGCTGCCGCCGAGGCATGGTCACCTGTCGCCGACCGCATCTGGAACGACTCCGACGATCCGTTATACGCCAAGCGTCACGAGGACAAGTCGCAGGGCATGGCCGATAGCGACATGCACAAGTTCGAAAAACAGGGCCGCATACTCAAAAACGGCGATTAATGCTGCCCTACACGACAAACGCTCAGAAATGAAGCGGAGCAGTCTCGAGGCTCATCTTCGAGGCTGCTCCGCCTTACCATCAAAACAGTTTTACTAAGTTACGGTGAAATAGGGACCAGAACGGCCTTCCAATAACCAAAACAATCCCTATTCCACCGCAACTTCTATAAGTTGTTGAATTATCGATGCTATTCGAAGCGAGATTCCAGACTCGACAGACCATTGAGAGTCAGATCGTTGGCGACCTCAGAGACACGCTCGATAGGAACCGAGCCGTCAGACAGTGCCCACGTGCGATAGATACCGATAATGCCCGACAGCAAAAACGCCAGATAGTAATCGAACATCTCGTCCTTGAGACCTTGGGGCAACAGATCGCGCTCGGCAATCTCGTGTTCGAGCGGCGCACGAAGACGAGCCATAAAATCATCGAGCGGAATGTTCTCGATCAGCTGACGATTGAGCACCAAGTTGTTGCACAGTGCCTCGTTAACGGTTTTAAAGAAGGTCGCCGCCGCGCCAAGAGCGCGCTCGTTGGTGTCGCCGTCCATTGAAGCAAGCGTTTTCTCGACCGAGTCGACAATCATCTCCACCACATCGACGGCAATGGCATCGAGCAGGCCGTCAACCGTACCAAAGTGTACGTAAAAGGTTTTGCGGTCGACATTGGCCTCGCGCGCGATGGCACTCACCGTAATGTCTGCCAGCGGCTTTTCCATGAGCAGGCGCTCGAAAGCCGAAAGGATGGCATTACGGCTGCGAACGATGCGACGATCAAGACGCGGTTTGCTGGTTGCCATGGGCGTGTCCCTTCGATATGCGAGCATTCATCAACAGATGAGAGATAATCTACGTAAGAGGATTATCCCCCATACAGCACAAATATGCCCCGCACCATGAAGAACGCACGACTGCCCTACTGCGACTTGGGATGCTTCTTCTTATTGAGTGCCGACGGAGATACGCGAATACCATCGCCTGTCTGGCGCACATAGGCTTTATGAGCCGGCTTAGCGGTCCCAGAAGCCTTCTGAGCGCGCTTCTTGAGATCAACGGTAACAGCATTCGTGGGGTGCGGCATAGTGGGCGCAGAGGGCGTCTGAGGCGTGCGGCCGAGCTTGCGCATCACACGATCCCAGCGCGCATGGATGCTCTCGTTGTGGGCGCTCTTAAGTCCCAGCAGGGGCGCAGCCAAAATGGTCGGCGCAATAAACGTAATGAGGCGCCACAGCAGATAGCCGGCGGTCGAAGCCGACCCAAAGAAATGACCCAAGAACAATGCAAAGCCGCCCTCAGCGCCACCAGTTCCACCGGGCAAGGGAACCGCAGAGCTCAGCAGCTGGACAAAGGCGCTCGCGGCCATGACCGAGAAAAAGTCGACCTCGTGGTGGCCAAAGGCAAGCATCAGGAAATACGGCACCAGATAGAAAAACGCGAGCTGCAGCATGGTGATGACCACCGTGAGCAGCATGGAAGAAAAATGTCCGGCCGAAAGCTTGAACTTCTCGGAGAAGGAGTAGATCTCGCCATCGACAAACGTGCGCCATCCCTCGATCTTAGTGGCCGAGACACCAATGCGCTCAAGCCAATTGATGATGCAATGGGCGACGCGCGTGACGGTCTTAGGCATGAGCGCGACGGCGAAGATGCCCAGCAAGATGCAGCAGTGCCCACCAAAGCTAAAGACGCACAGCAACGTCATGTCGCCATAGCGCTCGGCAAAAAACGGCATGCGAGCAAGCAGTAGGATAGCGCCCCAGGCAACGAGGCCAAACTGGTACACGATAAAACGCGTGAATTGCGTGGCGCCGGCCTCGCCCACGTTTTGGCCGGCCTTGGTCAGGCGATAGATTTGAGCCGGGGTGGAGCCCATCATCATGGGCGTCAGGTTACCAAAGAAGATGCCACTCGCCTCGACCGAGATCAGGTCGCGGATGCCGACGGGCGAATTGGGATCGAGCCAGACGGCGATCGCATAGGCCACAATGCCAAAGAACAGGTACATGAACATGCAAAGACACGCGACAACGAGCCATGACGCCTGGACGCTCGACATAGCGGCCCAGAACTGCCCCATCTGCCCGGTTACCACCAGATAGACGATATAACCTACCAGCACGACGCCGATAAAGATGGCGCCGCGGCGTGCGCTCTTATTGTCATCTCCGCCCGAGGCCTCAACCTCGACCTGGGGCTTAGACGTATGCTGAGAGGACTCCGTCATGAGACTCCTTCTAACAGTCAAAATATCTTGGATATTGTACCCGTAAGGGCCATAGGCAGACCGCAAAGCTCTGGTTCAAACGGGAATTGCAGACGGTTGTTTGAAAATAAAAAACCCGGCCTTCCATGGGAAGGCCGGGTATCAGGTGCGTGGTAGCCCGTACCAGATTCGAACTGGTGATCTCCGCCTTGAGAGGGCGGCGTCCTAAACCGCTAGACGAACGGGCCATAAGCTTCAGCAGAAAAGAAGTGGTAGCCCGTACCAGATTCGAACTGGTGATCTCCGCCTTGAGAGGGCGGCGTCCTAAACCGCTAGACGAACGGGCCACATGACATCTGCACTGCCGTGCTGCGAGGATATATATTACGGGACAAAAAACGTCAGCGCAAGAAGAAATTCCAAATTGCCCAAATTTTGTCGGCAGGTTATGGAACACGAAGGTAAACTGGGTAGCTAATTCAAGTTGAGATGGACCAAAAGAGCTTCGCGCTCGTTGGGAATATTGTCTTCGATCACGGCGTCGAGGGCGGAGTTGAGAAGCTGACCCAGTTCCGGCCCGGGCTTGACTCCGGCACGGATCAGGTCGCCGCCGTTGATGGCGAGCATCTTGAGCGTATGGGGCTCCCCTGCCTTCAGCAGCTCGTGCGCCAGCGCGCGCATCTCCTCAATCGTCTCAACGTAATAGAAGCACGACGGGGCCTTGCCAAGTGTGTCGGCACGCTTAAGGTCCATGAGCTCGTCAATCAGGCGGGCCGTGTCGACGCCCTCACCCGAAAGCGCGCGCATCATATTGAGCAGACAGGAGCGCTCGGGGCGCAGCGGCTTGTCATGGTATTTGATGAGCAGGCACACGTCGCGCACCAAGTCGTGCGAGAGCGCCAGGCGATCCATAATGACGCGCGCCTTCTTGGCACCGAGCTCGGGATGACCGTAGAAGTGTCCGCTGCCGGCGTGATCGACCGTGAAGCACTCGGGTTTGGACACATCGTGCAAAAACGCCGCCCACATAAGACTCGACGAGGGCGCGACGCCGTCGCACAGCGCCAGCTCCCCTGCCACCGTCAGAACACGAGCGATATGCTCGTAGACGTTAAACGCATGATAGACACTGCGCTGATCAAACCCGCGACCCGCTGCCAACTCGGGCACGGCGGCGCAGATGAGCTCGGGGTAGCGCAGCATGGCATCTCCCCCGTGGCCGGTCGAAAGGATGCCCTCAAGCTCAATGCCCACACGCTCGCGCGCCACGGCATCGAGCAGCGGCGCGCACTCGGCAAGCGCACGCTTGGTCTCGGGCTCAATCATAAAGTCCAGGCGGCAGGCAAAGCGCACCGCACGCAGCATGCGCAGGGCGTCCTCGTTAAAGCGACGCTTGGGATCGCCGACAGCGCGAATCAGCTTGCACTCCAAGTCACCCTGGCCGTCGTAGCGGTCGACAAGACCGCGCTCGGGATGCCAGGCCATAGCGTTGACAGTAAAGTCGCGGCGCGCCAGATCGTCCTCGAGCGAGGCGGCACGCTCGACACTCTGAGGATGGCGCCCATCGGTATAGAAGCCATCCAGACGGTACGTGGTGACCTCGATGCGCTCGCCATCGCTAATGGCCGTGATACCGCCAAATTTAATACCCGACTCCACGACCGCGATATCCGCCGCCTCGAGCGCTGCCTTGGATTCCCGCCACAGACCGCTGCAACACATGTCAACATCGTGGCTGGGGCATCCCATCAGGGCGTCGCGCACCCAACCGCCCACGTACCAGGCCTCAAGACCGGCCGCCTCGAGCGCACGCAGCACTCGCAGGGAGGCATCGGTCGGGTGCGTACCGTTGAGCGAAACATTGCACATACCTGTGGCCTCCTGCGGCTATCAAATTGGTTGTCGATTGCATCTGCAAGAAGTCTAGCAAGAAACAGCCTCCCCTGCACACGCAAGTCCGATAAACAAAAACGCATCCGTCCTGTTCCCAAGACGGATGCGAACCACTCGAAATACTCAAGCTTTAGGCCGGAGTTAGCAGACCTCGCGGATAGCGATGCCCTTCTTATACTCCTCGACCTTGGCAAAGTCGCCCAGGCCCGGGCACTCGACCACGTTGGCGCCAGTGGCCATCGAAAGGCGCAGGGCGTCCTCGACGCGCTCGGGGGCGTCGTGCCACACGGACAGGAAGGCAGCGAGCGAGGAATCGCCGGCGCACACCGTCGACAGCAGTTTGACCTCAAAGGTGCGGTTGGCAAACCAGATGTGCTCGCCGTTGGAGAAGTACGCACCGGCGCCACCAAGGGTCAGCAGCACGTTCTTGGCGCCCTTGGCATGCAGCTCGGCCATAGCGCCCTTGACGGACTCGTCGTCGCCACCGCTCACCTTGATGCCAAAGATGTCGAGCAGCTCGTCATCATTGGGCTTGATCAGCAGCGGCTCCATGGCAATGAGGTTTGCCAGCTGATGGCTCGAGATGTCGAGAACGAACTCGGCGCCCTTGGCCTTGACGCGGCGCAGGACCTCGGCCAGGAAGCCCTCGGAAGTGTTGGGAGGTAGCGAGCCGCTGATGACCAAGCAGGTCATGTCATCGAGCGAATCGATGAGCTCAAACATCTCCTGCTCGTTGGCCTCGTTAATGGCGGCACCGGCGTTGACCATGTTGTACTCGGTGTCGGGGCCGGCATTGAGGAACACGTTGACGCGCGTAATACCGTCGGTCCACACGGGCTTGACGGGCACGCCCAGGGCCTCGGCGCCCTTAACGATAAACTCACCCGAGAAGCCGGCGAAGAAACCCAGGATCGTGGTGTCGACACCATAGTGGTCAAGCGTAAACGAGACGTTGAGGCCCTTGCCGTTGGGCGTGTAGACGGCATTGCGGGTACGCGTGACGGTATTGGCAGCAAGGCCGTCGCAGGCGATGTTGTAGTCAATGGCGGGATTTGCAGTGAGCGTGTAAATCATGAATGTTCCTTTCACGAAGCAACGTGTTAATGAAAGTATATTCCACGCATCGGTAAAAGGCTAGGACAACTCGGTGAACGGTGTGGAAGCGATGAAGTACGGCAGGACACCTCTCCCCCGTGGCGGAACAAAAAGGCGCCCCAGCCGAAACCGGGGCGCCGCATGCGCACGAATATGTCGCGTTTCGATTACTGACGATCGAGCTTGCGGACAGCAACGCGCTTGCTGTACTCGTCAACGTGACCAAAGTCGCCAATGCCCACGGACTCGGCAACGTTAGCGCCGGTGGCCATAGCGAGCTTCATGGCCTCCTCGACGTTGTCGCGATCCCTGTACCACTTGTGCAGGAACGCAGCGAGGGTGCAGTCGCCGGCGCAGACGGAAGAGACCAGCTTGATGTTGAACTCACGCTTGGCGTACCAGATGTCCTCGCCGTTGGAGAAGTAAGCGTCGCCGCGGCTACCACGGGTGAGCAGCACGTTCTGGACGCCGGCGTCGTGGGCGAGCTTCATGGCAACGCGGACCTCGTCGTCGGTGTCGACCGGCACACCGAAGATGGCCTTCATCTCGTGATGGTTCGGCTTGATGAGCAGCGGCTTCTTGTGAGCGAGCTCCTTGAGCTTGTCGGAGGACAGGTCCAGGACGACGTCAGCGCCACGAGCCTGAGCGTGCTCCATGACCTGAGCCAGGAAGTCGGGCGTAGCTTTGGGAGGCACGGAGCCGGAGACGATCAGGCACTCAAGGTCGCCCGCGGTGTCCAGGATGTTGTAGAGCTCCTCCTGGTGCTGCGGCGTAATCGGAGCGCCGGGGTTCAGGATGCCGTACTCGTGCTGGCCATCGTTGACGTAGGTGTTGATACGCGTGATGCCGTCGGTCCAGACCGGGCGGCACAGGCAACCCAGGTTCATGACCTCCTCGACGATGAACTTGCCCGTGAAGCCGGCGAAGAAGCCGAGCGCGACGGTGTCGACGCCCATCTTCTTAAAGGCGAAGGACACGTCCAGGCCCTTGCCGTTGGCCGTGTAGCTGGCCGAGCCGGTGCGGACGTTCTCGTCGGGCTCGAGCGGAGAGCTCGAAACCGTCATGTCGACAGCCGGATTAGCGGTTAGCGTGTAGAACATTTACAGTACCCCCTGTATATGTGAGGGCCGCGTGGCCGGCCCATTCCAACCACGCGGTTACCTCTGATACCAAATTAACGAGCTGCGGACTCGAGCAGCGCCTTGACCTCGGCGGCGGTGTTGCAGGCGAGCGCCTTCTCGGCGAGCTCGTCGCACTCGGCCTTGGTCCACTGGCTGATGGTCTTGCGGGCGCGCAGGATCGACGGAGCGCTCATCGAGAACTCCTCCAGGCCCCAGCTGATCAGCAGCGGCTCGAGCAGCGGATCGGCAGCGGCCTCGCCGCACATACCGACCATGATGCCGGCCTTCACGCCGCTCTCGATGATGTTCTTGAGCGAGCGGAGCACGGCGGGATAGTACACCTGGTACAGGTTGGAAATGGTGTCGTTGCCACGGTCGGCGCACATGGTGTAGCCGATCAGGTCGTTGGTGCCGATGGAGAAGAAGTCGGCGACCTCGGCCAGGCGGTCAGCGAGCAGCGAAGCGGCGGGCGTCTCGACCATGATGCCGACCTCGATGTTCTCGTTGAACTTACGACCCTCTTCGGTCAGCTCGGCCTTGCACTGCTCGACGAGCTCCTTGACGGCCACGACCTCCTCGACGCAGGTGACGAGCGGGATCATGATCTTGACGTCACCAAAGGCGCTGGCGCGCAGCAGAGCGCGGAGCTGGACCTTGTACTGGTCGGGATTGGCCAGGCAGTAACGCACGGCGCGGAAGCCCATGAAGGGGTTGTCTTCCTTGACCATGTGCAGATACGGGATCTCCTTGTCGCCACCCACGTCAAGCGTGCGGATGATGACCGGAGCGCCCTTGAGCGCGCTGGCGACCTTGCGGTAGGCGTTGAACTGCTCCTCCTCGGAAGGAAGCTCAGCAGAGTCCATGAACAGGAACTCGGAGCGGAACAGACCAATGGCCTCAGCGTCGTGATCGAGCGCGTTGGGCACGTCATCGGGGTTACCGATGTTGCAGGCGATGATCTTCTTGATGCCGTCGGCAGTCACAGAAGGCTTGCCGCGGAAGGCCTCGAGAGCTGCCTTCTCGGCAGCGAAGGCCTCGGCCTTGGCCGTGTAGGCGGCGAGCGTCTCCTCGTCGGGATCGGCCTCGACGACACCCTTGCCACCGTCGACGACAACGGTCATGCCGTTGCGCAGTGCGGTGCAGCTGTTAGAGACCGAAAGGACGGCCGGAATCTCGAGGGCGCGCGCGATGATCGCGGAGTGCGACGTGCGGCCACCGGTCTCGGTGACGATGCCGGCAACGTGAGCCTTATCGATCGTGGCGGTCATGGACGGCGTAAGGTCGTGCACGACAACGACGGTGTTCTCGGGCAGGACGGAGAGGTCGACGACCTCCTTGCCCAGCAGCTCGGCCAGAATACCGGTGCGGATGTCGGCGATGTCGGCCGCGCGCAGACGGAACATCTCGTCGTCCATGGACAGGAACATGTTCTCGAACATGGTCGAGGTGTCCATGAGCGCCTGCTCGGCGCAGGTGCCGCCATCAATGGCAGCATTGATGGCGTCGGTCATGCCCGGATCCTGAGCCAGAACAATGTGTCCGCTCATGATCTCGGCCTCGGCCTCGCCCACCGTCTCCTTCATGTGGTCGGCCTGAGCCTGGGTCTTCTCGCAGAAGACCGAAAGAGCAGCCTGATAACGCTCCTTCTCTGCTGCCGAATCAGCAACCTCGTGCGGCTCAAACGTCAAGTCGGGATCGACGGCGACCATGACGGTGCCGATACCGATGCCCTCGGATGCGTTGACTCCCTGATACATTCCCATTCCTCTCTCCGTGCCATGTGATAAAGCGTTTTGCCATATCCATGACAAAAGAGCGCAGCTACCTTGATACAGGTCACTGCGCCCCCAAGTATGAACTTAATTGTTCAACATGCGACCCGTTTGAGTTCTACTCGCCAAGACCGCTCTTGATGAGCTCGATGGCAGCAGCCAGAGCCTCGGCCTCGTCGGCGCCGTCGCACTTGACCTCGACCTCGGTACCGCAAGGGATACCAGCAGCCATGAGGGCCATCGGGGACTTGCCGTTGACCTCCTTCTCGGGGGTGACGACAGTCACGTCGCAGGCGTACTTGCCCATGGTGGAGGCGAAGAGGCCGGCCGGACGCATGTGAAGACCCTGCGGATTGACGAGGGTAGCCTTCTCAGAAACCATAATTGACTCCTTTTTTGTGTTTAACCCCTGTCATGCATGCGGCAGGAGTCAGATTCACGACGTTGTTTATATTAACTCACATCAAACGGTTTTTCATTGTGTTTCGCACGAATTGTTGGACAGATGTCGTTCGCTGTCCGCTCGCCTGCCGGGCGGGGCGGTTAAGTT
>DBFOPP010000025.1:0-20728 GCA_048428865.1 Collinsella sp.
AAGGCCACATTAAGTGGCCTTCTTTGCGTGCGGAACTCGCGATAAACCTTATATCCGGCCCCTCCGTCCGGGGACCTTTCTGTATCGATATAGCTTCTGAGCTGGTTTGGCGTCGACAACGTCCAGCAAGGTTAACAAGCCAGCGTCGAATTTCCAGCGTTCTTTAGCTGAAAGAAAAAGTTGGTGTGCGGAGCTTTGCTCCGCATTTGGGATGGGAGCCCCTCGGGAGCGGGCGGGCGTATACAAGGTTTATCGCGAGTTCCGCACGAGCCGGAGAGCACTTAATGTGCTCTCCGTGCGAGTCAGGACTGTCCGAGCAGGCGACCTTATATGTCTGCCGCCCGGCGGCGGGGCTCCTCGCCTCGTATCCCTAGGCTAGTTCTTCAGCGAGTTCAGCGGCGCCGGGAAGCGTCCACCGCGATGGGCAAGCACGGTGCCGGCGTTGGGGTTCACCGGCATGATGGGCGCACGGCCGAACAGGCCGCCGTACTCGACGCAGTCGCCCACGCCCTTGCCGATGGCAGGGATCACGCGGACGGCCGTGGTCTTGTTGTTGATGACGCCGATTGCCATCTCGTCGGCGATGATGCCGGCGATGGTTTCGACTGGGGTGTCACCGGGGATGGCGATCATGTCCAGGCCGACGGAGCACACGCAGGTCATGGCCTCGAGCTTCTCGAGCGAAAGCGCACCGGCCTCGACGGCGGCGATCATGCCGGCGTCCTCGGACACGGGGATAAAGGCGCCCGAAAGGCCGCCCACGCTGGAGCTGGCCATGACGCCGCCCTTCTTGACGGCGTCGTTGAGCATGGCGAGCGCGCAGGTCGTGCCCGGGCCACCGCAGGTGCCCACGCCGATGATCTCAAGGATGCGGGCAACGGAGTCGCCGATGGCAGGCGTGGGAGCCAGCGACAGGTCGACAATGCCCTTCTCGACACCCAGGCGACGGGCGGCCTCGCGGCTCATGAGCTCGCCGGCACGGGTGATCTTAAAGGCGGTCTGCTTGATCTTCTCGGCGACTTCCATCATCGAGGCGGAGTCGGGGAGCGTCTCCAGGGCTGCGGCCATAACGCCAGGGCCCGAGACGCCAACGTTGATGACGGCGTCGGCCTCGCCACCGCCGTGGACAGCGCCCGCCATAAACGGGGAGTCCTCGACCATGTTGGCAAAGCAGACAAACTTAGAGGCGCCGACGGAGTCCTGATCGGCCGTGAGCTTGGCGGCATCGATGATGGTCTGCGCGGCCATGAGCACGGCGTCCATGTTGATGCCGGCACGCAGGCTGGCGACGTTGACGCTAGAGCAGACGCGGCTCGTGGTGGCGAGCGCCTGCGGAATGGACTGGATAACGCGGCGGTCGGCGTCGCCGATGCCCTTCTGAACGAGTGCGGAGAAGCCGCCCAGGTAGTCGATGCCAAGAGTCTCGGCCGCACGGTCGAGGGCATGCGCGATGGGGGTGAGGTCCTCATCCTTGCAGCAAGCGGCGATCTGCGCCACCGGGGTGACGGAGACGCGCTTGTTGACGATGGGGATACCGTACTCGCGCTCGAGGTTCTCGGCGGTCTCGACCAGATGCTCAGCCGTGTGCGTCACGTGGTCGTAGATCTTCGTGCACATGCGGTCGAGGTTCTCGTCACCGCAACCCATGAGCGAAACACCCATGGTGATGGTCCTGATGTCGAGGTTCTGTTCCTCAACCATGCCGCGGGTTTCCGCGATTTCTGCGGGCGTGATCGCCATCCTTGCGCTCCTATCTGCCAAAACGAGCATAGTCTTTTCTATTCTAACGTGCCGCACGTGCCAAGTGGCGCATGCGGCACGTTTTGGTGCTCGGTTGTTTCCGTTGTGTTACTGCCCAAAGACCTCTTCGGCGATGCGCGCGCTTTCGGCGGCATCCTTGGCGTAGTAGTCCGCGCCGATCTGCTTGGCGTATTCGGGGGTGAGCACGGCGCCGCCCACGATGATCTTGACGCCCGGCACCTCGGCATGGAGCAGCTTGATGGTCTCCTCCATGGCGACGACGGTGGTCGTCATAAGCGCCGAGAGGCCGACGAGTTTGATATCGCGCTCCTTGACGGTCTTGAGTACCTCCTGCGGATCGACATCGCGGCCCAGGTCAAAGACGGTGTAGCCGTAGTTGTCGAGCAGCATTTTGACGATGTTCTTGCCAATATCGTGGATGTCGCCCTTGACGGTGGCCACGCAGATCTTGCCCTTGTCGGCGATCTCGCCGGCGGGCATCAGGCGCTTGATGGTGTCGAAGCCCACGCGCGCGGCCTCGGCCGAGGCCATGAGCTGCGGCAAGAAGAACTTGCCCTGGTCAAAGAGGACGCCCACCTCGTCGAGGGCGGGGATAAAGTGATTGTTGATGAGGTCCATGGCGTCGTGGTCTGTCAGCAGACGCTCGGTCTCGGCAGCGATCTCGCCCTTGCGGCCCGAGACGACCATGCGACGAATCGGGTCGTCGTCAGCGCTTGCTGTGGCGCCTGCGGCGGGCGCGGCATCGCTCGATGCTGACTGAGCGGCCGCCGGGTTGGCGGCGATCTTGTACGGGTCGGTCCAGCCGGCGTAGCGCTCGATGTATCCGGTCGAGCCCTCGTCCTCAACGCTCAGGACGCGATAGCTGTAGACGGTATCCATAAAGCGCTTGGAGCCCGGGTTCATGATGGGGGCGTCCAGGCCCGCGCCAAAAGCGGCGGCCAAAAAGACCGAGCCCAGCAGCGGGCGGGCAGGCAGGCCAAAGCTGATGTTCGACACGCCGAGCGCGCATTTGACGCCCAGACGCTCCTTGCACAGGGACATGGCACGTAGGATCTGCTCGGCCTGGCGTTGATTGGTCGAGGCGGTCATGACCAGGCAGTCGATGAGGATGCAGTCCGGGCCGATGCCGTAGCGGGCGGCCTCGGCCACGATGCGTTCGGCGATGGCAAAGCGGGCCTCGGCGGTATCGGGGATGCCGCCTTCGTCGAGCGTAAGGCCGACGACGTTGGTTCCATAGTGGGCGACCAGCGGGAAGATCTCATTCATGATCTGCTGCTTGCCGTTGACGGAGTTGATGATGGGCTTGCCGGCATAGCGGCGTACGGCGGCCTCGACAGCGGCGGGATCGGTGGAGTCGATCTGCAGCGGCAGCAGCGTGGAGCCTTGGAGCTGCTCGGTGGCCTGTTGGATAATCTTGACCTCGTCGATTTCGGGCAGACCCACGTTGACGTCCAGGATATCGGCACCCTGCTCCTGCTGGCTGATGCCCTGGCTCACCACGTAGTCCAGATCGCCGTCGCGCAGGGCCTGCTGCAGGCGCTTTTTGCCGGTGGGGTTGATGCGCTCGCCGATGACGGCGATCTTGTGGCCGTCGCAGGGAAGATCCACGACCGTTTGGGCGCTCGTGACCGACATGCTGGGCTTGCGGTGACGCGGGCTGGGCGTGTGGTTATCGATAAGCGTGCGCAGCGCTGCCATGTGCGCCGGCGTGGTGCCGCAGCAGCCGCCCACGACGCTTACGCCGTCGGCAATCATACCGGCGACGGCCACGGCGTACTCGGGCGCCTGGATATCAAAGACGGTGTTGCCGTCGTCGTCCACGCGGGGCAGTCCTGCGTTGGCCTGCACCATAACGGGCTTGTCCGTAACGGTGAGCATGCGAGCGGCGAGCCCTCGGAGCTCGGCCGGTCCCTGGCTGCAGTTGATGCCCAAAACGTCGGCGCCGATGGCATCGAGCGTGATGGCGGCAACCTCGGGACTCGTGCCCAGGAAGGTGCGACCGTCTTCCTCAAAGGTCATGGTGGCAAAGACGGGCAGGTCGGAGTTCTCGCGGCAGGCGAGGACGGCCGCCTTGATCTCGGCCAGGTCGGTCATGGTCTCGATAATAAAGAGGTCCACACCCGCGGCGACGCCAGCGCGCACCTCCTCGGCAAAGAGGTCGTAGGCCTCGTCGAAGCTGAGGGTGCCCAGGGGGCGCAGCAGGGCGCCGATGGGGCCGATATCGCCGGCGACATAGTGGGCACCGGCCGCGCGGGCGCAGGCGACGGCGGCGGCAAAGACATCTGCCACGGTGGCGGCGCCATCGAGCTTGTGCGCGTTGGCGCCAAAGGTGTTGGCGGTGATCACGTCGCAGCCAGCCTCGACGTACTGACGCTGGATATCGGTGATGACCTGGGGCTCTTCAAAGTTGAGCAACTCGGGCAGGGCGCCTGCCTTCATGCCGGCGGCCTGCAACATGGTGCCCATGCCGCCGTCGAACAGTAGGTGCCCCGTGCCCTCGATGGCGGCGCGCAGGCGATCGTCCTTAATGTGCAGGTCGTCGATCGTGCGCGTTTTGTATACGGCACCGTTGCAGCGCGCATCATTGACAGGTGCCGCCAGCGCGGCACCGTCCAGATCATGAGTGATAAGCGGAGTAAACATCGAGGGCTCCTAATGGCTGGAATAGCAGGTGGTGTGGGCGGCGCGGAAGCGACAGTGCTCGCGCATGCGGCAGATATTGCAGGTGGGGCGGCTCTGGGCGTCGTGGACCTCGCCGTCGAACAGACCGATCACCGCGGTCACGCTTTTGGTGGGCATGAGCAGGCTGGTGGGCGTGACGGTAAGCCCGATGAGCCGCGTGGCGTTGAGTGCAGCCACGATTGAGCGCTGGGCCGTAAGCGGACAGTCGCCGTAGCCGGGGCTAAAGCGCCAGTTGCCAGCGAGTCCGTGTGCGGCGGCTGCGGCCTTGACCTGCTGATCCATTTGCTCAACGGCGGCCTCTACATAGGCAGAGCATGCGGCGTCGAGCACGGCTCCCTCCAGGGGCTGCTGGGCTCCCGTGGTGCGCAGGCGACGCTCGGCGTCCATGCCGAGGGTGCATGCCATGAGCGCGGCAAAGCGGGCGTCTTTGAGATGGCGATAGATATCGCGACCTTGCAACTCAACGTTGGTGCCAACCAGACGGATGCAAGGCTCTCCCTGCTCGTCCACGCCCGTGGCATCGATGGCAAATACGCGGCGCACGCCACGGGGCTCGATATCCAGCTCTAGGCGCTCGACTACAAGCTCAATTCGTCGGGACAGCTCGGGCTCAATCTGCTGGCCGCCGTAGCCCAGATACCGCAGCATCTCGGCACGGTCGACACGAGGGTGGTGGGCAGCGTCGATACGGTAAAGCGCCGGCGACGCAAGGTCGGCCGGCACTTCAACAACGGTTGTATCAACGTGCGGTTTTTCCATTACCCCAGACGCTCCATAATGGTCGCGGCGATCGCAGGACGATTCATAGTGTACAGGTGCAGACCGGCGGCACCGTGCTCCTTAAGGTCGCAAAGCTGACGGGCGGCATAATCTACACCGGCTGCCTGCAGGCTCTCGGGGTCGTTCTCGTACTTGGCGAGGATCTTGATGACGGGGGAGGGCAGCGACGCGCCACACATAAAGACCATGCGGCTGATCTGCGACTTGCCCATAAACGGCATGATGCCCGCGGTAATGGGCACGGTGATACCTGCCTTGTCGGCAAGCTCGCGAAAACGGTAGAAGCACTCGTTGTCAAAGAAGAGCTGCGTCACAAAGAAGCTCGCGCCGGCATCTTGCTTTTGCTTGAGGTGCTCGACCGAGAGGTTGAGGTCCTCACAGGCAATGTGGCCCTCGGGGTAGGCTGCGGCGCCCACACAAAAGCCGGCGTCGACGAGCTCGGGGATGAGGTCGCGGGCGTAGGCGTAGTCCGAGGCGGGCTTGTCGTCCTCGGTCGCGCCAGCGGGCAGATCACCGCGCAGGGCCAGGATGTTTTCTACGCCGGCGGTGCGGTATTCGTCGATCTTGGCGGCGATATCGGCGTGGGTACGGCCAACGCAGGTGAGGTGCGCTACCGAGGGCGTGTCGAATTCGCTCGAAATCATATGCGCGATGGGGGCGGTGGTGGCACCGTTACCCGAGCCGCCAGCGGAACAAGTGACCGAGACAAAGCTCGGCGAAAGCTTGCACAGATTGCCTGCCACTTCGCGAGCCGTGTCGAGGGTCAGCTCGCCCTTGGGCGGGAACATCTCAAACGAAACGGGTGCGGTGCCCTGGGATGCTGCCTGCTTAAAAACCTCGTCGACGCGCATATCGTGCTCCTCTAGATACGTAATAGTGTGATGTGTTGTAAGGATTCTACAGCACCACTGTGCCACGGCGGAGTTTCACTCGCTATTTGGGGGATACCAATCAAAGATGCCTTGCTATCGGCATTTCCTATAGCAGAGCGGCTCATTTTGACACGGGCTATAAAGACTGGTATCTGATGCGAAATACCAGTTAATAGAGCCCCATCCCAAATTGACTACCCTTAAACCATGGGGAGAGGTCTGCAATTTATACAGTTGATTGGCTGTTGAGGGCGGCAACGCCGCCGCGATGCGGTAACCTCATTGATTGGTTTCGTGACAGCAACATAACGGTAATGTTGCGGAAACACGACGAGCCTAATCTATGACTCGTTCGTTAGTAATCAACACCGCTTCTCACGCGGTGCCGATACGAAGGGAGTTCCGTATGGCCGAACTTACTGACCGCTTCGGGACCATGGTGTTCTCTGAGGAAGTCATGAAGGACTACCTCCCCAAGGACATTTGGAAGCGCCTTGCTGCAACCCTCGAGGACGGTGAGCCGCTCGACCTGGATGTGGCCAACGCCGTTGCCCACGCCATGAAGGTCTGGGCCATCTCCAAGGGCGCGACGCACTACGCACACTGGTTCCAGCCGCTTTCGGGCATTACTTCCGAGAAGCACGACAGCTTCCTGGAGCCCAACCACGACGGCACCGCCATTACCAAGTTTACGGGCAAGAACCTCATCCAGGGCGAGCCGGACGCCTCCAGCTTCCCCAACGGCGGCCTGCGTGCCACCTTCGAGGCCCGTGGCTACACCGCTTGGGATCCCACCAGCCCCGCATTCATTAAGGACGATGTCCTGTGCATCCCCACGGCTTTCTGCTCCTACACGGGCGAGGCCCTGGACAAGAAGACCCCGCTGCTGCGCTCCATGACCGCGCTCTCGCGTGAGTCCAAGCGCGTTTTGGCGCTGTTTGGTAAGACCCCCAAGAAGGTCGTTCCTTCCGTGGGCGATGAGCAGGAGTACTTCCTGATCAAGAAGGACGCTTACCGCAAGCGCAAGGACCTGGTCATCACCGGCCGCACCCTCTTTGGCGCCGCTCCCTGCAAGGGCCAGGAGCTCGAGGAGCACTACTTTGGCGCTATCCGCCCCACCGTCTCGGCCTATATGAAGGATCTGGACGATGAACTGTGGGCGCTCGGCATTCCTGCCAAGACCAAGCACAACGAGGTTGCTCCCTGCCAGCATGAGCTCGCACCGGTCTATGGCGAGGTCAACGAGGCCATCGACCAGAATCTGGTCATGATGGAGAAGATGAAGCTCATTGCCTCCCGCCACGACTTGGTCTGCCTGCTGCACGAGAAACCCTTCGAGGGCATCAACGGTTCGGGCAAGCACAACAACTGGTCGCTTGGCACCGAGTCCGAGAATCTGCTCGATCCGGGCGACACCCCGCTCGACAACCTGCAGTTCATCGTCTTCCTCACCGCGGTGATCGAGGCCGTCGATAACTATCAGGAGCTCTTGCGTGCCTCCGTTGCCTCGGCCGGCAACGATCATCGTCTGGGCGCCAATGAGGCTCCTCCGGCGATTATGTCCATCTTCCTGGGCGACCAGCTTACCGAGGTCGTCGAGAAGATCATCGATGGCAAGGCTTCCGTCCATGCCACGCGCGGCGTGCTCGACCTGGGCGCCGATACCCTGCCCAAGTTGATGCAGGACAACACCGACCGCAACCGCACCTCCCCGTTTGCCTTCACCGGCAACAAGTTCGAGTTCCGTGCCTGCGGCTCCGAGCAGAACGTCTCCGACTCCAACCTGGTGCTCGATGCCGCCGTGGCCAAGTCGCTCAAGTCCTTCGCCGATGCCCTTGAGGGTACGCCCGAGGATGATTTCCAGGACGCCGCGCTCGAGTACTGCAAGAAGGTCCTGACCGACCACCAGCGCATCCTCTTCTCCGGTGACGGCTACTCCGATGAGTGGCCCGTCGAGGCCGAGAAGCGCGGCCTTGCCAACAACAAGACCACGGCCGACGCTCTTCCCGCCTTTGTTTCCGATAAGGCTATCGCGCTCTTTGAGGAGACGGGCGTCCTGACCAAGGCCGAGGCTCAGTGCCGCTATGACTGCAAGCTCGAGAAGTACAACAAGCTCATGAACATCGAGGCTACCACGATGGTTCGCGAGGCGCGTCGTACCTATCGCCCGGTCATCACCGCCTATGCCACCAAGGTCGCTAAGGGCCTGGAGGCAATCCGCGCTGCCGGTGCCGATGCTGCTATGCAGTGCGAGCAGAACACGCTCAACAAGCTCTGCAACGGCATCACCGCCATCAACGACTCCATCAAGGCGCTCGACGCCGTACATCAGAAGGCCGAGGCTCTCGATGGCCAGGAGCAGGCCAACGTGTATGCACACGAGGTCGTTCCCGCTATGGATACGCTGCGTGCCGCCGTGGACGCCATGGAGGAGATCGTGGCTGCCGACTACTGGCCGGTCCCGACCTACGACGACATCCTGTTCTACGTGTAGAGCGTAACTGACATATCGTCACGGTATTGAGCCGGGGTCCGCATCGCGCGGGCCCCGGCTTTTTGTTTGCGAGGGACGCTTTGGAGTCCGTTTTGCCGCCGATTTGCCTAGGTATAAAGGGTTGTGGACAAAAAACGTCAAATATGAGTACTGTCACAAGTCATGTAGCATTATCTTTTTGCAAAAGATGCAGTATTACGCAACATATGTCCAAGTACTTAGCTGATAAACGCCTGCAATTCTTCCGCCGTAGGACGCCTGGCGTCCAAATTGCCTTCTGATGGCATGAAATCGCTGTTACTAAATTGGTAACAGTACTCATATTTGCTATTTTTTGTCCACGGGCCCTTGGATGACAGTGAGATTTTATGCCTTCGGGGTTCGAGTCCCGGCGTATGGGTAGCAAAAAGCCCGCTACCGAATTGGTAACGGGCTTCTCAGATTCTGTGGTGCCCCCAGCGGGATGTCCGCGTGCGGCTGGCGCCGCCCGCTTTCGCTGCGTCGCTTCGCTCCTTGCGTGCTGCGCTGGAAAACGCTTGCGCGTTTCCTCAGCTCCGCACCCTGCCGGGTTCGAATCCCGGCGTTGGAGAAGAAAAAAGCCCGTCACCGCAAGGGTAACGGGCTTTGCATTTCAAATGGTGCCCCCAGCGGGATTCGAACCCGCGATATCCACCTTGAAAGGGTGGCGTCCTTGGCCGCTAGACGATGGGGACAGCGGGAAAGAGTATAGCAGACTTTTTTGCCGGCGCGTATATCGTTGGCAAACTGGAAAACCACCACAAAGGTGCCTGTCCCCTTTGTGGTGGTGGGGCGTTAGGGGAGGAGCTTCATCGCGGCGTCGTGGGCGGCGTGCTCGTAGGTGTCGTCGAGGGGCTTGAGCGGCAGCAGGGCTGTGGCCTGCGCATCGCCGCGGCGCTCGAGGGCGTGGGTAATGAGCCAGTCGGCAAGCTCGGGGTTCTTGGGCAGTGCCGGTCCGTGTAGATACGTGCCGATGACACCCTTGTAGATGATGCCCTCAAAGCCATCGTCGCCGTTGTTGCCGGTGCCAGTGACGACGGACGTTCCGAGCGGCGTGGCATCGGCGTCCAAAAGCGTGCGGCCGCCGTGGTTCTCGAATCCCACAAAGGGTTCGGGCGCCAGGTCGGTCTTGACGGCGACGTTGCCGATCAGGCGGTCGGAGCCGCGTACGGTTTCGGCGGCAATGACCCCCAGACCCTCGATGCGATCCTCGCCCATGTAGTACGAACGGCCGAGCAGCTGATAGCTGCCGCAGATGGCAAGCAGCGAGCCGCCATCCTTAACATAGGCCGCGACCTTGTCTTTTTGGGCGAGCAGCTCGTGTGCCACAGCTAGCTGGTCGCGGTCGGAGCCGCCACCCATCATGACGATATCGGCATCGGTCAAATCAAGCGTTTCGCCCATACGGACCTCGTCTACACGCACGGGAATGCCACGCCAGGCGCAGCGGCGTTCGAGCGCGATAACATTGCCGCCGTCGCCGTAGAGGTTAAGGGCATCGGGGTACAGATAGACGATGCGCAGCGGGCGCGAAAGCTCGACCGGCGCAATATCGGTGGGGACAGCGCTACCATCGGCGCACGGTGCAGCGTGGGCGGCAACCGTGGCCGCATCGGTGCCTTTGAGTCCGTCGAGTTCTTTGACCAGCGGCGGGAAGGCCGTGTAGTTGGCGACGGCGTAGAAGGTGTCATCGGCGGCCTCGTCTGCCACGGCGCCGATCGCCTGCGCGACGTCCGAGATAATCGCGGCATCGATGCCGGCGTACTTGAGGCGTACCTGCATGTCGTGCGCACGCGTGCCTCCGGCAAAGGCGACAAGACCCGGCGCGTCGGCGATGCGCTCGAAGTCGACATCGTAGATCCACGAGACATCGTGGCCGTCGGCATCGTTATCGTTTAGGAAGAAGGCGCAGAGCCTGCCACCTGCCGTTTTAATGGACTGGATCTGGCGATCGAAGCCCACGGGATTCTTGGCCAGGTTGGCCTCGACGGTGCGGCCGGCAATATCCCAGCGGCCCATGCGTCCGCCGGCGGGCACATAGGCATTAAGCGTGGGCTGCAGGTGCGCCGCGTCCACGCCCAGCTCGTGCGCCGCAAAGAAGGCGGCGGCGACGTTATAGACCATGTACAGGCCGTTGTAGCGCGTGGCGATGTGCACGGCGGGCGCGTTGGCCTCGGGTCCAAAGGCCAGGTCAAAACCGTAGCCGTCGCAGCCGAGCTCAACGCCCGTCACGCGGCGGAGCAGCGCGGGGCGACCCCAGCCGCACGAAGGGCAATGATAGGCACCCAGCTGTCCGTACTGCACATAGTCGTATTCCAGCGGGGCGTTGCACTGCGAGCAAAAACGCGAGTCGCTAATGCGGTCGGACTCGGTGCCCGTGGCGCCGTCGATGCCAAAGGCGATGCTCGTGTTGGGGACGCGCGCGGCGATCGAGGCGCACAGCGGATCGTCGGCGTTGTAGATGAGCGTTGTCGTCGGAGAGAGCTCCAACGCATGGGCGATGACGTCTTGGGTATGGTCGATCTCGCCGTAGCGGTCTAGCTGGTCGCGGAACAGGTTGAGCAGCACAAAGTACGTCGGCTTGAGCTTGGGCAGAACGCGTACGGTGTAAAGTTCATCGCACTCAAAAACGCCCACGCGCTTGCCGCTGCTGGTGTGCTTAAGGCCGCCGCGGGCCTCGAGCAGAGCACCCACCACACCAGGCTCCATATTGTTGCCGGCACGGTTGCACACTACGGTAGCACCGCTGGCGGCAACGGCGTCGGCGATGAGGTTGGATGTGGTGGTCTTGCCATTAGTACCGGTAATCACCACGCTGCGGTCGACCAGGCTCGCGAGGTCGCTCAGCAACTCGGGGTCGATCTTCATGGCGATGCGGCCGGGGAGTACGCCGCCCTGGCGCTTAAGGATAGAGCGCAGCCCCCAGCGGGCGATATCGCTCGAGGTGCAGGCGAGAGATGAGCGGAAGTTCATGAAGTCGTTCCTAACGTGAATGACATGGTCGGGGCGATCGCGTCGCTAAAAGCCGTAGCGGCGCGCAAATTCCTGGGCGAGCTGCGATACATCTTCGCAGGCGTTGGCCCAGGGGGCAAAGTCGGGGGTGTCCGAGATAATGCCGTCAGCCTCCCAAACTGCCTGGTGCGAAAGGTCCCAGGGCTCGCGCGGCTCGGGTCGGCAGGGAAGATACGGCGTCTGGTACATGGGGTTCAGCAAGAAGAACGCGCCACCCTCGCAACGGTTAGCGAACTCGCGCAGCGCGCGCGTCGCCGGGCGCATCTTGTTTGTTTTGAACAGCAGAATCGTGCGGGCGAGCAGGTACCAAGGAGAGTTTTCGAGTGCGTCTGCCCCCATCTGTTCCTCGAGCTGATGCGCCAGGGCAAAAAAGCCGTCCTGGTCTTCCAAGCGGGCGAGGGCAAGCAATACGGTGCCGGCGGCCCGGGTGGGATAGCCCTCCGCCTTAAGGACACGGCGAGAATAGTTGGCGGCGGCGCGGTAACGAGCGCTCGCCATGCACAGCTGCGAGATGGCCTCGAGCGTGTGGAGCCACCCGATAAGGGCCGGCTCGCTCACGGTAAGGTCCGCTGCGGTGACACCGTCGGCCAAAACATTATTGGCCCAGTAGTGCGGGGCCTCCATATCAAACCCGGGCACGCTCTGTTGCAGGTAGTCGGCCGTGCTCGTCTCGAGCTTCATCAGGTCGCCCAGGCAGGCGTCGACGGGCGTGTCCGCTAGGATGATGGCGAGCAGCTGGGCATCGACGGCCAGCGCATCGATGCGGACGATCTTGAGCAGTTCATCACGCATATCGTCGAACAGGCGGTTGCGCGTCTGCTCGAACTCCTCGTCGCTGCCCATGTCCTCAATGCGATGGAGCTCGTCGAGCAGGTGGCGATGAACACCGGCATAGGACAGCAGCGCCTGGGCATGCTCGGACTGCGCATACTTTTGGGGATTCGCACTAATGTCGTTATGGACAAGCTCGCGTGCTGCATCGGTGAGCTCGGGGTGCGACGCCAGATAGGTGCGCTCCAAGTAGGCGGGGATGTAGACGCTCGAATCCATTAGAGGTCCCCTCCCTTAAATGGAAGCCCCTGCTCGGCTGCACGCAGGATGCGCTCGTCGATCTGGGAGCGCACGATGTCGTTGGTGGCGACCCAGGCGGCAAAGCTGGCGTTGTCGGGCGCGCCTAGACCCTCCTGTAGCACCGGCGTCGCCTCGGACAGGGCAAGGACGAGCTCATCGGTGGAGCCCACGCCCACGTTGACGCGGGCATAGACGCCATCGGGAAACTCGGTTTGGAAGTAGAGCGCCTCGGCTGCGTGCGGGCACGAGCGCGCAAGGATGCGCAGGTAGTGTTCGGCGCTCTCGTAATCCAGCTCGCGCCAGGCAGCGCTCATCAGCGCGATGAGCGTCCACGGGTCCAAGTCGCGTTCCGCATCCTTGGGACGACGGCGCAGCGGCGTGTTGGCGAGATAGGGGACGGAGTGGGCAGAGCGAAAGCGCTTGAGCTCCTCAGCGGGGTATTCGAGCTTTGCCATGGCGAGCATTGCGGTGTGGCGGACGCCGGCAGGATCGTTGGGGGCAAAGTCGAGGCTGCGGTTTGCGGCTTCGAGCGACATGCGGTAGCGGCCGCTAATGAGCGCGCGCGATGCCAAGGCGGCAAGCCAGCGCAGGTAGGGACGGCGGGTCAGGTCGCCTGCGGCCTCGCGCTCGTAGGGGTCCTGCGCCGAGGCAATCTTGAGCGCCAGATCGTGCTCCACCTCGTCGCACTTGGACACCAGATATTGCACGTATTCCTCGTTGGATTCGGCGGTGAGCGCCGTCAGCATGCGCTGGGCATCCCAGTTGGCCGGATCGAGCGCGGCTGCCTCGCGGAGCATGTTCTCGGCTGCGGCTTCTTCTTGCTCCGCCTGGGCGTCGTCGGGGATAAAGGGGATGCGGTAGTCGACAGCCTCGACCACCTTGGCAATGAGGTGCCCGGCGCGGTCGCGGTCGTGCACGATGAGCGGTGCAGGGTTGCGGGTGAATTGTTCCATCAGACGCTCTACGGCGGCACCGTCGGTGAGCGGGATATTGTCGCGGCGCAAGGCCTCAAGAACGAGGCGATGGCAATCCTCTTGAATGGGATCGAATGCCATGGGGCCTCCTTTGCTGCGGTTAGGGTTCAAATGTCTCTATATAAGGTTCTAGTTTACCCGCATGCGGCACACCGGGGGCGCCGCACTTGGACATGCACCTTTGCACCACGAAGACGGATGTCGCACAAATGTCGGCACCTTGGACGACTGAGTGGTATCACGGTGCCGCAAACGGTCGATTTTTGGCGGCGAACGGGGCGCATTTTGGAGGGGCACAGTCCTGCCCGGGATATGTGGTCAACCTTGATAAAACGTTTGCCCAGCTTGGGAGTATGAATGCCCCACAAGGGTCTTCAGGGATAGAAAAAACGTTTCATCATTGTCGGCTTTAGGTGAATAACTGACCAACCAGAACGGTAAAATAGTGTTTGTCTGAGCGTTGAGACGTTTAGACATCGCGCATTGTCATCGCCGGCAACGCGCAAAACGGTCCTAACGGAGCCAATCGGGTGCTCCGTTATATACGCAAGTCTAAGAGGGGCTTGTTTAGGAGGCACAGTATGGGACGTTTTACCAATCCTCGCGATCTGTACTTTGGTGAGGGCGCTCGCCACGAGGTAAAGAACCTCAAGGGCAAGAAGGCCATCATCGTTTCTGGCGGCAGCTCTATGCGCCGCGGCGGGTTCCTGCAGGACGTTGAGGCCGACCTCAAAGAGGGCGGCTTCGAGGTCAAGCTGTTCGAGGGCGTCGAGTCCGATCCGTCCATCGAGACGGTCATGAAGGGCGCCGAGGCCATGCGCGAGTTCGAGCCCGACTGGATTATCGCCATCGGCGGCGGCTCGCCCATCGATGCCGCTAAGGCCATGTGGGTCTTCTACGAGTATCCCGAGGAGTCCTTCGACAACATCATCCAGCCGTTCAGCTTCCCTGAGCTGCGTCAGAAGGCTCACTTCTGCGCCATCTCCTCTACCTCCGGTACCGCTACCGAGGTCACTGCCTTCTCCGTCATCACCGACTACGCCAAGGGCATCAAGTACCCGCTGGCCGACTTCAACATCACCCCTGATGTTGCCATCGTCGACCCCGAGCTCACCTACACCATGCCCGCCAAGCTGTGCGCTCACACCGGCATGGACGCTCTGACCCACTGCATGGAGGCTTACGTTTCCACCTTCGCCTCTATGTTCACCGATGCCAACGCCCTGCACGGCATCCGCGAGATCGTCGAGTGGCTGCCCAAGTCCTATGCTGGCGACCATGAGGCCCGTCAGCACATGCATGAGGCTCAGTGCATCGCCGGCATCGCCTTCTCCTCGGGCCTGCTGGGCATCGTTCACTCCATGGCTCACAAGACCGGTGCTGCCTTCGAGAACGGCCACATCATCCACGGTGCTGCTAACGCCATGTACCTGGGCAAGGTCATCCAGTGGAACTCCAAGGACCCCCGTGCTGCCGAGCGTTACGCTTACGTGGCCAAGGAGATCCTGCACCTTCCCGGCGAGACCAACGAGGAGCTCATCGCTGCGCTCGTCCAGAAGATTCGCGACCTCAACGACCAGCTCAACATTCCGCAGTCCATCAAGGATTACGCGAATGGTGGCGTGAAGGTCGACGCCGAGAACCCGCAGATGGTTTCCGAGGAGGAGTTCCTCGCGAAGCTCCCCGAGATTGCCGCGAACGCCGAGCAGGACGCCTGCACGCCCGAGAACCCGCGTGAGACCAAGGCTGCCGACTTCGAGAAGATCCTCAAGGCCTGCTACTACGACACCGACATCGATTTCTAATCGACTCTTGTTATCGTAACGAGGGGCTCCGCACGTATCTGTACGGAGCCCCTTTCTTTTTTAGAGAATGGGATAGTTATGGCTGCAATTTTCAATAGCCCCAGCAAGTACATCCAGGGTCCGGACGAGCTCGCCAAGCTTGGTTCCTATGTCGAGCCGCTCGGCGCTAAGGCCCTCGTCATCGTGACACCTTCGGGCAAGAAGCGCGTCGGTGCCAAGATCGAGGGCGGCTTTGCCGAGGCTAAGGCCGAGCTGCTGTTTGAGGACTTTAACGGCGAGTGCTCCAAGGGCGAGGTTGATCGCCTGGTTGCGCTCGCTCGCGACAACGGTTGCGACATCATCGTCGGCGTCGGTGGCGGCAAGATCCTCGACACCGCGAAGGCCGTCGCCTATTACCTGGAGTCCCCGGTTATCATTTGCCCCACCATTGCTTCGACCGATGCCCCGTGTTCGGCGCTTTCGGTGCTCTACACCGACGATGGCCAGTTCGATAAATATCTCTTCCTTAAGGCAAACCCCAACATTGTCCTTATGGATACGACGGTTATCGCGGCGAGCCCGGTGCGCCTGACGGTTTCCGGTATGGGCGATGCGCTCGCAACCTACTTTGAGGCCCAGGCGACGCATGATGCCGACGGTGGCACCTGCGCTGGCGGCAAGGGCGGCATGGCCGGTCTGGCGCTCGCCAAGCTCTGCTACGAGACGCTTATGGCCGATGGCGTCAAGGCCAAGGTCGCGCTGGAGAAGGGTGCGCTCACGCCTGCAGTCGAGCATATCATCGAGGCCAATACGCTGCTTTCGGGCATTGGCTTTGAGAGCTCGGGCCTTGCTGCTGCTCATGCCATCCACAATGGCCTGACGATGCTGCCCGAGTGCCACGGCATGTATCACGGCGAGAAGGTCGCCTTCGGCACCATCGTCCAGCTGGTACTCGAGGATGCTCCGACCGAGAAGCTCGAGGAAGTCTTGGGCTTCTGCATTGAGCTGGGCCTGCCGGTCACGATGAAGGAACTTGGCGTTGCCGAGCTTACGCGCGAGCAGGCCATGATTGTTGCCGAGGCCGCCTGCGCGCCCGATGACACCATGTGCAATATGCCGTTTGAGGTGACGCCCGAGATGGTCGCCAACGCCATCCTGGGTGCCGACGCACTGGGTCATTATTACCTCATGGATGAGTAAATCAAGCTAAGGAAGGGGCAAAGCCGGCAGATGGCTTTGCCCCTTTTTGCTATGGTGCAAAGGGGTCAGGTTACTTTGCACCAATCGTTGTTTGATGAAGGGCGGATTCTCGTATGGCGCTTCCCATGGTTTATGGCGGTCCCGGCCGGTATGTTCAGGGGCCGGGCGAACTTTCGCGTCAGGGCAGGTATTTGTCATGGTTGGGCTGCGCTGCCTATGTCTTGTTTGACCAGGGCACCGAGGATCGGCTGTGCAGGCAGATCGTCGATGGATTTCTGGACGAAGATCTAAGCGAGCCGTTCTTTAAGATTTACAACGGTCCGTGTACGGAAGATGCCGTTGTCGAAATGGCCAAGGAAGCCCGGGCCGAGTATTGTGACATGGTGGTGGGTATTGGCGGCGGCAAAATGCTCGATATCGCCAAGGCAGTAGCGTTTTATGCCGAGCTGCCGTTGTGCGTATGCCCCACGGCGGCTTCGATGGACGGTCCGTGCAGCGTGATTTCCGATGGCGATCTGCAGGGTGTTGCAAATGCGGTCTTTAGAAACGAGCGCAATATGGCCAACGAGCAGGCCAAGGTGACCAAACAAAAACTCGTGCAGCTCATGTGCGAGGCATAGCTTGGCACTTGATTGACCTTGTGCAATCGAGGCGGCGATAGGCCATGGGCTATTTGCCGCAAAGATGCTCCGCGTGTAATTTGCCCGAGGCGTGGGCCGATAGCGTATCATTATCTCTTGCTTGTTTGCACTGCTCAGGGAGGGGCCGCGCATGGCGCAGGAACACGATCTGTTTGATGACATTATCGAGATCAGCAAGGGTTTCGATTTTCTTAAAAACCCGCTTGGCGGCGTGACCGATGCACTCGATCCGTCGGCGCCGCAGTGGAATCCTGCTGACTACAAGGAGCGTCCGCGCGGCAACACCATTCCGTGCCTGACCTGCAAAAACGAAAAGAGCGGTTGCACCGCGTGCATGGACGTGTGCCCGGTCAACGCTATCGAGGTCGAGGAAGACTCCATCGAGATTCTCGACTCCTGCCGCAAGTGCGGTCTGTGCGCCGCTGCCTGCCCGACCGAGGCGATCATCTCGCCGCGCCTGGCGCCTAAAAACCTGTATGACGATATCGTCTCTGCTGCTACGAGCCACGAGACCGCCTACGTCACCTGCACGCGTGCCCTCAAACGCATGCCGCGTGAAAACGAGGTCGTCGTTGCCTGCGTGGGCGATATTACGGCAGAGACTTGGTTTTCGGTACTGGCCGACTATCCCAACGTGAGTGTGTACCTGCCGTTGGGCGTGTGCGATAAATGCCGCAACACCGGCGGCGAGGACATTCTGGGCGAGGCGATTGCGAAGGCCGAGGAGTGGTCCGGCACGGGTATGGGCTTGGAGGTCGACCCCAAGAGCCTCAAATGCCATAAGCGCCGCGAGTACGAGCGCAAAGAGTACATGGAAAAAATTGCCCGCACCACGGGCCTGACGGTGACCAAGCTCAATCCGGCGACGGCGGCGCTGGCTTCGGTGACGCAAAAGCTCAAGGCCCATCGCCATCAGATTACCCAGCTGGAGCGTACGCTCAACACCATGTGCGGCACCACGACGACCAAGCGTCGCCGTTCGCTCACCCATGGGCGGCAGCTGGTGCTCTCGACACTGCAGAACCATCCCGAGCTTGCCCAGAATATGCAGGTGAGCACGCCGGAGTGCGATTTTGACAAGTGCACGTCGTGCGGCGAGTGCGTCAACGTGTGCCCCACGTTCGCCTGCGATTTGGTGGGAAGCGGCCGCTTTGCGTTGGAGTCCACGTATTGTTTAGGCTGCGGCGCCTGTGTCAAGGTTTGTCCCGAGCATGCGCTCAAGCTTGTTGAGCACGACGCGTCCAATCTGGTCGTCGTCGATCCCGAAGCCGAGGAAAAGGCCGCCCAGAAGGCGAAGGCTCACGAAGAAGCTGAGAAGGTCAAGGCCGAAGCAAAGGCCAAGCTCGACAAGATGCTCGACCAGGTAGAAAAGCTCGCGGACTAGCTGAAAGAGCGTAAATGATGGCCGGTGGGACAGGTGCTGCCCCGCCGGCCAAAAAAGTTGCGGTGGAATAGTTCCTGTTTTGCCCTTAAGCTGGCCATTCTAGGAACTATTCCACCGCAACTAATAGATGGTTAGCTCATACTGCTCTGATGGGTCTCGCTGCCGTTATTGCGGCGGGTGACCGTTTCGTGGAGTAAAAAGAAGCTGGGAACCTGCTTTGTCTCGGTGTATTCCATAAGGATACCGTCGGCGTTGTAGGTCTGCCCGCGTACAACGGCGAGTGCGTTAAAGTCGTCGAGATCGAGCACGCGTGCATCCTCGGGCGTGGGATGCTCAATCGTTACATCGCGTTTGCCCGTGGCAATCTTAATGCCAAGGTCTTCTTCGAGGTAACGATAGATCGAGTCGTTGACAATCTCGGGTGTCAGCCCCGGTACCTGTGAGCTTAGGTAATAGGAGTCGTCGGAGCACACGGCCCGTCCGTCTGCATAACGGATGCGTTTGGCACGCGTGAGCTCACAGCCTTCAGGAAACCCGGTAATCTTGGAGAGCGCCTTGTTGCAGACGAGGAGCTCAAAGACAGTGGTAACCGTTTTGAGCTCAAAGCCTCGGCTGGCTGCGATTTCCTTAAAGGTCTCGAGTCCGCCGCCACCACGATTCGTCTCGTCACTGATGTTGCGAATGACGCGCATGCCTTTGCCTTGCTGGGGGAGCACGTAGCCATCTGCCGCAAGCATCGAGATGGCGCGACGGACCGTCATGCGCGAACAGCCAAACAGCTGCGTGAGTTCAGTCTCCGAAGGCAGATAGCTTAGATAGGCGTATGTGCCGTCGTCAATCGACTGCTTCACGTTGTCATAAATGGTTTGGAAGATGGCTCGCGCCATGACGGTCTCCTAGAGCTGAGTGCGCGAGCGGTGGATGAGGACTGCTCGCGCAGGTGTCGATCGATTTACTTGCTGGGGTCGATTATATATTTACCCATGGCACGCAGAGCTGGGTCTGACAGGATGGCGCCGAGTTCGTCGAGGGAAGCCACCTTGGCGACCATCGAGGATACGTCGAGCCTGCCAGAGTCGATGAGCTCGAGCGCGCGACGCTGCGTATAAGGGTTGATGTAGGACGAGGTAAGCACAAGCTCCTTCTGGAAGACCTCGAAGGGCTTGACGGTGATTGTCTCATCGGGCTTGGTGAGGCCGAACATCATGACCGTAGCCTTATGGCCGGCGATCTGGATGGCCTGCTCGATGGTGACGGGCTTGCCAACACACTCGATAACGACATCGACGTTGCCGACGCCCTCCTGCTTCAGGCGGGCCGGGACGTCCTCGTGGATGGAATCAATTGCCAGGTCGGCGCCGAGTTTGAGCGCAACCTCGCGCTTGCCTTCGACAGGCTCGAGCAAGACAACCTTGGTGGCGCCGGCGTTTTTAGCAAGCTGCATCATGAGCAGACCGATCATGCCACCGCCGATAACGACAGCTGTGCTGCCGGGCTTGATGTTGCACATATCGATGCCGTGCAGGCAGCAGGCGACGGGCTCGGTCATAGCACCCTGCTCAAAGCTGGTGTGATCGCCCAACTTGTAAACTTGCTGCATATCGACGGAGCAGTACTCGGCAAAGCCGCCGTTAACAGTGGTGCCGTAACCGGTCATATGCTCGCAGTAGTGGTTGATTCCGTCGCGGCAGGGTTCGCAGCAGCCGCAGGGATGGTTTGGGTCGATGCACACGCGATCGCCCGGTTTAAAGCCAGCGACGTCGCTGCCCACGGCCTCGACAACGCCCGCAAACTCATGACCAAGGATCGTGGGCGGGGTAACGTCGGCTGCACCCTTGTCGCCTTCATAGATATGAACGTCGGTACCGCAGACGCCGCAAGCTTTGACGTTGATCAGAACGTCGCGCCTGCCCACGGCCGGCTTTGCCGATTCCTCGACTCTGAGGTCGTGCTTTCCATAGAAGACCGCGCTTTTCATGGTGACTCCTTAACGTGGCGGTGAATGTTGTAATGAAGTATAGGTATGTCTATAGATATAGACAAGCACATCTAGAC
>DBFOPP010000026.1:0-22943 GCA_048428865.1 Collinsella sp.
GTAGAGCTTGGGGCGGACGCCGTCGATGATGTTCGTTATCTGCCTGGGGATGAACTTCTCCACGTGCTGGTAGGGGCCGTAGTTGTTGGAGCAGTTGGAGATCGTGGTGCGCAGGCCGTAGGTGCGGGTCCAGGCGCGGACCAGCATGTCAGAGGACGCCTTGGTGCTCGAGTACGGGCTGCTCGGGTGATACGGCGTCTCCTCGGTGAACTTCGCCGGGTCGTCGAGCGCCAGGTCGCCGTAGACCTCGTCGGTGGAGACGTGGTGGTAGCGGATGCCGTACTTGCGGACGGCCTCCAGAAGTCGGAAGGTGCCCTCCACGTTGGTGCGCAGGAACGGCTCGGGGTCGGCGATGGAGTTGTCGTTGTGGCTCTCTGCGGCGTAGTGCACGATGGCGTCGTGGCCCGGGACGATCCTGTCCAGCAGCTCCGCGTCGCAGATGTCGCCCACGACGAGCTCCACGCGGTCCGAGGGCAGCCCCGCGATGTTCTCGGGGTTGCCGGCGTAGGTCAGCTTGTCCAGGACGGTCACGTGCACACCGGGATGGTTGTCGACCACGTAGTGCACGAAGTTGCTGCCGATGAAGCCGCAGCCGCCCGTGACGATGATGTTCTTGGGGGAGAAGGTCTCCTCTGCCATGTTCGTATCTCCTCGGTTCCTAGTACTCGCGCGGGCTGTTGACGATCTCGCCGGCGGCGACCTTCTTCAGGTGTCGGCCGTAGACCGACTTGCCGTAGGCCTCGGCGGCCTCCTTGAGCCCCTCGGTGGTGATCCAGCCGTTCTCCCAGGCGATCTCCTCGGGCACGGACACGGGCAGGTCCTGGGAGTGCTCCACGGCGCGGACGAACTCCGCCGCCTCGTGCAGGCTCTCCATGGTGCCGGTGTCCAGCCACGCGTAGCCGCGGCCCAGGGTGACGACGGACAGCGTCCCCTCCTCCAGGTACATCTGGTTGAGCGTGGTGATCTCGAGCTCGCCGCGGACCGAGGGCTCCACCTCATGTGCCTTGGCGGCCACGTCGCCCGGGTAGAAGTACAGGCCGGTGACGGCGTAGGAGCTCTTGGGGCGTTCGGGCTTCTCCTCGATGGAGACGGCCCTCCCCTCGCCGTCGAACTCGACGACGCCGAAGCGTTCGGGGTCGTCCACGTGGTAGCCGAAGACCGTGGCGCGGCCCGACTCGGCGTTCTGGACGGCGCGCGTCAGGTGGCGCGACAGGCCGTTGCCGTAGAAGATGTTGTCGCCCAGCACCAGGGCGCACGGCTCTCCGCCGATGAAGTCCTCGCCGATGGTGAAGGCCTGCGCCAGGCCGTCCGGCGAGGGCTGCTCCGCGTAGGAGAGGTTCACGCCGTAGCGCGAGCCGTCCCCGAGCAGGCGCTCGAAGTTGGGCAGGTCGGTCGGGGTGGAGATGACCAAGATGTCCCGGATGCCCGCCAGCATGAGGGTGGACAGCGGGTAGTAGATCATGGGCTTGTCGTAGACCGGCAGCAGCTGCTTGGAGGTCACGAGCGTGAGCGGGTACAGGCGAGTGCCGGACCCGCCGGCGAGGATGATGCCTTTCATAGCGCTATTGCCTTCCGAGGAAAAGGTTTTCATAGCTGTCGGTGATGGACCGCCACGAATACCGGTCGCGAATAACGGAAGTCGAGGCCGCATCGAACTCCTCGATCGACTTCAAGTCCATCGCGTCAGCACGGTTAATAAGTTCAGCCAAGTCTCCGGACTTCTTGTCCCAATACAGAGCGGAATCCTCGGCGACCTCGCGGTTGAAGCCGACGTCGAGAAGGAGGTTAAGGCGCGTGGATGCCAGCGCCTCCAGGAGGCTCGGGTTGGTGCCCCCGACCTCATGGCCGTGGAAGTAGCCGTAAGCCTGCTCACGAATCTTCTTTAGGAGCTCCTGGTCGTAGACGGTTCCCACGAACTTGATGCGTGGGTCGGACTTGAAGTGCGTCTTCCGCTCGAGCTCTGCGAGGAAGGAGTCGTCCACTCCCGTCACGAGCGCGAAATCCCGCTTGGAGTCGGAAGCCATGAACTCGCGAATCATGGTCTCGTAGTTGTTCTCAGGCACGAAGCGTCCCACAACCAGGTAGTAGCCGAAGGGCTCGAGGCCCTTCTCGGAGAGCCATCCCGCGAACCTGGGGTCGTCGTCAGCGAACGCGGAGTGCCTGATGTCGGCCCCGTAGGCGATGAAGGTCGTCTCGGGGTCCAGGTCGGCATACTCCCCTCGAATGTACTTCTCGATGTTCTTGGAGTCGCACACCATCAGGTCGGCGTGCTTGACCATCCCGCGCTCCGAGACCTTCCAGTACTTTCGGACTGGCGCGCTCCACTTGGCGCGCATCCACTCGTGCCCGTCGGGGTTCACGAGGACCTTGCCGCCAAGGGCGTGGATCCTGTTCACGTACCTGCCGAAGAACGGCCCGATGCGACAGGCCAGCACGTAGACGATGGGGTGCTGGACTCGATTCTCCTTGATGTAGGCGATGCACCACTTGAGGGCGTCGATGTCGTAGAAGATGGCCCTCGCGGCACCGACGGGCCTGCGCAGAACGTTGAAGCAGTGCGCCCCGTTGTGCTCGAACTCGCCGACCTCCTCGGCGGAGTCCACGGCGCATGCCACGTGGTACTTGATGTCGTGCGACGCTTGATTCTCGGTCAGCTTCTCCACGAACGTCTCGTAGCCGCCGTAGTTTGCCGGAATCCCCTTGGATCCGATGATGAAAACATGCTGCATTAGTACGCATCGCTCCCGTTGAAGACCTCCAGAACCGTTAGGAGGATGATCTTGAAGTCCGTGATGACTCCGCGCTTGGCTATGTATTCGAGATCCCGACGGACCATGCCGTCGAAACCGGTGGAGTTGCGCTCCGTAACCTGCCAGAGCCCCGTAATACCTGGTTTCACTGCTAGCCTCTGCAGGTCGTACTCGGTGTACTCAGCTACCTCATTCGGCAGCGGCGGGCGCGGGCCCACGACGGACATCTGACCCAGGAACACGTTCAGGAACTGCGGGAACTCGTCGATGGAATGCTTGCGGATGAACTTCCCGATCCTGGTGACGCGCGGGTCCTCCTTCATCTTGAACATGGCGCCGGCGATCTCGTTCTGCTCCTTGAGCTCCGCCAGGCGCTCGTCGGCATCCTTGTACATGGAGCGGAACTTCCACATGCGGAAGGTCGACAGGCTGCCGTCGCGGTGGGTCTGTCCCACTCGGATTTGGCTGTAGAAGGGGTTGCCCTCACTCTCTAGGCGGATGGCCGCGGCAAGCACAAGGCTGGGTACGGCTATGACGGCCAGCACGCAGCCGCTGAACACGATGTCAAAGGCGCGCTTAACGGCGCGGTAGGCCAGGCGCGAACGATCCCAGTCCACGATGGATTGCATGGCCTTGTAACGGCCGACGCCCTCGCGTCGGTCCATGGCCTGAGCAATGAGCGCCGCCCCCACGGGCGCATCCGTTGCATATTGAGTTTTATCCGACACGTTCTCTTCCAACACTTCGTCCCCTGGTCGGGGATCCTCCCTGTTCTGTGTAGTGACCGCCCGCAGCTAGGCAATCGCCTTTTTAAGGTTTCGCGTTACACGCTTCTCGGCCGAAAGCACGGCAAGACCAACGCGCGTAGTCACGCGTCGACCGCACAGATCGAGCTCCAAATAAGCAGTGCTCTTGCGTCTGTTAATGGTTTTGATAAGGCCTTCATGGCCCAGCAGCGGACCTGCCGTAACTACAACCTGATCGCCATCTTTTAAGGCCTCGCTCATGGGCACCACGCGGTCTCCCCTATGCGTAAAGCTGCCAATGAGCTGGGTCTCTTCTTTTGCCAGCGGCACAAACTGACCGTCCTGGGAAAGCACCCGGGCAAAGTCGTCCATGCGCAGCAGATGCTGTTGCACGGTTCGAGGATCTGCCGTATCGCAAATGAGATAACCGGGGAAGAGCGGCTTGGTCGTTTTGACCCATTCGCCGTGTACTTTGATCTCGGTTTGAAATTGGGGATAAAAGAGCTCCTGCATGGCGCTCGCCGGCACCATACGCTCGATGCGCTCGCGCATTACGTCTTCGCGACCGTTAATGACCTGGATCACATACCACACGAGCACCACCCCCTTGCTGTCTTACGTGTGGCTCACGGGGTTTGGGTATGGCTTCGCCAGGGCGCTTGTGCGCGGAGGCGCTCCATATTCAAACCCTGAGCCCAGTTAGACAAGCACGTGGCTCTGCCCCACCGTGAACGGTATGTATGAGTGCAGTTGCTAGAGACGCGGACGTGTATCGCAAAAATGACCGCGACTCCAGCTGGCTGCGTGCGAACCAGTCAAGCGGGTACAAAACTGGACCGCACGCAAACAGCTGAAGGACTGCCGTGGTTTGCCGTAACAACTTATTGCAACTTCTAATGCGAACTTATTAAATAGCCGCAAAGAAAGTGCAAAACGTGAATGACAATCGATATTGGAGCTCGTGGTGTTTCTGGCACCGCCGTTACGGCCGGATGCTGATCGACCCTGCGCTTTGTGGCTTGCTGAGGCCGTGAGCACAGTTGAACTCATGTAACGTTAGGTATCCTAGCACAAGCTGATAGCGAAACTGACTTGGGCTGCGTTGGACAACATTTCGTTCATTTGACGTGCTTAAGGGGGTTGTTTTGGGATGTTGTTCACGTTAATGCAGGTTATTGGGGCGTTGACAATAATTGGGAGCGTTCCTGAAGCCCAACTGGAGCAGCGAGCTACACTGGTAATTGCGTTTGGCTAACAAACTATGTACAGACATGGGAAATAAATTGTGCAACTTTTTGTTGGCGTAGTTGGGGTTTGTGGCGCGAGGTGTTTTGGCATGAAAAAAGCCTTCGGAATTCCGAAGGCCTTTACATTCACGATGGTGGAGACGAGGGGGATCGAACCCCTGACCTCTTGACTGCCAGTCAAGCGCTCTCCCAGCTGAGCTACGCCCCCGTGACGAAGAGATACTATAGGGGAAGTTGGCGCGACGTGCAAGGACTTTTTTGGGTCAGACTCTAAATGTCTCTTGATATAGGTAAGCGATGGCGGTGCCGGTGTGGACTTGGATCGTGGCTGATGACCTGACGACGTTGCTGATGCCGGTGTCGGCCAACAAGCCCAGCGGGGCCTGATTTAGTTCCCATTCTAGGCCGTGTTCGCTTACCTCGGTGTTAGGGGCAATGGCGATGATGGAGAACGTCTTGCCTTCGGCGCCTTCGATGGTCCACGACTCGCCTGCACGAAGGATGCGGGCGACCACCTTGTTCTCGGCGATCCAGACGGGGGCATCCTCGTAGCCCGCGAGCAGCCCCAGCACGGAAAGAGCCATATCAGGACGGCCGCCGGTGGCGCAGGTCGCAACTACTTCGGCACCCGGCCAGCGACGGCGGACGGAATCGAGCGCCAACGCCAGATCGGTGTAGTCTTTGTAGGGGTCGTGACGCTCTACTTCAAAGGTCTCGGCGGCATCGACCAGTGCGCGACCCGCGTCGCTCACCGTATCGGCATCTCCTACATATACGTCGCAGCCCAGCCCCGCGCCCAGAAGCGCATCGAGCCCGCAGTCCACGGCGACAACGTGGTCGCACTCCCCCGCTAACCTACGCAACAGATCCGCGCTCGCCACCACGGGCGAGCCGCATACCACTAACACTTTGCAAGCCACGGCCCTCGCCTAGCCCTCAAACTCAAGAACGCCGACCAGGTACAGGTCCTCGTAGCTGTCGATAAAGATATCGCTGTTGGCGCGTACGTCGTCGCGCTTCATGCGGCCGTGCGGGTCATAGATACCTACACGCTTAAAGCCCGCGGCCCCAGAGCTCTTAAGGCCAAAAACGGCGTCCTCAAACACCCATACGCGCTCAAATTTGCACCCGTGGCGCTCCTCCAGGCGGCGCAACGCCAGCTCATACACATCGGGGAACTGCTTGGAGCGTCCTGCCTCGCCGGTTGTGGTCACAAACTCCATGTAGGCATCGAGCCCGGCTCCTGCAAGCGCGGACTTAACCAGCTCGGCTGGCGTAGACGTGGCAACGCACATGGCAATGCCCGCCGCCTTCGCCTGCTCCAAAAATGCCAGGAGCCCCTCGCGCGGCAGCACTTTGGAGTACCCATCAATCAGAATGTCGCTCAGCTCGCGATACAGCTCCTCGCCATTCTCGCCAATGCCCCACGTGTCGTGGTATGCCTGGCACTCATCCTCGAGCGACAAATGCTCAAACTGGGCAAAATCGTCGAGCGTCACGTCAACTCCGTGGCGGTGCAATAACTCGGGCTGGGCATAGGCCCAAACGGGGGTGCTATTAACCAGTGTGCCGTCGCAATCGAAAATAAAAGCAACGTTGGGGGCGGCGGTCTGGGACATAAACGAACCTTTCGATGTCAAATGGTAAACATCCTGCTAAAAACGTTTTACCAAACGTCAGACTAACAATCTTGAAACCCTAATTGGTAAAACTGTCAAGAGTTTTACCACTGCAATTCTGCCAGTGGTCTAAACATGGCGCTTACCGATTAAACGCCGCCCTAAAACCACTTTCCTTCATAAAAGTAACGTACAGGTGTTATCGTAGTTTCTGCCGAAAGTTCCACCGAGCACGCGAGGTGGAACGAATCATAGAACTATCGCCGTCCCTTCGATTCGTGCAGCCTTGGACCTTTCGCATTTAGTCACCAAGGCAACACGCTGCCGCGTCATGATGGGATCAAACGTGAGCGATACAAAGCTAAAGCCAGCAACCAAAAAGCCTGCTACCCGCAAAGCCGCCCCGCACGCACCGGAGCTCACCAAGGACGATGTCTATCTGTTTGGCATCGGTACGTGGGAGCGCAGCTGGGAAAAGATGGGCGCACACCCCGACACGCAGAACCGTACGCGTGGCTGGCGCTTTTGCGTTTGGGCGCCCGATGTAAAGAGCGTGCATGTCATTGGCGAATTTAACGACTGGAATGAAGAAGCCAACCCGCTGGTGCCCGTGCATACGAGCGCTATTTGGGAAGGCTTTATTCCTGGCGCCGAGCAGGGCCAGCTCTATAAATATCTCATCGAGACCAACGAGGGCGAAAAGCTCTACAAGGCCGATCCGTATGCCTTTAAAGCCGAGTGCCCTCCGGGTACCGCGAGCGTGCTGTGGACACTCGACGGCTACAAGTGGAACGACGCCGCATGGCTCAAGCGCCGCGCCGGCAACAACCACATGTCGCAGCCGCTCAACATCTACGAGGTGCATATTGGCTCGTGGAAGCGCCACGGCGATGCGCCGCAGGGCGAGCCGGACGAGTACGGCAACTATCCCGGTCCCATGGACCCCTTCCCCGCGCAGCGCGGCGAGTTCTACACCTACGACGACCTGTCGGTGGAGCTCGTGGACTACGTGCGCGACATGGGCTACACGCATATCGAGGTCATGCCGCTTATGGAGCATCCCTTCGATGGCTCCTGGGGATACCAGACGACCGGCTACTATGCCGCCACGTCGCGCTATGGCGACCCGCAGCAGCTCATGCACTTTATCGATGCGTGCCACGAGGCGGGCATCGGCGTGATTATGGACTGGGTTCCCGGCGGTTTTTGCGCCGACTCCCACGGCCTTGCCGCCTTTAACGGCCACATGCTGTTTGAGCACGAGATTCACCCCAATTGGGGCACGCATAAGTTTGACTTCGCCCGTGGCGAGGTCCGCTCCTTCCTGGTCTCCAACGTGCTGTACTGGCTCGAAAACTTCCACGTTGACGGCATTCGCATGGACGGCGTGTCCAGCATGCTGTACCTCAACTTTGGCATCGACGATCCGGGCCAAAAGAAGTTCAACAAGTACGGAACCGAAGAGGACCTGGACGCCAGCGCGTTTATCCGCCAGGTCAACTGCGCCGTGGAGGCGCACTACCCCGACGTAATGATGATGGCCGAGGAGTCTACCGCGTGGCCGCTCGTGACCTATCCGCCACAGGACGGCGGCCTGGGCTTCCACTACAAGTGGGACATGGGCTGGATGAACGACACCCTGCACTACATGCAGACCGATTTTCCGTGGCGCCCCGGCAACCACGGGCTGCTCACGTTCTCCATCATGTACGCCTTTACCGAGAACTTTATTTGCCCGCTGAGCCACGACGAGGTCGTGCACGGCAAGTGCTCGCTCATCGGCCGCATGCCGGGCGACTGGTGGCGCCAGTTTGCCGGCCTGCGCACGCTGGCCTTCTACCAAATGACGCACCCCGGCGCCAAGCTCAACTTTATGGGCAACGAGATCGGCCAGTTTATTGAGTGGCGCTACTACGAATCCATTCAGTGGTTCCTGACCGAGGAATACGAGACCCACCGTCATCATCAGGCGTTTATCAAGGCGCTCAACCACCTGTACACCGCCGAGCCCGCCCTGTACGAGCGCGGCTACACCGACGACGGCTTTACCTGGATCGACGCGGACAACTCTAAACAGTCCATCGTGAGCTTTGTGCGTCAGGGCGAGGACGTCGACGACGACCTGGTGATCTTGATCAACTTTGACCCGGCGAGCTACGAGAGCTTCCGCGTGGGCGTGCCGCGTGAGGGTGACTGGGAGGTCATCTTTGATTCCGACCGTCCCGAATTTGGCGGCAGCGGCTATGCCGGCGAGGAGCCTTACACCTGCTCGAGCGAGCCCTATCCCTGGAACGGGCAGATGGACTCCATTGAGATTAAGGTGCCCGGCTTGGCAGGTGTGGTGCTTAAGCGCCGCGGTCCCAGCAGCTATAAACCGCCGGTGGTTGAGGAACCCAAGAAGGCTACGCGCAAGCGCGCGTCGTCGGTAAAGCCCAAGCCCGCGGCTGCTAAGAAGGCTCCGGCTAAGGCGAAGGCTACGACGACCAAGGCCAAGGCTAAGGCTGCCGCAAAGCCCGCTGCTAAGACTACCGCGACCAAGAAACCGGCTGCCAAAAAGGCCGCTACCAAGGCCAAGTCTGCTTCTGTTAAGCCGTCTGCCAAGGATGCGTAACAAAGCCGTTACAGCTATAATTACCCGCCCCGACGGGGCGTAGGATACAAGTCATAACCGTTCCGGGAGAAACATCCCCGGGGGAAAGGAACGTATGAATAAGATCTTCGACAACAAGCAGGAGTTTACCGAGCTCTATCGCGATGCCGTCATGAGCATTAGCGGTAAGAGCGTCGAGGCCGCCAGCGACCTGGACCGCTTTAACGCCCTGGCCAAGCTCGTGGCCGAGAAGGCGCGCACCGTTGCCACCAAGAGTGACGCCCGCGCCACCGCCGAGGGCAAAAAGCGCGTGTACTACTTCTCGATCGAGTTTTTGATCGGCCGCCTGCTCGACAACTACCTGCTCAACTTTGGCGTGCGCGACATGGTCGCCGAGGCGCTCGACGACATGGGCTTTGACCTGTCCGTCATCGAGAACCAGGAGCCCGATCCGGCCCTGGGCAACGGTGGCCTGGGCCGTCTGGCCGCATGCTTCCTGGATTCCATGGCAGCCGAGGGCATTGCCGGCTACGGTAACGGCATGCGCTACCGCTACGGTCTGTTTAAGCAGGAGATCGTCAACGGCAGCCAGGTCGAGGCCACCGACGAGTGGCTCACCCACGGCTATCCCTGGGAGGTCCGTCGTCAGGATAAGGCCGTGACCATCAAGTTTGGTGGCCACGTTGAGGGCTTTGAGGAGAATGGCCGCACGTTCTACCGCACGGTGGACACGCAGGACATCCTGGCCGTCCCCTATGACATCCCCGTTGTGGGCTATGCCGGCGAGACCGTCAACAAGCTGCGCGTGTGGGCCGCCGAGCCGGTCGAGGAGCACTTCGATCTGGAGGCCTTCAACCGCGGCGATTACGCCTTGGCCGATTCCGAGCGCGCCGAGGCCGAGGCCATCAGCGCCATCCTCTACCCCAACGACGCCGGCGAGCACGGCCGTCTGCTACGCCTGAAGCAGGAGTACCTGTTTGTCTCGGCCGGTATCTACAGCCTGCTCGATACCTTTGAGAAGGAGCACGGCGCTAACTGGGAGCTGCTGCCGCAGTTTGTGGCCATCCATACCAACGATACGCACCCGGCCATGTGCGGCCCCGAGCTCATGCGTATCCTCATCGACGAGAAAAAGCTCGAGTGGGACGACGCCTGGAACATCGTGACGCAGGTCGTGAGCTACACCAACCACACCATCCTGCCCGAGGCTCTGGAGAAGTGGCCCATCGGCACGTTCTCCAAGCTCCTTCCCCGCGTGTACCAGATCATTGACGAGATCAGCCGTCGTTGGCACGAGTCGTTCGACACCACGCAGGAGGGCTGGCAGGAACGTCTGCGCCAGACCGCCATTCTGTGGGACGGCGAGATTCGCATGGCCAACCTGTCCGTGATCTGCAGCCACAGCGTCAACGGCGTGGCCAAGATTCACTCCGACATCATCAAGAACATCGTGCTCAAGGACTTCTATGCCCTGACGCCCGAGAAGTTCAACAACAAGACCAACGGCATCTCGCACCGTCGCTTCTTTGCCGAGGCCAACCCCACCTATGCCAAGCTCGTGACCGAGGCCATTGGCGACGGCTGGCTCAAGGACGCCTTTGAGCTGGAGAAACTCAAGGAGTTTAAGGACGACACCGAGTTCCTGAAGGCCGTGGGTGCCTCCAAGCGCGCCAACAAGGAGCGTCTGGCCGCCTACGTCAAGGCCGAGACCGGCTTGGTCATCGACCCCAACACCGTCTTCGATGTCCAGGTAAAGCGCTTCCACGCCTATAAGCGCCAGCTCATGAATATCATGAAGGTGATGGACATCTACAACCGTCGTATCGCCGATCCCAACTTCCACGTGACGCCGACGACCTTCATCTTTAGCGGCAAGGCTGCCTCGAGCTACACCTTTGCCAAGGAGACCATCCGCCTCATTAACTCCGTGGCCGACGTCATCAACAACGACGCACGCGTGAACGAGGTCATGAAGGTCTGCTTTATCCCCAACTTCCGCGTGAGCAACGCCCAGCTCATCTACCCCGCCGCCGAGATCTCGGAGCAGATCTCCACGGCCGGAAAGGAGGCCTCGGGCACGTCCAACATGAAGCTCATGATGAACGGCGCCATTACGCTGGGCACCCTCGACGGCGCCAACATCGAGATCGCCGACCTGGCCGGCCGCGAGAACGAGGCCATCTTTGGCCTGACCGCTCCCGAGGTCGAGCAGCTCTGGGCATCCAACAGCTACTTTGCGTGGGACACCCTCAACAACGATCGCGAGCGTCTGGGCCGCGTGATGGACGAGCTCAAGGACAACACCTTTGCGGGTCTTTCGGGCAACTTCGAGAGCATCTACAACGAGCTCATGAACAACAACGACCCTGACCTGGTCATGGCCGATTTCCGCAGCTATGTGGATGCGTGGGAGAAGCTCACGGGCAGTTACTGCGACCAGGAGACCTGGAACCGCAAGGCGCTGCTCAACACCGCATCGAGCGGCTGGTTCTCGAGCGACCGCACCATTCGCGAGTACCGCGACGAGATCTGGCACGCTTAAGGCGAGCTCCCCTTTGCCAGCATGGCATTACTCGGCGGGCGCGACCGAACGCCGCGCCCGCCGCTAATGGGTTTAGGAACATCGATGACAGAAGGAGAAATCGATGAGTAAGAAAGAATGCATCGCGATGCTCCTCGCAGGAGGACAGGGCAGCCGATTGGGGGCACTCACCCAAAAGATCGCTAAGCCGGCGGTTAGCTTTGGTGGCAAGTTCCGCATTATCGACTTTTCGCTGTCCAACTGCTCCAACTCGGGCATCGACACGGTGGGCGTTCTGACGCAGTATCGTCCCTACTTGCTGCATGCCTATGTGGGCTCCGGCGAGGCTTGGGATCTGGACAGCCGTGATGGCGGCGTGTCGATCCTGCCGCCGTACGAGACGCAGACCGGCGGCGCCTGGTATGCGGGCACGGCCGACGCCATCACGCAGAACCTCGACTACATCAAGGCCAACGACCCCAAGTACGTCCTGATTCTTTCCGGCGACCATCTGTATCGCATGGATTACCGCAAGATGCTCAAGACGCACATTGAAAACAACGCCGACCTCACGGTGAGCGTTATGCCCGTGCCGTGGGAGGAGGCCAGCCGCTTTGGCATCCTGACCACCGACCCCGAGGACGGCCGCATCACCAAGTTCACCGAGAAGCCCGACAAGCCCGATTCGAACCTCGCGTCCATGGGCATCTACATCTTCTCGGCCGACGTGCTGATCGAGGCACTCGAGGAGGACGCTCTGGACCAGCGCTCGAGCCACGACTTTGGTAAGGACATCATCCCCAAGCTGCTCGGCGAGAACAAGCGCCTGTACAGCTACGAGTTCCACGGCTTCTGGAAGGACGTCGGCACCATCGCCAGCTTCCACGAGACCTCGATGGACCTGCTGGGCAACAACCCCGAGTTCGATCTGTTCGACAAGCACTTCCCCATCATGTCCAACATCACCACGCGTCCGCCGCACTACATTGGCCCGGACGGCCGCTTGGACGACTGCCTGGTCTCCAACGGCTGTAAGATCTACGGCACCGCTCGCCACTCGATCCTTTCGACCGATGTCATCATCGAGGAGCGCGCCGTGGTCGAGGACTCCGTGCTGCTGCCGGGTGCGCACGTTAAGAGCGGCGCGCACATCTGCCGCGCTATTTTGGGCGAGAACTCCACGGTCGAAGAGGGCGTGAAGCTCGGCTCTGTCGATACCACCAAGGATACGGCCGTCGTTGGAAATGACGTCGTTATCGGGAAGGGGGAATGATCCGATGATCAATCGCAAGGCCATCGGTTATATCACCGCTAATTACTCTTCGACTTACGGTAGCGTGCTGCTCAAGGACCGCCCCATCGCGTCCGTCCCGTTTTTGGGCCGCTACCGCCTGATCGACTTTCCGCTGTCCAACATGATGAATGCCGGCATCAAGACCGTCGGCGTCGTCATGCCAGGCAACTACCGCTCGCTGATCGACCACGTGGGCTCGGGCAAGGACTGGGGCCTGGACCGCAAGAAGGGCGGCCTGTTCATGGTGCCCGGCAACGCGTATGGCACCACCAAGGGCGGCATGCGCTTCCTGCTGCGCGACATCATCTCCAACAAGACGCTGTTCCAGCGCTCGGACAAGCCCTATGTTGTAATGATGGGCACCAACATCATCTTTAACATGGACCTCAACACCATCATCGAGGCGCACGAGAACTCCGGTGCCCAGATGACCGTGGTGTACTGCAAGGCCACGCGCAACGTCGATGACGAGACCAAGCTCGAGATTAACGAGAACGGCCGCCTGACGGGCGTGAGCGCCGGCGTCGTGTACGGCGACAACGCCTCCATGGACTGCTGCATCGTCAACCGCGAGACGCTGCTCGAGATTATCGATCACTACCAGGCCGCCGACTATCTGGACCTGCTCGAGGCACTCCAGGGCGACTTTGGCAACATCGACGTGTGCAGCTACGAGTACAAGGGCGAGGTCGTGGGTGTGTTTAGCGAGAAGTCGCTGTATCGCCGCAGCATGGACCTGCTCGACCAGACCGTGGCCGACCAGCTCTTCGACCCCGAGCGCCCGATCCTGACCAAGGCTCACGACGTGCCGCCTTCGCGCTATGCGACCGGCAGCCACGCGTGCAACTCGATCATCTCGGCCGGCTGCATCATCAAGGGCACCGTGCGCAACTCGATCCTGTCGCGCGGCGTCGTGGTCGAGGAAGGCGCTTCGGTGACCAACTCGATCATCAACCAGAGTTGCATCATCAAGAGTGGCGCCCGCGTTGAGAACGCCATCCTGGACAAGAACAACGTGGTTCCCACCAACACCGAGCTTCGCGGCACGCCCGAGAACATCCTGGTGCTGGGCAAGGCTCCGTTAACTTCCGATACCACCATCGTACGTTAACGTTGGCACTGCAACATCGCTCGTAACATGTAGAATAGCCGCCCGGTTAGCGCCAGGCGGCTATTCTCGAATTGCAACATGGGAGACAATATGGCTGATTCCAGCAAAAAGATGCAGATCGTGTTTGCCTCGGCCGAGTGCGCACCGTTTGTGAAGACCGGTGGCCTGGGCGACGTGGCAGGCTCGCTGCCTGCGGCGCTTGTGCGCGCCGGCGCCGAAGTCATCGTGATGGTGCCCAAGTACGCCACCATCAAGGACGAGTACAAGGCGCAGATGGAGCACTTCTCCGACTTTTACGTGAGCCTAGGCTGGCGCAATGAGTACTGCGGTCTCGAGAAGCTCGAGCACGACGGCGTCACCTATATGTTCATAGACAACGAGCGCTACTTTGCGCGCGACTATCCGTACGGCTTCTTTGACGACGGCGAGCGTTTTGCGTTCTTCTCCAAGGCTATCACCGAGAGCCTGCAGCACCTGCCGGCCGGCTTTGAGTGCGACATCCTGCACTGCAACGACTGGCAGACGGCGCTGGCGCCCGTGTTTTTGCGCGAATTCTATCAGGGCCTGCCGCTGTATGACCGCGTTAAGACCGTGTTCTCGATCCACAACGTGGCGTTCCAGGGCCAGTTTAGCGACACCGTGATGGAGGACATCCTGGGTGTGGCGCACATTCCGGCAGCCGCCTCGCAGCTGCGTTGCGACGCTTGCAGCATCAACTACATGCTGGGCGCCCTGCGCTATGCCGACGCCATCACCACGGTGAGCCCCACCTATGCCAACGAGATCCAGACGCCCGAATTTGGCGAGGGCCTGGACGGCGTTCTGCGCGAACGTTCGTACGCGCTGCAGGGCATTTTGAACGGCATTGACGTGGCGGGCTTTGACCCGGCGACCGACAAGCGCATTGCCGCCAACTACACGGTTGAGGACCGTTCCGGCAAGGCTGTGTGCAAGGCCAAGCTGCAGGAAGAGCTGGGGCTCGAGGTTCGCGACGACCGTCCGCTTATGGTCATGGTCACGCGTCTGACGCGCCAGAAGGGCTTGGACCTGGTCATGTACGCGCTCGACCGCATCCTGGCCGGCGGCGTGCAGGTGGCGGTGCTGGGCACCGGCGACCGCGACTACGAGGACGGACTGCGTTACTTCCAGGACAAGTACCCCGGCACCATGGCCGCACGCATCGAGTTCGATCCTGCGCTGTCGCAGCGCATGTATGCCGCCGCCGATATGTTCCTGATGCCTTCGAAGTTTGAGCCCTGCGGCCTGTCGCAGATTATCGCCATGCGCTACGGCACCCTGCCGATTGTTCGCGAGACCGGTGGTCTGAAGGACACTGTGATCCCGTACAACGAGTTTACCGGCGAGGGCACGGGCTTCTCGTTTAGCAACTTTAACGGCGACGAGATGGGCGACGCCGTGTTCCGCGCGGCACGCCTGTTCTGGGATAACCGCGACGCCTGGAACCAGCTGGTCACGCAGGCCATGAGCCAGGACTTTAGCTGGACGCGCTCGGCCGACAAGTATCTGGACCTGTACTTCTTTATGCATCCGGAGATTGAGAGGCCGGCGGCTGTTGTCGACGAGCCTGAGACTGTTGCTGAACCGGTGGCCGCTGAGGAGCCCAAGGCCGAGGAGAAGCCGGTTGAGGCTGAGCCCGCAAAGGACGAGCCTGAGGTGAAGGCTGAGGTTGCTCCTGAGGCAGAGGCCGAGGTCAAGCCCGCTGCAAAGCCCGCAGTTAAGAAGACCACGACCCGCAAGACGACCGCCAAGAAGGCTACGACGACCAAAGCTGCTGCCACCAAGACCGCCGCAGCAAAGACGACCGCTACCAAGGCAACGACCACGCGCAAGCGCACGACCGCCGCTGCCAAGAAGGCCGCCGAAGCCGAAGCTGCTCCCGAGGTAAAGGCCGAGGTCGCTGAGGCCCAGCCGGCCGCCAAGGTTCCGGCAAAGACCGCTGCTAAGAAGGCGATCGCGACCAAGACCACGACCGCCAAGAAGGCAACGGCAGCCAAGAAGACCACGGCAACGAAGTCGACGACCACGAAGGCTGCCGCGACGAAGGCCGCTGCGAAGACGACCTCGAAGGCCGCCGCAAAGTCTGCTGTCAAGGTCGAGGAAACCCCCGTCGAGCCCAAGACCGAGGCGGCTGTCGAGACGAAGCCGGCCGCCAAGACCACCACGCGCAAGCGCACCACGACGACGGCCAAAAAGACCACGACCAAGGCCGCAGCTACCAAGACAGAGCCCAAGTCCGCTGCCACCAAAGAGGAGCCCAAGGCCGAGGTAAAGGCCAAGCCGGCGCCGAAGGCCGCTGAGGTTAAGGCTGCCCCGAAGGTGGAGGCAAAGCCCGAGCCCGCCAAGGAGACCCCGGTCTCCCCCGCCGCTCCGGCAGAGAAAAAGGCTCCGTCCAAGAAGACGTCCGTCCGCAAGGCCACGGCCACCCGCAAGCGCCGCTAGTCCACAAACGATCCAAAACCTCATTAAACCCTATGTAAGGGGCGCTCCAACCGGGCGCCCCTTCTCTGTAGGTAGTTGGTAAAACGATTTTCTAGGACAACCGTTCGCCGATGGTAAACGGATGTTGTTTATACAGCCTGTGTACAACAGATATACTTACATCTTGTGCGTAAAGCCCATGGCCAGCAGGCCATGATTCTATTGAACTGGACCGTACTATGAGATTGATACACAACAGCCGTCTGCCGCAGTTTCGCACTCCGTTTGGCGCTGTGACCACAGGAACAACCCTTTCGCTCTCCGTGATTCTGGAGGATGCCGATCCCGCGCAGGCAACGCTTACGCTGCGCACTTGGGTCGATGATATCGGTGAGTCTCGATATCCCATGACGCACGAGGGCGACGGCATATTTAGCGTAGAGCTTGAGTGCACCAAGCCCTGTCTTATCTGGTACAGCTTTATCTGCAATATCGAGGGCCAGCCCGAGGTTCGCCTGGGCGCACCGCAGGGCCGCACCGGCGGCGAAGGCGTAACCTACGACTACGCCGAGGTGCCGTCATTCCAGGTCACTGTCTACAAACACCGTGAGGTTCGTCCCGAGTGGTACGAGCGCGGTATGGTCTACCAGATCTTCCCCGATCGCTATGCCCGCGACGAGCACTGGCGCGAGCGCACGCTGGCCGAGGTCGAAAAACCGCGTAAGGGCATTCAGCGCCGCATGGTCGAGGACTGGAACGAGCCGCCTGTGTACGAGCGCGCCGAGGACGGCTCCATAAAGACTTGGGACTTTTACGGCGGATCGCTCAAGGGCATTCAGGAAGACCTGCCTCGCATCGCCGAGCTGGGCTTTACAGCCATCTACCTCAACCCCATTTTTGAAGCCGCGAGCAACCACCGCTACGACACCGCCGATTACACCAAGATCGATCCGATTCTGGGCACCGAGCAGGACTTTACCGAGTTGTGCGAGGCGGCCGAGAAGCTCGGCATTTCCATCATCCTGGACGGTGTCTTCAACCATACGGGCGACGACTCGATCTATTTTAACCGCTACGGCAACTACCCCGGCGTGGGCGCGTGGCAGAGCGAGGATTCGCCGTGGCGCGATGCGTTTTATTTCCACGAGGACGGCTCGTACGACTGTTGGTGGGGCGTGGGCAATATGCCCGCCATCAATGAGAGTTCCGAACTGGTACGCGAACGGCTCCTGGGCAAGGACGGCGTCATTCGTAAATGGCTGCGCGCCGGCGCTCACGGCTGGCGCCTGGATGTGGCCGACGAGCTTTCCGATGATTTCCTAGCCGAGATCAAAAAGGCCGTGCTCGCCGAGAAGCCCGACGCGCTGCTGCTCGGCGAAGTCTGGGAAGACGCCTCCAACAAGATCAGCTACGGCCATCTGCGTCGCTATCTGCAAGGCTTCGAGCTCGACTCGGCCATGGATTACCCCTTCCGCGACATGGTCATCGGCTTTTTGATGGGCTACAAAAACGCCTACCAAGCTGCCGAGGATATTGAGACCCTACGCGAGAATTATCCGCGCGAGGCCCTATCCTGCGCGCTCAACCTGCTGTCGAGCCACGACCGCCCACGTATCATCTCGGTGCTCGGCGGCGGCCCCGACGAGTCGCAACTACCTGAGAGCGAGCGCAGCAAGTGGCGCCTGGACGAGAACTCCATGGGCCTGGCCAAGAGCCGCTTTTGGCTGGCGACGCTCATGCAGATGACGTTCCCGGGCGTTCCCTCAATCTATTACGGTGACGAGTACGGCTTGGAAGGTCTCACCGATCCGGGCAATCGCCGCACCATGCCGACCAAGGAAAACCTGCACGACTTCGATACGTTCGCGATCGTCAAGAACGCATCTGCTGTGCGCCGCGCGCTACCGTTTATGATCGACGGTGAAATCAAGGCCTTCGCGCTCAATGACGAAGTACTCGCCTATACGCGCGCCGGTAAAGACGGCGAGTCCGCGACGGTTATCATCAACCGTAGCCTGCGCAATTCACACCGCGTGACGATTCCAGCGCTCGGCGAATGTGCGAGCGATGTGATCAGCGGTCACGAGTGCGAGATCCACAGCGGTACGGTCACGCTCGATCTGTATCCGCTGGGCTCGTCGATCATCTATCACCATGCCGAGCAGCGCCTGCAGGAGCCGCTCGATCACGGTGCGGGTGTTGTGTGCCATATCACATCGGTGCCGACCGACGACGGCAAGCCCGGTACGATCGGCGCGCCCACGCGTCGTTTTATCGACCATCTGGCCGCCATGGGCATGCGCTACTGGCAGGTTCTCCCCGTCAACCCCACGGACTTCTTCCGCTCCCCTTACGCCGGCCCTTCGGCCTTTGCAGGCAATATCGACCTGCTACCCGAGAGTCACGAGGAGCTGGCCGCCGACTTTGAGACTTGGAAGGCCCGCGGCGGCGAAGATGCCGATCCGTTGTACACAGCGTTTAAACATCGCAATGCCGATTGGCTCGAGAAATACTGCGTCTATATGGCCGTCAAAAAGTACTTTGAAGGCGAGTCGCGCCACGATTGGCCGGCAGATGTCGCGCGCTACAACGAGCATCTGATCGACGACAAGCGCTTCCATAACGAGGCCGAGCTGCAGGCGTACATGCAGTACCGCTTTGACCTGGCTTGGTGCGAGCTCATGAACTATGCGCACAAGAAGGGCATCGAGGTCATCGGCGATATCCCGATGTATGTTTCGGACGATTCGGCAGACGCGTGGAGCGAACCCGAGAACTTCTGGCTGTCCGATACCGGCAAGGCGATTGAGATTTCCGGTGCACCGCCCGACAACTTTGCACCCGAGGGCCAGGTGTGGGGCAACCCGACGTTCCGCTGGGACCACATGAAGCAGAACGGCTATAGCTGGTGGATGGATCGCCTACGTCGTGCCTTTTCGCTCTACGACCGCGTGCGCCTGGATCACTTCCTGGGCTTCCACAGCTACTTTAGTATCCCTGCGGGCAAGGCTTGCGCCGACGGCCGTTGGCTGGCGGGCCCGGGTAAGGACCTGTTCCAGACCGCTTATGACGAGCTGGGTCCGCTCAACTTTATCGCCGAGGACCTGGGCTATTTGACGCCCGGTGTTCGCGCCATGGCTTCGACCTGCGGCTTCCCCGGCATGGACGTGCTGGAGTTTAGCGACTACGACGTTCGCTGCGGTGTGCATCCCACGCCCGGCAAGATTCTGTACACGTCGACGCACGACACCTCGACGCTCGCCGGCTGGTGTACGCGTTCCTTTGCCGGCGGCGACGAGCCGAGCGGTGTTGAGTTTGCGGCCAAGCTGATGAGCGACGCGCTGGCAAGCGACGCTCCCCTGGTGATGATGCCGCTGCAGGATATCCTGGGGCTTGGCGACGGCGCCCGCATGAACGTTCCGGGCGTGGCCACGGGCAACTGGACCTGGCAGGCTGACGAGGCGGACATTGCAGCCGCCGAGAACAAAACCGCACAGCTCCTGCGCAACAACCATAGATTCTGGGGCGAAGCGTGATAAAACCCCCGATATAGGGTACAGTTACAAACGTTTGAATTTTTGCGGGCAGAGTAATCTGCCCGCTTTGTGCTGAAAAGGAAGTATTATGGCGCGCTACGATTACAAGTGCTCGAGCTGCGGCAACGTGTTTGAGGTTGAGCATCCCATGTCCGAGACTCCCGAGGTCGTGTGCCCTAGCTGCGGTGCCCCGGCAGCCAAGACGTTCTCGGCCAGCGGCATTAAATTTGAGGGTAGCGGTTTCTACAACACCGACCAGCGAAGCGGCGGCTCCAGCACCAACGCCACCAGCGGCTGCTGCGCCAATTGCCCGCATAACCACTAGAAACCAAATAGCCCCGCGACCGGCACCGATCGCGGGGCTATTTCTTTGAGCTATGAGTAGCTAATAATCTACCCAGGTTTCCTTATGAGTTTCGGTGAAATAAGGACTGTTTGGCGGGCAGAAGCCGCTATTCAATCCCTATTTCACCGCAACTTAGTCGTTACTTGCGGACCAGCCTGGAGCAGAAGTGGCCGTCGTAGGAGTCGGCGTTTACCGGCACGCTTTGGAAAAGTCCTCGGTCGTTCTGGCGTACGGAAACGAGCTTCTTGGCCTGATCGAACTCGGGGAGTTGCAGAATCTGCGCCTCGGAGAGCGGTGCGACGCTAAAGTCGACGCCCTCGGGAGAGGCCAGGAAGGCATCCACGACCTGCGTGTTCTCTTCATCAAAAACCGAGCAGGTGGCATAGATGAGCTCACCGCCGGCAGCCACGCGCGCAGCAGCCTCCTTGAGCATCGTCAGCTGCAGCTTGGGCAGCTCAACCGTCACATCCTTTACGGTCAGGCGCCACGGAATCTCGGGATGACGACGCATGGTTCCGGTGCCAGAGCACGGCGCATCGATAAAGACCGTGTCGAACTTAACCGGCTCGCCAAGCATGGCATCAAACGATGTGAGCACCTCATCAAGCTCGCAGGCATCACCCGAAACCGTACGAACGCCCTGAATACCGGCCTTGTGAAGGCGCGCGAGATTCAGGTCGCACTTACGGTCATGAAGATCAAGTGCCGTATGCTGACGCTCATAGCCGGCACGCTTGGCCTGGCACATCATCACATAGGTCTTGGTGCCACGACCGGCACCAATCTCAAGGCAGCTACCAGGGCGCGTGGCAGCCGTGGCGATAAGCTGCGCGTTAAGGTCCGAGGCCACCGCGGCAGCACGCTCAAACACACCCGAAGCAACGGTAACCTGGGCATCAACCGGGGCATGGCAGCCCGGGAAGACAGGTGCGACGAGCTGCGAGATATACGGATCGGGTTTGGTCGCAAAGGCGTTCTCATGCAAGGCCAGCGGTGCGGGGGCCAGATTGCCGGCAAAGTTAAGCGCACCCTCTGTCGTGTCGAACGATGCCATAATGCGAGCACACAGCCAACGCGGCAGTCCCATCAGGCGCGACAGACGAACCAAGCGTCGCTCAGACTCATCCACATCGGACGCAGTAGCAAAGTCCTCAACATTGTCCGCAACCTTATGCAGCACAGCATTGGCCAAACCTGCGGCAGACTTAGCTCCGCTGCGAACTAGCTCAACGCCCTGACTCACCGCAACGCGACCAGGGGTATGTAGGTAAAGCATCTCGAAGGCCGAGATACGAAGCGCCATACGAACACGCGGCGCAACCTTTTTAGGCTTATCGAGAAACTGATCGAGAAGCTCGTCCAAAATACCCTGCGTGGCGGCGACACCCAGCGCCAAGCGAGCGGCAAAAGCGGAATCGCGTTGGTCAATAGCCTTGGCCGATGCGCGAGAGGACAGCACGTCGCGCGCATACATGCCGCGGCGATCGGCCTCCATTAGCACATCGAGCGCAAGCTTACGCGCGGGAGACAGCTTGCTCATGACAGAACACCCCACGAAAGATCGGCGCCTTGCAGCCCAGCAGCCCAAGCAGAAGCGGCCATAGCACGCTTGCCATCGGGCTTAACCTCGAGCAACTCAACCGTGCCATCGGAAAGACCAAGGTAAACACGCTTGGCCTTAACGTCAACGGCGCCCTCGCCAAGCGAAACATCGGCCAGCGCAGCATCGAGCACACGCACGGTCTTGCCGGCAATCACGCAACGAGCAGGCGCGGTATCGGACGAAGCGAGCACATGACGCACGCAATCGAGCGCAGCCATTTGCGGATCCAGGCGCATCTCCTGCTTAGAAATCTTGGCTGCATGAGTGACGAGTGACTCATCCTGCTCAGTCCACACGGCGGTGCCATCGGCGAGAAAAGGAAGCGTATCGGCAAGCAGTTTGCCGCCAAGCTCACCAAGCTCCATGGTCAGCGCCTCGGCATGCTTACCGGCAACCGACGTAGACGCCTGGGCACAATAAGCGCCGGTATCAACGCCATGTCCAATACGCATAATAGAAACGCCAGCAACCTCATCACCAGCGAGAATCGCACGCTGAATAGGAGCAGCCCCACGCCAACGAGGCAGCAAGGACGCATGAACATTCACAATACCAAGCGGCGCCATATGCAGCACCTCATCGGGCAAAATGCAACCATAGGCAGCCACACAGAAAATATCAGCCTGGGCAGCCTGGAGCACCTCAACAACCTCAGGCGTCATACGATTCGCCTCAATGACCGGCAACCCCAGCTCCAGCGCCTTAGCCTTAACAGGAGACGGCTCCAGCTTCTTACCACGCCCACGAACAGCATCAGGACGAGTAACAACAAGCACAATCTCGTTCCCAGCCTCAACAAGTGAAGTCAACGAAGGCACAGCAAAATCAGGCGTACCCATAAACACAATACGCATAAAGGACGTCTCCCCTCAACCAAAGCCGAGACGGCTACAAATAACAGCGGAAAGCCAAGTACCCAGCCCATCCGTAATAACAATTCAACAAGAACAAATATACCCAAAACCAAAGAAAGAGCCGCAATAAAAGCAGCTCTCTCTCAACAAAGACTATCAGCGAAGACGCCCATCCCTGACCCGACGGCACCCGGGCGAAGAGGAGCACGAAAACGCAGTCCCCTTCCGCCGCAGGGCTTAGGTTATTGCTCCACGCGCAGTTCCGCACGAGCCGAAGAGCACTTAAT
>DBFOPP010000027.1:0-35460 GCA_048428865.1 Collinsella sp.
GGCCTTTGACCGTCATTTCCCCGGACAGGACCACCTTTGCCGCCGAGACCTTGAACTGCCTGTCGTATCGCTTTCTTCTTTGGGTCATCTTGAACACCTTTCGCTCTTAACTAGGTGTCCAATTCATCATACCCACTCCACAGTTCGCATCTATGCCGAGGACGAAGTCCTGGCGGGGATTCAGGATGCGCAGAGGAAGCTTGCGGCAGAAAACCCCGACAGAATCGTGACCGTCGGCGGCAACTGTATGGTGTCGCCTGCCCTCTTCGATTACCTGCACGGGAAATACGAGAACGTTGGAATCGTCTGGATCTATGCGCATCCGGATGTATCCACGCTGAATGATGGCTACCCCAACGCTCACGCCATGGTACTTGGCAGCCTTTTGGAACAGGGTGCACCGCAACTCGTTTCGCGGATGCGGCATCCGGTGTTTAAGCCGAGCGATGTCCTGCATGTCGGGCTACAGCAGCTCCACGACTATCAGGAAGTTTGCTTAAACAAGCATAGGTGTTGCGGTTTTAGCCGATGTCCTCATGGAGGAAAACGACATGCTGGGTCTGTCTGATTAAAGTCCAACAGTTTCCATGAGGCATCTAGCACGGTAAAAGCTAAAGACCCGGGAGACCCCAAACTGTCAACCATCTTTACGGGTGCAAGGGAAACGGGCAAGACAGCCCCCTCTCGCTCCTATCCGAAACGGCGCTTGAACACGGCTGGATTGCAGCGAATGTCTCCGCCATGCCCGGCATGCTCGAAGATATCATCGAGCACACAAAGGAGGCCGCAGGCCGTTACCTCTCGCAGCCCCATACACGCGTGAGCGGAGTTCAAGTTGGGCAGCGGGGCGGTTTAGCGCGCCAATATAATCAAATCGTGCACTTCCATAGCCTCTCGTCTACGTGGTGTACCGTCGTCTCCCCTTTTATCAGAGTTGGGCGATTTTCAGGCACCCGAGCTGAACTCAAATTGAACTCAACGATGCCTTATCGGTCGAGGGCGTCCTAGCGAGAATATACAGAGGCGCACATTTCGCAGGGAACCTCCCATTCGTTATCATATCGGGATGCTGTCAAGGCAGCGTCAATGCGTTCGACCTACACCTTCTCGCTTTTCGAGGCCTCGTCTGCAGGACCATCGGAATCGATACGGAATCGATCGGCATACCATTCATCCGAAGCAATCACCTTATGGAGCATCTGGAGATGCAGGTCGACATAGTGGCAGAACGCCTTGCCGCATTCCACGAGAGGCGCATTGTTTCTCTCGTTGGGCTCGGCTCCAAAATTAAACTCGACCTCATAGCCCTCCCCAGGCACACCCATGCTCGGCAGAATATCAATGGAGAAGTGGACGAATCCAGACGTCACCTTGTATACATCTTTTACCTTTGGATCGAACTTCTCGAGTAAGTCTTGAAGTCTTCCATCGGACATCTTCTCACCCGAGAAATCTTTCAGCTTGTTCACAGGCACACCTTGAAACACCTGCTTGAGAAAGTCATCCTGGTCTTCGGCGGCGAATAATGCGAATGTCCGCAGGCAGACTCCAACCTGTGCGCGGAGAAGCTGGGCGACGCAAACAAGATTCCTCGACTCGAGCATGGAGATGAATCCGTCTATCAGTCTCATCGCATACTCAGAGGAGGATGCCAGATATAGATCCCATTGGGTAAAGTCGCCGTTCATGAAGGGAATCACTGCATTGCGCTCGGCGACTCTCAAGGCACTCAGGCTTTGTTCTATTTTCTCAGCTTCTTGTTTGAACTGTTCGCTATCCAAAATGCCCCCAAATGCCGGCTTCTCAACAAATCAAAAAAGCAAGAGAGACAGAGATTAGGTTCCTGCTCCACTGAACCCACGCTTCCAGTCGAGACACTCCTCCTCGAAGATCTCCCCAGAGTCCCGCCTCTCGCGCCCCTCACGGAACTGTCCATATCAGTGTAGCCAATCCAAGCACAGCCCCACCGCACGGCCCAGTCGCTTCCGGTCCTGCGTGGCCCCGTGAAGGCGGAAGGGCGTGGTTGTCGTCATCGCGTTCCTTTCTCCTCGTACCTTTTTGGGCATGCGTCACGGGCCCCCGCGCGGCGCTGAGAGCGAATCGGCGCAGGCTTGGGGCCAGTTGCGTAGAGGTTGAGGTTCGGGTTTCGCCGGCTTACGCAGCTTGGCGGGCAGAGCGCCCGGGCTCGCTGCGCCTAGGGCGCGGCGGGATCCGCGACGCCGGAGGTGTCGATCTCGCCCAGATTGGCGAGCTGCTCGATGAAGGGGAGGCCCATCGGGTCGTCCACCTCGACGCCGCCGAGCACGATGGTGCTGTCGCGTGTGTCTATATGGGTTGTGAACACGGCCGGGTCGAAACCCGAAGCGATAAAGCCAATGCCCGCGAGGACAACACCCGCGGCAACGAGCCCGCCCGCCACGGCGAGGTAGATCTTCTTCGCACTGGTCATGGTACTCACTCCTTTCTACGCCGCGAGATGCGCGGCAGCGCCGCCCTTCTCGCCCTTACCCTTCCAGAAGGGCGAGGCGGCCTTCCTCGCCCAGAGCGCCGAGAGGCGCGCAATTTGTTTTGAGGCTGCCCAAGCGCCAGCACCAACGAAGAGCGCCACGCCGACGAGGCCGAGCCCCACGCCCGCCGAGGCGAGGGCGTACGGGAAGTGGCCGATGATGACGCCGCTTACGGCAAGCAGGAGCCCAACTACGCCCACGCCCCCGAGTGCCACCGCGACGATCCACACGCAGAGCGCCAGCACCCAGATGCAGATATAGACCGTGACGGCCACGGCGGCGAAGGCGGCGAGCAGCGGCACCCACACCGGGGAGCCCACGATGGCCAGCACCCACAGCAGCGCGGTGCTGCGCCGGCGCGTCCTCGCGATCGCGCGCGGCACGGCGGGCAGGTCGTCGAGCGTGGCCTCCGCCACCTCGCCGGGCGTGCCCATGGCGGCCACGGCCTCCTCCTCGCTCATACCGTCCTCCATGCGGTCGGCGATGGCCTCCGCATAGAACGCCTTGGTCTCCTCCACCTGCTCGGCCGGCAGGCAGGCGAGCAGCTCGCCCAACCGGCCCAGAAACTCATCGCGCGTCATGGTGCGCCTCCTCAACGTATGCGTAAATCTCCCGTACGGACGGCCACTCGGCCAGGAACTCCTCGATGCGCGCTCGCCCGTCGTCCGTGATGCGGTAGTACCGGCGCAGCCGCCCGTTGTGCTCGGCGGAGCGCGCCGTGATGCACCCGGCCTTCTCCAGGCGCTTGAGCAGCGGGTAGAGCGTCGACTCCGTGAGCCCCATGCTCGCCGGTACGTCCTTCACGATCTGGTAGCCGTAGGACTCCTCGCCGGAGACGGCCGCGAGCACGCAGGCCTCCAGGAAGCCGCGCTTCATCTGTGCCTCCATCCGCACACCTCCTCTCGTCATATACTGTGCTATACACACTATACGATGCAAGGTATTAAACGTCAACTCTCATCGCGAAGGTTCTCCGGCCCCTGCGCGCTGCGAACGTGATGTCGCGGGACGGTTGGCATTATGCATGAAACGTCAAGTAACGCTCTTTTGATCCACTTCCACTCGGCCCCATATGCCTTGCACAACGCCCCCTTCGACCTCGGAATCAAGAGAGCCGCTAGGCTGGACATGCCGGACGGTAAGGTCCTGGACGCCATGGTGGACTTCTCCGATGCCATGGGGGTCATGGGTCTACGCCGATGGAGGCCCACACACGCGGCAGGGCTCGCCCGTCACCGCTGGTCGCCGGACGGTCCCCACGCCTCGCTCGCCAACGCGCAGGCGACAGCAGCAGTCCAGCGCTGGCTGGAGACGCCGGAATGCCCAGAAGATGCGTTTCCCATCGCTGCGGCAGAGCTTTTTGTAGGGGCGGCAATTTTTCCTAATGTCGAGGCCAGCTAGGCTTCAGTAGCCACCTTGGGAGCATCGCCAATAGACTCTTCCTTTATACGTTCGGCATAATCGTAGGCGATACCCACAAATTCCGGTCCCGAGCAACAGGAGTACAATTGCTGCATTGTTGCCAGCTGTTGGGAGATGGAAGATGGACTGCGATGGCTACCCATGCGTTCCCATGCCGTTGATGTGCACCGCCTTTGTGCCGGGGCAGATTGACGCTGCGGTTGCAGGCATTTCCGACCCCGATTCACGCACCATCGCCACGGCAGAAGCGCTGTACTTTCGCGGACAGGCCACCCTCGCTGCCAAGACAGCACGCCCCTATCTTGACGCCACCGACCCCGCACTGCGCTATTCCGCATGCTTTATCTGCGGATATGCCAGTCTGTCGCTCAACCGTATCGCCGACGCCCGCCGGTGCCTTGCGGGCATCCTCGATACGCCGGCCGACGAGGAATCATCCGCTATCCACGCCACGCATATCCTGTTCGCCTCGGCCGCAAGCGTCCTGCTGCACTTGCCTTCCCCGTATTCTGCCGAAGAGTTTTATCCACTTGCGGCGCATCTGCCCGAAGGCCTGCGCCTGTTCGCCAGCTACGTGATGGCGCACGCCTTGTATCTGCGCGGCGAATACGGCCGCAGCCTGGGCATGGCGGAAAACGCCCTGATTATGAAACAGGGAAGTTATCCGATCTCGGAACTGTTCCTGCACCTGGCAGCCTCCATGGCATGCATGAGCCTCAAGGACATCGACGCCGCAAAGGCACACTTCGGAGCCGCTTGGGGCATTGCGCGCCCCGACGGCCTTATCGAGCTCATTGGCGAGCACCACGGCCTTTTACAGGGGCTCATCGAGGCGTGCCTAAAAACGCAATACCCAGACGACTTCGCGCGCATCATCGAGATCACGTACCGCTTCAGCTACGGCTGGCGGCGCATCCACAACCCTGATTCGGGCGAGGACGTGGCCGACGATCTAACGACCACGGAATTCACCATGGCCATGCTCGCCTGCCGCGGATGGACCAACGCCGAAATCGCACGCCACATGGAAGTATCGCCGGGCACTGTTAAAAACCGCCTATCAGGAGTGTATGCCAAGCTTGGTATCGGAACTCGCGCCGAGCTGGTTGCCCACATGTTGCGCTAGCGGCCAGACTGCCCGGCGTATCGAAAGCGCTCCGGGGGGCCTGACGCTTTCGCGCGCTCAAATTGGACATTTTGGCCATCGAACGGCACTACCGTGACAGGATGCCTTCTCGCAAAATTGGATTATTTCCACCGATGCCTGCGGGATGGGAGCCAAAGATGCTTGATCGCCGTTCGTTACTTGTTGCCGGAGCGTCCTCGCTGGCGAGCATTATGTTGCCGCGCGTGCCAGGAAGCGCAAACGCCTTCATATTGCCGTTCGCGCCCACCGAAGCCTATGCCGACGAAAAAGACCCCTTCAGGGTGCTCGTTCTCTCGCGCACCATGTTTGGTGTGGTCGTGGTCGATGTCGCCAACAAGAATACGCCCATCGCGGGTGCCCAGGTCACGCTCACATCGCGCTATGCCGCAGGCAAGCAGCTCACCGCCACTACCGATGACGAAGGCACGGCCATTTTTGAGGTCGCGCCGCTTTCGGAAGGCTACGTGGACGAGGCAACACTCCTTGACGCGTACGACTTTAACGGCGGTATCTCCATCAGCATGAAAGGCTACCGCGATGTCGAGATTCCCCTCGCGCGTGTCCAAGGCGGCACCGCCATTACCGCACCCACACGTCCGCTCTCCGATGGCGAGCCGTACTTTCGCCAGCTCACATTCGACGAATGGGACATCCAGTACGCTGAAGCCACGTTCATGGCATTGCCGAAGGACGACACGGCAAACGAACAGCCCGATACGCACTCCTTTACCGTGCAGGCACATCTGCCACAGGGTGGACAGGCAACGCTGTGCATCAACAAAGTGACGCCCGCCGCGGGCAGCTCATCCGAAACCGTCACGCAGATCGGCCAAGTCAAGGCCAGCGCATCGGGCGCGGATAATCTGGCCACGTTCACACTCGAAGACAAGTTCCTCGACGCAGCATCGGGTCTTCTGGAAGAAGGGTGCAAGCTGCGCTTTGCGCTCGACTACCAGGGCAAAACCTACACGCTCTCCTCCCCCATGGCCGTTGTCACCGCGCCGGCCGCAAAGGCAGAATCGGGCTCGACCACTATCGTCCCCACTACCATGGACCAAGAGATTACTCCCTTTGATTTCCCGGCGGCGTTTCCCGGCATCGGCGGCAACAAGTTCACCTGCTGGATGCCCGCGTTCCCCATTCTGTTCGATTTCTCGTTTGCCGGATACGTGCTGTTTGGCGGAGGATACAAACCGGTCGGCTACATGAACGATTCGGGCAATCCGGATCCGGAATACTGGAAGAAATCGCCGCGTGAGTCGGGCGCCAAGCAGGCAAACCGCTACCTCGACGAAATGGAGGGGAAGTGGAATCAGTACAAGAGTATGAGTGCCGGTTCGGGCACCGATCCAAGGAACACCAAGCTGCTTCGCCACCATTGCACGCTGCTGTTCACGATGGATATCGCCACACAGCTGTACGGCTCGCTCGCCTACGATTGGGTGGGCAAAACCTGGGGTAACAACAACGACCCCGCATACGGCAATATTAAGGCCCTCTTCCAGGTAAGAACCGACCTCAACTGGACCGAACAGTTCACCTTGGGACCGGTGCCGTTTTTCCTAAACGTCAACCCCTGGGTGCTGGCAAAACTGGCGCTCGCCGTGGGCGCCCACACGCACGGCAGCGGCGCGGCGTTTTTTAAAAACATTTCGCTCGACTATTCCAACACGTCGGGCTCATTCACTATCCAGATCGGGCTTGCCGTCACCTTTGGCGCCGGCGTTGCAGGCGTCGCTTCATCTGCCGTGCGTGGCGCCGCATCTCTCACCCTGTTCATTGGGTACGAGAAGGCGGACGGGCGCCAGCTTCCGCGGCTGCGCGTGGGTGCAGACGTCGATGTCGATGTGATACTCCAGTTCGTAATGTTCAAGTGGACCACCAAGGCTTGGTCGGGGTCGTGGCCCACACTCCTCGATTCGTGGAATATGTCGGTGAACAATGGCGACCAGCATGTGCTCCAGCGCTCTGAGCTCGCATTGGGTGGAGATACGCCTTACACGTTGGATGCCCGCTTCGGCATGCCCGGCAACATCGAGGCGGGCGGCGTGCCGCAATTTATCGCATCGGCCACCATCGTCACCAACGCCGAGCTGCTCGCACGCGCCGAGGTTAAGGCCGCTGTCGTAAACGTCGCGCCCGTCGTGCGCGATTGGGATCAAGCGGTCACGCGCATTGAGCTCGAGGCGGATGCAGAAAGCGACGACACGGGACAGATCGAGCATTTCGTCCATGCACTGATAGAGAACGACGAAAACGCCGCGACGATGTATAAGTACACCTATATCGGGCAGGCGAAGGACGCCGCTGCGGACCCCAACGCCAATTCTGCTGGTGTATCGGAGGACGAGCGTGGCGGCATCAAGCCCTCGAGCGACAACGTGCTGTTTTCCGGCGTGCTCAGCGAAGCTCACATGAAGCTGGCAATGATCGCCGGCGTAGAATGCCTGTTCCGTATCGCCTCGGTGCGCTACGGCGACAATGGCCGCTCGCGCCTGGTGGTGCACACAAAGGCAAACGGCACGTGGTCCGCCCCCATGCCCGTGGACTTCCCCCTTGGGTTTGGCGAGGGCGACGTGGAGCGCAGCGGCATATTCGATTACGACTTTGACGTGGTGGAATATACAGACGGGAGGGGAAACCAAGACGCCTACGTGCTGCTGGTCTCGGGCGAGCGCCATGCCGGCGACAACACCCCTTTCGAAGCGGCGAGCACATCCGGCATACTGTCCGTTGTGCGCCTGCGCATAAACAACGGCGGAGTTCGCGTGGTGTCGCACACGTCGTGGCGCAGCATCTCGCGCGGCCGCCTGCAAGAGGATGACTACCATTGCCTGCAGTGCCCGCGTATCACGGTGGGCAAGACGCTGGTCGACGGACGCCTGTCAGGTGCCTACCTCCACCGCCGCGGAACCACCGCAGAAAAGGCGCTCGGCAGCGAGGCTGAGGTTGCGCTGGAGTGCTTCACACTGTGGTCGGGCGTTTCGGGCGATAGCCTGACGTTCCGCCAAGTTCTCCGCTTTCCGCAAGCACCGTCGAGTATCGAGCTGGGCGAGCCCGAGAATATCAACGGCAAAATGGTGGTGCCCGTTGCGTACGAGACCGCAGACGGTTGCGGCTGCGCATCGTACGCCGTGATCGGCCAGTCCATTGCGGGCTGGGGCGTTATGCCACCAGATGTCACAGTACCCCGTGCGGTGCCGTGGCCACAACATTCGGGCTTTTTGGCAACCGTCAACGAGCAACTGCAGCATATTACTTGGACGCGAGGCGCATCGGCATTTGCAACGCAGCCCGTGGGTGCCGCAGGCTGTGGCCCGGCATCGTTTAGCGTAAGCAACAACGGCAGGTGCGTGCTCTATGTAGAGAATACCGATGGCAAGGTGGGACAAACCTACGACGAAGAAGGCAACCCGGTAGCAGTGATGGGCAAGCACTTCCGCATCTTCGCCAGCACCTTGGCAGGCGATCTGTTCACGGAGCCGTTCGTGATGTGCGAGCTGGACCATCCCGTCGATCAGATAACGACATTTTTGACGTCGGGAGGCATGCTCTCCGCGCTCGCCACACACATTGTGAGCGCGGAGAAGAGCGAGGCAGAGCTGCACGGCATCGAAGTGCCCTTGGTGGCGTGTGCCACTCCGACGGGCGCGGTCGCTACCTCGGGCGCGGTGGTGCCCGGAGCAGCAGGTGAATCCTTTATGGTCACGGTGCGAAACGACGGCAACACCTTGCTGACCGCCGGCACGATCGATCTGTACCGAGAGGGCTCCAGCCAGCCATTCTCCAGTGCATCCATCGGATTCGGAGTGAACGCACGCATGGCTTCGATCTACGATCCAGAGCTTGCCGAGGACGCTTCGGCCAACGACATGGCACACGTGAAGTACGCGCTCGAGACGCTGGGCACACGTTTTGCAACGCACCCGCTGGTAGCCGACAACGGCAACGCCGTGCTGGCACCGGGTTGCACGGCACAGTTCCGCATGAGCTTCGCCATCCCCGAGAGTTGGAGCGACGAAGTGGGCAAACGCGTAACGCTGTATGCGAAGGCACGTAATCTGGTGGCGCTCGATCCCGTAACGCTCGAGGAAATTCGACCGGGCGCAAACTCGACGCTGGGTGCCGTACTGCACGAGCTTCATGTGCCCGACGCGGCATGCGAACGCTCAGAAGTTCAGGTCGGCGTATGCGACAGCGCGGATACGACGGGGCTTCACGACGCCCCGATGACGGTCGACGGCGATGGCGGCACGAGTGGAGGTGGCTCCGGCGGAAGCAGCTCCGGTGGCGGCAGTGGCTCTGGCAGCAGCAAGGATCACGGCAATAACAAGCATTCCGGAAAAGCGGGCGTGCTTGCGGGCACGAGCGATGTCAACGCTCCCCTCATGGCAGCCGCTGCAGCACTCGCCGCGGCAGGCGCCGGCCTTGTCGCCTACAGCGCCCGCCGCACGGCGCTCGAAAACGACACCGCCGATGAGATCAATTCGGATAGGCCTCGCTAGCTCCTAAATTACCTTTGCGAGAGACGCCGACTCGGCTCATCGAACATCAAAAAAGGGCTGGTTCTGGATACCCAGAGCCGGCCCATTACGCATTAAATGTCGTCTGAGGAGTCGAGTTCTGCCTCGAGCTTGGCACGACGTCTTTTCGCCGTGAAAAACGTTGCGCACAGGACAGCAAACGTGGCCGCGAAAATCGTCGCACCGCAGAATACGCCCGTGGCCAGGTTCGCCAACCAAAAGACGCTTTCGAGCGGTACGATCTGCGCCTCAGCGATACAGCGCATTGCGGCAATAACAAGCGCGAACGCGGCGCCGCTAAGACCACTGATAAGCAGGAAATATCCAACAGGAAGATGCTCGGTTTGCCCAAAACGATTGGTATCGACATAGCCCTTCCGCGTTTGCAGTCCTGCGCAAATCAACATCACAAGAACGAGCCACAAATAGATGGCTGCCTCGAACGGCGTTGCAAAGCCATGCGGCATTTCACTGGCGTCGCTGTGAACCCACGCAACCTGTCGAGCTATAAACTGGTAGAAAAATATCATCAACATGCCAAACGAAAGCAGCACGAAACCAATCTTGTAGATCTTCGCGCTCTCAGCCTCCAGGCGCTCATCCTTTGGGCCGGCATATTCACGCCACTTTTGCACGAGTTTTAAATTTTCAAATTTCATAGCGAACTCCTAAAGAGCGTTAGGGTCGACGTCGATCCCGTCTTCCCAAAACAGATCGTTCAACGTAACGCGTAGCGCTTTGCAGATCGCCACGCACAAATTGAGCGTGGGGTTGTAGCCGCCCGCCTCGATCAGGCCGATGGTCTGGCGCGTAACGCCCACGGCCTCGGCCAAGTCAGCTTGCGAAAGGCCAACCGCCGCGCGCGCCGCCTTCATGCGTAGGTTCTTTTTGCCCGGCATGGAGTTCCTTTCGTAGTAATGGACAGATATCCGTTGCAGCATGACAGAAATATATTGCATATATCAGACAATGTCAACTATATCTGTCATTATGAAAACCATATTCGTCATCGCCATGCGGACATTACAACTTCGGTTCACTATTCAAACTTACTCGGACAGAACCGACTCGGTTTTGTCCGAGTAATCTCGAGCATAATCTGATTCATGCGATACAATTAACTCGGACAAAACCGAGTCGGAAGGAACCGAGTAAGTGGAATTCATTGGCAGGGAGCGTGAACTCGCCCGTATTAAGAAAACGCTCAAAGCACCCGAGCAGCGCAATGTTCTCATTTACGGCAGGCGTCGCGTCGGAAAAAGTGAGCTCATCAAGCAGGCGCTAACGGATTTGTCAGACGTCGCAACGGTCTATTACGAGTGCCGCCAAACCTCCGAGGCAGACAACCTCGAGAGTCTGTCCGTCCTTGTTGCTGAAGCGCTGAGCTTTCCTCCGCTCGCCTTCACAGGCATCCGCGAGCTCATCGAATTTCTGTTTGCCCAAGCCAAAGACAAGAACATTACCCTCGTTCTCGACGAATACCCCTACTTGAGAGATGCGGTTAAAGGCTTAGACAGCATTCTTCAGACCTCAATCGACGCTCACAGGGAAGACTCACGTTTAAACATTGTCCTGTGCGGCTCCTACGTTGAGATTATGAAATCCCTCATCGAGCATGAAAGCCCCCTCTACGGGCGAATTGATCTCGCGCTTGAGCTTAAACCCATGGATTACTTTGACGCTGCGAAGTTCTATCCCGCGTTCTCGCCCGAGGACAAGGTGCGGCTCTATAGCGTTTTTGGCGGCATCCCCTTTTACAATCGCCTCATCGATCAATCCCAAAGCGTACGCGACAACATCATCGAGCTCGTCACGGAACCTGGCGCCCGCTTAGAAAGCGAGGTGCCGTCCTATCTCAACGCCGAGATCTCGAAGATGACCAACGCCAACGAAGTTTTCGGGGCTCTCGCACAAGGTTACTCCCGTTGGGGGGACGTGCTGGCACAGTCGCACGTCTCGAGCGGTCCGGCCATGGCAGACGTGCTCGACAAGCTCATGTCACTCGAAATCGTCCAAAAGCGTGCACCCATCAACGACCCTACGAACAAGCGCAAGTCCGGCTACTTTGTAGTGGATCCGCTTTCGCTCTTTTACTATCGCTATGTTTTCCGCAATGCCTCAGCGCGTCAGCTGCTCGACCCGGAAGTCTTCTATGATCGTCACGTCTTCCAAGACTTCGAGGAAAACTACGTTCCTCATATGTTCGAGGAGATCTGCCGTCAATACCTCGTGCGGCAGAACAGGACCGGCAAGATCGAACCGGCTTTCGACGCCATAGGCAAGTACTGGTACGACGATCCCGCAAACAAAACGAGCGGCGAATTCGATGTGGTAACGCAAGACCCCGAGGGCTACGCATTCTACGAAGCAAAGTTCCGCAAATCCCCCATCACGCAAAAAATGGTCGACGAGGAAATCGCCCAAGTCGAGGCAACGGGGCTCAAGTGCCATCGCTATGGATTCTTCTCCCGTTCGGGCTTCGAAGCTGGCGAAAGCGATCGAACCGTCTTCATCGACCTACCGCAGATGTTTGGATAGGGCAGGACAGGCCCCTCCCGCATTCCAAGCATTCATTATCTAATCGAACGATTGTTCGATGGATTTCGTGTTGGTTGGAATCGCCCAAGGGCTGGGCTATGCTACCTTGACTATCTATATGACTTAAACGCAGCAAAGGAGCACCGAGAGAGCGAGTATGGCAAAAAACACCGCAAACTATGGTAACGACAGTATCCGCCAGCTCAAGGACGAGGAGCGCGTACGCCTGCGCCCCGCCGTCATCTTTGGCTCGGACGGACTCGACGGCTGCGCGCATGCCGCCTTTGAGATCCTGTCCAACGCCGTTGACGAGGCGCGCCAGGGCTACGGCAAGCTCATCACCCTTACCGCCTTTCGCGATGGCTCTATCCAGGTAGAGGACAACGGCCGCGGCTGCCCGCTCGACTGGAACCCCTCCGAGAAGCGCTTTAACTGGGAACTCGTCTTTTGCGAGCTCTACGCCGGCGGCAAATACAACAATAACCAGGGCGGCGACTACGACTTCTCGCTCGGCACCAACGGCCTGGGCTCATGCGCAACTCAGTACGCTTCCGAGTACATGGATGTCACCGTCTGGCGTGACGGTAACAAGTACTCCCTGCACTTTAAGAAGGGCAAGGTCGTCGGCGCCAAAAAGAAGGCACTCGAGATTGAGCCCAGCGACGAGGACCGCACCGGCACCACCATCAAGTGGCGTCCCGATCTTGAGGTCTTTACCTCAATCAGCATTCCCCACGACTGGTATCGCGAGACCATGCGCCGCCAGGCCGTGGTCAACGCCAACGTGACCTTCCGCCTGCGCATTGAGGGCGACGATGGCGAGTTTTCCGAAGAGGACTTTTGCTATCCCAAGGGCATCGAAGACTACGTGCTCGAGAAGGTCGGTACCGACTACCTTACCGAGCCCTTCTTTATCGAGGCCGACCGTCGAGGTCGCGATCGCGAGGACCTGCCCGATTACAACGTAAAAATCACTGCTTGCATGTGCTTCTCGCGCACTTTCATGATGCAGGAGTACTACCACAATTCCTCCTGGCTCGAGAACGGCGGTTCGCCCGAGAAGGCGGCCCGCAGTGCTCTGACCAGCGCTATCGACGCCTACATCAAACAACAGGGCAAGTACAACAAAAACGAGAGCGGCATTAAGTGGCAAGACGTCCAGGACTGCCTGGTGCTGGTGACCAACTGCTTCTCCACCCAGACGTCCTACGAGAACCAGACTAAGAAAGCCATCAACAACCGCTTTATCCAGCAGGCCATGACGGCATTCTTTAAGGAGCGCCTCTCGACCTACTTGATCGAGAACAAAGATGCCGCCAATAAGATCATGGAGCAGGTGCTCATCAACAAGCGCTCGCGCGAGAATGCCGAGAAAACGCGCCAAAGCATCAAAACAAACCTGCAGCAGAAGACCGACATGGCCAACCGCGTGCAGAAGTTCATCGACTGCCGCTCCAAGGACAAGAGCCGGCGCGAGATCTACATTGTAGAGGGCGACTCGGCAGCGGGCGCCATTCGCACCTCGCGCGATGCCGAGTTCCAGGGCGTTATGCCCGTCCGCGGTAAGATCCTCAACTGCTTGAAGGAGGACTATCCGCGCATCTTTAAGTCCGACATCATCATGGACCTTATGCGCGTGCTGGGCTGCGGCGTGGAGATCAAAGACAAGCGCATCAAGAACCTCGGCGCCTTTGACCTAGACAACCTCAACTGGAACAAGGTCATCATCTGTACGGACGCCGACGTCGACGGTTATCACATCCGCACGCTCGTGCTCACCATGCTCTATCGCCTGGTGCCCACGCTCATCGACGAGGGCTACGTGTATATCGCCGAGTCTCCGCTCTACGAGATCAACTGCAAAGAGAAGACCTACTTTGCCTACACCGAGCTCGAGAAGAACGGCATCCTCAAGGAGATCGGCGACCAGAAGTGCTCCATCAACCGCTCCAAGGGTCTTGGTGAGAACGATCCGGACATGATGTGGCTCACCACCATGAACCCCGAGACGCGTCGCCTGATCAAGGTGGAGCCCGAGGACGTCACCAAGATGGAGACCATGTTCAACCTGTTGCTGGGCAACGACGAGGCGGGCCGCAAGCGCCACATCTCCGAGCACGGCAAGGAATACCTGGACCAGCTGGACCTGCAATAGCAGCAAATCGATAACGACGGCCCTTAAGAAGTTCAAGAGGATATCGTGGCAAAGAAGAAGACGAAGAACCAGCCGAAGAAAAAGCAGGTCAACGCCGAGAACGTCATCGGCCTGCACTCCGAGGTCACCGATCAGCCGATCACGCAGACGCTCGAGGTCAACTACATGCCCTACGCCATGAGCGTCAACGTCTCGCGTGCGTTCCCCGAGATCGACGGCTTTAAGCCCTCGCACCGCAAGCTGCTCTACACCATGTACAAGATGGGTCTGCTCAAGGGCGAGCGCCAGAAGAGCGCCAACATCGTGGGCCAGACCATGAAGCTCAACCCGCATGGCGATGCCGCGATTTACGAGACGATGGTGCGTCTGGCAACCGGCAACGAGGCGCTTCTTGCCCCCTTCGTGGAGTCGAAGGGCAACTTTGGCAAGTACTATTCGGGCGACCTGAGCTACGCCGCCTCGCGTTATACCGAAGCCAAGCTCTCCCCCATCAGCGCAGAGATCTTCAAGGACATCGACAAGGACCCGGTCGACTTCGTCGACAGCTACGACGGCGCCATGAAGGAGCCGCGCCTACTGCCCACCACGTTCCCCAACATCCTTGTCTCGGCCAATAAGGGCATCGGCGTCGCCATGGCGTCCGACATCTGCGGTTTCAACCTCAACGAGGTCTGCACCGCCACCATGCACTACCTGCAGGACCCTGACTGTGACCTGCTCGAGTACATGCCCATGCCCGACTTCTCGACCGGCGGCGAGATTATCTACCGCCGCGAGGAGATGGAAAAGATCGTCGAGACCGGCCTTGGCAGCTTCCAGATCCGCTCCCGCTGGCGCTGGATTCCCGAAGAGCGCATTATCGAGGTCTACGAGATCCCCTACACCACCAAGACCGATGTCATCATCGAGCGAATCGTCAAGCTCTCCAAAGAGGGCAAGGTCAAGGAGATCGCTGACATCCGCGACGAGACCGACCTCTCGGGCCTGCGCATCGCCATCGACCTTAAGCGCGGTGTCGACCCCGACAAGCTCATGGCCAAGCTCTATCGCTCGACCACACTGCAGGATTCGTTCTCGTGCAACTTCAACGTGCTGGTCGATGGTTACCCTCGCGTTATGGGCGTGCGCCAGATCCTGCACGAGTGGGTCAAGTGGCGTATTGAGTCCACGCGTCGCCGCATTAACTTTGACCTGGGCAAAAAGTCCGAGCGCCTGCACCTGCTGCACGGCCTCGAGGCGATTTTGCTCGACATCGACAAGGCCATCGCCATCATCCGCGGCACCAAGCTCGAAGCCGAGGTCGTGCCCAACCTTATGAAGGGTTTCGACATCGACGAGACCCAAGCCGAGTTTGTTGCCGAGCTTAAGCTCCGCAACATCAACGAGGAGTACATCCTCAACCGCACCAAGGACATTGCCAAGCTTGAGGGCGAGATCGCCGAGCTTGAGGAGATCCTCTCCAGCGAGGAGAACATCAAGAAGGTCATCAGCGACGAGCTGGCCGCAGTCAACAAGAAGTACGTGATGCCGCGCCGCACGGGCAGGATTGAGCCCCACGAGGTCATCGAGGTGAGCCTGGAGCCCGAGGTCGAGGAGTACCCGGTCACCATCATGCTCTCGCGCGATGGCTACCTTAAGAAGATGACGGACCGCGTACTCAAGAAGGCGACCACGCTCAAGTACAAGGACGGCGACAAACCCTTTATCGAGTTCCCGTCCTCCAATACCCACGAGCTGCTGGTCTTTACCAACAAGAACCAGGTGTACAAGTGCAAGGTTGCGGCGTTTGAGGACACCAAGTCGGCCCAGCTGGGCTCGTACCTGCCGACCGATCTTGAGATGGAACCCGATGAGAGTGTGATCTGGGTCATCGACCCCGAGGACTACAAGGCCGACGTGCTGTTTGTCTTTGAGAACGGTCGTGTGGTGCGCGTCGCACTTGCCGGATACGTTACCAAGACCAACCGCAAGCGCCTTAAGAACGCCATCTACGGCGGCAGCAAACTGCTGTATGCCCAGGTGCTCAAGGAAGATCGCGATATTGCACTGGTCTCGAGCGACTATCGCCTGATGAACTTCAACACGTCGTTGCTCAAGACCAAGACGACCACCAACACGCAGGGCGTCCAGGCCTTCACGGCAAAGAAGGGCCGCTCGGTCACCACCGTCGGCACGACCGAGGAGATTCTTGGCGCTGGCGTCTCGGCCGAGAAGTTCACCGCGCAGAGCCTCCCCTCCGCCGGTGCCCTCATGAAGGAAAACGACATGCCGAGCCTGTTTGACTAGAATGACGGCAGTCGAACTGGTCCAAGCCACAAACCAACGGGGCCCGGAGCGCAATAAATGCCGCGCTCCGGGCCCCGCTCGTTGCAACGTAGTCGGAATAATAGGAATCCCTGTTTTTCACTCCTGCAATCCCGCGGCACAAGACATGTTAAACCGTTAGCAAAACTTGCAAAAGTTAGCAAAAGTTGCAAAAACTAGCAAAACCTGCAAAGGGGCCACCATGGATCGCAGCAAATGTCTCCGCCATGCCAGGCATGCTCGAAGATATTATCGAGCGAACCAAAGAAGCCGCAGATAGCTACCTCTCACAGCCTCACGCGCGCATAAACGGCGTTCAAATTGGTCCAGTGGGCATCGATTGGACATATGCTCAAGAGGCCCAGGGCAACTGGCGCACACGCATGAATGGCATCTTTAAGCAACTCGAAAAACATGACATCGGACTTCCCATCACCATCGATGAAGTCACCGTCGATCTCGAAGAAATGCTTCAATTTGCCTCTGTTTACCAGCACTTTGTACGCGAAGGTAAAAAGTAGCCCTACTCATGGCAGGACTGCCCTACAAGGTATCGGCGTTGCTGCGTAACGATTCCGTCTCGTTCCTCAGGCGCTCCCAGTACCATCAGCTGGGACGAATCGCTGACGTTGAAATTGCAAACGCCTTTCGCAAAACCGTTGAGGCCGGAGGCCGCTCAATCACGCCAGAAGCGCTCGAGGATGCCGTGAAGGCCGTCGACGGATTTCCCTATATGATGCAGCTCGTCGGATATCGCACATGGGATGTTTCGGAGAACTCGCCCAAAATCAGTGCACCTGATGTACAGCAGGGTTCCCTGCTTGCCCGCATGGAGCTGCGCGATCGAATTCTCGAAACGACCTATCGGGAGCTTTCCGATAAAGACATTGAGTTTTTGCTCGCGATGCTGCCCGATTCTGGCCCCAGCAGGGTCTCGGAGATAGCCAAGCGTATGGGCGTCGCAAGCAACTATGCAAGCCAATACAAGCGCCGCCTCCTCGAGGACGGCGTCATCGGAGAGCGCGGGCGTGGTCTCGTTGGCTTTGACATCCCCGCATTCAGGGAGTTCCTGAGCGAGAAGGCCTCCTAGCACGCCAAGATTGTCCGCAAGGGCAACGGCGCATGGCAATCAACGATTCACCTGGCAAGGACGGCAAGTACTTCCAATAACGCTGATTGCCATGTGCTCTTCTTGTCCTTAGGCGAGCTTGCGAGCGAGCTCTCGCACCTCTTCCAACTTGGGCGACGATGCCATGCTGTCGCGCTCGGTCATACCGCTGATGGTGACAATGCCCTGATCATCCCACTTGCAGTACGCGCAGGTCGACTTGTACATAGCGATCGCCGCATCATAGACGCCCTCGCTGTGGCTATCGAGCAAAAGGGCCGTCTTGGTAAACGGGAAGCCCGTAGCACCGAAGGCGTACAGGCGGTCGATGGCGGCCTTCTCCTGCGCGGTGATATCAAACCAGTAGATAGGCGAGGCGAAGACGACCATGTCGGCGCCTTTCAGCGACTCGATCACGTCGGCCATGTCATCCTTCTGCACGCAAGTGCCCTCATGGGTAAAGCAATACTGACATCCCAGACAACCAGCGATCTTTTTGCCGGCAACGCGGACGACCTCAACCGTATTGCCGCCCTCGCGCGCAGTCTCGGCAAACGCCTCAACCATGGTGTCGGTATTGGCGCCCTTACGCGGGCTACCACTCAATACAACGATATTCATAGAAATCTCCCTCCTTCATGCCGCAGGCGCGCGGCATATTAGTTTGTTTTAACCTAAACGTATGGAGTTATTCAATCGCCTCGTTTCAGCTACTCCCACTCTTTAGAAGAATCGTTGCTGGAGACTTGGCATTGAATCAAGGCACGCCTTATTTCAGATATTCCTCAAAGAATGCCTTCAGCTTTCCAAACGGAATGATGTCCATCTGATCGTAAAGGTCGGTGTGGCTGGCACCAGGGATAATGAGCAATTCCTTGTTGTCCCCCGTCAGCTTGCCGTACGCGGTTTCACCGAAATAGCGGGAGTGCGCCTTCTCGCCATGCACCAGCAGTACCGCAGAGCGAATTTCGCTGCTGTATTGCAAAATCGGCATATTCAAAAACGACAGCGAGGACGTCACATTCCAGCCACCGTTAGAGTTCAGGCTGCGGGGATGATAGCCTCGCGGAGTTTTGTAGTAGGCGTAATAGTCCGCCACAAACTGCGGCGCGTCCTCCGGCAGCGGATCGACCACGCCGCCCGCCAGCGCATAGCTGCCGTTTTTATAGTCCTCGATGCGCTGCGCGTTCAGCGCTTTCCGCTTTTCAAAGCGTGCCTGCTCGGAATCCTCGGCGTCAAAATAGCCGTTTGCGGTCACGCGAGTCATATCGTACATGGTCATAGCCGCGGTAGCTTTGATACGGGTGTCGATGGCCGCCGCATTGACTGCCATGCCGCCCCACCCGCAGATACCGATGATGCCGATACGCTCCGGGTCAACGCTTTCCTGCACAGAGAGGAAATCCACCGCTGCGCAGAAGTCCTCGGTGTTGATGTCCGGGGATGCTACATAGCGGGGCGTGCCGCCGCTCTCGCCGGTATAGGACGGGTCAAAGGCAATCGCGAAAAAGCCCAGCTCCGCCATCTTCTGCGCGTACAGACCGGAAGACTGCTCCTTCACAGCGCCAAACGGGCCACTGACGGCGATGGCGGGCAGCTTGCCTGCCGCGTTCTTAGGCACGTACACGTCGGCAGCCAGCGTGATGCCGTATCGGTTGTGGAAGGTCGCCTTGCTGTGCTCAACCTTGTCGCTTTTGGGGAACACCTTGTCCCATTCCTGCGTCAATTTCAACTGCTCCATGCCTAAGCCTCCTTGTCAGTCGCTTTAAGGTATTGCTCGTCGTCCACGGGCTCCAACCACTCGTTGGAGGCCTCCTCGCCCGGAACCTCCACCGCGAGATGGGAGAACCAGCTGTCGGGCGCCGCACCGTGCCAATGTTTCACACCCGGGGCGATGTTGACCACGTCGCCAGGGCGCAGTTCCTGTGCCGGTTTACCCCATTCCTGGTAAAGCCCTCGACCGGCCACGCAGACGAGGATCTGTCCGCCACCGCTTTTGGCGTGATGGACATGCCAGTTGTTGCGGCAGCCGGGCTCAAACGTCACGTTGTAAACGCCGACTTGCTCGGTGGAAAGGGGCGCGAGGTAGCTTTGCCCGATAAAGTACTTCGCAAACGCGTCGTTGGGGACACCGATAGGAAAGGCCATCTCGTTTTGATGCTCAGCTCTTGCATCAGCGGCATCATCATCTGCCCAGACCTCCTTCGCCATGCGAAAGGCCGCCCACGCCTTGGACCATCCCGCATAAAACGCCGCATGCGTAAGGATTTCCGCTATCTCAGCCCTAGTCACCCCGTTGTTCTTTGCGGACATCAGATGATATTGGAACGAGGAGTCCGTCAGCCCCTGTGCCATCAAGGCAACCACCGTCACCACGCTGCGGTCTCGAAGGGAAAGCCTGTCTTCTCGGCTCCATACCTCGCCGAACAGCACATCGTCATTGAGCTGTGCAAATTTGGGGGCAAAATCCCCCAGGGCGTCTCTACCCGCCGTCTGTTTAATTGCCATGATCGATTTCCTCCTATCGATAGTTCTGGACACGAATCCGTCTCCGCGCGGCTAAGTAGCCCGCCAAGATTTCCATGCCCATTCGTCGCGCCCGTTCCAGAGCGGGATGCCCGGCGATATCGCCCACACCGCTCACGCCGCCGGCGAAAACCGTTTTGCCCATTACGGACCACCCCTTGCGCTACCGATTTATATTGACGAGAATGAAGGTAATACCTAAACCTGACTTTAGGTCAAGGAGTGAATTCGAGATTTATTCGGAGGGGCCATGTACACAATCGGACAGGTGGCGGAAATGTTCGGCTTGCCCGCCTCAACGCTGCGGTATTACGACAAGCAGGGATTGTTCCCGGGGCTGGAGCGGACGTCCGGCATTCGTCGATTCGGCGACACGGAACTCGAGGCGCTTCGAGTCATCGAATGCCTGAAGAAAGCGGGGATGGAGATCAAGGACATCCGTCTGTTCATGGAATGGTGTGCGAAGGGCCCGTCCACTTACCCCCAGCGCAAGGCCATGTTCGAGGAGCGTAAGGCCCATATGGAGTCGGAGATCGAGAGCATGAACCGCACGCTGGACATGTTGAAGTTCAAATGCTGGTACTACGGGCAGCTGAATCAGGGCAACAGCGAGGCTGAGCTGAAGGCACTGATTCCCGACGGCTTGCCAGAAGGAATCAAAGAGGCCTACGAAAACGCTCACGCTCGATAGTGCCGTCCGATGCTCAAGGGAGTTCGTCAAGGAGTTCTTTTTCGGGTAGCAATGAAAAAGAAGGCCGCCGAACCAGAAGATTCGGAGGCCTTTATTCCTGCCACTTTGCTGATAGCGCAGTTCAGTGGCGATGCCGAAACGATCGATAATCCTCTTTGACGCTTGTTTAGCGAAATGGGAAGCGCATGACAGCCATCCAGCGAGCCCTGGGGTATCCGGGCAGAAAGGGCCTGTTGGCGAAATGGATCGACCGCTACATCCGCTGGGGCAAAAGATCACTTGTCCAGCGGCTCCATGATTTCTAATATGATTCCATCTGGATCCCGAAAGTAGAAGGCTTTGCTCCGACCAAAGCCATCCTGCCGAAAATCAAATTCCTGGGGAGCGGAGAAACACTCCACACCCTGCTCCGCCAGTTTTTGATAGACCGCATCTGCATCCTCTGCATAGAAGCAAAGTTCTGATATGGAAGTTGTGAAAAGATCCATGGGCTTGCGGTGAATTTCATCCTCCACAAACTGGATCAGTTCCACCGGCGGCATATGCAGCTGATCCGAGCCGTTCAGATAAGCAACCCGTGCCTTGCAGTTTTCTCGCCGGAACATTGCCTCCGTCTCTTTTCCCTCCATCAGGAGCTCCCCCTGATACTGAAGGCCCAGCACATCCCGATAAAACGCCACGGAACGGCCCAGGTCGCTGACCGTCAATCCCACATGGTAGATCTGTCCAATCATAAGTTCCTCCTCGTTAGTTGTTTTCTGCTGGTTCAATGAAGGCATGGAACAGGAAGGCAAGCCCAATTGTTAAGATAATGTGGCAGATTCCGGCAAGCCCTCCGATTATGTGATCCATAAAACTACCCATCGGAACTGCTTCGGTAAGAATAACGAAAGCACCAGGTCAAATGCCCCTATGGGTACCAAGAAGCTCAACTGGTTATTAAATGGGTACCGAACGTCAATGTAATCTTTGCTGAATTTTAACTTAATATCAAGGCTAGCTACGCGAATAATTGCTCATAAAGGGACACCCCTGAAAAATTGATGCCCCGATATCCAGCGTTGTCTGAGCTCACAGCAACCATGAGCTCAGACGACTTGCTGCAGAAAACCGATACGATACAAAAAAGAGAAGTGCCCCGTGATACCACAGGGCACTTTTAACAACTAATGCTCTTTTAAACGGAATTATTCCCACTCGGTTTCGAAACTTGAATTTTTTTGAAGTTTCGAAACCGAGTGGGAATATGCGCAAAGACGCGTCGGAGGGGTAAGCCCCAGCCACGTCATGTCGGCAGCGATGAAGGGCGCGTCCACGCGTTCTACAATGCGGGCACCAGAGATGAAAACACAGTCTACATCGGGTAGTCGTGGGCGTGCGGGAGTCCGCATCAGTAACCTGCCTCCTTGGTTGTCCCTTCTCTGCATGGTCATCTACATAAAGGAGGAACCAACCATGCAGATCAGCGTGTCGTCCACCCTGACCGTATATCACGACGGCCAATTCTGGGTCGGGCTGGCGGAGCATGTCGAGGGCGGAAGGTACGGCGTCGCCCGCATCGTCTTCGGCGCGGAGCCCTCCGATGAGGAAATCCTGCGATTCGCTACAAGCGAATGGGAGAAGCTCTCGTTCTTCGGCGACGATCCCGCCAAGGCGAACGAGCCCGCGAAGAACCCCAAGCGGCGCGCCCGCGAGGCGGCGAAAGCACTTAAGTAGCCGGCGATGAGCACCAAAGGTTCAAATGCTGGTACTACGAGCAGGCGATTCAGGATGGCAACGAGAATAGATTGAAGGCGCTGATCCCCGACGATTTGCCGGAAGAGATCAAAGATACCTACGTAACGCCCACGCTCAATAATGCCGTCCGATGCTCAAGGGACCTTGCTCTATGGCGACGCCGAAACAGCATCAGGCGGTACTCGACGGTATCAAAACGCGAGTTCAGAAGCCAGTTCCCGTTATTCCCATAGGCATAAGCGCATCTGCTTGCGATTGCCTATCGATGCTTCGCCTCGAGCACGGCAGACACCGCATCGAGGAACTCCCGCACATGGTCGGCGGGGTGCGGCGAATGAAGCAGCCCGTAAGACACGAGACAGTCCCAATCGGTAGGGACGGTTTTGAGCATGGGGTGGACGTTGGCCCACAACGGCAGCGTCGCAAGCGCGAGGTCCTCGTTCGCGCCGCGATTGAACACCTCCGCCCGATATTGCGGGAAGTCTACGAGCGCGATTTGAGGATGATGCAAGAGTATCTCGTCGCGCACGCGGTCGATTTCGGCGTTCCAGCCCCGGCGTATAAGCATAAGACTGCGATTGTGGAGGTCGTCGAATGTGACGATGTCGCGTTTGGCGAGTTCGCTGTCGACGGGAACGGCGCACCCGAGCGGCTCGCGCGAAAGCTCGAGGCCCAGGCACCCGCGCTCTTTAAGAAAGGCATCGTCGAAAATCCCCACCACGATATCCATGTCTTGCCCGAGGTTCGCCAAACCGCGCGCCGCCGAGGGTGTGTTTTCAAACGTGACCACCTGAAGGCTCATGCCAGGGCAACGTTCCTTCACCTTCGGCCACAGCTTCGTGAGCGGCGTGCTGGGCGTCATGAGCGACACTCCCACGCGGATGATGCGCTTCTCTCCACGCTCGGCGACGCGGGCGCGTGCGATTGATTCTTGAGAGTACTGCACGATATGGCGGGCGTCGGCGAGCAGCGACCTGCCTGCTCGCGTAAGCGAAAGCCCCTGATGCGATCGGTGGAACAGCGTAAGGCCTAGCCGCGACTCCAGCAGGTTCATCTGCTTGATGACGGCCGTGGGCGTGATGAAGGACTCTTGTGCCGCCTTGGAGAAGCTGCCCGCCTCCGCCACGCGGATGAAAGTGTCAAGCTGTGGGTTGTACATCGATCCTCCTGTCACGCATTATGTGCCGTATATACCCCATGGTTATATCCATCATTCCAACGTGAACTTCTCGCACGTCAGTAAACGCCGTAGCCTTGTATTCGAAAAGTCACCATTAAGGAGAAGACCATGGAGTATCTGAAGCTCAACAACGACGTAGAGATGCCCATCGAGGGTTTGGGCACCTTCCTCATGACCCCGGCCGAGGCCGAGACGGCCGCAACCGCCGCGCTCGCGGCTGGCTACGAGCACATCGACACCGCCAACGCCTACATGAACGAGCGCGCCGTGGGCCGTGCCATCGCCAAGAGCGGCATCGCGCGCGACAAGATCTTCATCTCCACCAAGCTCTGGCCGAGCGTCTACGACGCGGGCATGCCGGCGGTGGACGCCACGCTCCAGCGCCTGGGGCTCGACTACGTCGACATGCTCATCCTGCACCAGCCGGTAGGCGACTACCTGGCCGCGTGGCGCACGATGGAAGAGGCGTACCGCGCAGGCAAGGTGCGCGCCCTCGGCCTCTCCAACTTCCCGCAAGACAAGATCGCCGAGGTCATCGAGGTCGCCGACATCAAGCCGCAGCTCGTGACCGTTGAGTGCCACCCCTACCACGTCCAGCGCGACCTGCGCGCCTACCTCGTGCCGTACGGCACGGTGATCGAGGCGTGGTACCCGCTCGGCCACGGCGACAAAGGTCTTCTGGAGGAGCCCGTCTTCGTCGCTCTCGCCGAGAAGTACGGCAAGACCCCGGCCCAGGTGATCCTGCGCTGGCACGTGCAGATGGGCACCTCCATCATCCCCGGCTCCAAGAACCCCGCCCACATCGCCGACAACGTGAACATCTTCGACTTCTCCCTCACCGAAAACGAGATGGCCGAGATTGCCAAGCTCGACGGGACCATGACCTACTACACCGCCACTGAGGAAGCACTCGCGGGCTACCTGGCCATACGCCCCGATTTCGACGCGCAGGAGTAGCACTCAGACGATAACGGACCAACCAAGCCAACGGAGGAGATGCCCCATGACCGCAAACCCGACCGTGACCAGAAGAAACTTCCTGCTCGGAGCCGCGCTGTGCGCAACGATGCTCTCCGGTTGCAGCCAGGGTGACGGCGACCAAGCCGCCGCCGAGGACCAGCCCGACGCCGCGTCCGTTGCAGGCGGCAACGTCCTCGTGGCCTACTACTCGGCACAGGGCCACACCGCTGCCGTAGCTCAAACCATCGCCGACGAGCTCGGCGCCGATCTCTTTGAGGTGAAGCCTACGGAGCCCTACTCCGACGATGACCTCGACTGGACCGACGACAGTAGCCGCGTGACCCGCGAGCACGAGGACGAGAGCCTGCGCGACGTCGAGCTTACGCAGGTCACGCCGAACGGCTGGGAGAACTACGACACCGTGCTCGTGGGGTATCCCATCTGGTGGGGCATCGCGGCCTGGCCCATCGACAACTTCATCTCAGGCAACGACTGGGACGGCAAGACGGTGGTCCCGTTCTGCACCTCTTCCTCCTCGGGTCTTGGCCGGAGCGGCGAGCTACTCGCCGAGGCAGCGGGCAGCGGGGAGTGGCAGGAGGGCCAGCGCTTCTCGTCCAATGTGGACGAGTCCGGGGTTCGTGATTGGGTCGCCGGTCTCGGCCGGGCATAAGCAATTAGAGATGACAGACCACTGACAATCTGGGGGTTTCGAATGATCCTATACTTCACCGGGACGGGCAACTGCCTCTACGTGGCGCGCGAGCTGGCCGCGGAGGGCGAGAGGGTCCTGAGCATCCCGCAGGAGCTGCGCCGCGAGGGCGAGCTCGCCTACGCGGACGATGCGATTGGCATCGTGTACCCCATCTATGGGCACATGATGCCCGACATGGTGAAGACGTTCCTCGAGCGTGCGACGCTCGACACGCCCTACCTCTACTTCGTTTGCACCTACGGCAACCGGCACGCCAACGCAGTCGAGCTGTGCCTGGAGGATGCGCGGGCGGCGGGGCTCAACCCCGCCTACGTGACCACGCTCCTCATGGTGGACAACTGGCTGCCCAACTTCGACATGGACGAGCAGCGCGCCCGCATCCCCGAGAAGAAGATAGGCGAGAATCTCGAGCGCATCCGCGCGGCCGTGTCCACGCGCCGCCGCTGGATCGAGCCGGTGACCGACGAGGGCCGCGCGGCGCACGAGCAGTTCATGAGCCGGGGCTTGTGCTTCGAGCCGGCGGCGCTGGGCGGATTCCTGACCGCTGATTCCGAGAAGTGCATGGGATGCGGGGCGTGCGCAAAGGTGTGCCCGGCTGGCTGCATCGCGCTCGAGGGCGGTAAGGCCGTCCGTAACGCGCAGGCGGGCTTTGGCTGCAACGCCTGCCTCGCCTGCATGCACGCCTGCCCCGCGCACGCCATCACCTGCGCGGCGGGCGACAAGAACCCCGCGGCGCGCTTCCGCAACGAACACGTGACCCTTGCCGAGCTGCAAGAGGCCAACAGCGGCCGCTGATGCGCTTCTCGCCAAGCCGAAAGCCTGCGGCTTCGGCTTGGTTCATTCAGAAAGAGGAACTATGCACGTGAGCCATCTTTCACGCAGGTCCTTTATCGAGGCTGCCGCGCTCGCTGCGGGCGGGCTGGTACTCGGGGAAGGCCTGGTCGGCTGCGCGGATGTCCGTGAGCTTGGCGGCTACGTCCTCACGGAGGGGTCGCAGACAGACCGCGGCTTCGTCGTTGACGACGCCCTGCAGACGCCATCGGGCAGGACGCTGCACTTCTCGCTCCATGTGCCGGACTCCTACAACGGGTCCGTGCCCTATGCGCTCTACGTGGCCTGCCCCGGCTGGGAGGGGCTCTACTTCCAGGGCGTGGGGGCGAATCTTCAGGAGGACTACCCCTTCGTGGCGAACGACTACATCGCCGACATGATCGTGGCCTCGCCCCAGCTCGACGACTGGGACGAGCAATCGGCGTCAGACGTGGTGGAGCTCACCGAATGGCTGCTCGGTGCCTACAGCATCGATGCGGACCACGTGTACCTGAGCGGATGCTCGGGCGGCGGCGAGACCATCTCCATCGTCTTGGGAACACGCCCCGAGCTCTACCGACGCGCGCTTCACACCATCTCGCGCTGGGACGGCGACATCGAGACGCTCGCCGCAGCCGAGGTTCCCGTGTATATGGCTATCGGCGAGAACGATGACTATTACGGCTCCGGACCCGCGCGCGAGGCGTACGAGGAGATTCGCGCCGCCTATCGAGCTCGCAGGCTTTCCGAGGAGCGCATCAGCGAGCTGGTGGTGCTCGATGTCAAGCCCACGAGTTACTTCACCGAGCGGGGCTTTGCTGCGGACGCGGGCCAGCACGGAGCGGGCGGCTACCTCTTTGCCCGTGACGAGGACATCATGGGATGGTTGTTCTCATGACGCGGAGAATAAAGGGACTGACGAGAAGGGCGCTGCGCCGCACGGTCGACATAGTCCTTGCGACCCTGCTTGTGGTTCAGATGTTTTCGCGTTTCTGGGTGCCCTGCTCATGCAGGTAGTCGTCCGCAGCGCCCGTCCGATCATACACTTGGCGAACGAAAAGGGGCGGTGGGCCTCCGTCTTCACGGGCCCACCGCCGCCGAACTGGGTTACGCAAGTCGGGACTACGCGAGCTTCTTCGAGAGCGCCCTTGCCTCGTGCGTGTTGTCGACCATGCCGCCGTAGGTCATGCCGTAGAGCGCGGCGAAGCGCTTCATGGTGTACTCGCCCCAATCGAGCATCTCGCGCGTGGGCGCGCCACCTTGGAACACGAAATAGAGCGTCTTGCCGCTCATACTGCCCTCGCGCACCGGACCGTAGAAGCGGTCGAGCAGGTTGCGCAGCATGCCGGAGAGGTTGTGCCAGTAGACGGGCGACCCCACGACCAGGGTGTCCGCCGCCTCGATGCGCGCGAGCACGTCCTCGAAGTCATCGTCGCCGTAGTTCTGGCCGTAGCCGTAGACCTTGTGCTCGGCAAGATTCAGCTGCTCGTACGGGCGATCGCCGATGAGCTCGCGCGCCAGGCGCGCCGTGTTGCCATCCTTGTTGGGGCTTCCGTTGATGAAAAGAATCATACGTCTCACTCCTTACGTATTGTCTGATACCGCCTTTACCATAGGCGTGAGAAGATCCGGCGAGAAGTTCCTGCTCGTAGGCAGCTTATAACCGTGGGGTGTGTACGTCTTGCCATCCTCATCGCTGCGCCTTCCAAAACGCGAGGGCATCGTCGGTCCAGCCCTCTGCCACGGTGTCGACACCCAGGCCAAAGCCGTGGCTCAGGCCTTCGTAAACATGAAACTCCGTGGGCACGCCCGTTGCTGAGAGCGCTTCGAGACGCGCCTGCATGGTGCGCCAGCTCGCGATGCCGTCGCGATCACCCACGCAGGCGTAGGTCGCGGGGTCGGCACCCGTCAGTTCGCTCATGCCGGTGTACTGCATGATGGCCGCCGCGGGCTGGGGCGTTCCTACTGGCGCGCCAAAGGCGGCCGGGCCGTAGCCGCCGACCCATGCCGCCATGCGCGCACCGGCCGAGCCGCCCCACAGCGAATAGCCCGACGTGTCCACGCTGAGCTCGTCGGCGTGCTCGAAGATGAAGGAGACGGCGCGGGCCAAGTCCTCGCAGGCGAGCTGCGCGTCCGGCCGATAGATGACCGCGAACCCGTTGACGCCGGAACGGGCCAGGTGCAGACAGTGCGGGAAGGAGTCGTGCATGGCAGCGACGTAGGCGAATCCGCCGCCCGCGCTTACCACGGCAAACGGTGCAGACGCGCCGCCCGCTCCCTCGGCAGCGAAGCGGAAGAGCCCCGTGTTGGCGAGCGAGGGGTCGGCGGCCTTCTCGGCATCCGTGTAGATGTCGTAGAAGAACGTCCGTTCCGCTGCGCGCTCTGACAGCAGATAGCTGACGACGTCGACCGTGGTGCTCGTATGGATTTCCGAGTACCACGGCAGGCAAGCGGAAAGGTCATCGAGCGTCATATCCTCCGTCGGCGGATGGAGCGTTGTGGGGAAGAGCAGCCGTCCGTAGCCATCGAGCAAAGGGTTGTTGATGACGTCGTAGATGGGCGTGTCCGCCGTGACCGGGCCCGGAGCGGAGCCGCGCGCGAACCCGGCGGTCCCGTCCGACGAGCAGCCGGCAAGGCTGCCCGCAGCGGCCAACCACACGGCAGCCTCCAGAAACGAACGGCGCGGCATCATCGCCGCACTCGATAGACGAGGTGGAGGCCGTCGCCGGCAAGGCGCTCGACGCGCTCAAGCGAGAATACGTGCGAACCGCCGGCTGAGCGAGGCATCTCGTCGAAGACGGAAGCCGTTTCGGGCTCCCCCGAGACCGTCGGGGAGAGAACGAGGCTCAGCTCGTCAAGCACGCCCGCGGCAAGAAACGACATGTCCGTCTTTCCGCCGCCGCACACGAGCAGGCGCTCGATGCCAAAAAGCTCGCGCAGCTTGCGCAGGGCGAGCGGGAGGTCTAGCCCGCGCGAGCCGGCAAGCACGTATGAGACGCCGCGCTCTCGCAGATAGTCGCGATACGCCGGCGATGCCGCCTCGGTGAGGATCTCGATGACGTGCGCGTCCGCACGGCCGGCGCGACGATAGGTCGCAGACTCCCATGCAATCTCCCCGGCGGGGTCGACGGAGACGTAGAACGATCGTTCGTCATGAGGCGCCACGAAGTCCCCCTTGGGCGCGCTCCCGTGGGTATCGAGCGCAAGGGGGCGCGACCCGACGAAGCCCTTCGTGGTCACGGCCCCGTACGCCACGGCGTCCGCCCCGAACTCGACCTGCTTGCGAGAGTACGCGGCGCGTGCGGGCGAGGCGGCGGGGTCGAGCATGTACGCGCCGTCGATACGCCCGTTGAGCCCGGCAAAGACATGACAGACGACATAGGGTCTAATGTTCATGGCTCCCTACCTTACCGTGTGCCCGCCGAAGACCATGAGGTCGAGTCCGTTGAGCAGCCCGTCGATCTTGGCAACCTCATCGTCGGTGAGCCCGACCTCGGCGGCACCGAGGTTCTCGAGCAGTCGTTCGGGCTTGCGACTGCCCGGGATGGGAATGATATAGGGCTTCTTCTCGAGCATCCAGGAAAGGGAGACCTGGGCGGGCGTCGCCGCGTGCAGCTCAGCCAGCTCGCGAACGAACCGCATGAGGGGCTCGGCGCGCCTTTCGCCTTCCTCTGTGTACTGCGGCATGCCATCGCGGTAGTCTTGGGCGCCCTCGAATCTGGTGTTGTGGCTGTACGCGCCCGTCAGAAAGCCGTTCGCCATGGGAGAAAAGGCCACGAAGGCAACGTTCAGCTCCTCGAGCACGGGGAACAGGGATTCGTTCCAGCGTGCCATCATGGAGCAGCGGTTCTGAACGGCGGAGACGGGGCACACCGCATCGGCGCGACGCAGGTACTCCTCCGTCGCCTCGGAGATTCCCCAGGCGCGGATCTTACCTTCCTTGATGAGGTCTGCCATGGTGTCTGCAACGACCTCGGGCTCGACCTTTGGGTCGATTCGGTGCTGGTAGTAGAGGTCGATGTAGTCGGTGCGCAGCCGGCGCAGGCTCTTCTCCACCGAGATACGGATAACCTCGGGGCGCGAGTCCACGAGGATGGTCTTGTCCGGGGCGTGCGTGACGCCGAACTTGGTGGCAATGACAACCTCGTCGCGCACGGGCGCGAGCGCCTTGCCCACCACGTCCTCGTTGTGCGCCTCGGTCCCATCAGCGCACGTGCCAACGTAGCACTCCGCCGTGTCAAAGAAGGTATAGCCCATCTCGTGGGCCTGACGGACGACGCTCGCGGCCTCGTCGTCGGGCATCGGGTCTCCGCTCGCGTGCGTGATTCCCATGCAGCCCATGCCGAGCGGGCTGACTTCGATGCCGCTCTTTCCCAAAACGCGCTTGTCCATTCCTGTTCTCCCTGTCTATGATATCCGTCATTTGTTTGCGACGCCCACGTCCGCCCGTTCATCGGACTCCGTTAGGCACATCCTCTGTCGATGGCCTTTGCTCTCTCATCGCCAAGCGTACGACCGCAAAGCGCTCGACGGAATCCCCCTTTGGTGCGGTGCCCTGAACCCGCGGGTTATAACCCCGTGCGCACCCCAGCGTTATAGAACCCTCACCAACGGAAACTTCCGCCGGCGCGGCGCCCCTCGTATGGTGGATACGTCAAGTTGCGAGAAAGGAAGGCACCATGGACTACATCACCTTGAACAACGGCGTCAGGATGCCGCAGCTCGGCTTCGGCGTGTACCAGATCCCGGACGCCGCGGAATGCCAGCGCGCCGTGGAGGACGCGCTCTCGGTCGGCTACCGGCTGCTCGACACGGCCGCGAGCTACGGCAACGAAGAGGCGGTCGGGGCCGCCATTCGTGCGAGCGGCCTGCCGCGCGACGAGGTGTTCGTGACGACCAAGCTGTGGATGTCGGATGTGAGCTACGAGGGGGCCAAGCGCGGCTTCGACGCGTCGCTCAAGCGGCTGGGGCTCGACTACGTCGACCTCTACCTCATCCATCAGCCGTTCGGCGACGTCTTCGGCGCGTGGCGCGCCATGGAGGAGCTCTACGAGCAGGGCGTTATCCGCGCCATAGGCACAGCTAACTTCTACCCCGATCACCTCGCAAACCTCATCTCGTTCAACCGCATCGCCCCCGCCGTGAACCAAGTCGAGTGCAACGTGTTCTTCCAGCAGCGCGAGGCGCAGGAGTACATGGCCGGCAAGGAGGTGGCCATGGAGGGCTGGGCGCCCTTTGCGGAGGGCAGAAACGACCTCTTCCGCAACGAGGTCCTCGCTCGCATCGGCGAGGCACACGGCAAGACGGTCGCCCAGGTCGTGTTGCGCTGGCTGCTGCAGCGCGGTGTGGTCTGTATCCCTAAGAGCACGCACCGCGATCGCATGGAGCAAAACTTCGACGTCTTCGACTTCGCGCTGGGCGACGACGAGATGGTCGCCATCGCCGCGCTCGACACCGGGCGCAGCGCGTTCTTCGACCACCACGACCCCGCCACCATCGAATGGATGTCCGGGCTCGTGCGCAACGTGTAGACGAGCGGTTAGACCGCACTGATAACTTACTAGGAGGAATTGCCATGAACTCATTCACGTACGACTACCCGGTCAGGAACTACTTCGGCGAGGGGGCCATGGACCAGGCACTCGACGCCGAGATGGGTGCCATGGGCAAGACAGTGATGCTCGCCTACGGCGGAGGCTCGGTCAAACGAACCGGCGTCTACGGCCACGTGGTCGATAAGCTCACGAGCGCGGGCAAGCGCGTGGTGGACTTCGGCGGCATCATGCCCAATCCGACCTACGAGAAGTGCCAGGAAGGCGCCGCGCTCGCACGCAAGGAACAGGTCGACTTCATTCTCTCCGTCGGCGGCGGGTCGGTCTTCGACTGCTGCAAGGTGGTCTCCGCGCAGGCGATGCTTGACGAGGACATCGAGACGTTCGAGCACGTCGACGGCAAGATGCCGAGCTCGTTCATCCCCATGGGCTGCATCGTGACACTCTCCGGCACGGGCGCCGAGCAGAACAACGGCGCCGTCATCACCAACGAGGAGACGCACGTGAAGGGCGCCTATCTGGGGGCGATGCCCATGTGGGCGACGCTCGACCCGGCGCTCACGCTCACCGTACCGCACGCGCAGTTCATGAGCGGCGCGTTCGACACGCTCTCGCACTGCATGGAGAGCTATTTCGGAAGCCCGCGCGGGCGCAATGTCACCGACGACATCAACCTCGCCATCCAGCGTAACGTCATCCGCAACATGCGGATCATCGCGGACGACGACCAGAACCTCGATGCCAGAAGCGAGCTCGTATACGACTCCGCCATGGCCGAGAACGGCGTGCTCAAGATCGGCAAGTCAACGGACTTCCAGGCACACATGATCCAGCACCAGTACGGCGCGTACACCCACACCAACCACGGAATGGGCCTCGCGGTCATCCACCCTGCGCTCTACCGCCACCTGGCCCCCGAGGCGCCCGCGCAGTTCGCCCGCTGGGCGCGCGAGGTGTGGGGCGTCGACGCCAAGGGCAAAGACGACCTTACGGTGGCGCTTGAGGGCATCGACCGCCTGCAGACGTTCATCGGCGAGATGGGGCTTCCCACGAGCTTCGCCGAGATGGGCTCCGACGCGTCCGACGAGACGCTGCACAAGGTTGCGGACACCTGCGTGCTCACCGGCGGCTGCGCCAAGAAACTGGAGCGCAGCGAGGTGTTCCAGATTCTGACCGAGTGCCTCTAGATCGGCGGGGGTCCCGATCCGCCCGCGCCGAAGGAAACCGTACGACTCCGAGATGTCATCGTAATCGTAGGAGCCGGCGAGCCCGCCGCGCCTGATGAATCCGTCGAAGTCGTCGTCGACGGCCCCCTGCTCGTCAAAGTAGAAGCGGTATTCGCCGAAGCTGAAGGGGAGGATGTGTACCTCCCCGTGGCGCCCTGTGAACAGGGTCGCCAGGTCCGAACTCAGGAGGAACGCGTTCGATCCCGTGAGGTAGATATCCCATCCGCCACGCGCGTGAATGCTGTTAATTGCTTTCTCGAAACCCTCGCACAGCTGCACCTCGTCGATGAAGAGACGGTTGCGGGCGCCCTCTTTGTGCCGCTCTATGATTTCGCGATGCAGCGCTGGTACTCGAGCAGTAGCTCGTTGTCGAGGTCCAGCAGATCGATGTAGACGTTGTTGGAGGATGGGTCCCTCCGAGCAACGGAGGCGGAGAACGCCTTCATGAGCTCGGACTTGCCGGAGCGGCCCATCCCCGTGATCACCTTGATGTCCCAGGTGCCCTCGAGCGCCCAAAGCCGCTCCATGTACGTATTGCGGTCGACCCAATCAATCATCAGCTCTTTCTCGGTTTCAAAACCGATAAGGAAATATGCGCAAGGGCGCGTCGGAGGGTAAGCCCCAGCCATGTCATGTCGGCAGAAGCCCTCGACCGGCGGCACGACGAAGTCGAAATAGCCCTCGATTTCCCGCGGGCCCTCTTCGAAATCTTGATGGTATATGCGACGCCGTAGAGCATCGGCAACGCGTTCTGCTATGCGCCGCCTTCGGCATTGGAATCGCCCTTGCCCCGCACAGCAACGTAGCTCATAGACGGAACGATCAGGATGCTCGGCTTGTCAGGCGGTTTGCCCGTGATGTTGTAGCGCACCGTAGACGTTGATGGAGATGGCTGCGCGCGGGCACGGGCGCGCCACCGCACTTCACAGCTTGTTTCTTAAGTATTTGGGACGCACACGCGGCGTTCAAAAATGCGGAGCGACTCCGCATGGCTCGAGACTGAGCCGAGGTGCCCTACTTCTCACCCTCCAGCAGCCCCACGATGCGGTCGATGTCGACGGCAAAGCGAGGCCTTCCCTCGCGCTCGTAGCGGTCAAGGTACGCCTGGCACTCGGAGACAATGCGCTTGGTGTTGCCGTCGATGATGCGCTGGAGTGTCTCGTAGTAGGTCGAGCCCTCGGTCCTGAAGCGGCGCTGGTAGGCCTTGGTCATGGGAAACATCTTGATGTAGTGGATGCCGTGGCGGCAGCCGGGGCGCGTCGTGGGGCGGGGTGGCAACGCAAAGTACTGGTCTTTGGGCACGTTAGGGGCGATGTTGGAACGCAGCGGCACGGCGAAGTCCCTGCGCTTCCCGCGGAAACGCAGCCTCACCACCACGATGCAGGGGCGATTGTGCTTAAGCATGAGCTCGCGGTCGCCCTCGACGAGGTCGAAGAAGTCCTGGGAGATGGATACAATCTTCATCGGTTACGCCCCCTTCATACGAAGCGGGGCCCGCATCGCTGCAGGCCCCTACAGGTGGGCGATATTCTACGCCTTGCGGCACCCCGTCGCCCACGGAGGTTAAACGTACACGTAAGCCGTACTCTGAAAGCCGCGGCTTCCGGCAAGTAGTTTATACCACGAAAGGTCGCTTTCAATGCGCCTAGCTCGCAAAATAACACTCGCTGGGCCGTCACCCCTGGCCGTTATCCTCCAATCTTCATTGGAGTCAGCAGGTCAATTCATATAGTTATGGGGGTTTATCCTACCGTCGGTGAGCGATTTCGTTAGGGTGCCGAAGCGGTCGAGGATGTCGACGACCTTCTGCTGGGTGCCGATGGATGGGGCGGGAATCTCGACCCTCGATAAGTCCACAGGCGCGGCTTCGATTGCCTTTTTCGATTTAGCGTATTGCTCTTCAGATCATCGTGGTGTGCTCGTAGCCGCGCTCCACGAAGAGCCGCTCGGCAACGTCGAGAATCTTCTCGACCGTCTCCTCCAGGTACTTATTGCGTGCCACGGGCACCTCCGTCCTTGTTATCGCGATAAACATACCATGAGTGGCGTACGGGTCGAGAAGGGCTGGCGCCAAAAGAGCCCAACGGCCGTTACGGCTTCGTTAGAAACGCGCCCCACCATGGATGTTGAACCCGAAAGGTAAGGCGCGCGGGCACGGTGGCTCGGCCCGCGCGCCCGGAAGAGAAAGGATAAACCCATGGGTTACATGCTCGAGACGCGTGGGCTCACCAAGCGCTTCGGCCGCGGCGACCAGGCGCAGGACGCCGTGGCCGACGTGAGCCTTCATATCCGCGAGGGCGAGGTGTACGGGCTGCTCGGCCCCAACGGCGCCGGCAAGTCGACAACGCTCAAGATGATCTGC
>DBFOPP010000028.1:0-15432 GCA_048428865.1 Collinsella sp.
ACTCGGATTCCTTGCGGCCTGAACAATCGCAAGTGTCCGGCGAGGGGGCGGCTTTGTAAAGCCGTTTGGCCCCACCCGCATAGCGGGTGGTTTCTGATGCGGCGCGCTGCGCGCCCCGCACAGGCTAAAGCCCGTAATGAAGCCCGGAGCTCCCCTACGGGGAGCTCCGGGGCACCCGTCTCAGGGTGCCGTGGCCAAAAAATAGCAAATATGAGTACTGTTACCAATTTAGTAGCAGGAGTTTTTGGCTCTGCAAGCTGTTTTCACGCTCTATTACGTCAGATTGATGCCAGGATATTCCACATTTGTTTAATACCTTTCTAATTTACCCCATCTTCCAGTCCCAAAATCCCTGATTTTACTGTTACTGAATTTGTAGCAGTACTCATATTTGCTATATTTTGGCCAGAGCATATATCCAACCCCCTGTTTCAGAGCATTGTTAGGCGGGTTTAAGCCCAAAACACGCCCGCAGCGTGTTAAGCAGCGCCTCTTGCTTTTTCCTGCGGGCATCGACACGATTCCGGTACCGCTTTCGCATACGCTGGTGCATGCGCCATGCGAGCGCCTCCATTGCCTCCATGTCGCAGAGCATCTCGTTATTGACCGTCGCGACCTCGATTCCCATAGTAATCAAGCCCGTGTTGCGTTTTTCATCATGGATACGTCCCCTCCGGGAGGAATGGCCCAGCTCACCGTTGTATTCCAGGTCAAACTGGGCTGCTTCCTGATACGCATCGCAAACTGCATGCGGCATCCCCGAGATTGCCTGCGCACGGTCATCGAACTCGATCTTGTAGTCGGTCTTAAAGGGACCGCAGGCAAATCCCCCATAGGAAAACGGAAGGGAGAACATGGCAAGCATGATGCACTCCATGGGTGAACGCAGATTTTCTGACAGGTAGAGGCACAGGCGTAGCAACCGCTTGGCATCGCTTCCCTTGCATACCGCGAGGTATTCTGTCAGCCGTTCGGGCGTCAGCACCGGCTCGACCTCAAAGTAGCCCACATCTGGCGGTTGGTCCTTGTCCTTTGCAAGTTTGTTCACAACAGGCGAGCTGTAGGGAGGCAGAAACTTACCGCGATCGCTCAGTGAAATCTTGGAGCACAGCTCCTGGGCCAGAGCAAATGCCTGAATGCAGCCAACCTCGCGTGCAACGGCAACGCAAAGGGCCTCGGGAGACAAGCTGTAAACCCCCGGCTCCACTTCCAGAATCGAGCCGGCAGGCAACCCCGCGGAACAGACGGACCAACTCACGCCAGGTATGCGGCGGCGCTGCGCCGAAGTCCCCACCAGCAGGCACAAGTCTTCTTGCACCTCGCCACTCGCGGCTCCAATTCGCACCAAATCTGGAAGGTAGATATCCCCGGCCGAAGGCGATGACGTACACAGCACGCGGCGCTCCTCCTCGGGATCGAGGTCTTTCCAGCTGATGTAGCCCATCTGCCGGCGCTCGGCGCGCATCATGCGCAACGCCGAGGCGCCCGTCAGGATCACGGAAGCCGCGAGCTGTTCTTTCGTCGGCTCGACGCGCTGGTTGATTTTTACCGCCACATGAACCACCCCTACCAAACACGTGCGATAGCAAGGCCATCGACTGCCGCAGCGCCGGCACGCTTGAGCTCCGCCGAGGCTGCTGCCATGGTCGCGCCCGTGGTGATAACGTCATCGATAAGCAGTAGGCGGCGGCCGTGCACGTCCTCAACCGTCTCGTACATGCCTTGGGCACGCTCGCGACGCTCCTCACGACCGAGTTCGCGCTGGTCGCCATGCCCGTACTTGACGAGAGCATCGAGCAGGGGAACACCCGACAGCTCGCAAAATGGGCGCGCAATGGCCTCCATATGATCAAAGCCACGCCGCCGAAACGCTGCCGCCGTCGCAGGCACAAACACCACCGCATCCGCACCGGACAGCACACCTCCTAAGCGTTCGGGCGCTACGACCTGGGCATGCAGGGCGGTGTCGTAGAGCAGCTCCGCCAGATACGGCGCCAGGCGTCGCTCGCCCGCGTCCTTGTACGCTTTAATGATGCGCGGCAGCGGATGCGCATAGACGGAGCACGCCAGGCAGCGGTCGAGCGCCTCCGCCATTGCCGAGGACGTGCCCTCGACCGAACACTCAGTGCACAGCAAATCCCCAAACGGGGCGCCGCATCGGGTACAGCTATGACGTGGGTCGATGAGCGTGAGCGCGGCCAGGCAGTCTTGGCAAATAAGCGCACCGGCGCGCTCGCAGCCGGCACATCGTGTTGGCGACAATGCCTCGAGTGCCTCGCGTGCCGCCCGCTCGGCAAACGGCAGCAATTCGTCCGCAAACGGTAGGGCGCCGGCACCCTGCAGACGGCTCAATTTGTTCAGATGGCTCTTCAAGACACAACCCTCCCTACGTTCGGTCGCAGGGAGGGTTGTTGATTCAGCGCTATGGTACCCCGACGCGATTGGGGTAAGGCGGGTTAAATCCGCTCGCGGGCGTTATTCGCCGGCGGGCGGTTGTGGTGCGGCCGAAGACGGGGTCGAGCCCTCGCCACCATCCTGGCGCGGCTTGCGGGAACGGCGACGGCGACGGCGCTTTTGACCCTGGTCGGCCGAGCCCTCGCCACCGCGATCCTCGCGCGGCTCGCGCTCGTCGCGAGCGGCGCCACGCGAAGCCTTAGCAGCCGCTCCCCCGCCATCTCCGGGACGACGGCGCGTGACCTTGACCTCGCCATCCGAGACCTGATCGGCCACGGAGGGCACTGAAGGCTTCTGCTGCGCGCCCGAGGAATGGCGACGGCGCGGACGCGGCGCGCGCTCCTCCTCGCCACGTGACTTGCCGCCCTTGTCGACAGGCGCATCGGAGGCCGAGGGACCCTTGGAAGCGGCACCAGCCTCGCGAGCAGCTGCGGCGCGGAAGGCGTCCTCGCGCTCCTCGCTCGACAGATGACGGCGGCGACGTCGTGTGGGGTTCATACCACCGCCGCGATTCTGCTGCTGGGGCTGCTGAACCTCGCGCTCGCGGGAAACGTTCTTGCCCGCGGCCGCAGCCTCGGTAGCATCACCCGAGCCCGCGCGCTTGCGACGACGACGGCCACCAGCGGCCTCCTCGGCCTCGGGCGTTGCGGCATTGCCACGGCCCTTTCCGCGGCCACGGCCCTCGCCCTGGCCCTGACCGGCACGGGCATCGGAATCAGCATCACGGCGACGGCGCTTGGGCATTGATATGCCCGCCAGGCGATCAGCGTTCGACAGGCCATCGCCCACGTCGACGCCGTTCTCGCGATCGAGCTCCATGAGCGCCAGACGCATCTCGGGCGACTCGATGCGCTCGAGCACGTCGCGCGTCACGCAGTCGGGACGGCAGTTACAGCCCTGCTCGGCTGCCTTCTTTTTGCAGCCCTCCGAGCAGGTCATATCGGCCAGGTTGACCTTAAAGACCTTGCCGTTCTCCAGGCGCAGCACCAGCTGCTCGCGCGGCGTGTCATATTCTTGAATACGCGCCTTGCCAAGCGGCGTATCGATGAGCGTCTTCTTTTTGGGCGCACGGCTCTTAAAGTCCTTGTATGCCTCGAACTCATAGCGCAGGCAGCACATCAGGCGGCCGCAAACGCCGCTGATCTTGGAGGAATTGAGCGGCAGGTCCTGCTCTTTTGCCATGCGGATCGAGACGGGCTCAAACTGTCCGCCAAAGCGCGTGCAGCAGAGCTCCTGGCCGCACTGGGCATAGCCGCCCACCAGGCGAGTCTCGTCGCGCACGCCGATCTGGCGCATGTCGACGCGAATGTGCAGCGTCGAGGACAGATCCTTGACGAGCTGACGAAAATCGACGCGCTCCTCGGCCGCAAAGTAGAACACGGCCTTCTCGCCGCCAAACAGGTACTCGACGCCGACCGGCTTCATCTCGAGGTCGAGCTCCTTGACCAGGCGACGGAAATCGACCATGGCCTCGTCGCCTTGGATGGCCAGATCATCGGCAAGCTGCAGGTCGATGTCGCTCGCCACGCGCAGCACGGGCTTGAGCGGCTGGCCGATCTCGTCCTGCGGCACCTCGAAGGGGTCCGCCGTGACCAGGCCGATCTCGGTTCCGCGCTCGGTGGAGCAGATAGCATAATCGGCCTCGAGGATATCCAGATCCTGCGGGTCGAACCACAGGTCGCGCGAGGCGTAGGTAAACTTAACGGGTACGACTAACGGCATTTCAGTGCCTTCCTGATATCGAACAGCATGACCTCGATGGCCAGCTGGGGAGTAACGTTTCTGGCGATGTTGCGCTCGGCGGTCGCGACCGCCTCGAGCGCCCGGGTGGCACCCGCAACATTCGTCGCAGCGGCAAGCCGACCGATCGTGTCGCGCACGTCTTCGTTCACGACGTCGGCCGCCTCGTCCTGAAGTGTCAGCAGCACGTCGCGCATGAGCGTCCGTGCGCTCGCCAGCGCTTCCATGATACCCGAACGCTCGCGCGCGTTGAGTTCGCGCTTGTTACGGTCCTCAAGCTGCTTCAATGCTCCACGCGACAGGTAATCGGCGTTTTGCTCGAGCACCTTTTCCTGCGTGGACTTGACCTCGGCGAGCGGCGCCTTGACGGCGACGATGAGCGACTTGGCGCGACTGAGCACATCGGCCTCGTCGGCAGCGATGAGAGAATCGATGGCGCGGACCATCTGGCGGCGAGCATCCTGGCGCTCGGCACTCTTAAGGAACTCGATGCCGCGCGTGGGGCTCCCCGCCACGGCGACCGCCATGCGGCAACGCGCGAGGTCCTGACCCGTCGCGCGACTCACGGCACGCGCGGCCACGGCGGGCGACACCAGCCGAAACGGCACGCACTGGCAGCGGCTCACGATGGTGGGCAGCATCACGTCTGCCGAGGTGCCCAGCAAGATAAACATAACGCCCTCGGACGGCTCCTCGAGTGTCTTGAGCAGTGCGTTGGCGGTGTTAGCGCGCAGCTGCTCGGCACGGTCGATGATGTAGACCTTGGCCTTAGCGCGGATGGGCGCCAGCGGCACGTCGTCGAGCAGCTCGCGGGTCTGGGCAATGAGGTAGCCCGTGGCGCTCTCAGGCGTGTAATAGTGCACGTCGGGGTGTGTGTGCCGCGCAACGCGCACGCAGCTGTCGCATGCGCCGCAGCCGTCCTGCTCGCACAGGAAGGCCTGGGCGAGCGCCCATGCGGCATCGAGCTTGCCGGCGCCGGGAGCGCCCAAAAACAGGTAGGCGTGCGATGCACGGCCGCTGGCGACGGCGTTGGTCAAAAAATCGCGCACGCGCTGTTGGGTGTCGAGCTTGGCCAGCAGGCTTGCCTGAGCGGGGGCCATGTTACTCGGCCTCCTTGGCAAGCGCGGCGACGACGGCGTCTTGCGGAATGTCGAGACCGTACGCGCGAACCTGCTCGACCGTCTGTGCGAATACGTCCTCGATGGACGCGGTCGCGTCGATGAGCTTTACGCGGTTTGGCTCCTCGGCGGCAATTGCGCAAAAACCCTGGTAGACACGCTCTTGGAAGGCCATGCCCTTAGCCTCCATGCGATCTGCCGCGCCACGGGCTGCCATGCGCAGCGCCGCCTGCTCGGGCGTGATGTGATAGACGAGCGTGAGCGCCGGGTGCGTACCCGCGACGGCCAGGTTGTTGGCATCGCGCACCATCTGACGATCGAGGCCATCGGCAAACGCCTGGTAGCAGGTCGTGGAATCGTAGAAGCGATCGCACAGGACCACCTTGCCGGCAGCAAGGGCGGGCGCGATGACCTCGTGCACCAACTGAGCGCGTGCCGCCTCGTAGAGCAGCAACTCGCAGGTGTCGCCCATCGCCGTATTGGCAGGGTCGAGCAGCAGAGCACGGATCTTTTCGCTGATGGCGGTACCGCCCGGCTCGCGCAGGCTCACAACCTGGTAGCCAGCGAGCTCGAGCGCACGGGCAAGCAGGCGCGCCTGCGTAGATTTACCGGCGCCATCGACACCCTCGAGCGTAATGAAGCTATGTTGAGCGGGCTCAAAAGCCATGGGCGCAGCCCCTTCCTACAAGGCGCGTAAATGCAGATATATATCAACCAAGCCATGATACCCCAGTGCTCGGTGCGTCCCCAATGGCTAAAGGTGCCTTTCCAAAGTTGCGGTGAAATAGGGACTGATTGAAGCTCTGAGACCGCCAAACAGTCCCTATTTCACCGCAACTTATGATGGGGAATTTTGGACGCTGGGTATAATCGTCGTATTGCATTGAAATGTGGCGAAAGGAGTGGCAATGTCTCGGTATTGCGCCTCGTGCGGCAAGCTTCTTGCAGATAATGCCAAGTTCTGCACCTCGTGCGGTGCACCCGTTGAGCAAACAACCGCGAGCGATAGCCAGCCCGCTTTTGAGCAGACCGGCTCCCTTGATGCGCCGCAAGCCAAGGCGGACGACCCCCTCGCCTATCGCCCCGACCCCGCCGCAAGCCCCGCGGCCGTCGAGACCACGCAGCGCATACCCATCGCGAGCGGCTCGCCCCAACAGCAGCCGGCTCCCGCATACGCGCCCGCTTCGCCACAGACCCCCGCTCCCAAAAAGAGCGGCGCCGGGCCGCTTATCGCCGTTATCGTTGTGCTGGTGGCGATCATCATCGCCCTGGTCGTTTTCTTTGTGATCAAGCCTTTCGACAGCGCCGCCACGCAGACGACTGCCGAGGTAGCTAAGCTGCACCATGACGTCGACGACAATGACCTAAAGCCTCTCGGCGATCCCAACAGCCTGTACGACGATGATGACGATGACGACGAGGATGGCGGCGAAGCAACGCTCTCCGAGCAGAACCTCTACCGTCGCCTGAGCGAATACTACGACTTGCTCGAAGACCTCGACAACTACGTCCGTGGCTGCGCGCAGAACTTCAACGGCAGCTATCTGGAAGAGGATCGGACCACCCGTCAAAATCTCGCCGACGTCGCCGAGCGCACAGAGGACACCATCGAGCAGTATTACGACATCGTCGAGGACCTAGACGTCCCGACGAGCTCCAAGAACTATAGCTCCTGGAAGGACATCATCGCCCTGTACGACGACCTGGATCACCGCATTGACGCAATCTGTGATGCCTGGGAGATCAGCCTGAAATACGCCAAGCCTGCGGACCACAAGAATGAGATCGTGGCGCCGCTGTCGCGCGACAACGTGGCGGGCACCAATGACAATAAGTATCGCCTAGACTTTGAGGAGCGCTATCCCGGCGCCAAACCCGTCGAAGTGAACTAGCGCTTTGTCGTTCCCGAGCCGGCAGTTAGGGACGTTCCTAAACTGCCGGCAGAAAAGGAACGTCCCTAACTGCCGGTCAAAAAAACGAGCGAGGATCGTGGGTCCTCGCTCGTTTTTTAGGCAATGTTTCGACCGCGCCGTTACTTGTCGGAGGCTACTTTCTTGGCAGTCGACTTCTTCGCGGTCGTCTTCTTGGCGGCAGTGGCTTTCTTAGCCGTCGTCTTCTTGGCCGCCGTCGTCTTCTTGGCCGTGCTCGCCTTAGTCGTGGTCTTGCGGCCGCGGGCCGGCTTCTTCTCCTTGGTCGGACAGTCCATGTTGACGCAGATACGCCACGGGCCGCGCGCCGTGTTGACCACCACGATGGGGGCGCCGCACTCGGGGCAGGTCTCACCCGTCGCCTCGAGCTTACCGCGCGCCGGTAGAGGATAGCTCACGCCGCAATCGTCATAGTTGGTGCAGCGGATAAAACGCTTGCCGCTCTTCTCGCTCTTGTGCGCGATCAGGTCGCCATGGCGTCCGGCCTCGGCGCACACCTTGCACTCGCCCACCTTAAGGTCGGGCTCGTAGTTGGTGGGGCATGTGGGGTTCACGCAAATCTCGAAGGCCTTCTGGCGGAACGGCTGACACTTAATGCGCGGCGCACCGCACTCGGGGCACACGGCGGCCTCGCCCTCGAGCGGGCTCACCTTGACGCCGCTCGGCACCGGATAGGTCACATCGCAGTCGGGCCAGCCCATGCAGCCAATGAAGCTGCCACGGGTCTTGGCGCTCGTCTTCATAACCAAGTCCTTGCCGCACTTGGGGCAAGCGCCCACGCGCGCATCGGCCGTGACGGCGTCGCTGATGGCGTCGCCCAGCTCCTGCGTGTGCTTGAGCAGTTCGTCGAGCACGCCAGCCAGCAGCGCGCGCGAGTGCGTCACGACATGCTCTTCGGTGTCCTCGCCGCGCTCCACACGGGTCATATCGCCATCAAGCTCGCTGGTCATATCGGGGCTCGTGATGCGCGGGGCAAATTGCGTCAGCGCATCGATGATGGCGATGCCCAGCTGGCTCGGCTCAACGGGATCATTTTTGAGATAGCGCACGGCATACAGGCGCTCGATGATGCTCGCGCGCGTGGACTTGGTACCCAGGCCGCGCTTTTCCATCTCCTGCACAAGCTTGCCCTGGCTGTAGCGCGCGGGCGGCTCGGTCTGCTTGGCCTCGAGCTTAATGTCGAACACGTCGACCGTATCGCCCTGCTCAAGCGGCGGCATCTGCTCGTCGCGCTTGAGTCCGTACGGGTATGCCTCGCGGAAACCCGGGGTCACGAGCACATCGCCCGAAGCCACGAACGGCTCACCGTTCACGTCGAGCTCGAGCTTGGTGTTCTCGATGATCGCGGGACCCATAAGCGTCGCCAGGAAGCGGCGGGCGATGAGGTCGTAGAGCTTGCGCTGGCCGCCATCGAGCGTGGACGGATCGCCCTCGCCCGTGGGGTAGATAGGCGGGTGGTCGGTGGTCTCGACTTTGCCGCGCGTGGGCTTCATGGGGCCGGCGAGCACCTTTTTGCACACGGGCGCCAGCGCCGGGTTGATCTTTGCCAGGTCGCTCACCACGGCGCCCAGATCGAGCGTCGCGGGGTACACGGTGTTGTCGACACGCGGGTAGCTGATGAGGCCCGCCATGTAGAGGGACTCGGCGATGCGCATGGTACGCGCAGGCGAGATGCCCTCGGCTGCGGCGGCAGCCTGCAGCGAGGTGGTCGCAAACGGCGTGGGTGGCTGCTGCTTGCGTGAGCGCTTGGTCACCGCGGCGACGGTTGCCGTCTTGGCACCGTCAACGTGACCGTACGCCGTCTCAGCAGCATCCTTGTCGGTAAAGCGCGCCGTCTTGTGCGCGATCTTAAAGCGATCATCCTCGGCAGCGCCTTGCGCGGCGCCCATGCCGCGAATCTGCCAATAGTCCTCGGGCACAAACGCCATGCGCTCGCGTTCGCGCTCGACCACCAGGGCAAGCGTCGGCGTCTGCACGCGGCCGGCGGAACGCACGTTGCCAAAGCCGCCAAACTTGGCGAGCGTCAGGTAGCGCGTGAGCACCGCACCCCAAATGAGGTCGATGTGCTGACGGCTCTCGCCGGCGTCGGCCAGGTTCTGGTCGAGCGAGACAAGGTTATCGAAGGCCTGCGTGATCTCGGCCTTGGTAAACGAAGAATACTGGGCGCGGGCGACCGGCAAGTCGGGCGCCACCTCGCGCACCTTGTTGAGGGCGTCCGAACCGATCAGCTCGCCCTCGCGATCGAAGTCCGTGGCGATGATGACGCTGTCGGACTTTTTGGCGAGGTTCTTAAGCGAGCGGATGAGTTCCTTCTCGGCCGGCAGCTTAATGACGGGTGCCCAGGTGAGATACGGCAGACTCTCGAGCTTCCAGCCCTTGATGGAGATGCCGTCGGCAAGAAACGGCTTGCGTTTGGTGTCGTAGGGCGGGCGTGCCAGGCCATCGGGCATGTCGGCCGGTAGCATCTCGCCGTCCTCGGTAACCGAATACCAGCCCAGCTTTTTATCGAACAGCACGCTGTCGCAAAAATCGGGCGCAAGGATGTGACCGGCCAGGCCGATGGTCACGCACTCCTCGCCCTTCCACTCAAAACGGTAGATTGCGGTGTTGTAAACCTTGTCCTTTTTGGGTTTGCCCGTGGACAGACGCTCGGCAATCTGACGCGCGGCGTCGTTTTTCTCTGCGATGATGAGCTTCAAAAGAGGCTCCTATCTCGTGTCTCTGCGGCTACGCCCGCCCGTATGGCGGCCGATTTACGCCCTTGCTTGCTCGATCTGCCCGATGAGCCAATCGCACCAGGCATCCATGCCCTCGCCCTTGCGCGCGCTCACGGCAAACCGCGGCGCCTGCGGATTGAGGTCATCGAGTGTCCTAGTATACCTATCCATGTCAAAATCGAAAGCCGGGGCCACGTCGACCTTATTGAGCAGCTGCGCGCCGGCGTGCTGGAAGATGCCCGGGTACTTGATGGGCTTGTCGTCGCCCTCGGGCACCGAGAGGATCATGATGGACAGGTTCTCGCCCAGGTCAAAGTCGACCGGGCAGACCAGGTTGCCCACGTTTTCGATAAAGATGACGTCGATATTTTGAAGACCCACCGCCTGGTCGAACGCGTCAACGGCCTCCATGATCATGTTGCCCTCGAGGTGGCACAGGCCACCCGTGTTGATCTGGATGGCGGGCATGCCGGCTTCCTTCATGGTGATGGCGTCGACATCCGAGGCAATATCGCCCTCGATGACGGCACAGCGCAGGCCAGCCTTGTCGCGCAGGCGCTCGTTGGTGCCCAGGATCGTGGTGGTCTTGCCCGAACCGGGGCTCGACAGCACATTGATCACATAGGTGTTTGTCTCTTTAAATCGCTGTCGCAGCTGATCTGCCAGGCGCTCGTTGCGCGACAGAATCGGCGACGCGATATCAATCGTTTTCTCAGCCATACTTAGCGCTCCTTACTTTGGCCCCTTTATACCCCATCACCAGATGGCTAGCGGGCTAATCGTCGGGGGTTTCGATTTCGATACTTGCGATGTCGAGCTCGCGGCCGTGCAGCAGGCGCACGTTGGCGCCGCCACATTGGGGACAGCGGCAATGGAAGCGATCGTGCTCAAAGACCTCCCCGCAGTCCAGACACTCGCTTTGTGGATGGACTTCCTCCACGGCAAGCTCGCAGCCTCGCGTGAGCGGGTCCTCATCGCGAAATGTCTCCCACGCAAAGTCGAGCGCCTCGCGCACAACTTCGGTCATATCCCCGATACGCAGCGTTACCAAAACGGCGCGCGAGGCCCCCGCCCCACGCGCCGCGCGAATCACTGTATCGAGTATGCCGTTGACAATGCCAACCTCGTGCATACCGATTTACTCCTCGTCGTCCTCATCGTCCGAGAACAGGTCCAGACGGCTCACAAACAAGCCCTCCTTGCCCTCGCGCGCGGTAATGACCACGCGGGCAATGGCGAGCGAAATCTCGTAGAGCGAGAGCAGGGCACCATACATGAGCCCCAGCGTAACGGGCGAGCCGTCGGGCGTAATCACAGCCGAGCCCACAAGCAGGCCCACGTACACGTAGCGCCAGGCGCCGCGGAAGGCCGCGTAGGACACGATGTGGAAGACGGACAGGTAGAAGATGATGAGCGGCAGCTCAAACGCCACACCAAAGCCGATCATAAAGAGCAGCTCCATGTTGACGTAGTTCTCCAGGTCGGGCAGCGCGGTTGCGACGGCAGAGGTCTCGCCGATGAGCCACTCAAAGCCTGCCGGGATAATGATGAAGTAGCAAAAGATTGCGCCCAGGAAGAACAGCACCGTCGAGGCGAGCACCGTGGGCACAACCCACTTGCGCTCGTTGGGGCGCAGTGCCGGCAGGAAAAATGCCAGAATCTGCCAGATGATCATGGGCGTGCACATGACCACGGCCATCTTGATGGCAAGCGAGAAGCGCAGGCCAAAACCGCCGAGCGTGGTGGTGATGTAGAACTTACCGTCCGGCACAAACGAGCGGATGGGATCCTCGAGGATATCGAGCACCACGGGCGTGGCAAAGTACAGCACGATAGCGGCGGCAAACACCGACACGACCACGATGGTCAGGCGGCGACGAAGCTCTCCCAGGTGATCGAAGAGCGGCATACGCGCAGGTCCGATAGGCATTACTCATCGCCTCCCTTCGGGGCGTCGGCGGCAGCGGCTTCGTCCTCGGCCTCGAGCTCGCGAGCGAGCTGGTCGACAACGGCCTTGCGCTTGCGGGGACGACGGGCGTAGAGGTCAGCCGTCGTGGGCTCTGCCGGCTCGGGCTCGGGCTCCGGCTCTGCAGTGGAAGCGGACTCGGCGGCGGCATCTGCGGACCCGGCGTCGGCGCCCTCGGTCGCAGGCTCCTCAGCAGCACCTTCGCCCTCAGCAGCACCCTCGCTCGCGGCCTTCTCGGCAGCAAGACGAGCGCGACGCTCGGCAAAGGTCTCCTTCTTGGCGGGCGCTACCGTCTCGGCGGCATCCTCGTCCGCATCGGAATCGTCGTCGGTCGCAGCAGCCTTCTTGGGCTTGACCGGGGCCGACGCGGCCTCGCTCACCGGATCGATAATCTCGGACTGAACAACGGCCGTCATCTTTTCCTGCGTCTCGCGGAACTGACGGATGGCACGGCCGATCGTGCGGCCCATCTGCGGGAGCTTATCCGGGCCAAACAGCAAAAAGCCGAAGACCACGATGATCGCGAGCTCACCCTCTCCAATACCAAACACACATACCTCCAAGGCTCGATGTGAGTCGAGCCCGCACCGCGCCATTCGGCCGGAACTCGTCTATTCATTCGGTCAAGTATAGCGCCCGGACGCCAAAACGTCCGAGCGCATCACAAACATATGCCAAACGGCACGCCCTTTTGGGGACAAAGATTATGCAGCGGTGATCGAAATCTCCTGGTCGACACCCAACAGCTGAACCACGCGCATCACCGGGGGCTGCACATTGGTGCAGCTAAAGCGCTTGCCGTGGTCGACCGCGTGGTGCGCGGCGCCCACGAGCACGCCAATGCCCGTCGAATCGATGTAGCTCACCTGGGCAAAATCGAGCTCAACGGCCTCGGTGGGCTGCTCGAGCGCCAGGTCGATGGCATTGCGCAGGCTATCGGCGTTAGAGATATCGATCTCGCCGGTTACCTTAATGGTGTAGAGCTCTGGCGTGGGGTTGGTGGAAATACCCAAATCCATGTATACGCTCCTTTACGTATCGAACGTGCGGATAGTACCGGGCCGGACTTGCGGGGCCATACGCGCTAGGCGCGCTCGGCACGCGCAAGCTCGGCAGCGACAAGCTTAACGGCCAGCACCAGCACATCGAGCGCGGCCTCCAGGTCCTCGACCGTGGGATAGCTCGGCGCGATGCGGATGTTGGTGTCGCGCGGGTCCTTGCCATAGGGCCAGGTGGCACCGGCCGGCGTGAGCTTGACACCCAGGTCGGCGCAAAGCGCGGCGACCTTTTGGGCCGAGCCCTCGGGACCATCGAAGCTTACAAAGTAGCCGCCGTGGGGGTGCGTCCAAGTGGCGCAGCCCGTGTCGCCCAAGCCCTCGGTGAGCTTGCGCTCGACGGCCTCAAAGCGCGGGCGCAGGAACTCGGCATGCTTTTTCATGTGCTCCTTGACCGCCTCGATGGTGGGAAGGAAGCGCACGTGACGCAGCTGGTTGAGCTTGTCGGCGCTGATGAGGCCGGCCTTCAGGCGCTTGGAGAACTCGGCGATAACCGCGGGGCTCGCACCAATAAAGCCGATGCCGGCGCCCGGGAAGGTGATCTTGGACGTCGAGGCAAAGGCCACCACACGGTCCTCGGTGCCCGCCGTGCGAGCGAGGTCAAAGATGTTTGCGAGCTCGTCGGTCTCGTCGTACAGGTCGTGCACGCAGTAGGCGTTGTCCCAGAAGATGCGGAAATCGGGCGCAGCCGTGGGCATCTCGACCAGGCGGCGCACGGTGTCCTCGCTAAAGGTGATGCCCGTGGGGTTGGAATACTTGGGCACGCACCAGATGCCCTTGATGGAGTCGTCGGCGGCAACCAGGCGCTCGATCTCGTCCATGTCGGGGCCGTTGTCGGTCATCGCGACGGGGACGTTCTCGATACCCAGATCGGCGGTGATGCCAAAGTGACGATCGTAGCCGGGAACGGGGCACAGGAACTTGACCTTCTTGCCGTCGTGCGCAGCCTCGTAAGCGTCCCAGGGCTCGCTGCCGCACGAGCCACAGCGCCAGAACATGCCGGCGATGTCATGCTCAATCAAAAGGCTCGACGAACCCAGCACAAGCGTCTGCTCGGCGGGACAACCCAAAAACTCCCCTGCCAGCTTGCGAGCCGAGGGAATGCCCTCGAAGCAGCCGTAGTTGGAGCAGTCGACGTTGCCGTCGTGCAGATCGGCATCGGCATTGAGGATATCGAGCATGGGGCGCGAGATGTCCACCTGGGCGGGCGATGGCTTGCCGCGGGCCATATCGAGCGCCAGGCCCTTGGCCTTGACCTCGGAGACCTCGGCTTTGAGCGCCTCGATGGCGGCATCGAGTTCGGTGGTTTCCATCTTCTGGTAGATCGTCTGCATGGGATGCGACCTTTCGCGAAGCGGTACGTTGCAGTTCGTCTAAGTATAGACCGCCACCGTCGCAACGTTATGAAGCCGTGATAGATTAAGTCCATCGCAATGAATTACGAATCGCCGCGCATGCCGGCGTGGGGCGCCCAAGGAGGCACTATGGAGTACGGATCGTTCCAGGCCGAGGAATTCGGCGACCTGCAGCGCCTGGTCGACGGATTGTTTTACGACCGCCACGCCATCGACCGCCTGGATCTGATCGTACAGGCCGAAATCTTGGACCTGGCACCCGATCTCATGGAGATCGTCAACCTGCTACCGCCCGGCTACTACGACCGCCAATCGCTTTGCGACCAGCTCAATTCCGCCTTGGCCGCCCACGGCTGGGGCGCCGTCTACGGCACCGTGGAATAAACCTAGTCATTAAGAACGTCCCGAATGACTAAAACGCCGCCTGTGATGGTGTTCACAGGCGGCGTTTTCAAACTTGTATGTGCTTTTACTCGTCCTTGGGCGCGGGGTGCTTGCAGACCACGCTCATGTAGATCATGCCGAGCACGGCAGCGGTGACCGAACCGGCAAGGATGGCAGCCTTGGCAGCAAGAACCTCAAACTGGGCCGTCGGGAAGGCGAGACCGCTGATGAGAATCGACATGGTAAAGCCGATGCCGCCCAGAATGCCCACACCGGCAATCATGTGCCAGTTGACATTGTGCGGCAGCTCGCAGACCTTGAGCTTGACCAAGGCGAACGTCATGCCAAAGATGCCGATCGGCTTGCCCAGCAGCATGCCAAAGTACACGCCGAGCGTCACCGGGTCGGTGAGCAGCGTGCTCATGTCCACGCCCACCAGGCGAACCTGTGCGTTGACGAACGCAAAGATCGGCAGGATCACAAAGTTGACCGGCGTGGAGATCAGACGCTCCATGCGGATGAGCGGCGGGGTCACGCGGTGCATGACGCGCTCGACCTTGGTGGTCGAGACGGTAAAGTCATGCTGGCCCAGGATGTGTGCCTCGTCGTCGTAGCGGTCATCGAGCAGCGGCAGGCACTCGCCCAACCAATCGGTGAGGCTATCGAGCTTGACGCCGCACTTGGCCGGGATGGTAAAGGCCAAGATGACGCCGGC
>DBFOPP010000029.1:0-46127 GCA_048428865.1 Collinsella sp.
CCAGGAGCCGTCGACGAGGCCCCAGCCGTTAAGGGGGCCGCAGCTGCCGAAGTAGCGGCGGACGCCCTGCGCATCAGTCTGGTAACCCGTCAGCATGGCCCCCGTCCGGGCGTCGAAGCAGTAGGGCACGCCGCCGACGGAAACGGGGCCGCGCGCCAGCGCGCCGGAGCCAGTCGCATAGTACCAGGTGCCGCCGTCGAGGACCCATCCGGTCGCCATCGCGCCGGAGGCGTTGAACCAGTACATGGAGCCGTTGCACTCGTAGAGCCCGGTGGCCATTACACCGCCCGCGTCGGGGTCGAGCCAATACCAGGCTCCGCCCTGGCGCAACCATCCGGTATACGCTTTGCCGTCAGAGGTTGCGTAATACCAAGTGCCCTCTTTTAACTGCCAGTAATAAAGAGAGACATCAACATACGCGTAATTCATATCAACATTTCCGCTAATACCAGAAACTTTTCCGCGGCTTGTATACTGCCAAAAGCTGTAACTGGCGGTATAGTGACATTGGGAGTTGTATTGAGCAATCCAATGATCCCAAGAACCGCTCTTAAATACAGGGTCGGTCAATATATTGTTAAACCAATTTAGGTTTGCATAAATGCCTGGCTTATATCCAGCACTAGAAATCTTATTACAGAATGTCTGAGCTCTAGATGCAATTCCGGATTGACGACCATCTGCAATAATTGTCTTGTCCTCAAGATCGTAATACACCGGTAGCCTAGGATTGTGCCCCGATAGGCAGTCAATCACCATGGACGCCTCATCGGCTGCCTGTTGATTATCAAAAGCATACGAATAGACATAGACGCCGTAGGGAATTGCGAGTCGCTCGCACTCAGAAATATTTCGATTAAATTGATAGTCAACTCGACCGCCGAAAGACGGAGCGCCAAACCCAACGCGCAGAATAGCGAAATCGATGCCAGAAGCTTTAACTGCGTCCCAATCAATACGCCCTTGGTGCTCGCTGACGTCAATGCCCTGAGCCGTAACCCCATCGGGAAGAGCGTCCATAGACAATAAAGCTATTCCGTCTTCTTCGGAAGAAGCATCATCTGAAACTAATTGTCCACCCTCATAACGCCAAGAATTCTCAACCAGAGTCTGAGCAGCCTCTGCATCCGCAGGGCATACAAACATAGAAACGGGCGCAAAGAGCATCAGCACCAACAATGCCGAAAACAACTTAAGATGTTTGTTCATGTAAACCTCGTCATTCGCTCTTGATTGCGTCTAGCTTACAGCATAGCTATGAAAGATTCCCGAACATCTAACAGGACAAGATGCCATCTAGGACAATAAATAGTTGGGCGCAATGCTGCAAAGAAAAGAAGAACTTACCGGCAGGGTTGAACCCGCAGGCTCATTGCCCCCTCCTCTTGCCCCCAAGAATACCGACTTCAAATAAACTTTCAAACCAGATGTCAAAATGGTAGGGGGCCCAGAGAGTCCCCTACAACTCGGAATTCTAACGAATCAGTATTACTTTCGATGGGCCCAAAGCGGTCAAACCGGAGATGCGATTTCCATAACCATCACTATGCCAGAACAAATTTTCGCTCGGCGAATTGCCCCAGAAAAAGCCAATGTGACTATCGTCCGCATATGGGTTGTAAGGATTGAAGAACACAATGTCCCCCTTACGAGCCAAACCACTACGTAACAACTCATCAATAGAGTTGAAATAAGTCACGTTCGCACACGTATCGATAGCGTAGCCGTACCAACGATAAGCGTTTACGCAGCCGCCCCTTCCGGGATCTCCACTCCAAGGGGAATGGCTCTGCTCGGCGGCAATGGGAGCTAAATTCCCGCCCGCCTTCATATATGCATGCGATACAAATCCACCACAATTCATGCCCGTATAACCGTCCCAACGCGGATCACCCTTTGGGTACATGCACGTTTCCTGGCTGAGGTGCGTGTCGTAGCGTGTTCCACGGTAATAGCCGTCGTTTTCGTGGCTCATAAGCCAATTGACCAAGCTGGACCTATTGACCCCCAAAACAGAACCAGACGTATTCAACCATGCACCACTTGCATTGAAGTAATAGTCAACGCCATCGATTTTCAGCCACCCGTTAGCAAACATGGCACCCGAAGGCTGGAGCCAGTACCACGTACCGCCGTCATTAAGCCATCCAGTTTTCATCTTGAATGTGGAAGGGTCCATCCAATACCACGCACCGTTGACATATTGCCAACCAGACTTAAGGACACCATTGGAAGATGCGTAATACCAAGTATTGCCACTTTCGTCAGAAGCGTCTTTCGACATAATCCAACCAGACGCCACGTTAACGACACCATTCGCATCCGCATAGAAAACCGCATCTCCAATATGAATCACACCTGGCAATGAAGACGAGTCAGTACGATCAGCGACTACAGGAGATCCATCAGATGAAGTAGGCAACGGCTCGCTCAGTGCTCCAGACGAATTCGCCCATGCCATACCATCGTTCAAGTTGATCCAGCACGAAGATGCCATTGCACCGGAATCATAAGAAAAATAGCGCTTGCTTCCTACCGCAAATTCACCAGTACGCATTGCGCCGGATACATCATCAAGGTAATACCAGGCGCTTCCGGACTTTATCCATCGCCCTCGTTGAATAGCTCCGTTTGATGCGGCGTAATACCAAGTACCATCAGCAAGTGCCCAGCCTGTTGCCATGGCACCTGAGCTCGTAAGGAAATAGGTGGACGAGTCCACTTGCACAAAGCCCGTGAGCATAATATGGCTTCCTGGATCCAGGTAATACCAAGAATTCCCTAGAAGTAACCAACCTCCATGCAGTAAGCCGTTGGAGTCAGCGTAATACCAGTTGTTGTCAATAAGTGCCCACTGGGAGGATAGCATGGCCCCTGAACTGTTAAAGATATAAGAGGTGCCATTGCATTCATTCAGCCCGGTGGCCATAGAACCATCTGCAGGATCAAGCCAGTACCAACGACCCCCATCCGAGAGCCAACCCTTCACCAGGGCGCCAGAGCCGGAAAAATAGTGCCAAACGGAAGCATCAAGATGCCATCCGATAAGCATCGCGCCAGAAGAAGAGAATCCATACGTGGCTCCCCCGATCTGTAGCATCGAGTCGTGGACCATCTTGCCTTCATCATCCAGCCAATACCAGTTGCTGCCATCTGAAAGCCAGCCTTTTACCATGGCGCCAGAACCGGAGAAATAACGCCAAGCAGAAGTGGAGCCCGTAGAATCTAGGTACCAGCCGACACGCATTGCGCCCGAAGAGGAGAAGGCATACGTCGCACCCCCAACTTGAACCAACCCATCCTGAGCCATTCGACCTTCGTCGTCGAACCAGTACCAGCTACCGTTTATATGTCTCCAAGAAGAAACAGCGATCGTTCCGTCGGACAAGCCCCAACGCCAAAAACCAGCCCCTTCTTCGGGTGATATCCACCCCTGATGCCAAACAATTTGATTCGAAACCTCAGAAGGGGTCTCATTATCCACCTGAGAGTTCTGCTCGACAGCGAAGGTCGAATCGCGCTGAGCATCAATGGCTGACTCAACAGAAGCAATAGCAACGTTAGATGCGGAACCTTCGTCAGTGTTATTCGAATCAAGGGCGTATAACATCGAGGGCGAACTCAAAAGGAGCCCCAAAGAAACAAGGCCGGAAAAGACCAGCACCCCGAATGAGCATTTCTTCATAGCAGCACGGTATCCAATCACGCAGCGACCCCGTCACCTCAGGGCAACGGGGTCTCAATCAAAACTAACTCAGTAATGTGCTAGCCAATTTGCTGGCAGTTTTTGCACTCTCGTGAAGCACCACGCCTCTGGGCCTCCTGAATAGAGATCTGCGAATAGCCCTTTGCGTCCTTACCAACGGTACGGCACTTATGCGTATGGTAAACATTGCTACCGTTCTTATACCAAACTAGGCCGTAGCCCGGAATCCACTTACCGTCCTCGCCGACATAATAGGAGCCGATCCAGGCATTCGTAGCCATGGCACCAGAAGACTGGAGGTAGTAGTCGCCGACCCAGGAGTCGTGGGCCATAGCGCCGGAACCGCTAAAGTAGTACCAGGCGCCGCCGATCTGACGCCAGCCGGTGGCCATCGCGCCGGAATCGTCGAACCAGTACCAAACTCCACCAACGTTGGCCCAAGAGTTAGAGGCCATAGCGCCCGAACCTCCGAGCCAATACCACGTGCCGCCATTGCTGAGCCAGCCGGTTACCATGGCGCCCGAACCACTCGCATAGTACCAAGAGCCACCTGCCAAGAACCAGCCGGTAGCCATCGCGCCGGAATCGCCGAACCAGTACCAGGAGCCGCCCAGGCTGCGCCAGCCGTTAGCAACCATGGCGCCCGAGCCATCGAGGTAGAACCACGTACCGCCGATATTGAGCCAGCCAGTGACCATCGCACCGGAAGCGTTGGCGTAGTACCACGTCCCCGAAACGTTGATCCAGCCGGTCAGCATGACACCATACTCGTCGAAAAAATACCAAGTTCCACCGATATTATGCCAACCGGTCAGCAGTTCGCCACTGGAGGTCGCATAGAACCACTTTCCATAGATGGAGTCATAGAGCCAGCCGCTATGCTGCATGCGGCCATCGGCGTTGGCACCAGGGGTGTTCAGGAAGTAGTTCTTGCCGTCAATCTGAACTCGGCCGTATGCCATATCATGGCTTTCGGGGTAAAAGTAATACTTGTCCCCACCGATAGACTGCCAGCCCGACACCGCGATCCCGTCAGCGCCAAAATAGTACCAGACAGCTTCGTATTCGTTATGCCACTGGTTCGTGACCATGGCGCCAGTTTCGGGATCGAAATAGCGAAGGTTGCCGTCCTCGCACCGAACGAGTCCAGTCTTCGAACGACCGTCGGAACACCATTCCGTAATCGGTCCACCGTCTCCGCCACCGCCAGCAATATCAGCAAATGAGGGCACCGGGGCAACCGTCATGCAGGCAGCGGCAAATGCAACAACTCCCAGCACTGTTAGTCCGCGCCATCTTTCTCGAAGGTTTTTCATACGACATCCTTTCTCCGAGATTTAAGGCTCTCTTAAGTTATTTTTAAACTATCAATTCAGTATTTCAACGGGAAATCGATAAAAGGTGTCTTTGTGACTGCAATTTAAATATGAGTCGCCACGCCTCAACCGTTACGCTAAATAGCTTCTAAGGCAAACTTAGCGCATGAACGAACTGATTAAACGAGTGAACTGATTAATAAAGCAACAGAATACAAACCTTGGTCATCAATCACATCTACCGCGGGCCGATAACGCCCGCCTCATGTGCTGCGATATAATCAATCTCACTAGATGCCAAATCAGCAAGCCGAAGGAGCTGACGTGCTAACAATTCACTATGGTGATATGGAAAACGTTATCTACAACACGTCCGTTTACTTCGATAACGTATATTCGCCCCAGTGGTTTCAAGACTCCTTTGCCCAAAGGGTCATAAAATCCATCGACAAAGGCACCGTGGTAGGCCCCAATGCAATCGATACCAAGATTCTAGGCATCATTCCTCCCGAGAAACTATCCAGCGGCACCAAAACGCTACTGCTTATGTACTTTATGCCGCAGAATATATATAACGCCTCAAATTGCGGTGATAATTGCGCCTACTGGATTCTGAGGATCGCCGCGCAAAAGGATCTAACAATCAATCTCTACCACATAATGGATTTTGGAAACGGCAAATTCACGGTAACCATTGCAAATACGGGCGATATAGTCCACACAATGTTTGACCTTGTCCCCATAGCTGGAAAATGCCTAAGGGAGAACTCCTGATGCGCGGATCATACAAGGTAATTATTCAAAATAACCGGGTTCAGTTTAAACTGACCATCAATAGAAATCTGACCATCATCCAAGGTAACAGTGCTACAGGCAAGACAACTCTGCTTGATATGGTGGCAGCTCACGAAGAGCTTGGGGCACAAAGCGGCGTAACAGTAAGTTGCAAAGTGCCCTGTAAAACAATATCTGGAAAATATTGGCGTAGAGAACTCCAAGAGATTTCCAGCAGTATTGTTTTTATTGATGAGGGCAATACTTTTGTTCGATCAAGAGAATTTGCCCATGAAGCAAAGCGTAGCTCAAACTACTACGTAATTGTCGCCAGAGAGTCACTGCGCCAACTGCCCTATAGCGTTGATGAAATCTACGGTCTTAAGAACACCAACCGAACCACAACGAAGTATCCCGTTTACTCTCGTGTCTACACCTCTACATATCGTATTTACGGTGATACTGATTTTAGAGGCGAGAGGCCCGAGCTTGTCATTGTCGAGGACACAAATTCGGGCTACGAATTCTTCAGTTTGCTATGCAAAAAGAGCAGCATTAAATGCATCAGCGCGGGAGGAAAATCAAATATTTGCAACTGCATTATGGACGCACCGGAAAACGACATCCTCGTGATTGCCGACGGCGCCGCCTTTGGACCAGAAATTGCGGAAGTAGCTGCTCTATTGCGCCGAAAGAACATCAAGCTATTCCTACCGGAATCGTTTGAATGGCTCGTGTTGAAGTCGGGATTATTCAACAGCAAACACATTAAGGACATGCTGCTTAACCCCGCTGAACATATCGAAAGCTCAAAGTTCTTTAGCTGGGAGAGGTTCTTTACTGCAGAACTCATCGAATGCTCACGAGACACACGTTTTCGATATGACAAGAGCTGCATGAACGAGGAGTACTTGAACCCCACCGCCCTTGCAGCTCTTGAGGATACTTTGCCGGAACTTGGCATTACTTCGCACTAAAACGAGAAGTACTCACTGTCGGAGGATAGGTTCGGTCCGAGCCACGGGTCACCATCGAGGAAGAGCTCCGGCCAGCGTTGCATGAACAGAGCTTGCTCGCGTTTCCAGCGGCGCAGCTTTTCCTCGTTAGCCTCTTCCCTGCCGCGCGAGGTGAACTCGTAGTGGTACAGCTCGGCATAGGGCGTAAAGATGGTGCGGTAGCCCGCCTCCCACACGCGCAGGCAAAAGTCTGCGTCGTTAAAGCCGACGGCGAATTCCTCGTTGTAGCCCCCGACCTGCTCAAATACGTCACGTCGCACCATCTGGCAGGCGCCCGTTACGGCGCTAAAGTTGCCCGGACGCACAGCACGGGCAAGATAGCCCTCGCGCTTTGCCGAGAAGTCTTGGTTGGCATGGGCAAGTGCGCCGCGCACACCGACCAAAATGCCAGCGTGCTGCACAAGGTGGTCGGCAAAATAGAGCTTGGCACCCACCACGCCCGCATCGGGACGTTGCAGACAACCCATCATCTCTTCGATAAAGTCGGGGCTAATGACCTCGGTATCGTTGTTGAGCAGCAGCAGGTAGTCGCCCTTGGCGTGCTCCACACCAAAATTGATGATCTGAGAGTAATTGAACTCGCCCGGCCAGTACACAACGCGCGCGATACCCTTGCCTTCGGATGCCGCAGCCACGCGCTCTGGCAGGGTTTCGTAATACGCAAACGTCTCCGGGGCTTCGCTGTTGTTCTCCACCAAGACGATCTCGTAGTTGGCATACGCGGCCTTCTGGGCGATCGACATCACACAGGCGTCAAGCGTCTCAATGTGATCCTTGGTGGGAATCACAATACTCACCAGCGGCGCAGGCTCCGGCAGCGCATAGCGCATGCGGTAGACAAACGGCGTCTCGGCCTCCTCGACCGTTCCGCAAATGCCCAGCGCGTCAAAGTGACGCTGAAGCGCAAGGCGCCCGGCTTCAATAGCATACGGCTTGCTATCGGCAGAGCCATCGGCGGTCGACCCCGGATGAACGCGCCAGTGATACAGCACGTGCGCAACATGCTCAAACCGCGCGCCCGCCGAAAGGCAGCGAAGCGTCAGGTCGTAATCCTGGGCACCCGCAACATCTTCCGGAGACATGCCAATGTGATCGATGAGCGCCTTCTCCACCATCAGAAAATGCGTCACGCAGTTATGGCTATAGAGCAGGTCGACGTTGAGCCGCGTCTTAAAGACCGGCTGGCCCCACTCCCCCGTTTTCTGGAACATGTCCTCGTCGCAGAACAGGACCTGGGGACGCTCGCCCTCGGCGGCCCTGTTCAGCGCGGCAACATAATGGAATAATGCGTCCGGTTCCAGAATGTCGTCATGGTCCAAGAACGCGATGTAGTCTCCAGCCGCCTGCTGAATACCAGCGTTGGTGTTGAGCACAATGCCGCCGTTGCCGGGCAGCTCGATGCGACGAACGCGCTCGTCGTTGGCACTTGCTGCAAGATTGGCCACCGCATCCCATTCGGGCGAGGCATCCATAAGCAGCAATTCCCAGTTGTCATAGCTCTGAGCTAGCACCGAGTCCAGCAGCTCGCGCAGGTAGACCCGATCAGTCTTGTAGCACGGCACCACAATGCTCACGAGTGGTCTATAGGCAAAAGCCACCGAAGCGACACGCTGGCACGCCAAATCGCCCGGCTTTGCGCGATGCTGCTCAAACCAACGTCGATAAGCTGCGTCGTCTGCACGCGCATCCTTCATGCGGTTCCAGCTGTCGTCGACCATGCCGTTGTACAGGCGACCATCCATGGCGCAAAAACCACTCTGAATCTGCTCCGTGGGATCGCTCACAATCGCGACAAAATCTCGTATATCCTGAGGCATCTCAACGCTCAGATACGTTTTGTTGACGCGGCATCCGTTCTGCTGCGGTACATCGACCTGCGATTCAAACACATGCACGGTGATATCGATAGCGTTCATATGCGTATCGAAGACCTGGAGCTCAGGTGCGCACTGGGGGTCTCCCACCCACGTAACCTCATAGCGCCACACCGCGCCGGCGTCTGCCGGTAAATAACGAACGGCATCGATCTCATAGCGACCGCAGCACTCGCCGCGCTGTGCATCGCGAACGAGCGCACACATCGCAGCCTTTGCTTTGTAGTTAATCTTGGATTCCAGCTTGGCCACGCGGCTATCGAGGCGAATGGAGCCAAGCTTTTGGCCACCGGACACAAATGCAGCGTCGATCGTAGAGCCATCCAAAAACGGAAGCACCAAGACGGCAAGCTCGCGCTCGTAATCGGCAACGGAAGGGCAAAGCGCCAGCACACGGCCATGGTCAACCGGGAGTACCAGCGACGGCACACAAGAACCGCTCGTCGTCGCGCGGACAAAGGCCTGAGAACCTTCTTGCTCAATAAGCGCGGCGACATCCTGGCCGGCAAAACGAAGCAGCACAAACAGACGGCCCTGGCTGCGGCAAAGTGCCAAACGCTTGATACTCATCTACACTTCTCGCTTTCCCAGGGCGTTCGCTGCCATGCGTTTGCAGGCGCCCAAGCGCCCAAACCTCAAGACGTCGTAATCGAACATGAGCTTTTTGCACTCACGGGCATTGGGGGCCTTGCTGATAAGCGCCGCACGCACCATAGCAGCAACAGAAGGAGCGCATTGTGCGAGCGCAGCATCGCTGCCCACGGCAGAACCGGAAAGGGCCGCGGCGACGGCAGCAAACACCTTGCCGCAGTCCGAGCCCAGCAACCTGAGCGCATCGTACAGCACCAGATCGCATAGGAAGTACGCCAGGTCATCGGCATGCTGAGCATCGAGACCGTCGCGCTGCCAGTCAGTCAGCACCGCGGAGTAAATCTTCACGTGCTCCAGCAGGCGCGTCTCGTCGTCGTAGCGCATAGTGTCCATGAGTGAGCCCTTGCGCGCCACACGGTAATCGTACAGCTTGTTCGAGATAAGCGCGGTCTTGTGCGAACGACCGTACACGGCAAAGTCGAAAACCTGGTCCTCGCCATACTTGACGGTTTCGTCGAACACGATCCCGTTGCCCAGCAAAAACTCACGCTTGCAGGCGGTGCGCCATGCAAAGGGGCGAGAAGCTTCCTTAAACAGCAGGTCAGAGCAATAGCCTTCAAACGACACATCACGCGGGCTCAGCACATAGTTAAGCCACGGATACCCCGCCTCCAGCGGATACGGATTCGCGCCAAAGGTCAAAACGTCGCAGTCCTCGCGCTCAAAGGTTTCGACGATCACGCGGCATGCATCGGGCGTAAACCGGTCGTCGGAATCCAAAAACGCGACGATAGGCGCCGTGGATGCGGCGATGCCTGCATTACGTGCACTCGACAGGCCGCCGTTCTCCTTATCGACCAGCGTAAAGCGCGCATCCTTTTCGCAATAGGCAGCCGCAATATCGCGTGAACCGTCCGGCGAGCCATCGTTGACTAACACGCCTTCCCAATCGGGCATGTCCTGCGCAAGCAGGGAGTCCAGGCACCAGGCCAGGCACTCCTCCACTTTGTAGATGGGAACGACAACAGAAATCTTGGGGGTAGCCATAGTCACTCGCTCCTACTGTGCTGCCGGAACGTCGTCAGGGTGCGGGTTGTCGCCGTAGGTGCGCTGATACATCAGCACGCGCCAGACCAGCGGTAGGCCGCCAATCTTAAAGTAATGCTTAAACGTATTGAGCTTGCCCGGCTTCTTAAAGTCAAAGCGCGAATCGATATAGGCGCGGGGCGACTTGACCATCAGGCGCAAGTCGGTCTCGCCACGCGGATCAAACAGCGACAGATCAAAGCGACCGGCATCCCAGTCGGCCTTGAGCTCGGACGAGGCTTTCTTCCAAAACTGCTCGCGCAGTTCATCGACCAGGCGCTCATCATTCCAACGGTACGTATCGACCTTCATGCGCATTAAAATACCCTGAAGCTGAGCCTTAAGCTCGGGGCGTTCATCCAAAAAGCGCTGCATCTCGGCGTATTCGTCGCACACGCAAAATACCTTGCTGGGCGAATTAACGGAGCTCTTCTCGTTGTCTTGGCGATAGCACAAAATGGGGTCCGCGATAAACGCAGCACGCTCGGCGCATGCCCAGACCTTAAAGTTAAAACCCGCATCCTGATACGAAGCACCCGGCGTGGGAAGGAAGCGAATCTGATTGTCGTTGAGGAACGCGCGCCGATAGATAGCCGACCAAATGGAAGGTTTGCGGTAGAAGATGCCCGGGCGATCGACGGGGCGATACGCGGCGCCCGTCATATGCGCGTCGATAATCCCAAACAGCTCACGTCGCTCGCTGGGCGTGGACCAATACAGATAAAAGTCGCCCTTTACCGCATCGGCATGCTCAGCATCGGCCTTGGCGACCAGCTTTTGAAGCGAATCCTCAAACATAAAGTCGTCGGACTCAAGGATGCCCACGTACTCACCGCGCGCCATCTCCAGGCCACGGTTCATCGAGTCGCCGTAGCCGCTGTTGGCCTTGTCGATCATCTTTACACGGGGGTCGTGCTCCATGTACTCGCGGATGATATCCGGCGAGCTATCGGTGGAGCCGTCGTTGATGCAGATGATCTCGATGTCATTGAGCGTCTGCGCCACGGCGGAATCGAGGCACACGCGCAGATAGCGCTCGACATTGCAAATGGGGACAAGCAGCGAAACTTTAGGGGTATCAGAGTTCTGCAAGAGAACCTCCTGTTGAATAGCGTGTAACAGGGTTATTTTAGCAGCCGGGTTGCGGCGGGCGGCAGCGCTTGGAATTATACAAAGCGCTCCAGGCAGGCTTTGAGACCGCGAGTCGAAAGATAGAACAGCGTGGCATCTGCCATCGAAACGCCCGAGGTCGCCGCAACGAGCTTGTGGGCAACACGGCGAACGGCACCCTTAGCAGGCATATCCGCCCACTCCGTTCCCAAAAACGTCGTGAGGTCCATGTTGACGCGAGCCGCCACGCGATGGAAGTCATCGGCATCCAAGCGCGCCAGATCGAACACAATTAGGTCCAAAAACCAAGTTATCAGCTCGCCGGGACACAGGTCCAAAAGACCATAGGCCGCCCAGTCTTCCAAGACCTCCTCGAGCATCTTCATGTGGGCGTCAAGCTTTTTGGCGCGCGCCTCGGCACTGTTGAACTCGTGCGTCGCCGATTCGCTCTCCATCACGTAGTGGTAGAACTTGTCAGGCATGACGACGGTCCTGCGGGCAAGCGCATAAGCCGCAAATTGGAAGACGACGTCCTCGCCCAAAGCCAAACCGGGGGCGAAGCGAATGCCTTCGCGATTGAGCAGCTCGCGCGAAAAAGCCGCACGGCAGGCATAGGGCTGCGCATTCGAATGGAACAGCAGTTGAGGATCGCGGGCGCCGAAGGTACCAGCTTTGGGGCTCATGAGTTGCTGGACGCGTTTGGGGGCAGCATCGGCAGGTTCACAGACGCCGCCAAAAACGGCGGCCTCGGCATCCGCAGACTCCATGGCATGCAGCACGCGCTCGACCGTCTGGGCATCGATGTAATCGTCGGCGTCCACAAAAAAGACGGTCTCGCCCTCGGCGACATCGATACCGGCATTTCGAGCACACGAGACACCCGCGTTTTCCTGGTCAATCACCAGTACGCGATCGTCGGCCTGCGCGATCTGGCGCAACACGTTCAACGAATCATCAGTCGAACCGTCGTTGACGCAGACAACCTGAATCGAACACTCAGACTGGACCAACAGCGAATCGAGGCATCGCTGAATGGAGCGTGCAGAGTTGTAAACGGGGACGACAATGGTAACTTTAGGACACGAGGCCTCTCCCATGCCGACCTACCCCCTCAGCGATTCGATGAGGAAGGCGGCGACCACGCCTGGGCCTCCAACCGAGGCGTAATACTTAGCACGCCCCAAGGCACCATCCGTCGCAAAACTCGGATGCTCGTCAACCCAGCCCTCGGGATCTTTGAGGATGGCAGCGAGATTTGCGCGCTTCCACGGTTTGAGGTCGTCAAGCAAAAACTCCCCCGCGTCCAAGGCCGCCTGAAATTCCTTAGCCATCTGAACCAGGAACTCCTTATAGAACTTAGGCGCCAGGCGCACGTAGTTCCACATGTATGAATCGTACTTAATGAGCTGGTTGAACTTGAGCATGCGCGCGACATCGCCGCTTGCGTGGTCGCGGGCATAATCCTCTCGAATCCAACGCTCAATCTCGGCATACTCGGTATTGACGCAAAAGACCTTAGCTGAAGAATTGACCGAGGAATTCTCGTTGTCCTGGCGATACGACAACACGGCATCGTGCAGGTAAATAGCCTTATCGGCGCACGCGATCACCTTAAAGGCGAATGACGTGTCCTGAAAGGATGCCCCCGGAGTCGGCAGGAACGTAATGCCGTTGCGCTCAAGAAAATCGCGACGGTACACGGCCGACCAAATCGACGGCTTTTGCTTAAAGAACTGCGTCGTATCGCTCGGGTGCACTGGCTTGCCACAGTCCTTGGCTTTAAACATCTCGTGCAGCGAACGGCGCTCCTCGGGCTTAGACCAGTAGAAATCAAAGTTCGCCTTCGCAAAGTCGGCATTATTGCTATCGGCGGCCGAGACAAGCTTTTCGAGTGCGTCGGGCGCCATAAAGTCATCGGACTCCAAGATACCAACGTACTTGCCACGCGCCATCTCCAGACCGTGGTTCATCGAGTCGCCGTAGCCGCTGTTGGCCTTGTCGATCATCTTGACGCGCCCATCGCGCTCCATATACTCGCGGATTATCGCCGGCGAGTTGTCGGTCGACCCGTCGTTAATGCAGATGATCTCAATATCCTTGAGCGTCTGCGCCAGGGCGGAATCGAGGCACTCGCGCAGGTAGCGCTGAACATTGTAAATGGGAATAAGCAGCGACAGAACAGGGCTGCCAGAGGCGTTAGTAGACAAATGTGCTCCTTAGGAAATACCTGTCGTTTCATGGTATCAAAGGGTCAGCGCGCCAGCGGGCGTTTATATAATCTATGGAGCCTCTTGCGGGCAAAGCGGCCCCACGTCATGCGGCGGGCCCATGGCAGGTTCCTGCGTTTTATTCAAAGCTTGCCGCCAAGGTGCGCCGAGCCTTTACAATAGGACAGTCCCAAGGACGTATTCGATAGCTTCCGCGCTGCACTCACCCGCCGCGCGTGAAAGGATATATTGCCCCATGCCTTCAACCCTTCCCGCTCCCATCGATAAGCTCGCCATTGTCGTCGTTACGTACAAGCGCCAGGAACTCCTGTCCAACTTGTTCGACTCCATGACCGAGCTCACGGCAACGCCCTGGCGCATCGTGATTGTCGATAACGAGAATTCGCGCGAGACCGAGGCCATGTGCACCGCATTCAACGAGCGCCTGGCCAACCTGTGGGGCATCGACACCGAGCAGCCCGACGCGCAGGGCGGCACCGACCGTGTCATCTACGCCCCGCAGCTCGAAAACGGCGGCGGTGCGGGCGGCTTCTCCGCCGGCACTAAATGCGCCTACGACCTGGGCGCTCAGTGGTTCTGGGTGATGGACGACGACGTGCTCGTCATCCCCGAAGGCATCGAGCGTCTTGCCAAGTGGACCGACCGCTACGATGTCATCCAGGGTTCGCGCCTGGACTTTGACGGCGGCGCCTTCTTTTGGCAATACCAACTCATCCTTTCGCTCGGCATTCCCAACCCAGTCGCCAAGTGGGACTTGGGTCCAGAGGGTTATCGCGCCATGAACCAGCTGTGCTTTGAGGGCGGCATGTTCTCGCGCCGCGTGGTCGACAAGATCGGCCTGCCCGATGCGCGATTCTTCATCTACGGCGACGATGCCTGCTATGGCTACGTGGCCAGCCAGCACTTCCCCGCCGCCGTTGTTGCCGACGTGGTGCTCAAGCGCGCCCGCGCCGTCTCTAACTGGGACATCGCCGGCAAACGGCAGCTCAACTCCACGAGCGACACCAACCGCTACTACATCATGCGCAACCGAGGCTTCCTCGCTCGCTATATGCAGATCTACGGTGACTACCACCCCATGCTGTTCCGCCTGGGCAATGCCGCGACCTTCTGCAAGGAATTCATTCGCCTGGCTGCGGTCGATAAGTGCTTTAAGACCGGTATTCCGGCGCTGCGCCGTGGCATGAAAGACGCCCGCAAGATCATCAAGGATCCCAACTGGAAGCCCATGCCGCCCATGAAGGACACCGAGTAACGGAAGCCGGAAACACCTCAGCGCTTAAAGCCGCTGGTACACCGTAGCCACATGCTGTCCATCAAACCCAAACCCCCAGCGCATGCGACCAACGCCGGGTCGCGGCACACGGATTTCGTCGATGCCGTCGCGCTCTATGTCGAGCAGCGCCTGCACGGCCAGCAATTCCAGGCCCAGCGCATCCACACCGGGGTCATACATCATGTTGATCGTTATCAGCGGACGTTCATCGAGCATACCGATCGTATCGGCTATGTCGAACACGGCGCCCGTAGGAAAAACCTGGATGTCCCAGCGACCCGCGCCACACTTTCGCCTCGAGGCAGGATTGGCATAGCCCGGCAAGCCAAAGCAGAGCCCCTGCAAGAGCAGATGATATGGCAGCGGCGCATCTGGGTCGGTCGCACCGATTCCCGCATCTCCCAGGATGCGGCTTAGCGCCCGCCTCACCGTATCCTCGTCCCCACGGCACAACCCGTCGCGAAACGCATCGACGTCTCGAATGTCTTCGGCAGCACACTCAAACCACTCAACAATCACCAGACGCAAGGCCTGGCGAAGCTCGTTATTGGGCAATCGCAAAGCACGGAGGCGATCGCCATGCTCTGGCTCCTCAGTCATATCCGTCGTGAGAAAACCGGACAGATACAGCGCTGTCCACATGCCATCGTCAGGCGAGACATCTGGCTCTGCAGTGCCCAAACAAAGCGGGACCTCAGCGCACCCATGGGCCTCGAGCAAATCAAACAAGACCGAAAGGCGGTCGAGATTCCACCCGGCAACTACCCTACTCAGGCAATCCGCATACCCATACAGATCGGCGCGCACAGGCGCCGTGCAGCCTCGGTCCAGAAAACCGATCACACGCTCTGGACTCGAGCAATAGGCCCTACCAAACCGATATCCCTCGAGCCATTCACGCGCATCATCCAGGTATTCCTCGCGTCCAGTATGATTCAGCAGAGCCTCGACCTCGGCATCCGAAAAGCCGAACCAACGATCACACCACGCCGACAGCGGCGTCGCCAGACAATACGAGCAGCCATGCAAAGAAAGCGCCGCTTCGGCAGGGCCGGGACACTCCCCCATCAGACACGTCAGCCGCAACGAATCGCACGCAGTGGCAATGGCCTCGAAAAGCACGCGATCAAATATCCCTGCCGGATCGGCGTCGGAAGCGCCCCTCGCGCTTGCACGGCCCAACCATGCCGCATCGTACCCATCAACGAGCAATACAACCTGCTCATCGCAGGCCATCTCCAGCAGCTCAATGAGCACGCCAAGCACCGAGGCGACCTCATCCTCGCTCGCCGCGCCACGCGCAACGCGTTCGATGTGACGTACCTTGTCTCGAGCTAAATCCGGAGCCTCCAAAAGCGCCAGCAGGCGAGCGCACTCGTCCGAAAGAGCATCGCGCACGACGTCGGCAACATCGGTGCCACGCCTCGCAGCGCCAGAAAAGTCCAGCGATATCACCGGATAGCAAGCGTACTCATCCAGATAACGCCCGCCGTCCGCATCCCAAATCTGAGCATCGCCAAACAAAAGCTGACCAGCGCGACCGACCGCTGGACGCTCCAGAAAAGCCCTGAGCATCGACAAGTTCATGCTCTTGCCAAAACCCTCGGGTCGACAGCACACCACAACGGACGCGTCGCAGTCCAACACATCGGCAATAAACATGGTCTTGTCGACCAGCGCGCAGCAACCAAGAGCCTCCGCATAGTCGTGCATGCCAATGGGCAAAGCCGCATCGTCGGCACAGCCGATCAAACGCACGCCAAAGCCGGCAGCACAACCATTATTTGCCTGTTCAGACACCAAAAACGTTCCCCCTAAATCGCAACATGATGCCAATTGTAATGACCGCCTCGCGCGTACCGATGTCGCCGCGCAAACATATCGGGCAACGGTAGCAACAAGAGGTGTGAGGGGGCACAACTAATCGTTGCACAACAAAACGGGGCCCGATGCATTCGCACCGGGCCCCGTCCCGACTCTTTAGTTATCTGGCAACCGAGAGTCTACTCCTCCGAGCCGTCCTCCCCAGAAGCTTTCTTCTGCTGATCGAGCTTATGCTTACCACTTACGATAGACGTAGCGCCCAGTGTGGCCAAGCTTGCACTGGCAAGGCTCGCCATAACGATAAGGTCGCCCGTCTTGGGCATGTTACCGCCAGATGACTTGGTCGTTGTAGTCGTCGTGGTTGTAGTGGTCACCGTCTTGGAGTCATTTTGCTCTTGGACCTGGTTGTCAGCACCGCTCTTGTCGTCGTCTTCGGGCTGTTTCTTTTCGCCCTCGGTCTTGCTCTCGTCCTTCTTCTGAACGGATTTGTCGTCCTTCTCCTCAGAGCTAGAACCCTTATCAGATTCGGTCTTCTCGGAAGCCTTGTCCTTGGAGTCGCCCTTTGCGGCCTCGGTCTTTTCCGTGGAAACCTGATCAGAATTGTCCTTGTTCTGGGTCGAGCCATTATTGACGCCAGCCATCAGCGAAGAGCCCAGCGTAGAACCAAGCTGCACGGAGAAAGAAGGCTTCTTGTCCGGCGAAGCAACGGGAGCGTCCGGCGCCTTATTCGAGTCGTCCTTGGAAGCGTCGGAATCAGGGGTTGCGTCAGAGCCGGAGCCGTTGTTAGAGCCGGTGTCAACGGACGAATCGCTCGAGCCGGTGGATGAGTTAGAGGTGCCAGCGTCGGTCGAACCAGAAGCGTCGCTGTCCGTATTGCCGGCAGAGCTTGAAGACGAATCGCCCGCAGCAGAGCCGTTCGAATCGGAGCCGTTCGAGGTAGAGCCGTCGTTGGTAGTGCCACCAGCAGAGCCATTACCGTCAGCATCGGTCGAGGGCGCATCCATCCTGTCATCGTTGGCATCGTCACTCGAGTCGTCATTCGAATCAGGTGTCGGCGAGGGCGCCGGCGTAGGCTCGGGCTGCACGGGCGTCGCAGCGGCTGCCTCGTCCTCAGCGATATAAACCAAGCAGTCCTTTAGCTCGTTGCGGTAGCGGTTCTTCCAGCCCTCATGATACTGGGGCTGGCTCGAATACTTGGTCGCCACGTTATTGACCACGCTGTTGGAGAGCGCCGTCACAAACTCGCGGTCGGACATATCGTTGGAAAGATTCGCCCAGCGGAAGAAGTCTCTGCAGCCACCGGTACCGCACATGTTGGTGATGCTCCACACCATGCCCTTGACGCAATCGGCGCGGCCCGAAATATCAATGGCCAGGCCGCTCTTGAGCCACGCCTCGGTCACCGCATAGTACGAGTTGTACGCATAGGCATCTTGAAGTGCTGAGAACTCAACAGGATCGGTGTTGTACGCACCTTGAAAGGCATCCTGAGCGATATGGCCCAACTCGGTGAGCTGACCGTTCTCGTACATGGCATTGCTCGTGTTGGAAATCTCGCTGCCGCGATCAATCGCATCCTTGAGCATGCAGTATTTTTCGGGGTTGTAGTTGTAGGCCTGCTTCATAAACGGGATGAGCGACCAACGACGGTCGAACTGGTAATAGCCCAGCGCGTTATAACCGTCGCCATACGAAAAGCCCTGGATGTAATTACCATGGCTCTCGTACTTGGTAAAGTACTTCATCTCGGGAGTCACGTTGACAAACGAAACGCCCTGGACCGACCTCAGCACGCCCGAGAAAGACTGCTGGGTGTAGAGACCTTTGTCGATATCGGTGGCATCCGAGGCAACGCCCGGCGTGGGCTCCTCGGCAGCGGCGGGTGCCGGCGCGGAAACGGCGCCAAACGAAAGCGCCAGCGTCAGGCCCGCGACAATAGCAGAATGCTTGGGCTGCATAAGATCCTCCCTGCATTGGTATAGTTAAAGTGCAGTTTGCAAAGATAGAAATAAGTATTGCAGCTCGCCCGTTGTTGCACAACAACCCCTCGGTAAACGGCAACAACCCTCCGCGAAATCTTAAGGAATTAGACAAACTGGTCGTCGGGCGCCAACAGAAGCTCGCCGTAACGTTTCGTCAGCCCGTCTCTCAACTGACAGAAAGCGGGAATATAGACGTTCAAGATGCGCTGAATCAAATCTTGAGCGAGCTTGTTGTCGTAGATATGGACGTTCGTATTGCGGTCTCTGAGCATATCCAGCCAGGCTGCCTCATCAATAAAGTCGTAGAATCGGTAGGACTCCTTCAAGATGGCACGAGGAGACCCCGACGCGGCAAGCGTGGCGCCCTCATACTCGAGCAGACGCTTAAGGAGCTTCCAGCTCAGTTCAAATTGAAGATTGAACTTATTAATCAATCCACTCTGAACAAAATCATTGTTGAGATCCTGATTGGGCGCATCCTCAAGATTCGCCAAGGCGCTAACAAAGTTCTCATATTTTTTCATACAGAATCACACCATCCTTGGCAATCTCATCGAGCAATTGCTGCGATAGGGACTCGTCGAGATTGACGACATCTACATCTAAAAGAGTATCAAGATGTTCCTCGATCAAATATGAGAAACGGCCGAAATCCCGGCAACCTGCTACGGCGATGTCAATATCGCTCTTGGGCAAGTTGTCGCCTCGAGCACGAGAACCAAACAACACGACCTTCTCGGCGTCACATTCCCGAGCAAAAACTTCGATTTGCTTGTACACCTTGTCGAGAGATGCCATTTGCACCCCTACAGCTTAATGTCAAAGTTGATTTCGGGGACGGCGGCCAGGTCGGCCAACGTCACGCCGTCGACGTACTTTTCGATCACGTCGTCCAGGCCGCGCCAGAACTTGACGGTCGAGCACAAATCGCTGCGGGTGCAGCTGTTGTCGATGCCGTCGCACGCCACGGGCGCCGTGCTGCCCTCGACGGCGCGCAGGATGTCGCCGGCACGCACCTCGGCTGGATCCTTGGCCATCATGTAGCCGCCGCCCTTGCCGCGCACGCTCTTAAGCAGGCCCGCCTTCATAAGCGGACGAACCAGCTGCTCCAAATACTTTTGTGAGATATGCTCACGGTCGGCAACCTCGCGCAAGGCAATCTTGCCCTCGGCGTCGCCCAGCGCCGCGATATAGATCATCAGCCGGAGGGCATAGCGGCCCTTGGAAGAAATGAGCATACCTACCCTCCCATCGCATCTGGGACAACATAACCAGGTCTGTTTGTCCCAAATCTTAAGTAAGTGGGACAAACAAACCTTGTTATTTTGTCCCACATCTAGAAAAGTCGAGTGGATTAGTCGGGTTTTCCCTTGACTAACGCCGAACCCATAGTAACTTTATTCCGAGAAGATTCCTAGGGTTTAGTACACCTATGAGTACACCATATACAGAGAGGGACAGCATGAGCGCAAATCCGCTGCTTTCCATCGATGGTCTCACCGCCTCCGTGGACGAGAAGACCATCCTCCACAATGTCAACCTCAACGTCGCCGCCGGTGAGACCCACGTGCTGATGGGCCCCAACGGCGCCGGCAAGTCCACCCTCGGCCACCTGGTCATGGGCGACTCCGTCTATACCGTCAACGACGGCCGCATCGTCTTTGACGGCCAGGACATCACCGAGCTCACCACCGACAAGCGTTCGCGCGCCGGCCTGTTTCTGAGCTTCCAGGCCCCGGTCGAGATCCCGGGCGTGCCGCTGTCGAGCTTTTTGCGTGCCAGCATCGCTGGCCGCCCCGGCCTGGAGATGAAGGGCAAGGAGTTCCGCCGTCGCGTCAAGGAGCTCGCGGCCGAGCTCAACATGGACACCGCCTACCTCAACCGTGAGCTGGGCGTGGGCTTCTCGGGCGGCGAGAAAAAGAAGGTCGAGATGCTCCAGCTTCTGCTGCTGCAGCCCAAGCTCGCCATCCTGGACGAAACCGACTCCGGCCTGGACGTCGACGCCCTTTCCACCGTCAGCCACGGCATGGACGCCTACCGCAAGAGCTGCGACGGCTCCATGCTCATCATCACGCACAACACGCGTATCCTGGAGCACCTGGATGTCGACCGCGTCCACGTTATGGTCAAGGGCCACATCGTACGCGAGGACGACGCCTCGCTGATCCCCTGGATCGACAAGAACGGCTTTGAGACCTTCGAGCGCGAGGCCGCCGAGCAGCGCGCCCAGGCCGAGTCCGCCGTTGCCGAGCAGCAGGCGTAAAGGGGCGACGCAATGACCAAGAACCGCACCGAGGTCGCGGACATCGACCGCAGCCTCTACGACTTCACCTATGGCGAGGAGGGATTCGAGCGCCTCGACGCCGGCATCACGCCCGACATCGTGCGCGAGATCAGCGCCAAGAAGGACGAGCCGCAGTGGATGCTCGACCTGCGCTTAAAGTCCCTCGAGATCTTCAATCGTTTTCCCGACCCGACGTGGGGCCCCTCCATCGAGGGCCTGGACATGGACAACATCGTCACCTACGTCAAGCCCAACACCGACCAAAAGCACGACTGGGAGTCGGTGCCCGACGACATCAAGAACACCTTTGAGCGCTTGGGCATCCCCGAGGCCGAGCGCAGCTACCTGGCGGGCGTCGGCGCGCAGTACGACTCCGAGCTGGTCTACCACAACATGCAGGACACGGCGTCCAAGATGGGCATCGTCTACTCCGGTATTGAGGAAGCCCTGCACGATCCGCAGTGGGAGCCGCTCATCCACGAGAAATTCATGACGCTCATCCCGCCCACCGACCACAAGTTTGCGGCCCTGCACGGCGCCGTGTGGTCGGGCGGCTCGTTTGTCTACGTTCCCAAGGGCACCAAGTTGGACTTCCCGCTGCAGAGCTACTTCCGCCTTAACGCCAAGGGCGCCGGCCAGTTTGAGCACACGCTCATCATCGTCGAGGACGATGCCGACCTGCACTTTATCGAGGGTTGCTCCGCGCCCAAGTACAACGTGGCCAACCTCCACGCCGGCGCTGTGGAGCTCTTTGTGGGCAAGCGTGCGCACCTGCGCTACTCGACCATCGAGAACTGGTCCAAGAACATGTACAACCTCAACACCAAGCGTGCGCGCGTGGACGAGGACGGCGACATCGAGTGGATCAGTGGCTCCTTCGGCAGCCACGTGGGCTACCTCTACCCCATGAGCGTGCTCAACGGCCGCCGCGCCCGCTCGAGCTTTACCGGCATCACCTTTGCCGGCGCCGGTCAAAACCTCGACACCGGCTGCAAGGTCGTGCTCAACGCACCCGATACCTCGGCAACCGTCGAGACCAAGGGCATCTCTAAGAGCGGCGGTATCCAGACCTTCCGCAGCTCCATCGTGGCCACGCCTAAGGCCGAGGGCTCCAAGGCAACCGTGAGCTGCCAGTCGCTGATGCTCGACGACCAAAGCCGCTCCGACACTATTCCAGCCATGGACATCCGCGCCAAGAACGTCGACATCGGCCACGAGGCCACCATCGGACGTATCGGCGACGACAAGGTGTTCTACCTGATGAGCCGCGGTATCTCGGAGGAAGAGGCCCGTACTATGATCGTCAACGGCTTTGCCAACCCGGTCTCCAAGGAGCTGCCGCTGGAGTACGCCGTCGAGATGAACAACCTGATCAAGCTCGAGATGGAAGGAGCGATCGGATAATGAAACAGACCACGAACACCGCTGCAACCACGCTCGAGCAGGTCAACGCGATGCCGGCTGCAACTTGGGGCTGGCTGAAGATGAATCAGACCAAGCTCGAGCTCTCTGACGAGCTTGCCGCCGCTTCCACCGGGGCTGTTGAGGTCGAGGGCTTGGACGAGCAGTTCCGCGGTTCTGCCGACGCCTTCGACACCACCATGGACGCCATGGCCGAGCGCATCCCCGAGCGCCGCGCCTCCGCGCCCGGGGATGCCGCCGATCGCGCCCGCATCACGCCCGAGACCGAGCTCGACGTGCCCGCCACCTCTGTCTACCAGGCCGGCGCCATCAAGCTGGAGGAGGAGCTCTCCCCCGCCGAGGCCTTCGAGACTGGCATGGGCGAGGCTGCCTACGCCTACTTGGCCGAGCACGCCACCAAGCGCATCGTCATCGATGTGCCCACATACAAGCACGCCACGGTTACCGTGCACGTGAGCGGTGTCGATGCCGCCGCGGCCATCGCCGCCGTCGACGTCGTCGCCCGTCCGCAGGCAACGCTCGACCTTGCCATCGCGCTGGACTCCCCCGTTGCCGGCCAAGGCGTCGTGGGCTCCGTGCTACGCGTGTGCGCCCACGAGTACGCCACCGTCAACGTAACCTGCACGCAGACGCTCGACGATAGCTGGATCGCACTCGACGACACCGGCCTGTTCCTGGACGAGGGCGCGCGCGTCAACGTGCAGCACACCGTCCTGGGCGCTGGCGCCAGCGCCACCGGCCTTGCCGGCGACCTGCTAGGCGATACCGCCAAGGTCACCATCGATACTGACTACCTGGGCGCCCGAGAGCAGGTGCGCGACTTTAACTACGAGCTGCGCCACCGCGGTCGCAAGACCGAGTGCGAGATCGACGCCAACGGCGTGCTGACCGGCACGTCCAAGAAGGTCTACCGCGGCACCATCGACCTCGTGCACGGCTGCAAGGGTGCAACCGGCACCGAGCGCGAGACGGTGCTTTTGGCCAACAAGGGCGTCGACAACAAGACCGTTCCCGTCATTCTCTGCGACGAGGACGACGTCGCCGGCAACCACGGCGCCACCATCGGTCACGTCCGCGACGAGCAGCTGTTCTACCTCGCCTGCCGCGGCCTTGACCAAAACGCCGCCGAGGACCTGTTCATCCGCGCCAAGCTGGAGGACGCCGCGCTTTCCGCCACCGACGAGCGCACCCGCGCAGCCGTCGTCCGCCTGGGCAACAACCTGATCGACAACTTTGAAGAGGAGCTCGCATGATCGACACCGAGCACGTTAAATGCGACACCTGTACTGCCCCCGAGCCCATGGAGCTCGACGCCAGCGACGAGGCTTCGCGCGGCTGGCCCACTGTGGACATCGAGACCAACCCCTACAAGGCGCAGTTCCCGCTGTTTCAGCAGCACCCCGAGATCGCCTTCCTCGATAGTGCCGCCACCTCGCAGCGCCCTGCCTGCGTGCTCGACGCCGAGCGCGACTTCTACCAGCGTATGAACGCCAACCCCCTGCGCGGCCTGTACTCGCTGTCCGTCGAGGCCACCGAGGCCATCGCGAAGGTCCGCCAGCAGATCGCCGACCTCATCGGCGCCTCACAGGCCAACGAGGTCGTCTTCACCCGTAACACGAGCGAGTCGCTCAACCTGGTCGCCAAGAGCTTTGCACCCACGGTGCTCGAGCCCGGTGATGAGGTCGTCATTACCATCATGGAGCACCACTCCAACCTAATCCCGTGGCAGCAGGTCTGCCGCGAGACCGGCGCCAAGCTCGTCTACCTCTACCCCACCAAGACCGGCCAGCTCACGACCGAGGAGGTTCTTGCCAAGGTTGGTCCCAAAACCAAGATTCTGGCCGTGGGTCAGGTCTCTAACGTGCTGGGCGTCGAGAACCCGGTCAAGAACCTCGGCAAGCTCGTGCACAAGTACGGCGGCTACCTGGTCGTCGACGGTGCGCAGTCGCTGCCGCACATGCCGGTCGATGTGGCCGACCTGGGCGCCGACTTCTTTGCCTTTAGCGCGCACAAGGCCATGGGCCCCATGGGCATCGGCGTGCTGTGGGGAAAGATGGACCTGCTCAACGCCATGCCGCCCATGCTCACCGGCGGCGAAATGATCGATTCGGTCACCGAGCAGGACGCCGTCTGGGCGCCCGTCCCCGAGAAGTTCGAGGCCGGCACGCAGGACGCCGCCGGCATCTTCGCCACGGGTGCGGCACTCGACTACCTGGTCAACACCGTGGGTTACGAGAACATCCAGGCCCGCGAGCAGGCACTCGTCCACTACCTGATGGGCGAACTCATGCAGCTCGACTTTGTCCAGATCATCGGCTCCATCTACTGGGACAACCATCACGGCGTCGTCAGCTTTAACGTCAAGGGTATCCACCCGCACGACGTCGCGAGCATCATGGACATGGACGGCGTGTGCATCCGCGCCGGTCACCACTGCGCGCAGCCGCTGCTTACCTGGCTGGGCGTCGAGAACCTCGCCTGCTGCCGCGCCAGCGTGGCCTTCTACAACGACAAGGCCGACATCGATAAGTTCATCGCCGGCCTGCATCACGTTTGGAGCACGTTCAATGGGTAATCTGTACACCTCCACCACGTTTATGGAGCACAACTCGCACCCCGACTACAAGTACGAGATGGATGCCCCCACGCACGAGCACGACGGCATCAACCCCAGCTGCGGCGACGAGCTCACCTTGCAGCTGCGCGTCGAGAACGGCGTGATCGAGGAGGCCTCCTTTACCGGCCACGGCTGCGCCATCAGTCAGGCCAGTGCCGACATCATGGCCGACCTCATCACCGGCGAGACCGTCGAGGAAGCTCACCGCCTGGCAGAGCTCTTCCTCGCCATGATCCGTGGCGAGCAGCTCTCCGAAGAGGACCTGGAAGACTTGGACGAAGCCGCCCAGCTCCAGGACATCTCGCACATGCCCGCCCGCGTCAAGTGCGCCGAGCTCGCCTGGCGCACCCTCGACGGCATGCTCGAGGGGCAAAATAATCAGTAGTATTTATCCCAAATCTTAAGAATTTCGTTGGCCGAATCGCTTGACTAAGAGCGGTTCGGCCATTTTCTTTTCTGCCTTTATTTCGATCCCTCGACCTGCGCGTCCACCTGAGCATAAGCGCGCACGATACGAGAGACGGTACTTTTGCCAATCCCGGCATACCGCTCAATCTGGCGCACCGTAAAGCCGGCATTGTTCAATCCAACAATAACGGTATCGCGCTGCGCCGGCGGTGCAGTTTTAACCCCATTGAGCGGAACCCCGAGGCGCTTCGCCAACTTGTTGGCAAAGGCGTGGCGTTCCCACTCCGTCTCTTTCATATCGCACAGCGCCGGCTCGCTACCGTCGGGTGTCGAAAGCGAATAGGCAATAAAGCCCTCGGCAGAATCAAAAAGCTCAAGCACGCAAGAAGGATCAGAAAATCCCCTCGCGACATCGGCCGCGTCACCGTCGTAAGCGCACAAATGCTCCGGAAAGCTGCTCCAAGGATAACGCTCAATGAGACTGATGCCCGCCTCCTGCGGATCGGCGTGAACGGAGCGAATAGCCTCCATCACCTGCCAGTCGGTATCGAGCGAGCGCCGGTCAAAACGGTTCTGGAACAGATGCCCTGTGCGCCCCGTGCGTTTATTGAACCGCCGCGCGTACGTCAAAAGCAGCCGGTGCATCGCCGCGCTCATCGCGTCCTCGTAATCTGCAAGCACCAGACGCACGTGATTGCCCATAAGGCACCAGGCGATAACCGTCACGCCCGCCTTGCGGCAGCACTCACGCATCAGCTCCAAGAACTCCCACCGGTCTTCATCGCCCTCAAAGATGAGCTGCTTGCCCGTACCGCGGGCACAGACATGGTAAAAGCCGGTAACCGTTCTCCAAACGCGCTGCATGGCGCTCCCTTCGCCGGGATCTGCTTGCCATCCAATACAGCACGATTGAAGCGTGCCATCAAAACATTCACGCAAAACAATTCGCTCACGCGGCCAAAGGCAGTAAACAGGCGGCGAACGGCACCGTTGCAACAGGTCAACCCCTGCAACGCTTGCAAGAGCGGACCAAAAGCTTGCCCAAGACGGACCCCCTCTACGGAAGTTCGCGACCACAGACCATAGAGTTAAACCGTTTCAATTAAAACTTCCGGACTTCTCGCTACGAAAACTGAGCCGTTCGCCGAATATTCCGTGCATTTCGCGGTATTATAGGGGCTGCATGTCATGTCCCTTTCGAAGGGTCGCCCGGCAATCGCCAGCCACGACCCCCAGACGGGACGCCAACACGATAGAGAGGAGAGGCATGCAGTACTCACAGGAAGTGGAGAACATGTGCCCCGTTGCCAAGGGTGCATACCACGGCCCCGCACCCATCCCCGAGGAGGGCAAGTGGGTCCAGGCTAAGGAGATTTCCGACATCTCCGGTCTTACGCACGGTGTGGGTTGGTGCGCACCTCAGCAGGGCGCCTGCAAGCTCACGCTGAACGTCAAGGACGGCATCATCGAGGAGGCCCTCGTTGAGACCATCGGCTGCTCGGGTATGACCCACTCTGCCGCCATGGCTTCCGAGATCCTTCCCGGTAAGACCATCCTCGAGGCCCTCAACACCGACCTCGTCTGCGACGCCATCAACGTTGCTATGCGCGAGATCTTCCTGCAGATCGTTTACGGCCGCAGCCAGACCGCGTTCTCCGAGGGCGGCCTGCCCGTGGGCGCCTCCCTCGACGACCTCGGCAAGGGCCTTCGCTCTCAGGTCGGCACCATGTTCGGCACCAAGGCCAAGGGCGCTCGTTACCTCGAGCTCGCTCAGGGCTACGTCACCCGCATGGCTCTCAACGACAAGAACGAGATCATCGCATTCGAGTTCCTGAACCTCGGCAAGTTCACCGACGCCGTCAAGGCCGGCAAGACCCCCGAGGAGGCCATCGCTGGCGCTATGGGCCACTATGGTCAGTGGGAGAACGCTGCCAAGTACATCGACCCGCGCACCGACGAGGAGACTCACTCCGTCGCCAGCGTGTTCCCGGTTCACGAGTAGAAAGGGAGGGAAATAACTATGACTGTTACGTTCGAAGGTTACGAGCGCCGCGCTGACAAGATCAACAAGTGCCTCGCCGACAACGGCATCGCCTCCCTCGAGGAAGCTCTGCAGATCTGCACCGACAAGGGCTTCAACCCGCGTGAGATCGTCAACAACACCCAGTCCATCGCCTTCCAGAACGCCGAGTGGGCCTACACCCTCGGATGCGCTCTCGCTGTCAAGCGTGGCGCCAAGTCCGCTTCTGAGGCTGCCGCTATCATCGGCGAGGGCATCCAGGCCTTCACCGTTCCCGGCTCCGTCGCCGAGGACCGCAAGGTCGGTCTGGGCCACGGCAACCTGGGCGCTATGCTGCTCTCCGACGACACCGAGTGCTTCGCCTTCCTGGCCGGTCACGAGTCCTTCGCTGCCGCTGAGGGTGCTATCGGCCTGGCTCTGAACGCCAACAAGGCTCGCAAGAAGCCGCTGCGCGTCATCCTCAACGGTCTGGGCAAGGACGCTGCTCAGATCATCGCCCGCATCAACGGCTTCACCTACGTGAAGACCCAGTTCGACTACTTCACGGGCGAGCTCAAGGTCGTCGAGACCATCCCCTACTCCGATGGTCCCCGCGCCGCCGTCAACTGCTACGGCGCCGACGACGTCCGCGAGGGCGTTGCCATCATGTGGCACGAGAACGTCGACATCTCGATCACCGGTAACTCCACCAACCCCACGCGCTTCCAGCACCCCGTCGCTGGCACCTACAAGAAGGAGCGCCTCGAGGCTGGCAAGAAGTACTTCTCTGTCGCTTCTGGTGGCGGCACTGGCCGTACCCTGCACCCGGACAACATGGGCGCCGGCCCTGCCTCTTACGGCATGACCGACACCATGGGCCGCATGCACTCCGACGCCCAGTTCGCCGGTTCTTCCTCCGTGCCTGCGCACGTCGACATGATGGGTCTCATCGGCATGGGCAACAACCCCATGGTCGGTGCCACCGTCGCCTGCGCTGTCGCCGTCGAGGAGGCCCTCAAGGCCTAATCGCGCCCGCGCGATGCTCATATAGCTGAGCTTTGGAGCCGCTACCCACCCGGGTAGCGGCTCTTTTTGTTTGCGCTGTCGCAGGGTAGCTAATGCCGATATATCAGTTGGGGCGAAATACTAGATGTGATGAGATGGAGCGTCAGAGCGTCCATGACGCCCACCTGCCATATTTGCCCTTTACCGATTTGCCGAGTTTTTGCGGCCCCATTGCCGATCACCCGTGCGACAATGCGCCGGACGAGAAAGGAATCCGATGGAATCGACTGATGTACTGGTAATTGGATCTGGCATTGCGGGCCTTTGCGCCGCCATCGAAGCGGCACGCACGGGTGCAACCGTCACTGTGGCAAGCGCCGGCAAGACTATGAGTGGATCGAGCTTCTTCCCCGGAACCTGGGGCCTAGGGCTTATCGGACCCGTTAACGAAGACGACGAGCAGGACCTCATCGACACCATCCTGGCCGTCGGCGGCGGCGTTGCCGACCCCGAACTCGTCCAAGCGTTCGTCCACGGCATTCCCCAAGCGATTGACTGGCTCGAGCAAGACCTGGGCGTTGAGCTCCAGCGTCCGCAAAGCGCCAAGAGTGCTCAACAAAAGCAATTTATCCCCTGCTTTGACCACAAGACGCGCATGTGGCGCGGCCTCACCCGCAAGCCCCTTGAGGACGCTCTGACGACCTGGATCGAGTCGCTCGGCATTCGCCTGCTCCCCCGCCATGAGCTTATCGACCTTGTTGAGGACACGAACGGCAGAATAACCGGAACCGTGCTCTACGACCTCACCGAAAATCGAATCGTGCCCTTTGCTGCCAAGGCCACGATCATCGCAGCCGGTGGCACAGGCGGCCTGTTTGAGCGCAGCCTTACGTCGGCCGATGTGCTCAGCTCCTCGCAGGCCATCGCACTCGCGCACGGCGCATCGCTTACTAATATAGAGTTCATGCAGATGATGCCCGGCTTCATCGAGCCCAAGCGCAACCTGGTCTTCAACGAGAAAACCTGGCGCTACGTACATGTAGACCAGCCGGCAGATATTGCCGACGACAAGCTGGACGACCTGCTCGAGCAGCGCTCTGGATATGGTCCCTTCACGTCACGCTTGGCCTCCCGCGCTATCGATCTCGTCATCGATCAGGCAGGTGTCAAAGGCCTGGCACTCCACTACGACTTCCCCCGCGAGGATGTCCCAGAGTTTGTGCAGACCTTTGCCACCTGGCTGCAAGACGAGCACGGCATCGCGCCGACCGACGAGATGCGCGTTGCGATGTATGCCCACGCCGCTAACGGCGGCATCAAGATCGATAAGACCGCGCACACGGGCGTTGAGGGCCTCTACGCTTGCGGCGAGGCGACAGGCGGCATGCACGGCGCCGACCGCATTGGTGGCTTGTCAAGCGCCAACGGCATCGTATTCGGACGTATCGCGGGCGCATCGGCAGCCCTCACAGCGCAGAAAGAGCCTGAAGTGGCCCTGAAGGCGGATATCACCCTCCCCCAGTGCGGCATTGCCACAACAGATGCCGATCGCCTGACACACAGCCTTAGGCACACGATGAGCACCTTTTGCATGATCAACAGGACCGAAACAGGCCTATCCGAGGCCCTGCAACAGCTTGAAAGTCTGCAAGACAAGACCATGGCGCTGAGCAAGCCGCATGCCGATGACAGCGAGATCGCAGCCCTCGCCCGCCTACAGTCGCAGATTCGACTAGCACAGGAAATGGTCAAAGCCATGCGCAAGCGAACTGAAAGTCTCGGGTCGCACTATCGAGCGGATTAAACCGGACACCTATCTAAAGCAGAACACAACCAATCGATATCCATGGGCCCCGTGAGCTCGAAGCAGCACGGGGCCCATTCGTGTCCGCACGACAGCGTATCCTTATTCTGAAAACAGAGCGGACAAAGCCCGCATAGAAAATAGACCAGCGAGGAGGAGATATGGACAGTAGAGATATCGAGAAGTGGCGTATCGAACTTGATAGCTACGCCAATGTGGAAGACGGCGTTGAGTATTGGCTCGCACGCGATTTAATGGAACCCATGGGGTACACTCGATGGGAGAACTTCGCCGAAGTTGTTAAGAGGGCAAAAGTCTCATGCGAAACAAACAAAACTCCAGTTGATTCCCATTTTCGTGACACCACGAAAATGGTAACTGCCGGTGTCGCCGCTCGCGCGGTTAAAGACTACAAACTTACGCGCTATGCATGCTATTTAATCGCACAGAACGGAGATTCAAACAAGCCAGAGATCGCGCTCGCCCAGGCATACTTTGCCGTGCAGACGCGCCGCCAAGAGCTCATAGAGCAGCGCTTCGCAGAGATTCAGCGCTTGCAGGCGCGTCACTCGCTATCCGATTCAGAGAAACAGCTCTCGGGTATTGCGTTCAAACGCGGCGTGGACTCCAAAGGATTCGCGATCATCAAGTCGAAGGGCGATGAGGCGTTATTCGGCGGCAGAAGCACGGCGGAAATGAAGCAGCAGCTCGGCGTACCCAAGAGAGCGGCATTGGCGGACAGGTTAGCCGATGTCCTCATCAAAGCAAAGGACCTTACGAACTCGATGACGGCCTTCAACGCCGAGGAACACGACCTGTACGGCCTGGACCAGATCAAGCAAGAGCACGTCGAGAACAACACAAGCGTGCGTGGCAGCCTCATCGACCGCGGAATTGTCCCCGAGAACCTACCGCCTGCCGAGGATACAAAAAAGCTCGAGCGTCGCGTGAAGACAGACGAGAAGAAACTCAAGGAGGGTACTGACGGTTTTACCGATCCCCAGGGTAGGCTCGATCTGTGAAAGCGGCTGTGCCCTTTCGGGTTCGACCCCATGCGAGGTCAACAAAAAACGACCAGCCTGAGCCAGTCGCTTTAACAATCTTTGGGTGGGCCGTCAGGGGGTCAGCCTGCTGCGCAGGCGGTCGCTGCGGCGTTTCGCGCCTTGCGCGCTGCGCTGGCAAATGCTTACGCATTTCCTCAGCTCCGCGCCCCGACGGGTTCGACCCCATGTGAGGTTAACAAAAAAGCGACCAGCCTAAGCCAGTCGCTTTAACATGCTTTGGGTGGGCCGTCAGGGGGTCGAACCCTGGACCTTGGGATTAAGAGTCCCCTGCTCTACCAACTGAGCTAACGACCCAAAGCTAAAGTCCGTTGTGGCGAACTTTAGAGGAGATATCGTGTGGTGGGCCGTCAGGGGGTCGAACCCTGGACCTTGGGATTAAGAGTCCCCTGCTCTACCAACTGAGCTAACGACCCGATATCAACACGAAGCAAGAACTGGGGTGGGTAAAGGGACTCGAACCCTCGACCTACGGGACCACAACCCGTCGCTCTAGCCAACTGAGCTACACCCACCGTGTCCTGTGCGCTTCGCGCTCGACTATTATTGCAAGGAACGCCACGCGATGCAAGCCCCAATTTTCAAGAATTTTGAAAAGAGTTTTTCGAGACCATTTCGAGCAAATCCCACCGGTTTCATAGGAGTAAACTTGCCCCACTGCAAATCCTCGAAAGGACCGTCATGAAAGAACTCTCCAACCGCACGGCAAGATTTACCGATTCGGTCATCCGCCGCATGACACGCATCTCCAATAAGTACGGAGCTGTCAATCTCTCGCAGGGCTTCCCCGACTTCGATCCCCCGGCGCAGCTGCTCAACAGCCTGAGCGCCATCGCCAGCGACCCCAAGCCGCTCTATCACCAGTACTCCATCACCTGGGGCTCCCAGGCCATGCGCGAGGCGCTCGCAGCAAAGCAGGAGCACTTTATGGGCATGCCGGTCGACCCCAACCAGAATATCGTGGTCACCTGCGGCTCCACCGAGGCCATGATGGCCGCCATGATGACGGTCACGAACCCCGGCGACAAGGTCGTCATCTTCTCGCCGTTCTACGAGAACTACGGCGCCGACACGATCCTTTCGGGTGCCGAGCCCATCTACGTGCCGCTCAACCCACCCACATTCGACTTTGACCGCAAGACACTCGAGGCGGCCTTCCGCGACAACGACCCCAAGGCCATCGTCCTGTGCAACCCGTCCAACCCCTGTGGCAAGGTCTTTACGCGCGAGGAGCTCACCTTTATCGCTGACCTCTGCAAAAAGTACGACGCCTACTGCATTACCGACGAAGTCTATGAGCACATCGTCTATGCGCCCCACGAGCATGTCTATATGGCCACGCTGCCCGGCATGTTCGAGCGAACCATCAGCTGCAGCTCGTTGTCCAAGACCTACTCCATCACCGGTTGGCGCCTGGGCTACACCATCGCTCCCGCCGAAATCACCGAGCGCATTAAAAAGGTCCACGACTTCCTCACCGTGGGCGCCGCCGCTCCCCTGCAGGAAGCCGTTGTCACCGCCCTCAACTTCGACGACAGCTATTACGATGAGGTCCTCGACCTCTACACCGCCAAACGCGACTTGTTCTGCCAGGGGCTCGATAGCATCGGTCTTGAGCATAACGTGCCGCAGGGCGCCTACTACGTCATGATGGACATCTCTGAGTTTGGCTATGACAGCGACCTCGAATTCTGCGAGGACCTCGCATCCAAGGTGGGCGTGGGCGCCGTGCCCGGCTCGAGCTTCTTCCGCGAGCCCGTCAACCATCTGATTCGTTTCCACTTTGCCAAGCGGGATGAGACGCTTAACGCGGCACTGGAGAACCTCAAGTCGCTACGTGATAAAATCAAGCCGCGCGGGTAAGGACGGCCCGGCAACTAAAGCAACCAAAGAAGCCCCGCACCGCCCGCCACGTTGCGAGGCTTCTTCTTTTTATAGCGCTTTCTTAAATGGTTTAGAGCCCTATACTTTAGTCACGGAGCAACTCGTCCCAGAGAGAGGAATACTATGGCAGAACAGCAGCTTATCGGAGCGCTCGAGGCCGGCGGCACCAAGATGGTCTGCGCCACGGGCTATGCAGACGGTACGGTCCTGGAGCGTGAGCAGATCGCGACCACGACCCCGCAGGAGACCGTTGAGGCCGTCAATGCATGGTTTGCGAACAAGGGCATCGCCGCGCTGGGCATCGGCGCCTTTGGACCCACCGCAGTCAACCCTGCCTCGCCCCAATACGGCAAGATCCTGGAGACGCCCAAAACGGCATGGCGCTACTTCGACCTGCTGGGCACCATCCAAAACGAGCTCAATATCCCCTGCGGCTACGACACCGACGTCAACGTCGCCTGCCTGGGCGAGGTCACCTTTGGTTGCGCCCAGGGCCTCACTGACGTTGTGTATCTGACCATCGGCACCGGCGTGGGCGCCGGCGTGCTCTCGGGCGGTAAGCTCGTACACGGCATGATGCATCCCGAGGCCGGCCACATCCTGGTCACGCGCGACCCGCGCGACACCATTGGCGAGCACAGCGCCTGCCCCTTCCACGACAATTGCCTCGAGGGTCTCATCGCCGGCCCCGGCGTTAAAAAGCGCTGGGATGGCAAGAGCGCCGGAGACATGGCCGATGACCCGGAGGCCATGGACCTGCTCGCAGGCTATCTGGCACAGGCGCTCATGACCTACACGCTGTGCTACGCGCCGCAAAAGATCATCATCGGTGGCGGCGTGGCCGACCACACCCCCATCGTGCCGCTCGCGCGCAAGAAGTGCGCCGAAATGCTCAACGGTTATATCGTCACGCCCGAGGTCAACGACATCGATACCTATATTGTCAACAACAGCCTTGAGGGCAAGCAGGGCATCATGGGCTGCCTGGCCCTGGGCGCGCAGGCGCTTCAGTAACAGACGCACCCACAGGGCGTGGCGCGCCCGGCAAATCCAACCTACGGAACGACGCCACCACGCCCTATATAAGCCCTCTAATAAAAAAGGCCGCCTAGCACCAAGCATACGTCCTAGGCGGCCTTTTTGGCACATATGAGCGATCGTAGTAGATATCGGAGCACAACGCCCGTTGCCGCTCCACAGCAGTCGATCATCACATCGGTGATCATGCCGGCGCGTCCCGGCACAAAGAGCTGAATCGTCTCGTCGATCGAAGGAATCAGCAGCAGGAACACCGCCGTGGGCAGCAGCACGTCAAAGGTGCGCCGGCCCTCAAAATCAAAGGCGTGCGTTGCCAAGATGCCGAGCACCATATACTCGGTAAAATGCGCGCACTTGCGAACAACAAAGTTGGTCACCCATTCATATGGAAGTCCCACGCCGTGCAGGAAACCGCGGATAGCTTCCATGACCGTTAGGCTCAGCGAGCCCGACCCCGAGCCGGGAACCAGCGAATTGCCCCAGATCAAGAGCGCCATCAGGCAGGTCACGACCGCCCATTTTCGATTGATCTTAACCATGCAGAAGTTATGCCTCCGCGCGGAGCGGCGCGAAGCTGGCGGTACCGCCCTCGATAACGCTCAGGTAGGCACGGCCCGTACGCTTGGCGGTAGAGGACTGCAGGCGCTCGATCTCCTCCTCGAGGATCTGATTGACGCGCTCGTGACGACGGTTTTCCATAATGCCGGCGGCAATAGCCTCGGCCCGCTCGATGCTCTCGCGCGAGATACGGGCAGTATCCTCGGGGAACACAGCGCTGTGACGGCCGACATAGGCGGGGGCAGCAGGCTGAGGGGCAGCGACGGGAGCGGGGGCTGCAACAGGAGCAGGCTCGTCAATCTCATCCAGAATCGCGGTGGCGGCGGCCCACATGTCCTCGTGGCCCGAGTAATCGGCCATGGGGACATCAACCTCGAGTGAGGCATCCGGAAGGTCGCCGGTGTCGATGCGATCTTGGGCATCAATCGATGCGGTGATGGCTGCAGGCTCATCGAGGTCATCGAAATCGATATCCGCGGCACCGGAGATGATAGGCATGCTGGCGAGGTTTACATTGTACGGCGCAGCCTCAGCCGCCTGCTGCTGGGCAGGAGCGCCCCACAGCGAGCTTTCGGCGGCACGGCGGGCGGCAACGGCCTCCTCGTCCGCAGTCATGGCTTCATCAACGTACGAATTGTCGGCAGAAGCGTTCGCGTCCGCCGAGGTAGCGCTGTAGGCGTTATTGGCTGCCGCGTTGGCGACGAGTGCCACGAAAGCCGCCGTGCTGCCCGCAGGGGCGGCCTGGGAGCCAGACACGGCGCGTGCCGCGGCGGCGATGTCGTCGCGATTGAAGGAGCCGGTCTGCCCGCCGTTGGTGAGCTCGTCGATGGCGACTTGATAGACGTCGCGCGAGTGTGCAGGGTCGCAGCTCACCGGCGAATCGTCGTCAAGCATACTGTCGATCATGGACCAAGCCTCGTCCTCGTCCATAGCATCTGCGGCTCGAGCGATGGTAGGGACACCATCATCGGCATGACGGCGCTGGAACGCACCAGTCAGGCCGGAAAGGAATGCCGAGGTAGACTGCTCCGCCTGAGCCTGAGAATCAGAAGCCGCAGCGTAAGGAGTCGCATCCTGCTGCTGAGCTGAAATCGAGGCGGTCTTGAACTCGCTTTGATGCTGATTGAGATTGGCGGCACCGCCCATGGCATCGGGCTGGAACAGACGCTCTTCACGCTGCGCACGATACTCGGAGATACCCAGCGAGGCGGCATAGATGCCCACGCCCGCCACCGCGCCCACGGCGAAGGGAACCGCACCCGCCACGACCGTCTCGTTCACAGACGAAAACGGCAGCGTCGCGGCATACATAACCACGGGAGCGGCAAGGCCGATCCCGCACGAAAGTCCGGCAAGGACTGCTCGTTGTGTTGCATCAGAAGAAGCCATGAGCTCTCCCCATCTTCCAGCACCCAAATCGCATCATTCAGTTGGCTGCGCGAGAGAAGATGAAGCGGGGCTATGCCCCAAAGCAACGGTATATGGTTCGTTTCATCTGCGTTATCCGTCGCGAAGCTTAAAAGCTATTATGCGAAACCGCCCTGTCGATTGCAAGCGACGATGTCGGATTGAAACGGGAAACCTGCTGCTTGCCAGTCTTATGGTCAAAAATAAGCGCGGAGCGGCGATATAGAAAAGGGCCGAGGCTCAAAGCCCCGACCCTTTATTGCATTGATGACTATCGCTGCGTGTGGATGACAACCTAGAACGTCTGCTCGTAGTCGCTGTGCTTTTTGGCCGAACGCACCAGGAACTCCTGGTTGGTGTTGGTGCCCTTAAGACCCTTGATAAACGACGCAGCTGCGCGCTCGGTGTTGTTCATGCCGGCAAGAATGCGACGCAGGCCAAAGACAAACGGACGCATCTGCTCGTCAACCAACAGGTCCTCGTTACGCGTACCGGAGGCAACGGGGTCGATAGCCGGGAAGATGCGGCGGTCGGCCAGGTCGCGGTCGAGCTTGAGCTCCATGTTGCCGGTGCCCTTGAACTCCTCAAAGATGACCTCGTCCATCTTGGAGCCGGTGTCGATGAGGGCAGAGGCCAGGATGGTGAGCGAGCCACCGTTCTCGATATTGCGGGCTGCGCCCAGGAAGCGCTTGGGCGGATACAGTGCCGCCGAATCGACGCCGCCCGAAAGGATGCGGCCTGAGGCGGGCGCCGCCAAGTTGTAGGCGCGGGCAAGACGCGTGATGGAGTCGAGCACCACCACGACATCGCCGCCCAGCTCCACGATGCGCTTGGCGCGCTCGATGACGAGCTCTGCCACACGAGTGTGGTTGTCGGCGGGCATATCGAAGGTCGACGCCACAACCTCGCCCTTGATGGAACGCTGCATATCGGTGACCTCTTCGGGGCGCTCGTCGACGAGCAGGCAGATGAGGTGCACCTCGGGGTTGTTAATCGAGATAGACTGGCAGATCTTCTTGAGGATTGTGGTCTTGCCGGCCTTGGGCGGGGACACGATCAAGCCACGCTGACCCTTGCCGATCGGCGACACGATGTCGATGGCGCGACCGGTAATGGAGTCCTTGCCATGCTCCATGCGCAGCGGCTCGTTGGGATAGACCGGGGTGAGGTCACCGAACTTGGGGCGGTTGCGAATCTGCTCGGGGTCTAGACCGTTGACGGTCGTGATTTTGGCGAGGCCGGCGCGCTTGTCGCCGCCGCGCGAAGGACGAAGCGAGCCCTCGATGACGTCGCCCGTGCGCAGACGCGCGGAGCGGATGAGGTAGGCGGGCACGAAGGCGTCGTCGTTGGACTTCATGTAGCCATGGGCATGGATGATACCGGAGCTGTCCGGACGAATCTGCAGGATGCCCTTGATGTCGCGGAAGCCCTCGGCCTTCGCGGCGGTGACGTAGATCTCCTCGACGAGCTCGGCTTTCTTCTTGCCGGTCGTCTCAATCTCGAACTCCTTGGCCTTCTCGCGCAGCTCGGCGACCTTCATGGCCGCGAGCTCCTCGCGCGAAAGCGTGGGCTCGGTGGGAGCGGCATTACGCTCCTTGTTGCGCTGCTTGCGATCGCGCTGGCGGTTGCGGCGGTCGTTGTTGCGCTCGTCCTTGCGCTCGTTGCGCTCGTCGTTGCGCTTGTGCTGGCGACGGTTGGGGCGAGCGCCGTCTTCGGCCTCGGCGGGCGCGGCGCCATCGGTTGCGGCGGCATCGGCGTTAGCCGCAGTATCATCGCTGGCCTCGGCCTTGGAATCGCCCTGCAGCTCGGCCTCGGCCTGCTGCTCGGACGCCTTGGCCTTAGCGGACTTCTTACGACCGCGCTTGGGCTTCTCGGACGCAGACTGTTCGACGTCTTGGGGCTCGGCGGCATCAGTCGATGCATCGGCGGTCGTCTCGGCGGAATCCTCGGACGCACCCTTCTTGGCAGTCTTGGCCTTGGACGTGCGCTTAGCAGCAGTACGATGGCTGCGACCAGGACGGACGTCGGCGGGCTCGACATCGGCGGGAGCGGCCTCGGAAGTCGTAGCATCCTGGACGGGTGCATCGGCAGCGGTTGCAGACTCGGCGGTCGCCGCAGCATCCCGAGCGGCTGCAGCTGCGGCTGCGGCCTTCTCTGCCTCGACGAAGGCCTTGGGCTTGCGACCGCGACGGTGCGGGCGCAAAGCCGGATCGACAACGGGAACTTCGCTGGCCTCGACAGGCGCAGCGGACTCAGCAGGCGATGCGCCCTCCCCTGCCGCGGAACGAACCGAAGCCTCGGTGAGCTCGAGGGTTACCTGATCGGCAACCTGCTCGGCCTTAGCAGCCGTGCGACGGCGTGTGCGCGGTGCCGGCTTCTCGGTCGGCTGGTCGGCGGCAGGTGTCTCGGGCACAGACGGAGCTGCAAGCTCGGTCAGAGCCGCGGCCTCGCGCTCGGCAGCACGACGGCGGGCGCGCACCACCTGAGCCTCGCTAATCTGCGCCAACGCACGCGCCTGCGCGACCTCATCGGAAATCGGCTCCGAGGAGTCAGCTGCAACGGTGCGCTTGACGCGCGTCGTGCGCGTGGTACGGCGCTTGGGCTTGGTGACCCCCTCGCCGTCAGCAGCAGACTTGGCCGTGCGGCGCGTACGCTTGGGCTTTGCCGGAGCAGCCTCCTCACCAGTTACAGGCACGGCCTTCTCAGCCGCTGAAGGCGTAGGCGTCGAAGCAGCCTTAGGCGTCTCAGGAGCCGAGGCTTGCGCGGGCGCCGCGACCTGGTCCAACGCAACCGGTGCAGCGGGAGCGGCTTGCGTCGTCGTTATTTCGTTTTCTTGCTGTTGATCAGACACAGTGTTTGCTCAACTTTCTTTTCAAGCCCTGTGATCACATGCTCCCTGCATAAACCTTCAGGGCGGCTAAACAGTCTAGCTCCGTCAAATACCGACGGACATCATTGATCTGTATCGAGATATTTGCGTCATATACGCAGCGTTAGTGTAACACAACCGCAACCACCTGCAACTTAGTCATTGAGGACGTTCTTAAACGACTAGTCAAAAGGGACAATCTTTGGTTTAAGGTAGTGTCGAGAAAGTTGGTGTAAGGGCCCTTGCGGCCCCTGTGTCCGATATCCGGAATCAGTTGATATCCTAGGCCGCCTCCACGCTGTCGGCAAGTTCCAGGCTTGATTCGATCATCTTCCTGGCCGCCTTCTCCAGCTCCGCCCAGTCGTGCTCGCCCGCGGCACCCATTCTGAACGCGGTGTCATGCATCTCGGCCATCTTCCTCTCCGAGAAGTAGCGCGAGCCGGACCATGTCTCGGCCTGGTCGCACATGACGGCGCCCACGAGCCTGAGCAGCGAACTCTCCGACGGGAAGACCTGCACCACGCGCGAGCGGCGCTTGATTTCCCTGTTGGCGCGCTCCTGCACGTTGTTGGTGCGCAGGCGCTTCCAGTGCGACGGCGGGAAGTCCAGGTACGCGAGCGCGTCGGGCTCCGCCTCCTCGAGCACCCTCGCCGCCCTCGGGCAGCACCCCTCCAGCATCTCGCACGCCGCGTGGTACATGGCCACGGCGGTGGCGGCGTCCCTGGCGCGGAAGACCGAGGAGACGATGCGCCCCACGCGGCGCCTCAGCTGCCAGGAGCCGGCCTCGCGCATGCAGTCGCGCATCAGGTGCACGGCGCATCGCTGCCAGGCCGCCCCCTGGAAGACCTCGCCTACGGCCCTGACCAGGCCCCCGTGGGCATCGGATACGACGAGCTCGGTGCCGGTCGCGCCGCGGTCGCGCAGCTTCCGCAGGAAACCGAGCCACGATTCGTAGGACTCCGTGTCCACCACGGACACCCCCAGCACCCGCCTCCAGCCGGACTCGTCGCAGCCTATCGCCGTGACCACCGCGGTCGAAGCCACGCGGCCCCCGCGGCGGCACTTGACGTAGGTCGCGTCGAGCCAGATGTAGGGTATCGCGCGCGCATCGAGCGGCCCCTCCGCGAGGTCGGCTATCTCGGCGTCGAGGGTCGCGGCGATCGCGCACACTCGGTCCCTGCCGAGCCTCTCGATGCCCATCTTCTCGGCTATCCTCTGCACCTTCCTGGTGCTGGTGCCGGTGGCGTACATCTCGGCCACCGCCGCGACGAGCGCGCGGTCGACGCGCTGGTAGCGCTCGAGGACGTCCTCGGGGAAGAAGCTGCCCGTCCTGAGCTTGGGGATTCTCAGGTTGAGCGTGCCCACGCACGTCTCGAGCGTGCGGTTGCGGTAGCCGTTCCTGCTGTTGGCCCCATCGCCGCAGAGCTGGTCGGCCTCCTCGTCCATGATGGCGTTGACCACCTGCTCGGCGAGCAGCCTGAGCAGCGACTGGATGTCGACCATCCCGTCGGTCGACCTCGGGATGGCGGCCTTATCCGGCATCGCGTCTGCTAATATCTCCATAGCGGTCCCTGTCCTTTCCCAGAACCTGTGTTATGTAGCAATTCCAGATTCTAGGACAGGGGCCGCTTGCGTTTGGCGGTCAGCCGTCGGCGCGCTTACACCAACATTTCCGACGCGATCTGGTTTAACACCCACAAATCTGACTGCCTCCGCCAAAACTGTGGCGGTTTACTACGATGAATCGCTCAACCGCGATCACTCCGAAACTTGTTGAACTAAAACCGCAGGTAGATGCCTTGCACTTTTTTGCGAAAAGCCGGCGTAGTTGGAATTTCTCATTTCATCGTAGTAAACCGGCATAGTTTCGTATTTCCAGCAGTTCCAAATTCGTCAATACGTCGGCGTTTGCAAAAAGCCCGACCTCCGTGTGAACTGCCTCCCATTTCTTGGACATGAGAAATGGGAGGCTTTCTTTATGCGCGTTGATTTGAGGGTGAAGCATGATGTCGAGGCCAGGAAGGCGGCCATAGGGCTCTTCGAGCTCGGGCACGGGTATAAATCTGCCGCGATTGCCCTTTCGCTTCCCGCGGAAGCCGTGAGAAGATGGCAGGAGATATACCGCGCATTCGGGAGCGAGGTGCTGCTGCGCATGGACGGAAAGCAGGGCAGGTACACATACGAGCAGAAGGTCGCCGCCGCCTCCGCCGTCGTCGACGGCGGCATGACGAAGACCGAGGCGATGGCGGCGTTCGGCATAATGTCGATGTCGCCGCTCAAGAAGTGGTGCGCGCTATACCGCCGGGGCGGCGCGGAGGCCCTGCGCCCGAGGCCCAAGGGCCGGCCGAGCGGTTCCAGGGCGAGGCCGCGGACCCGCGAGGAGGAGCTCGAGGAGCGGTGCCGTAGGCTCGAGGCCGAGGTGGCCTACCTAAAAAAATTACGCGCCCTGGTCGAGAGGGACGGGCTCTGACCAGGGCGAAGGCCGAAGCGGTCGCGGCCCTGCGCGCCGAGGGGCACGCGCTCGGGCACCTGCTCGCATGCGCCGAGCTCAAGAGGTCGACCTACTACTACGCCCTCGCGCACCCGCCGAGGCCCACGCGCCCCGAGCTCCGGGAGGCGGCCGCCGAGATCTTCTCGCGCACCGCCAACGGCTGCGGGCACCGGCAGATAGCGATGTGCCTCAGGGCGGAAGAGGGGGCCGTGATAGCCGACAAGACCGTGCTCAAGATGATGCGCGAGATGGGGATCCGCTGCGGGATCAGACGCGAGACGGCCTACCACAGGTACAACTCGTACAGGGGCGTCGTCGGCAGGACGTTCGAGAACGTGATCGCGAGGGATTTCGACGCCGGGGCCCCGTGGCAGAAGCTGGGGACGGACGTCACCGAGTTCAAGGTGGCTGGCGGCAAGGCCTACTGGGCCCCGACGCTGGACTTCTGCACCAAGGAGATCGTGGCGAGCGACATATCGACCACGCCCGACATGGCCCAGCAGGCGAGGATGCTCGACGAGCTGCTGTCCAAGATCCCCGAGGGCGCCGCCCCGACCATGCACTCGGACCGGGGCTGGCAGTACCAGCACGCCTCGTACACATCCAGGCTCGAGGCCGCCGGCATCGTCCAGAGCATGTCCAGGAAGGCGAACTGCATCGACAATGCCGCCACCGAGCAGCTCTTCGGCCACGTCAAGGACGAGTTCTACAGGGGCCGCGAGTGGAAGACGTTCGAGGATTTCAAACGCGACCTGGAGGAATACATAGTCCACTGGAACACGAGCCGGAGGCAGGTAAGATTGAAGGGCCTGACCCCGGAGGAGTTCCGGAATCAGGCCCTCGCGGCCTAGTCGCTATTTAGGGCGTCCAAGATTTGGGACGCAGTTCAGTGGGAGATCGGGCTTTCAAGGCTTAGTTAAACCAAGTCTGTACGGTCAAATGACCCGTAGCTTACATCTGCTCGGGCGCGGAGACGCCAACGAGGGTGAGCACCAGGGCGAGCGTCACACGGACGGCATCGCAAGCGGCCAGACGGGCACGCGAAAGCTCGGGGTCGACGGGACGGCCCTCGCTCGGCAGCACCTGACAGGCAGCGTAGAAGCTGTGGAAGTCGCCGGCGAGTTCCTCAGCAAAGTGCGTCAGACGGAACGGGGCGCGGTCGCGAGCGCAGCTGGCGATGAGGTCGGTGAGCTCGTTGAGCTTGCGCGAAAGGGCGAGCTCGGTCGGGTCGGTCAGCAGCGAGTAATCGACGTTCTCACCGATGGCCTTGGCGGCGACGGCCTTCATGCCCATCTCGTCAGCCTGCTCGGGCGTAACGTCAGCGGCACGGCGCAGGATGGAGCACACGCGGGCGTGAGCGTACTGCACGTAGTACACCGGGTTGGAGTTGTCGCGCTTCTTGACGGCCTCAATATCGAAGTCGACCATCTGGTTGGAGCTCTTGGAGATGAGGGTGTAACGGGCAGCGTCGGAGCCGACCTCGTCGACGAGCTCCTGCAGGGTCACCATGGTGCCCTTACGCTTGGACATACGGACGGGCTTGCCGTTGCGCAGCAGGTTGACGAGCTGGCCCAGCAGAACCTCGAACTTGCCGGGGTAACCCAAGGCATCGCAGACGCAGCGGACACGCTCGATGTAGCCGTGGTGGTCGGCGCCCCAGATGTCGATGACGTGGTCGACGCGCTGGAACTTATCCCAGTGATAGGCAACGTCGGAGGCGAAGTAGGTGTACTCGCCGTCGGACTTGATCAGGACGCGGTCCTTGTCATCGCCCAGGTCGGTGGAGCGGAACCACAGGGCGCCGTCCTTGGTGTAGAGATAGCCCATCTTGTCGAGCTTCTCAAAAGCGCGGTCGACGGCAGAGGTGCCGGCGGTCTCGCCCTCGGTGTCCTTCACGTACAGCGAACGCTCGGAGTACCAACGATCGAAGTCGCAATTGACGGCGTGGCAGAGGTCGCGCATGTTGTCGACCATCTTCACATAGCCGCGCTCGCGGAAGCTCTCCATGCGCTCCTGAGGATCGGCGTTGACCCACTTGTCGCCGTCAGTGCGCCAGAACTCGGCAGCCTCGTCGATGATGTAGTCGCCGCCGTAGGAGTCCTTGCCCAGAGTCTCGGCAAAGTTGTCCTGATACGGATGGGTCTCGGGGTGCTCGTCGTTCTCGTCGGCAACAAAGGCGTCGCGGTCGGCGATCAGCAGCTTATGAGCCTCGTCGATATCCACGCCCTGCTTGGCGATGATGTCGGCAAGCTGCATATAGCGCGTGCTGATGGAGTTGCCGAAGGTGTTCATCTGAGAGCCGTGGTCGTTGATGTAGAACTCACGCTGGATGTCGTAACCGGCGTGGTCCATGACGCGGCAGAGCGAGTCGCCCAGCGCGGCCCAGCGGCCGTGGCCAATGTGCATGGGGCCGACGGGGTTGGCGGAAACGAACTCGACCTGGGTCTTCAGGCCACCACCGACGTTGGACTTAGCGAAGTCCATACCCTTCTCGCGAGCCTCGCCAAAGATGGCATTCTTGACGGCAACGGAGAGGTAGAAGTTGATGAAGCCAGGGCCGGCGATCTCGACCTTCTCGATCGCGGGGTCCTCGGGCATATGGGCAACGATGGCCTCGGCGATTTTGCGCGGGGCACAGTGAGCCAGCTTGGCGGACTTCAGGGCCATGGTAGAGGTCCACTCGCCATGAGAAGTGTCAGCCGGTCGCTCGATAGCGCAATCGTCAAGTTCAAATGCGGAAAGGTCGCCGGCCTCCTGGGCCGCAGCAAGCGCAGCGCGTACCAGCTCTTCAATCTTCTCGGGCATAGATCCTCCTTGTGTTAAAGCCCCCGAGCTCTTGGTCACTCGTAGGGCAAAAGCCAGAGTTTGTAGCACTCTATCACAAGCGACGGGCACTGTCGCAGGGTAAAGCTAATAGATATTGCATATGCACAAAAATGACTACAGCTTGTATGGAGTCACTCAAAGATGCCAGTCTGCCTGCAGATTATGCAGGCGTTGAAAATGCATAAAGGTGTGAATGAGCTGCGTCTGTTATCGAATACTCTTACCTATCAGAGTTGTGTGCTTTTCCTGCATAAAGTAAGGGTTTGCGCACGTCATCGTGTTATTCTAGACATACGTAAATTCGTATAAGTTGGAGGTAGCATGTTCTCAATCGGTCAACACGTCATTCATCCGGGCCAGGGAGTCTGCACCGTCGTCGGTTTTAGGGACGACACACCGCAGCCCATGCTGCTGCTCGAGACCAAGCAGGGACATGCGCAGACGATCCTCATGTACCCCGTGGCGCAGGCCGACCGTTTGCACGCCGCCATCTCGCAGCAAGATGCCGAGCACCTGCTGAGCCACTATGACGAGCTGGAGTGCGACACCTTTACCGAGCGCAACAGCTCGCTTGAGGAGACACACTTTAAGCAGCAGCTCAAGCTGGGCGCACCCGAGACGGTCCGCGTGGCAAAGACCATGATGCACCGCATTCATCAGGCCGAGGAAGCTGATAAAAAGCCCAGCTCCTACTACATGCGCGTACTCAAGGAGGCCAAGCGCCGCTCCATCGAGGAGTTCGCCGTGGCCCTTGGCGTCACCGAGGAGGCCGCCGAAGCCCGCCTAGCCCAAGCCGCCCTCAACTAACCCATCCGCGCCAAAAACCACCACAAAGGGAACAGGCACCTTTGTGGTGGTTTTCTTGTTCTAGTAGTATTCATTCTTATCGATACCCACGAGCACAAGGAGTCTCTTATGGCAGAGCCGCTTACCGCCGGAATCACCCGCGACCGCGCGTTCGAACTGCTCAATGAGCACAACAAGGACCCGTTCCATATCACCCATGGCGAGACGGTCGAGGGCACTATGCGCTACTTTGCGCGCGAGTTCGACCCCGAGAACGAGGAGTTTTGGGGCATCGTCGGTCTGCTGCACGACCTGGATTGGGAGGAGCATGAGGACGACCCCATGAACCACACCATCTATGCTGCCGAGATTCTTGAGGGCGAAGGTGCGTCTCCCGAGCTCATTCGCGCCATCCAGACGCACACGTCGGACTTCAACACCTCACTACCCAAGCCCGAGCTGCAGATGGAAAAGATCCTGTTTGCCTGCGATGAGCTCACCGGCCTGATCGGCGCTGCCGTCATCATGCGCCCGAGCAAGAGCGTTATGGACTTTACGACTAAGTCGCTCAAGAATAAGTTCAAGGACAAACGCTTTGCCGCCGGCTGCTCGCGCGACGTGATTTCGCAGGGCGCCGAGATGTTGGGCTGGGAGCTCCCCGAGCTCTTTGACCGCACCATCGCGGCCATGCAGTCCTTCGCCCCCGACCGAGATACCTTCCAGGCCTAACCGTCAACGCCACCTAAAACCACCACAAAGGGGACAGTGAACTGCGCCCCGAAACTTGGACTGAATAAATAGCGACTACGCCGCAAGGGCCTGGTTCCGGAACTCCTCCGGCGTCAGGCCCTTCAATCTTACCTGCCTGCGCCGCGTGTTCCAATG
>DBFOPP010000030.1:0-185809 GCA_048428865.1 Collinsella sp.
CTTGGCGAACCCGCTCCCGCCGTCGGTGACGACCACCTCGGGCGCCGGGATCGGCGACATGAGGGCCGACCACGCCCTCGAGTTCTCCGACCTCGCCATGTACCAGGAGACCACCCTCTCGCCGCTGCAGCATATGAGCACCACGAGGTCGCGCGCGACCCAGATCCCGTCGACGTGGAGCACGCGGTGCAGCTCGCCGTCGGGGACGGGCATGGGCCAGACCTCCCAGAACTCGGCCGTCCTGCGCCTGAAGGACCGCCCGCCGCCCGGCATCGCCGCCTGGGAGTCCTTGGAGAGGAGCCACCCGAGGAACTCGTCCAGCCTCGTCGCCGTGTCGTCGTACCTCACCGTCGTCGACGCGCCGCAGGCCGTGCACCTCCAGCGCTGGGACCCCGATGAGGTCCTGCCGTTGCGCTTGGTCCGACCGCCGCAGTAGGGGCAATAAACGGCCTTCATGGGCACCTCTTCCGAAAGGGTATTTAACGGTTCCGGAAAAGGTTATCTACCTGCGGGAACGACAGGCAACCGGACACACATTCTGTCCGAGTGGTTAAAAGCGGGCACGGAATTTAAACGGCTGAAAAAGGGGCATCGACCTGCGCCGATGCCCCCAACGTGGACACACTTTTTGTCCTATAAGCCCCATTTTGCTCGTTAGCCCTCCTTGCGAACTTTTTGCAGGTAGCGGTAGACGCTGGGCTCCGAGATGCCCAGCGCGGTGGCGGCGCAGGCCACGGCACCCTTGAGCATGAACACCCCGTTGCCGTTGAGGTGGCGAATGACGTCCACGCGGTCGCTCTGACCAAGTGACGCTACGTCCAGCCCGCGCGCGCTCAGCAACTCGGCAATGCTGCGGTCGATGAGCTCCTGTGTGGACTCCGAAAGGCTTTCGACCTCGATAGGGGCGGGCTCCGTGCGCGTCGGCGCTGCGTCGAAGCACGCCATGAGCTGCTGCGCCATGGCGTTGATGGAACGCACGGTCGAGAGATCGGTGTTGACGCAGAGCATACCGACGATCTCGTCATGCTCGCGGATAAAGTACGTCGCTGACTCCAACGTCTTGCCGCCGGCACCGCGCCCCTCGTAGCCCGTAATAAACGGCAGGTCGCGATACTTGGGGTCGTGCATGATCTTGAGCGCCAGATCGGTGGCGGGGCCGCCGACCTTGCGGCCGCTCACGATGCCGTTGCGAATATCGACGATGGCGTGGTCGGGATCCGAGAAATCGTGCAGCACGATTTCGCTGTTTTTGCCGAGTATCTGCTCCAGAAAATCGACCATCGGCAAAAAGCGGCGTACGGTCTCGTTCACGGGCAACTCCTTTGGGTGAAATCGGAAATGTTCATAACAATTTTTTCTCATGGTAACACGCTGCCCATCATCTCGTATATCCGCAGGTACATTGCGTAATGCAGACGAACGGTAGGAATTTAGCGGTAAACGGTTGACCAAAAGAAAAGTTAGATGTTATTTTGACCAGACACTTTCCTGACCTGCGGAAATGCGTTATTTCAGCTGAAGAATAGTCTGATAACAAAAAATTATTATTGAGAATGAGAATCATCTTTAATACGATATGCAATGAAGGCACAACCTCAACCCCGCACTGCGTCACAATAGAGCGTTAGATGCGAAAACAACTACTTCGAGGATTGGTGGTCAAATGACCCAGGAGACGGTTACGAACGGCACTGAAGCCCTGTTCACTCGCGAAGGCATGCCTCCCGTTAAGGAAATGATCCCGTGTGCCCTTCAGCACGTACTGGCATCGTTTGCCGGCATCATTACCCCGGCGGTCATCATGGCCGGCGTCTACGGCTTTAATAGCCAGCAGAGCACCGACATCATCCAGGTCGCGCTCATTCTTTCGGCGATCGACACGGCCCTTCAGGCCTTCGCTCCCTTCCGTCGCATCGGCGGCGGCCTGCCCATCGTCATGGGCGTTTCGTTTGCGTTCCTGCCGGCCCTGCAGGCCATGGGTGCCTCGGGCTTTAGCTTTGGTGCGCTGCTGGGTGGCGAGATCGTCGGCGGCGCCGTCGCGGTCCTCTTTGGTCTGGCTTACAGCAAGATCAAGTGGCTGTTCCCGCCTGTCGTGACCGGTACGGTCATCTTCTCCATTGGCGTCTCTCTCTATCCCACGGCTGTCAAGTATATGGCCGGCGGTATGGGTACGCCGCTGTGGGGCACCCCGCAGGCCTGGTGCGTCGCTCTTATCACCTTCGCCGTGGTCTTTGCGCTCGCCAACTTTGGCAAGGGCACGCTCAAGCTGGGATCCGTGTTCTTTGGCATGATCGTTGGCATGATCGTTTCGATTCCCTTTGGCATGATCGACTTCTCCAGCGTCGCCACCGCTCAGGTCTTCGCCCTTCCCAAGCTCATGCCCTACGCGCTCGAGTTTGATCCCGAGGTCTGCATTACCCTCGCCGTCGTGTTCCCCATGGTTGCCATCCAGGTTATCGGTGACGTCTCCGCCGCCTGCCTGGGCTCCATCGACCGTATGCCCACCGAGCGCGAGCTCTCCGGCGCTATCGTGTCCCAGGGCCTCACCTCTATGGTCGGCGGCCTGCTGGGCGGTCTTCCCACCAGCGCCCTTGGCCAGAACGTGGGCATCATCTGCTCCAACAAGGTCGTCAACAAGTGGGTCTTTGTGATCATCGCTGCCGTCTTTGCCATCGCCGGTCTGTTCCCGCAGCTCTCTGCCGTCCTTTCCGCTATCCCGCAGCCCGTCATCGGCGGCGCGACCGTCGGCGTCTTTGGCACCATCACCATGAACGGCGTGCGCATGTTCACCCGCGAGGGCCTCACGCAGCGCACCACCACCATCGTCGGTACCTCCGTCGTCTTTGGCCTGGGTATCTGGATGGCCAGCGGTTGCCTTGCCGGCGAGGGCATGCCCGCCTGGGTGTCCACCGTCATCGGCTCCAATGCCGTAACCCCCACCGCCATCATGGCCATTGTCCTTAACCTGATTCTTCCGCAGACGCCGGTTGTGGCTCAGCACATCGATGCTGCCAAGGACGCTGCCGTGGATCTGGTCTTGCCCGAGAGCAAGAAGTAACCAATTCGGTGCTATTCGTCGGCGGGCGCATCGCCTCGTCCGCCGACGTCATGCGGCGCCAAGCCGCACTTCAAAGGGTTTGTCCCTTTGGTGAAGCGTTGACGGGAGAGGGCCCGTTTCCGGTGTAGGCCGGCGCTTCGCACTCCGCCATGTCAGAGGTGTCAAACCCCGCCTCTGATGTCGAAGGGAGCATCCATGCTTCTGGTCGCTAACGGTTCCGTCTTTACCCGCAACGCTCAGGCCCCGTTCATCCCCAACGGTGCGGTCGCCATTGACGGAGATACGATCGTCGAAGTGGGCCCCGAGTGCGAGCTCAAGGCCAAGTACCCGGATGCCGAGTACGTCGACGCCCGGGGCAACCTCATCATGCCCGGACTCATCAACTGCCACACCCACATCTACTCGGGTCTGGCCCGCGGCCTTGCCATTAAGGGCTGCAACCCCACCAACTTCCTGGAGAATCTTGAGCAGCAGTGGTGGAAGATCGATGACAACCTGACGCTCGACGGCACCAAGGCCAGCGCCTATGCCACGATTCTTGACTCCATCCGCGATGGCGTCACCACGATCTTCGATCACCATGCGAGCTTCTGCGAGATCCCGGGAAGCCTCTTCACCATTAAGGACGCAGCTCAGGAGCTGGGCATGCGTTCGTGCCTGTGCTACGAGGTCTCTGATCGCCGCGGCCAGGAAAAATGCGACCAGGCCATTGCCGAGAACGCCGAGTTTGCCCAGTGGGCCGCCAAGGAGCGTCACGATAACGATAACCACATGATCGCCGCCATGTTTGGCGGTCACGCCACCTTTACGCTGTCGGACGAGACCATGGACAAGATGGCTGAGGCCAACAACGGCCTGACCGGCTTCCACATCCATGTGTGCGAGGGCATGAACGACGTGTGGGATTCCCGCCTCAACCGCGGTGGCATCAGCCCGGTCGAGCGCCTGCTGCAGCACAACCTGCTGGGTCCCGACACCATGCTGGGCCACTGCATCCACGTGACGCCTGCCGAGATGGATATCGTCAAGGAGTCCGGCACCTGGCTCGTCAACAACCCCGAATCCAATATGGGCAACGCCGTGGGCTGCGCCCCCGTGCTCGAATTCTTCCGCCGCGGCATTCTTGTGTGCATGGGTACCGACGCCTACACCCACGATATGCTCGAGAGCCTTAAGGTCTTCCTGATCATTCAGCGCCACAACGCCGCCATGCCCAACGTGGGCTGGTGCGAGGCCATGACCATGCTGTTCGAGAACAACGCCAAGATGGCGAGCAAGTACTTCGATCGCAAGCTCGGTGTGCTCGAGGCCGGCGCTGCCGCCGACGTCATCGTCATGGACTACAAGCCCTTTACGCCGCTGAGCGAGGAGAACATCGACGGCCACATGCTCTTTGGCATGATGGGCAAAAACTGCCGCACCACCATCATCAACGGCCGCGTCCTGTACAAGGATCGCGAGTTCGTTGGGATTGATGAGGACAAGATCAACGCGTGGACCATGGCTGAGTCCAAGAAGCTCTGGAGCACGCTCAACGATCGCGCCTACTAATTACAAGTAGATTCACGCGCGTCGGATGTTTCGCCGCATCCGACGCGCGTATAGGCGGCCTCCGCGGGGTCGCCAGCGCTGTGCTAGCGCTACACCGTATTTGCGCCCGCCGCGCGGTCTCGCCGGGCGTTACAGAGAGGAGCTCATTATGAGCGACATCATGAGGCCGATCCCGTTTTCGCAGCTGATGAACTGGATCATCGAGGAGCACAAGACTCAGGGCGCCGTCTTTGGCGTGCGCAAGATGGTCACGACCAACCAGGAGGGTGCGCTTCCCATTTTTGACGAGCGCATCGAGACTCCGTTTGGCCCGGCCGCCGGTCCCAACACGCAGCTGGCCCAGAACATCGTGGCCTCTTATGTGGCTGGTTCCCGCTTCTTTGAGCTTAAGACCGTTCAGGTTATGGACGGCGAGGAGCTCTCCAAGTGCGTTAACAAGCCCTGCATTGTGGCGCAGGACGAGTGCTACAACTGCGAGTGGTCGACCGAGCTCGAGGTTCCGCAGGCCTTTGCCGAGTACGTGAAGGCATGGTTCGCCTGCCACCTGATCGCTCGCGAGTACGGCCTGGGCAGCCCGGACGGCTTTGTCTTTAACATGTCGGTGGGCTATGACCTGGAGGGCATTAAGAGCCCCAAGGTCGATGCGTACATTGAGGGCATGAAGGACGCCAGCGGCTCCGAGGTTTGGAACGAGTGCCGCACGTGGGCGCTCGCTAACCTGGACAAGTTTGAGCATGTCGATGCTGCGTTTGTCGAGTCCATCCCGGCGCGCGTCTCCAACTCCATTACCGAGTCCACGCTGCACGGCTGCCCGCCCGCCGAGATCGAGCGCATCGCGACCTACCTCATCACCGAGAAGGGCCTCAACACCTACATCAAGTGCAACCCCACGCTGCTGGGCTATGAGTTTGCCCGCCAGCGCCTCAACGAGCTGGGCTTTGACTACATCGTCTTCGATGACACGCACTTCCGCGAGGACCTGCAGTGGGCCGATGCCGTGCCCATGTTCGAGCGCCTGATTGCCCTGTGCGCCGAGCGCGGTTTGGAGTTTGGCGTCAAGCTCACCAACACCTTCCCCGTCGATGTGACGAGGAACGAGCTGCCCTCCACCGAGATGTACATGTCGGGCCGTTCGCTGTTCTCGCTGACCATCGAGGCCGCCCGCCGCATTACCGAGCAGTTCGATGGCAAGCTGCGCATCAGCTACTCCGGCGGTGCTACGGTCTACAACATCCGCGCCCTGTACGATGCCGGCATTTGGCCCGTCACCCTGGCGACCGACGTGCTCAAGCCTGGTGGCTACGGGCGCTTTAGCCAGATGGCCGGCGAGTTTACCGATCTGGACGGCAAGCCGTTTGAGGGTGTCTCTCTCGACGCCGTGACCGCGATCCAGGTCGATTCGCTTACCAACCCGCTCTATAAGAAGCCGCTGCGCCCGCTGCCCGATCGCAAGGTCGCCGGTAAGAGCCCGCTTTCCGACTGCTTTACCACGCCGTGCCGCACGAGCTGCCCCATCCAGCAGGATATTCCCGCCTACCTGGCGGCCGTTGACGAGGACCGCTACGAGGACGCACTCAACATCATCATCGAGCGCAACGCCCTGCCGTTCATTACCGGCACCATCTGCCCGCATCCCTGCGGCCGTGCCTGCGAGCGTGCGTTCTACGAGCCCGAGGGCGCCCAGATTCGCGCCAGCAAGCTCAAGGCCGCCCGCGAGGCCATGACCGCCGTGCTGCCCAAGCTGCGCGCCCAGGCCATCGCCAACGACGGCGAGCGCAACGTTGCCGTTATCGGCGGCGGCCCGGCCGGCCTGGCGACGGCGTTTTTCCTGACGCGCGCCGGCGTGCCCGTCACCATCTTCGAGGCTCGCGATTCGCTCGGCGGCGTGGTCCGTCACGTGATTCCCGAGTTCCGCATTGCGAGCGACGATATCTCCCACGATGCCGAGCTCTGCCTGGCCTTTGGTGCCAAGGTGCAGCTTAACGCTCGCGTGGATTCCATTGACGAGCTCAAGGCCCAGGGCTTTACCGACGTGGTCGTGGCCACCGGTGCCTGGATGCCCGGCTCTGCGGGCCTGGGCGAGGGTGCCGAGCTCGATGTACTGGAGTTCCTCGAGGCCGCCAAGAAGGGCGAGAAGCTCGAGCTGGGCGAGGACGTCGTGGTCATCGGCGCCGGCAACACCGCCATGGATGCTGCCCGCGTGGCCAAGCGCCTGGCTGGTGTGAAGAACGTGCGCCTGGTGTATCGCCGCACCAAGAAGCAGATGCCCGCCGACGAGGAAGAGCTTGATCTTGCTCTTGCCGACGGCGTTGAGTTCTGCGAGCTGCTGGCGCCCAAGGCACTCAACGGCGCCGTGCTGACCTGCGACGTTATGGAGCTTGGCGAGCCGGATGCAAGCGGCCGTCGCAGCCCCGTTGCCACGGGCGAGACCGTCGAGCTTCCCGCCACCACGGTGATCTGCGCCGTGGGCGAGGGCATCGATGCCAGTCTGTACGATGCCGCGGGCGTCGAGCACGACCGTCGCGGCCGCCTTGCCGCCACCTCCACCGGCGTTGAGGGCGTCTGGGCTGCGGGCGACTGCCGTCGCGGTCCTGCCACCGTGGTCGAGGCCATCGCCGATGCCGCCGAGGTTGCCCGTGCCATCGCCGGCGTGGACTTTAACAAGTACGCCGACCAGAATGCTCAGGCCGGCCGCGAGGACACCTGCTACGAGCGCAAGGGGTCGCTGTGCCGCGACAAGCGCAACTGCACCAAGACTCGCTGCCTGGGCTGCGGCTCGGTGTGCGAGGTCTGCTGCGACGTGTGCCCCAACCGCGCCAACGTGGCAATTAAGGTGCCGGGCCTGGCCAAGCATCAGGTCGTCCATGTCGACGGCATGTGCAACGAGTGCGGCAACTGCGCTGTGTTCTGCCCCTACCAGGAGGGTCGTCCCTACAAGGACAAGCTCACCCTGTTCTGGAGCGAGCAGGACATGGAGAACTCCGAGAACGAGGGCTTCCTGGCCGTGGGCGAGGACCACTTTAAGGTCCGCGTCGCCGGCACGGTCCGCACCGTCTCGGTCGATGCCGTCAACACCGGCCTTCCCGAGGCCGTCCGCCTGACCATCAAGGCCGTGCGTGACAACTATTCGTACCTTCTTAAGAAATAGGCGAGTCTCTTATGGCCAAATCCATTCAACATAACGTGGCCTACGTTGCCTGCGGAAGCGGTTGCGCCTCCGCAGGCGGCGACGCCCGCTGCAGCGAAGGCTGCATTGGCTGTGGCGCCTGCGTCACGGCCTGTCCCCACGGCGCCATTGCGCTGGTCGATGGCATCGCCCGCGTGGATCGCTCAAAGTGCACGGGCTGTGGCCTGTGCGGCATGGCGTGCCCGCAGCGCGTGATTGCCTTCGTTCCCGGCTACCAGAATATCCTGGTGCGCTGCAACAACACCGATAAGGGCGCCATCGCCCGTAAGATTTGCGATACGAGCTGCATCGGTTGCGGCATGTGCGCCAAAAAGTGCCCTGCCGGCGCTATCCGCATCGAGGACAACTGCGCCCATATCGACGGTGCGGATTGCCTGTCGTGCGGCATGTGCGCCGTCGTCTGCCCGCATGGCGCCATCCACGACCGCACCGGCATCGCCGCCGGCGTGTAGAAGGGAATCACCATGGCACAGGAATTCACTTTTACCGTTAACGGCGTCGAGTGCACGACGACTCAGAACAAGCCACTGCTGCGCTATCTGCGCGACGACCTGCACATTCACTCCGCCAAGGACGGCTGCTCCGAGGGCGCCTGCGGTACCTGCACCATCCATGTGGACGGTGCGGCCGTCAAGGCGTGCGTGCTGACCACCGCTCTTGCCGCCGGTCGCAACATCGTGACCGTCGAGGGCCTGCCCGAGGACGTGCGCGAGGCCTTTGTGTACGCCTTTGGCGCCGTGGGCGCCGTGCAGTGCGGTTTTTGCATTCCCGGCATGGTCATGGCGGGTGCAGCGCTCATCGCCGAGGACCCCGAGCCCACCGAGGAGCAGATCAAGTACGCCATTCGCGGTAACGTCTGCCGCTGCACCGGCTACAAAAAGATTATCGAGGGCATTGCACTGGCCGCTGCGGTGCTCCGCGGCGAAAAGCAGATCGACGAGGGCTTGGAGCGCGGCGACGACTACGGCGTGGGCAAACGCGCCTTCCGTATCGACGTGCGCAAGAAGGTGCTCGGCGAGGGCAAGTACCCCGACGATATCGACGAGCTCGATCAGCCGGGCCTGACCTATGCCAGCGCCGTGCGCTCCAAGTATCCGCGCGCCCGTGTGCTCTCCATCGATACCTCCAAGGCCGAGGCCCTGCCCGGCGTGGTGGGCATCCTGCGCGCCGAGGACGTGCCGGTCAACCAGGTCGGCCACCTTATCCAGGACTGGGACGTCATGATCGCCCAGGGCGATATCACCCGCTGCGTGGGTGACGCCATCGTGCTGGTGGTTGCCGAGGACGAGGCGACGCTCGAGAAGGCCAAGAAGCTCGTAAAGATCGATTACGAGCCTCTGGAGCCCGTGCGTAACATTGTCGAGGCCAGGGCTGCCGACGCCCCGCGCCTGCACGACAGCTTCTTTGCCTTTGGCAACACGGTGGAGCTCAAGGACAACGTGTGCCAGAGCCGTCACGTGACGCGCGGCGACGCCGCCAAGGCGCTGGCGGAGAGCGCATTCACCGTGACGCAGCGCTTTACCACGCCCTTTACCGAGCACGCCTTCTTGGAGCCCGAGTGCGCCGTTGCCTTCCCGTACAAGAACGGCGTCAAGGTGCAGTCGACCGACCAGGGTGCCTACGACACGCGCAAAGAGTGCGCCCACATGTTTGGCTGGGATAGCGAGCCTGAACGCGTGGTTGTAGAGACCATGCTCGTGGGCGGCGGCTTTGGCGGTAAGGAGGACGTGTCCATCCAGCACCTGGCCGCGCTTGCTGCCTATAAGCTCCAGCGTCCTGCGAAGTGCAAGCTCACGCGCGCCGAGTCGCTCGCTTTCCATCCCAAGCGCCATGCCATGGACGGTACCTTTACGCTGGGCTGCGACGCCGAGGGCAACTTTACCGGTCTGGACTGCGAGATCAACTTTGACACTGGCGCCTACGCGTCGCTGTGCGGCCCGGTGCTCGAGCGCGCTTGCACGCATGCTGTCGGCCCCTACAAGTACCAGAACACCGACATTCGCGGCTTTGGCTACTACACCAATAACCCGCCCGCCGGTGCGTACCGCGGCTTTGGCGTCTGTCAGTCCGAGTTTGCGCTCGAGAGCCTGATCGACTTGCTGGCAGAGAAGGTCGGCCTGGATCCATGGGAGATTCGTTACCGTAACGCCATCGAGCCGGGCGAGGTTTTGCCCAACGGCCAGATTGCCGACTGCTCCACGGCGCTTAAAGAGACGCTGCTCGAGGTCAAGGATGCCTACTATGCGCATCCCGGACACGCCGGTATCGCCTGCGCCATGAAGAACGCTGGCGTGGGCGTTGGCCTGCCCGATGCCGGCCGCTGCAAGATTCGTGTCGAGAACGGCGTGGCCGTGGTCTATGCCGCCACGTCCGACATCGGCCAGGGCTGCAACACCGTCTTTTTGCAGGACGTTGCCGAGGCATGCGGCCTGCCGCTTCGCTGCATTGCCAACGGCGAGTGCTCCACCGAGAACGCTCCCGACTCCGGTACCACGTCTGGCTCGCGTCAGACGGTCGTGACCGGCGAGGCCGTGCGCGGTGCCGCCTTCCTGCTGCGCGATGCCATGCTTGGCATCGAGGCCGGCAAGTCTGCGCCCGCCGCTCCCGTGAATGCGCATGGCGACGGCGTCAAGATCGAGTACGACGACGGTCGCGCCTATCAGCTGCGCACGCAGGAGCTCGTCGCCGGCCAGGGCATGCATCCTCAGGATCCCACGGCCGCCATCAAGGCGCTCGAGGGATGCGAGTTTGGCTATGTGTACCTGGAGCCGACCGACAAGCTGGGCGCCGACGTTCTCAACCCCAAGAGCCACATCTGCTACGGCTTTGCCACGCATGTGGTCATTCTGGATGATGACGGTCGCGTGAGCGAGGTCTATGCCGCGCACGATTCCGGCAAGGTGGTCAATCCCATCTCCATCCAGGGTCAGATCGAAGGCGGCGTGCTCATGGGCATGGGCTACGCACTTACCGAGGACTGGCCGCTCAAGGACTGCGTACCCCAGGCAAGGTACGGTACGCTCGGGTTGTTCCGTGCGCCCGAGATCCCGGATATCCATGCCATCTACGTGGAGAAGGACGAGCTGCTGCCCGTGGCATATGGCGGCAAGGGCATCGGCGAGATCGCAACAATCCCCACTGCGCCTGCCGTACAGAACGCCTACCGCGCGTTTGACGGCAAGCTGCGTCCGGATCTGCCCATGGTGGATACGCCGTACAGCCGCGCCCGTCACCGTGGGTAGGGCGCAGACGGCATTGCTGATGGGCTGTTCGCGCACAACACCAACTGTATATGCTGCACCTTTGGCCCCGGCTCCATCGCGAGCCGGGGCCTTTTGTTTGGAGCGGAAACTGTGTTCCGGATTCAAGCCTCAGAATGGGATGAACGGATGGCATGTTTGGCGGAAACTACGGCCCAGTTTTTGGCTCCAGAACGGGATACATTTTCCGGAACGGTCCACGTGCGGTGGTGTACCGACCCTTTTGCGTGCGCCGCTTGTCGAATTACGTTATAGCTAGCTATATTATAGGAAGGTATAATATAGCTAGCTATAACGTAAAGGAAGGATGGCCCTATGTTTATCGGAAGAACGGCGGAAATGTCCGAGCTCAATCGACTGTATGGCACGGGCTCCTTTGAAATGCCTGTGATTTACGGCCGCCGTCGTGTGGGCAAAACGCGCCTTATCACAGAGTTCATCCAAGGCAAGAAGGCTATTTACTTTCAAGCTCGTCGCACCAATGCAGAGGCAAACCTGCACGGCTTTAGCCAGGCGATACTTGCAGGCTCGGTTGGTACTGCAGGCGTGTCGTTTCGTAGTTTTGACGAGGCGTTCGATGCGTTGGCCACCATGGCTCGCACGGAACGTTTGATTGTCGTGATTGACGAGTATCCCTATCTCGCCCAATCGAATCCCGAGATCAGCTCGTTGCTGCAAGACAAGATCGACCACTTGTACAAAGAGACCAGGCTCATGCTGATTCTATGCGGCTCGTCTCTTTCGTTTATGGAGGAACAGGTGTTGGGCTACGAGAGCCCACTATACGGTAGACGTGCGGCACAGTTTAAGATCATGCCGCTCGATTTTACGACGACCCTCGGCCTGTGGCAGAGCATGAGTCGCGAAGATGCTGCAGTTTGCTATGGCATGACGGGCGGCATTCCTGCATATATCGAGAAAGTCGATCCTGCCGCACCGCTCAAGGACAACATCAAACGTCTTTTTCTTACTCCTACGGGCTATCTCTTTGAGGAGCCGAGTAACCTGCTATTGCAAGAGTGCCGCAATCCCGAGCAATATGATGCGATCGTGCAAGCAATTGCTCAGGGGCGCTCGAGGATCTCGGAGATTGCGAGCTCTACGGGAATCCCTGCGAGCAATGTAAAGAGCTATGTGGATAAGCTGGCGTCGCTTGGGATTGTCGAGCGCGAGCTGCCCCTAAACGAGACGAGCAATAAGCGAGCCGTGTATCTGCTGAGCGACCAGATGTTTAGGTTCTGGTACAAGTTTGTGCCGCAGAACATCGGGCTGATTCAAAACGATATGGCCGAGATGGCGTATAAGCGCATTGAGCCGCACGTATCGGATTACATGGGTACGGTCTTTGAGCTTATATGCAGACAATACGTGTACGAACTCGCGCGGGCGGGCCAGCTTGATGTGGTTCCGGCAAGCGTTGGGCGCTGGTGGGGGACGGATAATCGCACGCATACGCAGGAAGAAATCGACTTGATTGTTGACGATGGCGAGGGCACTGCGCTGTTTGCGGAATGCAAATGGCGCAATGAACCGGTGGGCGAAGACGTGCTGCAAAAGCTCGTGCATCGAAGCGAGCTCTTTAGGCGGCAGCACAAAAGCTATGCGATCTTCTCGAAGCGAGGCTTTACGCAAGGATGTCAGGAAGCTGCGGCGAGCAGGGGAGATGCCAAGCTGATTTCGTTTGCCGAGATGTGCGAGCGGAGATAACCAAGCACGCTCTGATGTGATGCTCGGAATGGGTCGCGCTAAGGATGCCAAGCGTAAAACCTTCAATGAAAATGGCGTAAAAACTACATCTGTTATGGCGTAAAAACTACATTGAAAGTAGCGTAAAATCAGCATTGAGAATGGCGTAATTTCGCATATCGCGTGATAGAGAGGGACGGCCGTCTATGGATGCACCAAAGAGATTGACCCAAAAGGGATATAGGCCCCGGCTCATAGAGGAGCGCCTCGACACCCTTATGCGGGCGTTTGGCTGTGTGGAGATCAACGGCCCCAAATGGTGCGGCAAGACCTGGACGGCGCTCTCTCGCTCGGCGAGCGTCTCCAGGCTCGATGAGCCTGCGCAGCGTGCGGCGGCAGAGGTCGACCCAAGCCTGGCGCTCATCGGCGATGCGCCACACCTGGTCGATGAATGGCAGGAGGTGCCCGAGGTTTGGGATGCCGCCCGGCGTTTCGTGGACGCGAGCGGCAACGAACGGGGGACACTTTTGCTCACGGGCTCGACCGCGCTCAAAAGCGAGGAGCGCAGCCATGTTCGTCATTCCGGCACGGGTAGGATCGCCCGTCTGTCAATGCGCCCCATGGCCCTGTGTGAGTCGGGCGACGGCGAGCCGCTCGTGTCACTGGCAAGCCTCTTTAAGGGCGAGGATTTTGCCCCTCAGCGTCGCGAGAGCACGGTGGATGACGTCGCCCGCTGGTGCTGCAGGGGCGGTTGGCCTGCAAATCTTGGGCTTTCGGAAGATCTTGCGCGAGAGACGGCAAGCCAGTACGTGCACTCGGTGCTCGACGTCAACGTGCTGGACGAGGGCATGTCGCCCGAGCTTGCACACGGCCTTTTGCGAGCTCTTGCCATGAACGAGAGCCAGGCTGTCACGTACAAGACGCTCGTAAAGGACGCCTCGTACGGTGAGGCGGGCCCCGACGAGAGGACCATCGCTGCGTACTTGGACCTCTTCAACAGGCTCAAGCTGACCGAGGACCTGTGCGGATGGGAGCCGCCCATGCGCTCGAAGGCCCGCGTTCGCGTGCGCCCCAAGCGCTACTTCTGTGACCCGTCACTTGCGGCGGCGTTGCTGGGGGCTACCCCTGAGCGGCTGCTTGGCGATATGCAAACGCTGGGGATGCTCTTTGAGAATCTCGTCCTGCGCGACGTGCGCGTGTTCCTTTCCACCTACGGCGGTGTCGACAACAGTGTCCATTATTTCCGAGATGAGAAGGGCCTTGAGGTCGATTTGATCGTTGAGCACGACGGGCGCTGGGGAGCCATTGAGGTCAAGCTGAGTGATGCGAAAGCAGACGATGGAGCGAGAAATCTCAAGGCGCTGGAGAGGAAAGTGCTCTCCAATCCTGCCGCCCAGAATGCCGCGCCGGCGTTTTTGGCGGTCGTGGTTGGAAAGGGGAGCATTGCCTACACACGCGACGACGGCGTGGCGGTGATCCCCATGGCGGCACTTGGGGCGTAGTGGTTTTGCGGGCGTGCCGTGCTTCCTTTACCGAAAATCCATTTGGTAAACCAGATGCTCGCGGATAGAATAAAGTTGACGGCAGCCCAAGGGTGATAGCTGGGCAGCGCTGTTGCTTGGTCAAGAGGTCAGTGCCTTAATGGCAGCGACTTGTTATGCTTCGAATGCTGCTTGAGTGCCTCGGAAAGTTCGATAAGCGCCGTGAAGAGCGAGACCAAAGCAACCAAGAGCTCTACGAGCTCTGATGGGCCCGGGATGACCGCTGATTCAAGTCACCGGGCCCAAATCTTTTCATGCATTTGAATAGAGCGGGCGATTCTCTTGGGGCCGTCTGCATGGCGTGCGACCAGCGCATGGTATTGCGCCCCGCTTTCATGTCCGCACGGGCGCCTATCCTTACGGCAATGTAGCCGCCTATGTAGCAAGCGGCAGTTGACGGAGAAAGGCCCTAACCGTGTCAGCTGAAAAGACGCCGTGTATCTCGGCTATCGATACGACGAACTTTACGCGCCAGATCGTGCTGGACTTTGAGTTTGCGCCGGTGCCAAAGCAGCGCCAGCGCCGTGGACTGCGCAATGAGATTATCGAGGTCGGTGCCGTCAAGCTCGATTACCACGGCAACGTTATGGGCGAGTTCTCGCAGTTTGTGCAGACGGAATTTACCGAAGGCGTTGCGTTCCCCGTCCGCGAGCTTACAGGGATATCGGCCGTGGACACCGCGATGGCCGACCCGCTCTACATGGTGATCAAAAGACTCAGCGATTGGATCGGTCGCTACTCCGCCCAGGTGGTTTGCTGGAGCGGGGCGGACCGTCGACAGCTTTTGACCGAGTGCCAGGCAAAGCACATCGACCTTTCCGCATTTCCTACGGACTGGGCCGATCTGCAGGCGTTTTACACCTGGATTATGGATGTGGGCAGCCACGGGTGTGTCTCTTTGAGTGACGCGGCAACGTGTTTTGGTTTTAACGCAAGCTTTATGCCGGTGAGCTTGTGTTCGATGCCACTTGTCGAGGCTGAGTGCAGGTCGGCGACTTGCTCGATGTCTGAGTTGCCCTTCGATCAGTTCTTGTCGAGCTCCTTTGGGCGGGAGAGGCAGCGATCTAGATATCCGCTCTTGGCATATGAGACAAGAAGCCCGTAAAACTGTGGCAATGTCAAAAGGCATACACAAGTGTCAGTCTTTTGACATCGTATGATTTTGGGGAGTGGCGTGCAGCGATCGCGCGCCACCATGACGGCGTAAGTGTTTGCTTTCGTTGTAGAATCTAACGATATGAGCATCCCGGTTGCTCCAGTGCTTCGATGCTCTGGTCTTTAGCGCCTTTCGTTCAGTGGAGGACTGACCGCAAGCGGCGTAAACAAGAAAGGGGACAATCGCAAATGAAAGCAACCGAGGCAAATCTACTCGACCTTATGGGCGTGGCGAAGATGCAGTTTGTCATTCCCGTGTACCAGCGAGTTTACTCGTGGAGCGTAAAAGAGTGCGAGGTGCTTTGGGATGACGTCATGCGCGCTGGCCGTGATGGCGTATCGCACTTCGTGGGGTCGATGCTCTATATCCCCGAGTCCGAGAGCTCTGCCACGAGTATCTCGCGAGTGCTTCTGATTGACGGACAGCAGCGTCTGACGACGTTTTCGTTGATGATTGCTGCCTTGGCTGACTATCTGGAGAGTAATCCCGACAAGGCTGGCTTCCTTGGCGATCTCAAGATTTCGGCGCTGCGGAAGAACTACCTCTTTAACGATGACGACTACAACGGTCTAGCGCGCTACAAATTGGTGCTCTCGCAGGACGATAAAGAGACGCTGTTCTCCATCGTGTCTAGGTCACCCGTGCCGGATGAAAAATCGGATCGCATTGTCGAGAACCACGCGTTCTTCCGTGAAAAGATGCACGGGAAATCATTCGACCCTGCAAGGCTTTGGGCGGGGCTAAACCGCGTGCAGGTCATCGACACTAAGCTCACCGCTGGCGTCGATAATGCCCAGCTCATATTTGAGTCCATGAACTCCAAGGGTAAGCCGCTCACGCCTATCGACCTCATTCGTAACTACGTTCTTATGTCGCTTCCCAACGACGAGCAGACCAAGCTCTACGAGGGTTACTGGCATCCGCTCGAGCGCTTGTTCGGAAAAGGCGGCGAAGAAGAGTTCAATGCATTTATCTGGTACTGGCTGTGGCTTAAAGTTCCCAATAGGATGCCGAAGGAGAACGAGGCCTACTACGAGTTTAAGTGCTATTTCGCCGACGACTACGATGGTGACACCGAGGGTCTGCTTAAGGAGCTGCGCGGGTATGCACATAGATACGCCAGTCTGTTCCTTGGTAAGGAGAAGGACGACGGACTGCGCCGAGTGTTCGGCAGAATCGTAAGCCTCGACGTGAAGCAGATAAGGCCCCTCTTAATGTTGCTTTATTCGGTTTACGAGGGGAATGGACTAGACCGCAATGCGTTTTTACGTATCTGCGAGACTATCGAGTCGTTTCTGTTCAGGCGAGCGGTTTGCGGCAGACTTACCACGGGCCTAAATAATTTCTTTGCCGGCATGTATCGCAATCTCGAGCAGCAGGACGATATCGAGGAGTACGTTACGGCGATGCTCCTTATCCACAGCAGCGGTATGACCGCATACTTTCCGACAGACGAGCATTTTGTCGAGGAGTTTAAGACGCGTGACTGCTACAACCGCTTCTCTAAAAAGCGCTATTACCTGGAACGCATGGAGAACTGGCACCACCCGAAGGAGTCCATCTCAGCCGACGATTACCAGATCGAGCACATCATGCCCCAGACGATCGATGATGAGCACGGCTGGAAGGAATCGCTTGGTGAGAACTGGGAAGACGTCCACGACAGGCTGTGCAACAACTTGGGAAATCTTACGCTGACGGGATACAACCAGGAGTACTCAAACCGGTCGTTCTCGGACAAGCTCAATCTGCCTGACGTCGGATTTAAGTGCAGCCCGCTCTACCTAAACAAATCGATTGTCTCGCATGAAAAATGGGGTGAGGAAGAGATTGGGCAGCGCGCGGACGAGCTGGCGAAAGAAGCGTGCGAGATATGGAAGTATCCCGACCTCCCGGCAGACGTCGTCGACAAGTACCGTCCTTCTCGCGGGGAGTCTGACGAGGCGCCTATTTGGACTCTGCAGGAGAATCACCCCACTTTTGCCGAAGGCGGACTCAACCAGAAGCTTTTCGATGAGGTGCGCGAGTCTGTTCTGAGTGGTAATCCTTCGTGGGAGTCCTATATAGCCAAGTACTATGTAGGACTCAGGTCGGGCAAGCGAAAACTGCATGCCGTGCTAGAAGGCAGGACCAGCAACGGTGGTTGGATCGCCGTTGGCCTGGCAAAGAGCGTGGACGACCTAATTGATCCAGAGGACATGTGTCAGGACAAACGCGCACAGGGCGGATTTGGCCCGGGCTTACCCACTTACGTTGCGCTTCGGAACGCCGATGACATTCCTGCGGTGCTCGATCTCATAAAGCAGTGCTAGGTTGAAGGCCGGGAATCTAATTCCCGGCCCTTGCCCGCTCAAAATCGTCGATGGCCCATTCGCCCGTCTACGCCCCCACAATCCCGCGAGTCGCTTGATTTGGTTTACGGCCCTCAGTTTTCGGCATCTGTTACTCGTCGTCCTCGTCGTTGGGGTCGCCCTTGAGGGTGTTGATGTCCAGGTACTGGTTATCGTCCTCTTTTTGCTGGGTTTCCGACTCCGCTTGGGTGGGGCCGCGGAACAGCTGGAATCCCTCAAACGCAATGACACCGAGCAGGGCAATGACAATGGCGATAAAGGCAACCTTGACTGCCTGCGGAAATTCCGAGAAACGCAGCGCCTTCTCCTTGGCGTAATAATCGGCGAAGCGCTCTTCGCCCGTGCTTTTGGTATACGCCGGCGCGGACGCGGCCTCCGGGTCATATTCCGGTGCAGGCGTGGCAGCGTACGGATCGTTGAGATAATCGCTCGATGCGGTGCCATAATCCTCGGTCTCGATGCGACCGGTGCCAGCATAGCCATCGGAATAATCGGAATATGCCGCACTGCCCTCATAGTCCGCGGCGCTCGTGTTGGCGGCAAAAAGCGGGTTAACTGGAACATCGAGCGCCGGCATGCCGGTAGAGGTCTCATCCAGATCGGTTGCAGCCCAGGAATCGTAGGCGACCTGATGGGCAACGGGCTCATCGAGCCTTGCGACCGGAGGCTTGCGTGCCGCAGGAACGGGCAACTGCTGGGCGCTGTACATAACGGTGCTGTCGGCCGATTTGCCCTGCGTCGCTGCTGCGAGAAATGCCGCCGTCTCGGACGGGTCGCTTGCGGGGCGGGGAGCGGGTGTGGGCGCCGAAGTGGGTGCGGGCGTAGGCGCGGGCGTCGAAACAGGCGACTGCGCAGGAGTCGGCGCAGGTGCGGATTTAGGCGCAAGTGCGGGATTGGGGCTTGACGGGCGAGCCCCGCCGCCGCCCATGAGTTCGTCGGCGGTCCACGGGCGATCATCCATCACGTCGTCAAGGCTCAGCGAAAACAGGTCGTCTTCACCCTCATCGAACATGCGGTGCACATGTCCACCAATTGCCGGAATCAATCCGCGACCGGTGCATGATGCCTTGCTCAACGCCATTCTGTTCCATCCTTTCGAAATACCAATGACATCGATTATATGGAACTTCCCAAGCTGCTCGGTCTTGGATTCGTGCTTTCCAGAACTCGCGCCCAAAAGGGGAGGGGCAATCCAGGCGAGCGCCTACTTGTCGCCGGCCGCCGCCTTGGCCTCATTGAGGTAGCTATAGAAGCTGTACTTGGAGATGCCAAAGAACTCGCAGGCGCGCTCGCTCGACTTGGAAATGAGGAAGGCACCGCGACGGTCGAGGTAGCCAATGGCACGAATGCGCTCGTCTTTGGTCATGAGTGCCGCGGGCTTGCCCACAAACTGCTCGCACTCGTGCAGCAGGTCCTCGAGCAGGTCGCCGATGTTCTTGGTAATGGGCTCGGGCTCGGTGTAGCCCGTGCCGCCGGTGCCGGTAAAGGCGTCGAGCGAACGCTCAAAAGCCTTCATGAGCGTAATGTCAAAGTTGATGCCCAAAATGCCGACGGGCTTGCCCTCGTCGTTGCGGATAAAGATCGTCGACGATTTGAGCAGCTTACCGTCGGTGGTTTTAGTGAGGTACGGCTCGCGGTCGTGTACATCGGTGGCGCCCTCGTGCATGGACTCAAACACAATATGGCTGGGACCGTCACCTAGTTTGCGCCCGCTGACGTGGCCGTTTTCGATCACTACGATGGAGTGGTCCACGTCCTCAGTCTCCAAGTCGTGGACGACGACTTCGCAGTTGGGGCCAAACTGGAGCGCCAGACCGTGTGCAAGGCGCTTGTAAAACTCAATCTGTGCGGGGGTCATGGGTGCCTTCCTAAAAATTAGTTTGGGCTCACTTTGCCATAAACCCCACTTGTTCGCAAATAACGAAAGCGTCGCTGCGTTATGTGACCGTTCGTCGGCGAAAAGGTACCGATTACGGCAACAAACAATTTGTTAGGTTTGCCAATCAAAAAGTGTGATAGAACAGTGCTAACAAACTTTTTGTTTGGCATCCACATAAAAGTTCAGTCGCATGAATGGGAATGGGCTGAAACGCGTATGCGGGGGCCGGCAAGAGAGGACTTAAGGAGTTCACCGTATGGCCGATAAGATCCAGTGGGCGGGCAACACGATGCCCAAGAGCGATGACAAGCACTTGGGAATCATGAGCCTCGACCACGTGAAGAAGGCCCGCGCCTTCCACCAGTCGTTCCCTCAATATACCGTCACTCCGCTTGCCCGCCTGGACGGCCAGGCTGCGCGCCTGGGCCTGTCCAACCTGTGCGTTAAGGACGAGAGCTATCGCTTTGGCCTCAACGCCTTTAAGGTTCTGGGCGGTTCGTTTGCCATGGCCAACTACATTGCCGACGAGACCGGCAAGGACGTTGCCGAGTGCACCTTCGATTACCTGACCTCCGATCAGCTTGCCAAGGACTTTGGCCAGGCCACCTTCTTTACCGCCACCGACGGCAACCATGGCCGCGGCGTGGCATGGGCTGCCAACAAGCTGGGCCAGAAGGCTGTCGTGCACATGCCCAAGGGTTCCACCAAGCCCCGCTTCGATAACATTGCCGCCGAGGGCGCCACGGTGACCATTGAAGAGGTCAACTACGACGAGTGCGTGCGCATGGCCGCCGCCGAGGCCGACGCCTGCGAGCGCGGCGTCATCGTTCAGGACACCGCCTGGGAGGGCTACGAGAAGATCCCGTCCTGGATCATGGAGGGTTACGGCACCATGGCTTCCGAGGCTGCCGAGCAGCTGCGCGAGATGGCCATCAACCGCCCGACGCACGTGTTTGTCCAGGCTGGCGTGGGTTCGCTCGCCGGCGCCGTGGTGGGCTACTTCACCAACCTGTATCCCGATAACCCGCCCACCTTTGTCGTGGTCGAGTGCGCTCCGGCCGCCTGCCTGTACAAGGGCGCTGCCGCCGGCGACGGCGACCCGCGCATCGTGGACGGCGACATGCCCTCCATCATGGCCGGCCTGTGCTGCGGCGAGCCCAACATTCTGGGCTGGGATATCCTGCGCAACCACGCCACCGCCTTCGTGTCCTGCCCCGACTGGGTCACCGCTCGCGGCATGCGCACCCTGGGCGCTCCCGAGAAGGGCGACCCGCGCGTCATCTCCGGCGAGTCCGGCGCTGTGACCACCGGCCTGGTCGAGACCCTCATGCTCGATCCCGAGTACGCCGAGCTCAAGGAACTCATCGGCCTGGACAAGACGAGCTCCGTGCTCTGCTTCTCCACCGAGGGCGATACGGATCCCGACCAGTATCGCCGCATTGTTTGGGAAGGCGAATATCCCACTTGCTAATCGTTGGGGCGGAGTAAATAGGTATCGCTCCGCCACCTCACAGGTAGATTCCTTCGTTTGAAAGGTTATGAACAATGGCTAAAGAACTCGATTTCGACGCTATCAAGGCTGCTGCTGAGTCTCATCGTGCTGATATGACTCGCTTCCTGCGCGCTATGATCTCCCACCCCTCTGAGTCCTGCGAGGAGGGTGAGGTTGTTGCCTGCATCAAGGCCGAGATGGAGAGCCTTGGCTATGACGAGGTCAAGGTCGACGGCCTGGGCAACGTCATGGGCTTTATGGGCGAGGGCGACAAGATCATCGCCATCGACTCCCACATCGACACCGTCGGCATCGGCAACATCGAGAACTGGGACGCCGATCCCTATGAGGGCTACGAGACCGACGAGATCATCTACGGCCGCGGCGGCTCTGACCAGGAGGGCGGCATGGCTTCCGCTACCTACGCTGCCAAGATGATGAAGGACATGGGCCTCATCCCCGAGGGCTATAAGATCATGGTCGTCGGCACCGTCCAGGAAGAGGACTGCGACGGCATGTGCTGGCAGTACATCTACAACAAGGACGGCATTAAGCCCGAGTTCGTCATTTCCACCGAGCCCACCGACGGCGGCATCTATCGCGGTCACCGCGGCCGCATGGAGATCCGCGTCGACGTTCACGGCACCTCCTGCCACGGCTCCGCTCCCGACCGCGGCGACAACGCCATCTACAAGATGGCCGACATCATCGCCGACGTCCGCGCCCTCAACAACAACGGCTGCGACGAGTCGACCGACATCAAGGGCCTCGTCAAGATGCTCGACCCCAAGTACAACCCCGAGCACTTCGAGGATGCCCGCTTCCTGGGCCGCGGCACCTGCACCGTCAGCCAGATCTTCTACACCAGCCCCAGCCGCTGCGCCGTGGCCGATTCCTGCGCCATCTCCATCGACCGTCGCATGACCGCCGGCGAGACCTGGGAGTCCTGCCTGGACGAGATCCGCAACCTGCCGGCCGCCAAGAAGTACGGCGACGACGTGAAGGTCTCCATGTACATGTACGACCGTCCGTCCTGGACCGGCGAGGTCTACGAGACCGAGGCTTACTTCCCCACGTGGATCAACAAGGAGACCGCTCCGCACGTCAAGGCTCTCGTCGACGCCCACAAGGCCATGTTTGGTGACGAGCGCATCGGCTGCGAGCCCAGCATGGACAAGCGCACCGGTCGCCCGCTGTGCGACAAGTGGACCTTCTCCACGAACTGCGTTTCCATCCAGGGCCGCTACGGCATCCCCTGCGTGGGCTTTGGCCCGGGTGCCGAGTCTCAGGCTCACGCTCCCAACGAGGTCACCTACAAGGACGACCTGGTCACCGCTGCCGCCATGTACGTGGCTGCCCTGAACCTCTACGATCCGAGCCAGGCCGATGGCGACGCCACCGTGTTCCGCGCCGGTCTGACCAACAACAAGATCGATTAGTCCCATTCCTCGATTTTGTTGAGCCGGGGGCCGCTCGTGTCCCCGGCACCCCCTGTTGACTTGGGGCCCGCGGTCGTTATCTCCCATGCTTCCTCAACGGTGGCGGGTCCTCGTCATGGTGCTCTGCATGTTCTGCCACACGCGCATGCCGGAGCGCATCAACTCATTGCGATCGTTTCATCTTTAGAAAGGACATTTCCATGGACGCTAAGTTTACCGAGCTCGTCGAGCAGCTGAACGGTCTCGACTTTAAGGGTATGTACGGCAGCGACTTCCTGCACACCTGGGACAAGACCACCGATGAGCTCAAGGCTCTCTACATCGTCGCCGACGCCCTGCGCGAGCTGCGTGAGAACAACGTTTCGTCCAAGATCTTCGACTCGGGCCTGGCCGTCTCCCTGTTCCGCGACAACTCCACCCGTACGCGCTTCTCTTTCTCTAAGGCCGCCAACCTGCTCGGTCTTGAGCTGCAGGACCTGGACGAGAAGAAGTCCCAGATCGCCCACGGCGAGACCGTCCGCGAGACCGCTACCATGATCTCCTTCATGGCCGACGTCATCGGCATCCGCGACGACATGTACATCGGTAAGGGCGACGCCTACATGGCCGAGGTCTCCGAGTCCGTGCAGCAGGCCTACGAGGACGGCGTTCTGGATCACCGTCCCACGCTCATCTCCCTGCAGTCCGATTCCGACCACCCCACGCAGTCCTCTGCCGACATGCTTTACCTCATCAACGAGTTTGGCGGTCTTGAGAACCTCAGGGGCAAGAAGGTCGCCGTCACTTGGGCCTATTCGCCCTCTTACGGCAAGCCGCTGTCCTGCCCGCAGTCGCTGATCAGCCTGCTGCCCCGCTTTGGCATGGACGTCACCCTGGCCCACCCCGAGGGCTACGACCTCATGCCCGAGGTCGTCGAGCGCGCCAAGGGCTATGCCGCCGAGTCCGGCACCACCTTTAAGCAGGTCAACACCATGGCCGAGGCCTTCGAGGGCGCCGACATCGTGATCCCCAAGAGCTGGGCTCCGTTTGCCGCCATGGAGAAGCGTACCAACCTGTACGCCGAGGGCGACGACGCCGGCATCGCAGCGCTCGAGAAGGAGCTGCTCGCCCAGAACGCTACCCATCAGGACTGGTGCTCCACGACCGAGCTCATGGAGAAGACTGCCAACGGCCAGGACACCATCTTTATGCACCCGCTGCCCGCCGACATCTCCGGTGTCTCCTGCGAGCACGGCGAGGTTAACGCCGACGTCTTCGACATGCACCGCGTGGGCATGTACAAGGAGGCTAGCTACAAGCCGTACGCCATCGCTGCCATGATGTTCCTGCAGAAGGTTGCCGATCCCGCCGCTACCCTCAAGGCCCTCGACGAGCGCAACACCGCCCGTTGGCTCCAGGCCTAAAGCCGGGCTGAGAAATGGCTAAGCGTATCGTTGTCGCCCTGGGCGGAAACGCCCTCGGCGCCAACCTTCCCGAGCAGATGGAGGCCGTCAAGACGACTTCCAAGGCTATCGTCGACCTGATCGAGGAGGGCAACGAGGTCGTCGTCGTGCATGGCAACGGTCCCCAGGTGGGCATGATCGCCAACGCGATGGCTGAGCTCACGCGCTCTAATCCTCAGAAGTACGTTCCCTGCCCCTTGTCCGTTTGCGGCGCCATGAGCCAGGGCTACATTGGCTATGACCTGCAAAATGCGCTGCGCGAGGAAATGCTCGACCGCAATATCGACAAGGGCGTCGCCACCGTGCTCACCCAGGTCGAGGTTGCGGCAGACGACCCGGCCTTTGCCGACCCGGTCAAGCCGATTGGTCCGTGGATGAGCGAGGCCGAGGCCAAGGAGCTGGAGGCCGACCGCGGCTACCAGTTCATCCACGACGAGAAGCAGGGCTTCCGTCGCGTGGTTGCCTCGCCCAAGCCCGTGAACATCGTCGAGCTCGACACCATCAAGTCGCTCGTCGAGTCCAACCACGTGGTGATCTCCTGCGGCGGTGGCGGTATTCCCGTCACCAAGGCCCAGGGCAACCACCTTAAGGGCGCTGCCGCCGTCATCGATAAGGACTTTGCGGCCGAGAAGCTCGCCGAGCAGCTCGACGCCGATGCCCTGATTATCCTGACGGCCGTGGAGAAGGTTGCCATTGGCTTTGGCACCGACCACGAGCAGTGGCTCGACACGCTGACTGCGGCTGACGTAAAGCGTCTGTCCGAGGCCAACGAGTTCGGTCGTGGCTCCATGCTGCCCAAGGTCCAGGCCGCCTCGACGTTTGCCGAGAGCAAGCCGGGCCGCACGGCGCTCATCACGCTGCTCGAGAAGGCGCGTGACGGTCTTGCCGGCAAGACCGGTACCACGTTTACCGGCGACGCTGAGTAGGCATATCTGCACCATTGAGGAGGGTGCCCTGCGTCGCGGGGCGCCCTCCTTCGTGCTATGGAGAGCCAAGGGGCGTTCGCTGGAAAAACGAGCGCATGCCTGTTCCGACGGAGTGTGAGCTTGGTATGGTGGGTATAGCAACTATGGCGTCCAAGGCAGCCAGGGGAGGTTTGCGGAGATGAAACTTGGTTGCGTGATTATGGCTTCGGGCGAGGGCAAGCGGTTTGGCTCCAACAAGATGCTCGCCGATATCTATGGCGAGCCGCTGATTGCCCGGACCATCGATTCGGTTCCCCGGGGCTTTGACGTTGTGGTTTCGACGCGTTGGCCCGAGGTCGCCCAGATTTGCGAGGACAAGCATTGCCCGTGCGTGCTGCACGATGGCGAGCTGCGCAGCGAAAGCGTCCGTGCGGGCCTTTCGTGGGGAGTCGAACGCAACTGGAAAGGTTGCCTCTTTTTACCGGGCGACCAGCCGCTCGTGAGTTCGGATTCTTTTGAGGCTATGGTTCGTGCATTTGACGAGCGTGGCCGCAAACATCCGGTGCGTCTTGCGTGTAACGGTGAGCCTTCGAGCCCGGTGCTCGTTCCGGCGGAACTGTTCGATGCACTTATGTGTCTTGAGGGCAAGGACGGCGGGGGCTCGATTCTCAAAGGTCGCACCGACGTGGTGCTGGTCGAGGCGCGTGCCTACGAGCTGTGGGACGTCGATACCGTCAAGGGACAGCGACGCATAACGGAGCATATTGCCGCCTGCTCGTATTTTGATCGCGTGGCCAACTGTATTAATCAATAAGGAGCAACATGATCATCATCAAAAACGGCGCGCTCGTGACGCCCCAGGGGCTTCGCCGCGCCGATCTTGCCATGGAGGGCGACAAGATTGTGCGGATTGCCGCAGCGATTGAGCCGGCCGAGGGCGATACCGTCGAGGATGCCGTGGGCTGTTGGGTGTTCCCCGGCTTTATCGACGGCCACACGCATATGCAGTGCTGGACTGGCATGGATTGGACAGCCGATAGCTTTGAAACCGGCACGCGTGCGGCTGCCTGCGGCGGTACGACGACCATCGTGGACTACGCGACGGCCGATCGCGGCGTGACCATGCCCGACGCCCTTGCCGAGTGGCATCGCCGTGCCGACGGAACCTGCACGGCCAACTACGCCTTTCATATGGCACTCGCCGAGTGGAATGAGCGCAACCGCGCCGATCTTTCGGCTATGCGCGAGGCGGGCGTATCGTCGTTTAAGACCTACTTTGCCTATGACCACCTGCGCTTGGACGATGCCGAGACACTCGAGGTGCTGGAGGAGCTCAAGCGCGTGGGCGGTATCCTGTGCGTGCATTGCGAGAACGGTACGCTGGTGAATGAGCTGCAGAAGCGCGTGTTTGAGCGGGGCATCCACGGGCCCGAGGGGCATGCGCTCAGCCGTCCGGACGTGTGCGAGGGTGAGGCCGTGAGCCGCCTGCTGTATCTGGCGCACTTGGCCGGGGACGCTCCGGTCAACGTGGTGCACCTTTCGACCAAGCTGGGGCTCGAGGCCATTCGTGCCGCCAAGGCGCGCGGGCAGAAGAATATCTATGTCGAGACCTGCCCTCAGTATCTGATGCTCGACGATACGTGCTATTTGGAGCAGGGCGAGGACGGCTTTGCGGGCGCCAAATATGTGATGAGCCCGCCGCTGCGCCATGCGGGCGACCGTGCGGCACTGCGCGAGGCGCTTGTGGCCGGCGAGATCGATACGATTGCGACCGATCATTGCAGCTTTAACCTGCACGGGCAAAAGGACCGCGGGCGCGACGATTTCCGCGCGATTCCCAACGGCGGGCCCGGCGTGGAACATCGTCCCGTCGCGATTGCCACGAGCTTTGAGGGCCAGCTGGGCCCCGAGGATCTGTGCCGCTTGATGAGCGAGAACCCGGCGCGCGTTTTTGGCATGTATCCGCGCAAGGGCTGTCTTGCCGAGGGTGCCGATGCCGATGTGTGCGTGTGGGATCCCAAGGCGCGCTGGACGATCAGTGCCGCGACGCAGCATCAGGCCGTGGACTACACGCCGCTCGAGGGTTTTGAGGCACATGGCCGCGCCAAGGCCGTGTTTGTGAACGGCGTGCTGGCGGCACGCGACGGCGGGCCCACCGGAGCCCAGCCCGGTCGCTACGTGCCCCGCTAGCAGCAAAGATGCCGTGTCCCCTCCTCAGTTGCGGTGAAATACGGACTGTTTGCGGCCGTCGGGCGGCCAAACAGTCCGTATTTCACCGCAACTGAGGAGATGGGGCCGGCTACTTGAGGCTGCTGGCGACGACGGGGCGGTCGAGAGCTGCCTCGAAGCGGTCGGCCATCGTGGGGTCGCTGAGCGTGCCGACTTGGTTGAGCATGATGCGTGCGGTGCTGAGTCCCAGCGCCTGCATCTCGGCATTGAGCACCTGGGCGACGCGCTCGGGTGTGGCGATGTCGGTGGGCTCGCAGCCGCAACGCTCGCAAAAGAGCTCGGGGCGGTGGACGGCTTCGTTGATGGGCTTGCCGAGCCCTGAGGCGCCGACGATCCAGACGATGTTGGCCGTGCCAGAGGGAATCACCGGCTCCCAGGCGGCGTGGGCCTTGAGCGGGAGCCGCTTGCTGCCGTCCGCCTCGGCCAGGACGTAGTCAAAGCGTTGCGCCAGCTGGTCGAGCGGCTCGGCAGGGGAGGAGAGTTTGCCCGTCTCCGGGTCCAAAACACCCGCCTGGCAGATACTTCCGCGGCTCATGCCCGCGCATGCCTCGCAGGTGCAACCGGGGACATGCGAGGCGCCCGGCTTCCAAGGCGCGGCGTCCAGGCGACGGCTCGACCCGTCCCACGGCACGCCGGCGACGGGGAACATATGCGTGGTGGTGCAGAGGAGCGCGCGGCCGCCAGCGCGCATAAGCTCAAGACCCAGCGTCTTTAGCAAGGTCGACTTGCCGCCGCTGCCGATAATCGCGGTAATGCCCGGCTCGATCCTGAGCGCCGAGGCAAGATTGCCGCTAACCGTTTCCATCTGTTCACCGCCGTATAATACTGTGATAATAAATAATCATCAGAGGAGTAGCGGTCGAACCGCATTTGCTCTGCTCAAACCGTAGCACAGGGAGGTGTCCCGGGAATGCTCGTTTATGTTCGCGGCGCCGGCGATATCGCCACGGGCGTTGCCGCTCGCTTGGTGCGCGCCGGCGTGTCGGTCGTTATGGCCGATATCGCGGTTCCCACGTGCATCCGCCGCACAATCAGTTTTTGCGAGGCTATTCGCTTGGGCGAGGTCGAGGTCGAGGGCATTCGCGCTCGCTTGGCACAGACGCCGGCAGAGGCGCTTGCAATTACCGAGGCTGGAGACGTCGCCGTTGTGGTGGACCCCCAGGCCAAGATGCTCGGCGAGCTGAAACCCGCTGCCGTGGTCGACGCGATTCTGGCTAAGCGCAACCTGGGTACCACGCGCGACATGGCGCCTGCCGTCATCGCCGTGGGGCCGGGCTTTACCGCGCCGGTTGACTGCGACGCCGTGGTCGAAACCATGCGCGGGCATTTCCTGGGCCGTGTCATTACCCAGGGTTCGCCCCAACCCAACACGGGCGTGCCGGGCATTATCGCTGGCTATGGCAGAGAGCGCGTTATCCACAGCCCCGCCGCCGGCGTGTTTCGGTCCGACCGCGCGATCGGCGACATCGTGAGCGCCGGAGACGTGATTGGCTACGCGGGCGATTCGCCCATGTGCACGCAGATCGATGGCTGTCTGCGCGGGCTTTTGGCGAACGGCGTGCAGGTGACTGAGGGCTTTAAATGCGCCGATGTCGATCCGCGCGGCGATGCCAGCTATATCAACTACATTTCGGACAAGGCGACGTCGGTCGGCGGCGGCGTGCTCGAGGCACTCGCTATGCTCACCGATATCTTTAGAGGATAGAAGGCGGCAATGGAAAAGCTCGATGTTGTGAATGCGGCGCTTGTCGCCCTGCGTGCTGGCGAGACGTGCGAGCTCGTGGTCGTGGCCGGCACGGCGGGGTCGTCGCCGCGCGGCGTGGGCGCCTGGATGGCCGTCTTTGCCGACGGTAGCCAGGCGGGCACCATCGGCGGCGGCAAGATCGAGCTTTTTGCGCTGGACGAGGCGCGAGAGCTGCTGGCCGCGGGGCAATCGCGTCTGGTCCGCTACACCATGGGCGGCGAGAACTCCGATACCGGTATGATCTGCGGCGGAGCCATCTGCCTGTGCTATCTGCATCTGGATGCGATCCAGGCACCGTTGCTCCAGGAAATTGCCGACGTCTTGACGTATCGACGTATCGGCGACTTCGTCATCGACTTTGAACCGTTTGTCATTCAGGCCCTGGAGGGCGATGTGGTCGAGTACCATGGCGAGGCATCGCGCCATACCATTGCCGGCTGCCCCGAGCTTTCGCTGGTGGAGGAGGGGAGTAAGGTCACCTACACCAACGCCGCCTCCGAGATTCCCGCGGCGCACATCGAGACGCTCTGCCCCGAGGGCCTGACCTATATCTTTGGCTGCGGCCACGTGGGCGCCGCGACGGCGCGGGTGCTCACGGCGGCGGGCTTTGCCGTCGTGGCGTGCGACGACCGCCCCGGCACGCTGACCCCCGATTGGGTGCCCGGTGTCTACGATCGTCGCTTGGTCGATTACAAGAACCTGAGCGAGCTGTGCCCCATCGGCCCGCGCGACCTGGTGGTCGTCGCCACGGCGGGTCACAAGTCCGATATCGACGTGGTGATTCAGGCCATGCGCGCCAAGCCTGCCTACCTGGGCTGTCTGGGCTCGCGCCGCAAGACGGCCTTTGTGCGTGCCCGCCTGGAGCAGGAAGGCTTTACGCAGGACCAGATCGACGAGCTGCACCTTCCGATCGGCGTTGCCATCGAGGCCGAGGACCCCGAGGAGATCGCCATCTCCATCGCCGCCGAGATGATCCACCTGCGCCGCACCAAACTCGTCCCCCGCAAGCGCTAATCGCATCCCCACCAATTAAGTTGCGGTGAAATACGGATTGTTTAAGCCTGTTAGGCCGCCCAACAGTCCCTATTTCACCGCAACTGCTTTTTGGGATCCATTTGTGCGGGGGAGTTGTGGAGTTGTGCAGGCAGACGAGGTTTTTCTGGAAATACGCTCCCGATGCGCGTATAGTACCGATTGTTTTGTCGGCTCCTGCTGCGTCGAGTCCAAACCGCAAAATGCCATGAGCGGCGCGGATGCAGCCAGGAGGCACGAGGACAACCCACCGTGGCCACGCCCCGTGCTTAAAACCCCAAGAAGGAGTGAACAATGGCAGAAGAGAAGTATGTGCCGCGTCTGAAGACCAAGTACAACAACGAGGTCAAGCAGCAGCTTCAGGACAAGTTCCAGTACGAGAACGTCATGATGATCCCCAAGTTTGAGAAGATCGTCGTGAACATGGGTGTCGGCGAGGCCGCTACCGATTCCAAGGCCATCGACGGTGCCGTGCGCGACCTGCGCGCCATCACCGGCCAGCAGCCGATGATCACCCGTGCCCGTAAGTCCATCGCTACCTTCCGCCTGCGCGCTGGTATGCCGATCGGCTGCAAGGTTACCCTGCGTGGCGACCGTATGTGGGAGTTCTTCGATCGTCTGACCTCCGTCGCGATTCCCCGTATCCGCGACTTCCGCGGCATCTCCGCCAAGAGCTTCGACGGCCGTGGTAACTTCTCCATGGGCGTCACCGAGCAGCTCATCTTCCCCGAGATCGACTTCGATTCCGTCGATCACCAGCGTGGTATGGACATCACTTTCGTGACCACCGCCAACACCGATGAGGAGGCCAAGGCCCTTCTGGACGCCTTCGGTTTCCCGTTCAAGAAATAGGTTCACCTGCCCTAAAAGCGCCGTTTCCACAAGGGAGCGGCGCTTGGGGCGAACAATACTCTATGTGAGGAGGATATAAGTGGCTAAGACATCGATGATCGTCAAGTGCAATCGCAAGCAGAAGTTCTCTACTCGTGAGTACACGCGCTGCCAGCGCTGCGGCCGTCCGCACTCTGTGTACCGCAAGTTCGGCCTGTGCCGTGTCTGCTTCCGTGAGCTTGCACTCAAGGGCGAGCTTCCCGGCGTTAAGAAGGCCAGCTGGTAAGTCACTACCAGCGTTTCAAGCATCCGTTTGGAACAGGGAAAACGCGCTAGTTAGGCTTTGCCGTTAAGGGCGGCGAAGAACCAAGAGCACGTGTTCATCAAGAACGAAGGAGAATCTGTATGAACCTTACAGACCCGATCGCAGATATGCTTACGCGCATCCGTAACGCTAACTCTGTGAACAAGGCCACGGTCTCCATGCCGAGCAGCAAGAAGCTCGTCGAGATCGCTCGTGTTCTGCACGAGGAGGGCTACATCGAGGGCTACGATGTCGAGGACACCGTTCCCCAGAAGACTCTGCACATCACGCTTAAGTATGGTCCCAAGAAGGCTAAGGTCATCAACGGCATCCGCCGCATTTCCAAGCCGGGCCTGCGTAAGTACACCGGCGTTGCCGACATGCCCCGCGTCCGCGGTGGCCTTGGTACCGCCATTATTTCCACCAGCCATGGCGTCATGACCGACCGCGATGCTCGCAAGCACAACGTCGGCGGCGAGATCATCGCTTACGTCTGGTAATTCGCTCGGTAGGTAGAAGGAAAGGAGATCACCGTGTCTCGTATCGGTAATAAGCCTGTCCAGATTCCCGCCGGAGTCGAAGTGGCAGTCAACGGCAACAACGTTGTCGTCAAGGGCCCCAAGGGCCAGCTCGAGCTCGATGTCTTTGAGAAGCTCGCTATCAACGTCGAGGACAACGTCCTCACCGTTTCCCGTCCCGACGACGAGCGTGAGACCCGTGCCCGCCACGGCCTCACCCGCGCCCTCATCCACAACATGGTTGTTGGCGTTTCCGAGGGCTTCGAGAAGAAGCTCGAGCTCGCCGGCGTCGGTTACCGCGTGCAGCAGAAGGGTAAGAACCTCGAGTTCTCCCTGGGCTTCTCGCACCCCGTGATCGTCGAGGCTCCCGAGGGCATCACCTTCGAGGTTCCCGACAATACCCACGTGAACGTCAAGGGTATCAACAAGCAGCAGGTCGGTCAGATCGCCGCTGAGATCCGCGGCCATCGTCCTCCCGAGCCTTACAAGGGCAAGGGTATCCACTACGTTGGCGAGCACATCCGCCGCAAGCTGGGTAAGGCCGCCAAGTAGTCGTAACCGACTCACTCGCATAAGACCAGCACCCCGTCAGGTGCTGGCAAGATCAACCTTTTTAGGAGTTTACGTATGAACAAGCATAAGGCGAAGCTGGAAGGCCTCAAGCGTCGTCAGCGTCGTGTTCGCGGCAAGGTCTCGGGTACCTCCGAGCGTCCGCGTCTTCGCGTGACCCGTACTAACGCCAACATCTATGCCCAGATCATCGACGACAGCAAGGGCTCCAGCCTGACGCTCGTCTCTGCCTCGACCCTCGAGGCCGAGTTCAAGGGCACCCACACCTCGAACAAGGAGGCTGCGGAGAAGGTCGGTCAGCTCGTTGGCAAGCGCGCCATCGAGGCCGGCATCACCAAGGTCGCCTTCGATCGCGGTGGCCGTATCTACCATGGCCGCGTCAAGGCCCTCGCCGACGGTGCTCGTGCCGCCGGTCTCGAGTTCTAGGAGGTATGTAGCACATGGCTCGTAATCAGAAGCAGCAGCGCGAGGCCTCCGAGTTCGAGGAGCGCGTCGTTTACATCAACCGCGTGTCGAAGACCGTCAAGGGTGGTCGTCGCATGAGCCTCGTCGCTCTCGTCGTCGTTGGCGACGGCAAGGGCAACGTCGGCGTTGGCATGGGCAAGTCCGCTGAGGTGCCCATGGCCATCTCCAAGGCATCTCTCGATGCCAAGAAGAACATGTTCCACGTGCCGGTGACCGAGCAGGGCACCATCCCGCACGAGGTTCTCGGCCACTTTGGTGCCGGCCGCATCATCATCAAGCCCGCTGTCGAGGGTACCGGCGTTATCGCCGGCGGCGCTGTGCGTCCCCTCTTTGAGCTTGCTGGCATCAAGAACGTCCTGTCCAAGTCCCTCGGTACCGACAACGGCCTCAACATCATCAAGGCTGCCGTCGAGGGCCTCAAGGAGCTCTCCAGCCCTGAGGACGTCGCGGCTCGCCGTGGCCTGACGGTCTCCGAGATGTTCGTCGGTAAGGAGAACTAAGCATGGCTGACACCATCAAGATCAAGCAGGTCCGCAGCACCAACGGTTGCAAGCAGGACCAGGTCCGTACTGTCCGTGCCCTCGGTCTCCACAGGATCCGCGAGGTTCGCGAGATTGCTGACAACGAGTCCGTCCGCGGCATGATCTTCAAGGTCAAGCACCTTGTCGAGATTGTAGAGGAGTAGCAAATGCAGCTTCACGATCTTACTCCCGCGCCCGGTTCCACCAAGAACCGCAAGCGCGTCGGCCGTGGCAATTCTTCGGGTCACGGCACCACTTCTGGCCGCGGCCAGAAGGGCCAGGGTTCCCGCTCTGGCGGCACCAAGGGTGCCGGCTTCGAGGGTGGCCAGACTCCGCTGGCTATGCGCCTGCCCAAGCTTCCGGGCTTCCGCAACCCCCGTCGTATCGAGTACACCGCCGTTAACGTTGAGCGTCTCGAGCGTAAGTTCGAGGACGGCGCTGTGATCGACGGTGCCGCTCTTAAGGCCGCTCGCATCACCAAGAGCGAGTTCGAGCCCGTCAAGGTGCTCGGCAATGGTGAGCTCACCAAGAAGTTCACGGTCAAGGTCGACAAGGTCAGCGCTTCTGCGCAGGCCAAGATCGAGGCCGCCGGCGGAAAGGTCGAGCTGCCGTGCTAAATGGTCTTAAGAATGCTTTCCGCATCAAAGAATTGCGCGAAAAGATTCTTTTTACCATAGCTATGCTCGTCGTGTACCGCATTGGTGCGCACGTTCCTGTGCCCGGCATTCCCTTCCAGGGGATGCTGGGCCTTTTCTCGACCGATAACAATTCGGTCGCCGCAGGTGCTATGGCCCTCCTGAATCTTTTCTCTGGCGGCGCGTTGAGCTATGTGTCGGTGTTTTCGCTGGGCATCATGCCTTACATCACCAGCTCGATCATCCTCCAGATGCTCCAGGCCGTCGTGCCTTCCCTGCATGAGCTTGCCCGCGAGGGCGAGGTCGGTCAGACCAAGATTACGCAGTATTCGCGTTACCTCACCTTGGCTCTGGCAATCCTCAACTCCGTGGGTTACCTCTTCCTCTTTAAGAGCTTCGGCATCAGCTTCAATGGCGCCGGCGCTCCCGAGATCATCTTCGACCTCATGATCGTCGGTACGCTCACCGCGGGCGCCATGCTGATCATGTGGATTGGTGAGCTCATCACCCAGCGCGGTATCGGCAATGGCATGTCGCTGATCATCTTCGCGAACATCATGGCCGGTCTGCCGCAGGCTATCTTCTCCAGCACCGAGGGCAATGCCGGTGGCATCATCACCATGGTGATCATCTGCGCCATCATCCTGCTGGTTATCCCGCTGATTGTTTTCCTTGAGCGCGGCCAGCGCCGCATCCCGGTCTCCTACGCTAAGCGCGTCGTGGGCCGTCGCATGATGGGTGGCCAGACCACCTACCTGCCCATCAAGGTCAACACCGCGGGTGTCGTGCCGATCATCTTCGCTTCGGCGCTGCTGTACTTCCCGGCTCAGATTGCCGTGTTCTTCCCCGGCATCGGCTGGATTCAGGCAGTTGCCTCCGCGCTTTCGACCGGTTGGCTCAACTGGGTGCTTAACGTTGTCCTCATCGTGTTCTTCGCGTACTTCTACACCTCCATGGTGTTCAACCCCGATGACACGGCCGATAACCTTAAGAAGCAGGGCGGCTTTATTCCGGGCGTGCGTCCGGGTAGGGCTACCGCGGCCTACATCAAGAACGCGCTCAACAAGATCACGCTTCCCAGCGCTGTCTTTTTGGCGCTCATCGCCATCGTGCCTTCGATCATCTTCTCCTTCACGGGTAACCATCTGATTCAGGCATTTGGCGGCACGTCCATCCTCATCATGGTCGGCGTCGTGCTCGACACGGTCGATAAGCTCGAAGGCCAGATCAAGATGTATGATTACGATGGATTCTTTAAATAGGCTAGAGGAGGATTGCTCATGAACCTCGTATTGCTCGGAGCTCCGGGTGCCGGTAAGGGCACCGTCGCACAGGAGCTCGTCGCCGAGTTTGGCGTCGCCCACATTTCCACGGGCGACCTGCTGCGTGCTGCCGTCAAGGGTGGCACCGAGCTTGGTATTCAGGCTAAGAAGTACATGGACGCTGGCGAGCTCGTTCCCGACCAGCTCGTGATCGACCTTGTCAAGGAGCGCCTTGCCGCCGATGACGCCCAGCAGGGCTTCATCCTCGACGGCTTCCCGCGCAACACCGCCCAGGCTGTGACGCTCGATTCCGAGCTCTCCGCCATGGGTCGCGAGATCGACTGCGCCCTTCTGGTCGATGTGGCCCCCGAGGTCATTATCGATCGTCTGTCTTCGCGTCGCACCTGCCGCGCATGCGGTTACACCGGCACCGCTGCCGATGCTACCTGCCCCAAGTGTGGCGGCGAGATGTATCAGCGCGACGACGACAAGCCCGAGACCATCAAGAACCGTCTCGACGTCTACGAGAAGTCCACGAGCCCGCTCGTCGACTACTATCGTGGCCAGGGTCTGCTCAAGTCGGTCAACGGTGACCAGGCTCGCGAGACCGTGTACGGGGATGTCAAAGAGGCTCTCGGTCTATGATCAAGATTAAGTCTGCAACGCAAATCGAGCAGATGAAGAAGGCAGGAGCGCTATCTAAGATGGCGCTCCGCCACGTTGGAGCCATGGTGCGCCCCGGCGTTTCCACCTTTGAGCTCGATCAGCTCGCGGAGCAGATTATCCGCATGCATGGCGGCACCCCGGCCTTTAAGGGTTACGGCGGGTTCCCGGGGACCATTTGCGCATCGATCAACGATGCCGTGGTCCACGGTATTCCCAACCCCGACATGATCCTGCGCGATGGCGATATCATCTCCATCGATACGGGAGCCGTTGTCGACGGTTGGGTCGGCGATAACGCTTGGACGTTTTTCGTCGGCACCCCCACGCCTGAAGCCAAGGCTTTGTGCGAGGTCACGCGCGATTGCCTTAAGGCTGCTATCGAGCAGGCCGTTCCCGGTAACCATATCGGGGACGTCGGTTATGCCGTTCAGTCTCTCGCCGAGTCTCACGGTTACGGCGTGCTTCGTGATTATGTGGGCCATGGTATTGGCCGCGTGATGCACGAGGACCCCAACGTTCCTAACTATGGAAAGAAGGGGAGGGGCGTTCGACTCCAGGCCGGCATGGTCATTGCCATCGAGCCGATGGTTACGATGGGTTCCAACCATGTGAGCACGGGCTCCGACGGTTGGATTGTTACGACCAACGACCACCTGCCCGCCGCGCACTACGAGAACACCGTCGCCATTACCAATGACGGTCCGGTGATTCTCACCACGGATGCGCAAGGTGCTTGGTGTTCGCTCCAAGGCGGAGAAATGTAACAAGTTCCACTTAGTTGTGGAGCCATTACGAAGTTATTACGATGCGTGCATACGTGTTGTAGAATACTCAATCGCTGTCGTTTTCTAGAGAAAGATGATTGCTTGTGAAGAAGGAAGACGCAATTGAGCTCGAGGGTACGGTAAAGGAGCCGCTGCCCAACGCCATGTTTAAGGTTGAGCTCGAGAACGGTCATTCGGTTCTGTGCAACATTTCTGGCAAGATCCGAATGAATTACATCCGTATTCTCCCCGGTGACAGGGTTGTCGTGGAGCTTTCCCCGTACGACCTGACCCGCGGCCGCATCACCTATCGCTACAAATAGCGGCACGCATACACGCACTCCATTTCCGACTGCAGGCTTAGCTCAACCTACGGTCGGATTGTGTGTGAAGACCAGCCATAGTTTTAAACGCCTGCGGCTGGGCGAGTAGATAGTAGGGAAGTAGTTTGAGCGCTACCGAAAGGAAGAACGATGAAGGTACGTCCTTCGGTCAAGAAGATGTGCGATAAGTGCAAAATCATTAGGCGCCATGGCAAGGTCCTCGTCATTTGCGAGAACCCCCGTCATAAGCAGCGTCAGGGTTAAGAGAGGAGACTACGTTGGCCCGTATTAATGGTGTCGACCTCCCGCGTGAGAAGCGCGTTGAGATCGGTCTGACCTACATTTACGGCATCGGCCGCACCACTGCGACGAAGATTTGCGTCGAGTGCAACGTTAACGTGGATACGCGCGTTAAGGACCTCACCGAGGATGAGGTTAACGCCATCCGCGATTATATCGATAAGAACCAGATCATGGTTGAGGGCGACCTCCGCCGTGAGCGCAACCAGAATGTCAAGCGCCTTATGGACATCGGCTGCAACCGCGGCCTTCGTCACCGCAAGGGCCTCCCGGTCCGCGGCCAGCGCACCCACACTAACGCTCGTACCCGCAAGGGCCCGAAGCGTCAGATCGGTGCTAAGAAGAAGAAATAAGGAGCGCTAGATAGATGGCTACTGCTAAGAAGAACGTTCGCGCTGCCCGTCTGAAGCGCGCGGACCGTAAGAACATTTCCGTGGGCCAGGCTCACATTCGTTCTACGTTCAACAACACGATCGTTTCGATCACCGATCCCCAGGGCAACGTCATTTCCTGGAAGTCGGCTGGCCAGGTGGGCTTCAAGGGCTCCCGTAAGTCCACGCCGTTCGCTGCCCAGATGGCTGCCGAGGCTGCTGCCAAGCAGGCCATGGAGCACGGTATGAAGAAGGTTTCCGTCTTCGTCAAGGGCCCCGGCTCCGGTCGTGAGACCGCCATCCGCTCCCTCCAGGCTGCTGGCCTCGAGGTCTCGAGCATCCAGGACAAGACCCCCATTCCGCACAACGGCTGCCGCCCCAAGAAGCGTCGCCGCGTGTAACTGAAAGGATCGTATCAATATGGCAATCGACAGGACTCCTGTTCTTAAGCGCTGCCGTCAGCTCGGGATCGATCCCGCTGAGCTCGGTTACAGCAGCAAGAAGGAATCTATCCGTCAGCCCAAGCGCCGTCGCAAGGAATCTGAGTACGGCATGCAGCTGCGCGAGAAGCAGAAGGTCAAGTTTATTTATGGCGTTCTGGAGAAGCAGTTCCACGGCTACTTCAACAAGGCCCGTAAGATGAACGGCGTCACCGGTGAGAACCTCATGATCATCCTTGAGTCTCGCCTCGACAACGTTGTCTTCCGTCTTGGCTTCGCCCGCACCCGCAAAGAGGCTCGTCAGTCCGTCCGTCACGGTCACTTCACCGTGAACGGCAAGCGCGTGGACATTCCGTCCTACCGCGTCAAGGCCGGCGACGTCGTCGCTGTCGGCGAGAAGTTCCGTGACCTCCTCCCCATCAAGGAGGCCCTGATTTCCTCCGAGCGCTTTGAGGTCCCTGGCTGGCTCGAGGTCGATATCGAGAAGCTGTCTGGTAACGTGCTCGCTCTGCCGACGCGTGAGCAGATCAGCGGTGATATCAACGAGCAGCTCATCGTCGAGCTCTACTCTAAGTAGTCCATCCGGGCTGCTGAGGCTGGAGGTAATACATGTCAGAATTCATTAGGCCTCAGGTTCAGGTCGAAGAGATCAACGAGACTTCTGCTCGTGTCTCCGTCGAGCCGCTCGAGCGTGGTTACGGCGATACGCTGGGTAACTCCCTTCGTCGCGTTCTTCTGTCCTCGCTCGAGGGTGCCGCCGTCGAGGCTATTCAGATCGATGGTGCGCAGCACGAGTTCATGACCATCCCTAACATGGTCGAGGATGTCACCGACATCGTCCTGAATGTCAAGGGTCTTGTCTTCAGGGCTCTCGGCACGACCGACGAGGCGACCGCCACCATCTCGGTTGACGGCCCCTGCGAGGTCACCGGTGCGGACTTCTTTATTCCGTCCGAGTTTGAGCTGGTCAACCCCGAGCAGCACATCGCTACGCTCACCGAGGGTGGCCATCTCACCATGAGCATGCGCATCGGCTATGGCCGCGGCTATGTTTCCGGCGAGGCCAACAAGCGCGACAACGATCCCATCGGTGTGATCCACGTCGACTCGCTGTACTCGCCGGTTTCCCGTTGCGCCAAGCTCGTTGAGGCTTGCCGTGTCGGTCAGCACACCGACTACGACCGCCTTGTCCTCGAGATCGAGACCAACGGCTCCATCGCCCCGCGCGACGCCGTGGTCCAGGCTGCCAATATCATCAACCAGCATATGGCCGCCTTTATGAACCTTGCCGAGACCCCCGAGGTCGAGGAGGAGGCTTCGATCTTCGCTCCCGAGGTCACCAACGACAACGCCGAGCTGGACAAGCAGATCGAGGATCTGGACCTTTCCGTCCGTTCCTACAACTGCCTTAAGCGCGCCAGCATTCACTCGGTCCGTCAGCTCGTTGAGTTCTCGGAGAACGATCTGCTCAACATCCGTAACTTCGGTGTTAAGTCGATCGAGGAAGTGAAGGACAAGCTTGAGTCCATGGGCCTGAGCCTGAAGGCTTAATGCTTCGCATATTTGAGGAGAAACTAGACCATGCGTCACAACGTTAAGAAGGGCCTGAAGCTCGGCACCGATGCGAGCCACACCAAGGCCATGAAGAAGAGCCTTGCTAAGGCCCTCTTCGAGAACGACCGCATCAAGACCACCGAGACCCGCGCTAAGGCGCTGCGTTCGGTCGTCGACCCGATCATCACTTGGGCCAAGAAGGGCGACCTGCACTCTCGTCGTCTGGCTATCGCCAAGCTCGGCGATAAGCAGCTCGTTGCCGAGATCTTCGACAAGGCTGCCCAGGGCATGTGGCAGGACCGCAACGGCGGTTACACCCGCATCATGAAGCTCGGTAACCGTAAGGGCGACAACGCTCCCATCGTTATCATGGAGCTCGTCACCGAGCCTTGCACGCCTAAGGCCAAGAAGGCTGCTCCGGCCCCCAAGAAGGCCGCTGCTCCCAAGAAGGTCGAGGCTGTCGAGGAGGCTCCTGCTGAGGAGACCGCTGAGTAGACATTCCGTCTGCATAGGCTATATTCGAGGGGTACGTTCGCGTACCCCTCTTTTTTTGTCGCGATACCGTTACTTGTTTGTTGGGAGCGCCCATGACTGCGCCGTCTGATTTCAATTTGACCCCCGAGCTTGACGCCACGCTCGTATTTCGCGTGGCCTATGATGGCTCGTCGTATAGCGGATTTGCCGAGCAGCCGGGACAGACGACGGTTGCGGGTGAGCTGCGTCGAGCCATCGAGACGCTGCTTCGCCGTCCGATCGATCTGACGTGCGCAGGTCGCACCGATGCCGGCGTGCATGCCGTGGCTCAGTATATCAGCGTGCCCGTAACGGACGCTGAGCTCGCCCTTACGCGCCGTAGGTGGCTGCGGGCTATGGATGCCCTGCTGCCTAAAGATATCGCCATAAACGAGGTCTACAGGGCCCGTAAGGGCTTTTCTGCACGCTTTGACGCGCGTTCCCGTACGTATACGTACCGTATTGCCGATCGCGATGCGCGCCCCGTGCTGTCCCGCGGTGCCGTGTGGTGGCATCGCTATCCCTTGGATGTTGAGGTTATGTCTGCTGCCTGCCCCGCGCTGCTGGGCGAACAGGACTTTAAAAGCTTTTGCAAGGTTGCCTCGGCCGTTGGCAAGCCCACGCATCGCTGCGTGATGCGTGCCGAGTTTGGCCATGAGATTGCGTTTGGCGAGGACATCCTGACGTTTACCATCGAGGGCAATGCGTTCCTGCATTCGATGGTCCGTACGATCGTGGGCACGCTTGTCGAGATTGGCATGCATCGCCGTGAACCCGAGTGGATGCGTGAGGTCATCGATGCTTGCGACCGTACCGCTGCGGGCCCCACGGCTCCTGCCTGCGGCCTTACGTTTATGGGCGTGGATTACGATCCCGCCGAGCTTGTCGTGCTCGACTAGGGGAGGGCTCGACGCGTCGTGCGTCGGCACCTGTCATCTGTGGGCTGCGCGTGTGCAACATCTGTTCTTGGCGTGCAATACAACCGGTGTCTCATTGCTTTTATTGGCGGGGTGTACCATGAACCACGGTTTGATTCATTGCTGTCGAGAGGACGGATAACTTGGTTCGACGTGGCTCGCATCCGCGACTTTCGGTGATCCTTGTGGTAGAAGGTTCGCCCAGCTATGCGATGCGTGCGCTCGAGAGTATCCAGAACCAAGACCTCTACGATTTGCAGATTGTCGTTGTCTGCCGCGATGCTGCGCCCGGTGTGCGCCATTCGCTTCAAGTTGCTGCCGACAGGGACATCCATATTGATTTGATTGACGTCGAGGACGCGAAGCGCGGTGCTTGTCTTCGTGCCGGTTTTGCTGCCTCGCGTGGCTCTCAAATCATCGCTATGAACGCCGATGAGTGGTTTGCTCCGCAGTCCCTTTCCAAGATGGTCGATATCGCGTGTGATACTACCGCAGACATAGTGTTCCCCACGGTGTCGCTCGACCGCTATGATGCACATCGAGAGCGCCATTCGCGCGTCTTGGATGCTACTCATATTTCCATTGATAGCAAATCTTCGATGGTGGCCGGGCTGCCTCAGTTGATTTTAGGCGGCCTAGTCGTTCAGACCTCTGGCGTGATGTACAGCCGCTCACTGTTTGAGACATGCCTTTTGTGCGACAAGGTGTTTCGCACAGTTGGGTTTATGGCATGCGCGCTTTCGCAGGCACGATGCGTGTCCGGCTGCGGCGATGCTTGTTTCCACGCGGCGGCACCTAAGCTTACGGATGCCTTTGATCCCACCATGTATGCTAAGGTATCCGATGACACCCGAGCACTCGACGAGCTTGCGGACTCACTCTCGGAGGCAGATAGCGGTGGTCGGCTCAAGCTGGCAAGCCAAAAGTTCTACTTTGCCGGACTGGTCGCCTGCATCGAGAATTTGTGTCTGAGCCCGCATGGGGTGTCGTCAATCGAGCGTTCCGCCCGCATGCGTGATATGCTCGAGGCGCCTCGAACCCGTCAGATGGTCGCCGCGCTCAAGGATAACCATCGGGGGCTCGGTCTGTTGTTTGGGCCGATCGCCAGCGCCAAGCCCGCGCGCTGCGTGATGTGTACGCATCTGGCAGCTTTTCTTAACCGGACGGGCGCAAAAACCGCCTAAACGGCTCATCTCGAAACAAATTTGCATAGAATTGTTTCGAAATGCGTTCTTATACACAAAAGACCTCAAAAAGCGCTAAACTATTCAGTCACTGATTGATTGTCTCCGCCATCTATGGAGTGAGGTTTTGTATGGCTAAAAAACGCAATGGGCGCCAGGATGCCATCAGAGATATCGTGCGCAACAAGGACGTTCGCACGCAGCGCGTGCTGGTGGATGAGCTCCGCGCCATGGGGTTTGATTGCACGCAGGCGACCGTTTCGCGCGACATTGCCGATATGGGGCTGCGCAAGCTTCCCGAGGGCATCTATGTCCTGGCCGAGGATCTGCACCTGCAGCGCATGGTCTCCGAGCTCGTAACGGGCGTTCTGCGTACCGATAACCTGGTTATGATCAAGGCCCAGCCCGGTACCGCTTCGGGTATTGCCGCCGCCGTCGATGCAGCCGAGCTGCCCGACGTGCTCGGTTCGCTCGCCGGTAACGACACCATTTTGGTTATCGCCCAGACTGCCGAGGACGGCGAGCGCCTGGAGGCCCTCATCAACAAGCTGAGTAACTCTCGTAAGTAGGCGAGGCGGCGCGTGAGGATAGCGCCGCATGAGCGCATATAGCGACTTTTATGGGGCGTCGACGATGGTCGGCGCCCCCTTTTTTATTGCCGTGCCGTGTTGAGGCGCGTGCGAGGTTTCTCGTGACAAAAAGGCGCCCGAGCAGCTTTCGATCTGCTCGGGCGCCTTTGTTTGACTATGGCTGGGTTCTACTGACCCGCAGAGGGGTCGGGGGTTGGGGTAGGTGTGGGCGTGGGGGAGCCACCCTCGCCGCCTTCACCGCCACTACCGTCGCCGCCCGTCGAGCCGCCGGTCGTGCCGGTGCCACCGGTGGTTTCGCCGCCCGTGGTCTCGGTGGTCGTGGTCGTAGTGGTGGTCGTCGTAGTCGTGGTCTCTTCCTCGTCTTTATCCTCGGCGTCGCTATCCGACTTCTTGGTGTTGCTGGTGCCGTAGAACTTCCAGGCGTTGTTGTTCTTATACGTGGGGGCGGTGCCCGTCGGGAACTCCTCGCGCTCGGTGCCGGCAAGGACGGTGTTCATGAACTTCTTAAAGACGGGCAGGTTGGTGCTGTCGCCCAGCAGGTCCGTGCCGTACTTTTGGATGGGAATCTCGCCTGCGGAGTAGCCGGTCCACAGGGCACATGCCAGCTGCGGGGTATAGCCGCAGAACCACAAGTTGGTGGTGTTGTCGGTGGTGCCCGTCTTGCCGGCAAAGGGCTGGTTGACGCTCAGGGCGCCGGCAGCACCCGTGCCGCTGCCCTGCATGACACCGGTCAGGACGTCGGTCACTGCCGCGGCCTCGCCGGTGGAGAGCACCTGCGAGGGGTTATCGGTGTGCTGGTACAGCACCGAGCCGGTACGCGAATCGATCTCGGTGATGGCGATCGGCTGGCGATAGTAACCGCCGTTGGCAAACGTGGCGTAGGCGGCGGCCATCTCGAGCGGCGAGATGGAGCCGGTGCCAAGCGTCATGACGGGAACGTCCTCGATATTGTCCTTAGAAGGATCGATGCCGAGCTTTTTGACGAGCGACATGATCTTGTTATTGCCGATAGCCTCGGCCACCTGGATATAGCCGGTGTTGGAGGAGTATGCCGTCGCCTGCTTGAGCGTGATGTTGCCGTAGCTTTGGTTGGCGTAGTTTTGCACCTTGGTCGTGGTGCCCTTGGCTGTAAGAGGCGAGTTGCAGTTGAGGGTGACGTTGGGGTTCATGCCGTTTTGGATGGCGGTGGCCAGCGTAAAGGCCTTAAACGTGGAGCCCACGGGACGCTTGGCCGTGGCGTGGTTCACGTGGTTCTCGTCGGCGTTGTAGTCGTATCCGCCCACCATGCACTTGATGTAGCCGGTCTTGGGGTCGACGACGACCATGCCCATGTCCAGGCCGTCGAGCGAAAGCGTGTCGAGCTGGGCGCGCACGGCCTCCTCGGCAGTCTGCTGCATCGTGGGGTCGATGGTGGTCTTGACGGTCAGGCCGCCCTTAAACAGCACGTCGGTGGAGAACTCCTGCTCCAGCAGCTGCTTAACATAGGCGACAAAGTAGGGCTGCGAATACACGTCGACGCCACTGCCCGAAATCTCGGTCACGTTGAGGGTGATGGGCTCGGCCTGCGCAGCGTCGTGCTCCTCCTGCGTGATGTGACCCAGGCGCAGCATGTTGTCGAGGACCTTGTTGCGGCGAGACAGCGCCAGGTCGGGATTGACCGTGGGGTCATACTGCGACGGCGAGTTGGGAAGGCCGATGAGCAGCGCGGCCTCGCTCAGGGTGAGGTCGGCGGCGCTCTTGGACAGATAGGTCTCTGCCGCTGCCTCGATGCCGTAGGCGCCATGGCCGTAATAGATGGTGTTGAGGTACATCATGAGGATTTCGTCCTTGGAGTACATCTCTTCCATCTTGATGGCGATGTAGGCTTCGCGCACCTTACGCTCGATGGTCGAATCGAACTGTTCCTCCTGCAGGATGGTGTTACGTACCAGCTGCTGGGTGATGGTCGAGGCGCCCTCGTGGCCGCCGGAGACGGTTGCCACGGCAGCACGCGCGATACCCCACAGGTCGATGCCGCCATGCTCGTAGAAGCGCTCGTCCTCGACGTCGACGGTGCCCTGCAGCACGTACGGGGAAACCTGGTCCTTGGTGATGGACTTGCGGTTTTGCGTGTAGAAGCTCGCGATCTTGTTGCCGTTGCAATCGACGATCTCGGTGGGTTCACTCACTAGATAGGCGTTGGCGTCGGTGTAGTCGGGCAGATCGGACAGCCAACGATTGACGTTGCCGATCATGCCGATGCCAAACGCTACGCCCGCGATGAGCAAGAAGCCCAAGAACGAGAACAGGATCATGGGCAGGGCATGCGTCTTGGAACGACTGCGTCCCTGTCGTTGGCGAGGACCCATATATTGACCTCCAGGTATGTCGTGCCGGGCGGCGGGTGCGCCGCTGGGGCAGGATGGACATAAGTTATTACACGATAAACCAAACGAGGCACGCGAGGCCTCGTGTATGCTGGATGACGGCATTTTTCAGAGTGAATGCATACCTTGGTAAGGAGTTTGCCGATGGCGATTCGGACGATGGGGCCGAGTGGACAATGCGATTACGGGCCGGGGGCTACCGAGGCGGCACTGCCCGAGCTGTTGGCGCCTGCCGGTGGGCTCGACCAGATGCTCACGGCGATTGCGGCGGGTGCCGATGCCATCTATGCGGGCTTGGGCGGGTTCAACGCCCGCGTGAGCGCGCATGGCTTTACCGATGATGAATTTGCGCGCGGCTGCGCCGTGGCACATGCGCACGGTGTGCGTGTATACGTGACGCTCAACGTGTTTGTGTTCGATGACGAGCTGGCCGATGCGGTGGCGCTGGGGGCGCACGCGTATGCGTTGGGCGCCGATGCCCTGATCGTTGCCGACGCCGGATTGGTATGCGCGCTGCGTGCGGCGATTCCCGGGGTCGAGATTCACCTGTCCACGCAAGCGGGCGTCCATAGCGAAGGCGCTGTACGGTTGGCTGCCGACGAGCTCGGCGTCGAGCGCGTGACGACCGCCCGCGAGCTGACGGTCGACGAGATTGCCTCGCTGTGCGCCACCGGTGTGCCCATCGAGGTGTTCTGCCACGGCGCGATTTGCATTGGCTATTCGGGCGCTTGCGAGTTTTCGGCCCTGCGGCGCGCTCGCTCGGCGATGCGCGGCGACTGTACGCAGCCGTGCCGCTTGGCGTACGACCTGGTGGACGAGGCGGGGGAGAGCGTCGTTTCCGTTGAGGGCGACCGCCTGCTGTGCCCGCGCGACTATCTAGGCATCGCACACCTGCCCGAGCTTGTTGGGGCCGGGGTGGCGTCGCTTAAGATCGAAGGACGCATGAAGAACCCCGACTACGTGTTCAACGTGGTGCGGGTGTGGCGCCGGGCGCTCGATATGCTGCGCGATGGCGCGTGGGATGCCGCTGCCGTGTCGGCGCTTGAGCGCGAGCTGGGCAGGTCATTCAACCGCGGGTTTACCGACGCATATCTGCGGGGGAGATCGGGCGCTGAGCTCATGAGCTTTGAGCGTGCGATTAACCAGGGCGTGCGCGTGGGCCGTTTGGCGGCCGTGGGGCACGAAGAGGTGACGGTTGAGCTCGATGCCGCCGTGTCCGCGGGCGACACGCTCGAGATCCGGTTCTATCCGGGTGCCGATGCACGCCCCGATGTGCCCAAGCGCTGGCCCCAGGTGCCTTGTCCGGTAAATGCCGCGGCGGGGGAGCGCGTTGTCGTGCACTGCAAGCGTAAGGTGGATGCGGGGTGCGAGGTGTACCTAATTCGCAGTGCCAGCGTGCTGGAGCAGACGGCGGCAGCGCTGGAGCGCATGCGGACCGAGGCGGAAGCGGTCGCGCCTGCTGCGCGCGCTGTTGAGATGCTGCCCTTTGAGGGTGCCACAACTGTTGGCGACGTGCCGGAGGCGGCGTTGGCGGAGCCGGCGAAGCAAGGAGCTTCCGCTCGCACGGTTTTTGCCTGGCAGCTGATGGACACCGACCCGTATGGCGAGCGCGACCTGTCCGATGCGACCGTGGTGCTCGACGAGGTCTGTCGCGCGGGCGACGCCGAGCGGGCTCGGTCGCTGATGCGGCGCGCCGGGCGCATCGTCTGCCGCAATCTGGGGCAGGTTGCGATGGCTCGCGAGCTGGGTGTGTCGTTTGATGTGGCGGCGCCGGTGTTTTGCGCCAACCGGGCCACGCTTGCCTGGTTGCGTGGACTCGGCGCGGGCCGTGTGTATGTGCCGGCCGAGTTGCTCGGCAATGATGCAGAACGTGTTGCCGAGCTGGTGGCCGAACCCGGCGTCTTGGGCCCTGTCGATGCCGACCGTCCCGAACTCATGGTGTGCGAGCATTGTTTGCTGACCGCCGAGGGTGCCTGCGCCACGGACGTGACGGGGCAGGCCCATTGCCGTGACTGCTCGCGCCGTCAGCGGACGCGCTATTTGGTCGAACGTGACGGCGCGCGTTTGCCGGTCGTTATCGATGCATGCGGCAGGACGAGGATTTTCCTGTCGTAGGTGCCGTGTCGCGTCAGTTTGTTATCATATGAGAGTTTATGGACTTCCAGCACCGCCGTATCCGGTGAGGGTGCTATAGCAAAAGGAGGATACCCAATGCTGTCTGTCGACGAGCAAATGCGTATCATCACCTCGGGCGCCGCAAAGATCGTCCCCGAGGCAGACCTTCGCAAGAAGCTTGAGAAGGGCGAGCCCCTCAACATCAAGCTCGGCGTCGATCCCACCAGCCCCGACCTGCACCTGGGCCATGCCGTGCCCCTGCGCAAGATGCGTCAGTTTCAGGACCTGGGCCACAACGTCACCCTCATCATCGGCAACGGTACCGCGCTGATCGGCGACCCCTCGGGCAAGAACTCCACCCGTCCGCAGCTTTCGCAGGAGCAGATCGAGGCCAACGCCGAGACCTACGTGAGCCAGGCCATGAAGATCCTGGACCCCGAGAAGACCACCATCGTGCACAACGGCGACTGGATCCTGTCGATGGATCTGGCCGGCCTGCTTCAGGTGTGCTCCAAGTTCACCGTCGCCCGCATTCTCGAGCGCGACGACTTTACCAAGCGCTACCAGTCCCAGACGCCGATCGCCCTGCACGAGTTCCTGTACCCCGTGATGCAGGCCTTCGACTCCGTTCAGATTAAGGCCGACGTGGAGATGGGCGGCACCGATCAGCTCTTCAACCTGCTCGCCGGCCGCGAGCTCATGGAGAAGATGGGCATGGAGCCGCAGATTGCGCTCACCATGCCGCTGCTCGAGGGCACCGATGGCGTGCGTAAGATGTCCAAGTCCTACGGCAACTACATCGGCCTGACCGACGCTCCCAAGGATATGTTCGGCAAGACTATGTCCATCCCCGACGAGATGATCGGCAAGTACTATCGTCTGGCCAGCTCGCTCACCCCGGCAGAGGTCGACAAGATCGACGCCGCCCTGGCCGACGGTTCCGCCGACCCCTATGAGCTCAAGCGCGCGCTGGGCCGCGACCTGTGCGACACCTATCACGGCGCCGGTGCCGGTGACGAGGCTCAGGCCGAGTTCGACCGCGTGTTCAAGGAGGGCCAGCTTGCCGACTTCCCCGAGAAGCATGTCGAGCTGACCGTCAACGACGAGGGCCAGATCTACCTCGCAGGCCTGCTTAAGGACCTGGGCCTTTCGGCGAGCGCCGGCCAGGCCCGTCGCGATATCGACGGCGGCGGCGTCAAGATCAACGGCAAGGCCGTGGCTCCCAAGAGCTACAACATCGATCCGAGCGCCCTCAAGCTGGGCGACACCCTCTCCGTAGGCAAGCGCAAGGGCTTCAAGTTGGTCTAACAAGTAGGTCAACCTAACATGTGCAATAGGGCCGCAGCCGGAACTCCCGACTGCGGCCTTTTGAGTTGCGGTGAAATAGTTCCTAAAAATGCCATACGGGCGCCCAGGCAGGAACTATTCCACCGCAACTTTTTTCTCCGTCCCCAAGGGATCATTTGGCGGTGCCGTTAAGCGGATGGGATGTTAGCGGGACCTTCTTTTGGGCATACAATTGCTATTGGCTTGCTGCGGTGAAGGCTCGTCCGCTCCGCAGTTATTTCTACAGTTAAAGGAGTATGTATGTCCGCTGAGGTCATGAGGTCTGTGATTGATGCAGCCGAGGGCCGCGTGCCCGTCGATACGCTGTTTACCAATGCGCAGATTGTCGACGTATATGGCCAGCGCGTGGCGCCCGGTAGCGTTGCCGTCAAGGATGGCGTAATCGTCGGCGTGCTCTACGACGGTCGCGACGATGCCGCCGGCACCTACGAAGCGACCGAGGTCATTGACTGCCAGGGTCGCTATATCGCCCCCGGCTTTATCGACGGACATCTGCATATCGAGTCCTCGAACATCCGTCCCGCCGAGTATGCGCGCATGGCGGCGACGCGCGGCACCACCACTGCCATCGCCGACAGCCACGAGATCGCCAACGTGGCGGGGCTCGACGGCCTGCGCTTTATGATCGAGGACGGCCGTCGCGCGCCCATTTCCATCAAGTACATGATGCCCTCGTGCGTGCCCGCACTGCCCGATGAGCAGGCCGGCGCTGTGATTACCGCCGCTGACATGCAGGCGTTTTTTGCCGAGCATCCGGGCGATGTCTTTGGCCTCGGTGAGATGATGAACCTGCCGGGTGTCTTTATGGCCGACCCCGAGACCTGTGCTCGCATCGACGCCGCCAACCAGACGCCGTCCAAGCAAGTCGACGGCCATGCGCCACTTGTTGCCGGCAAGGACCTCAACGCCTATGCCGCAGCGGGCATTATCGCCGACCACGAGTCGACGATTCCCGAGGAGGCGCTCGACAAGCTGTCTCGTGGCATGTACGTGATGCTGCGCGAGGGTACGTGCAGCCATGACCTGGCCAACCTGTCGCCGATGCTGCTGGAAAACCCCGCCCGCGCCCGTCGCTGCTGTTTTGCGACCGACGACCGCGCTCCCTCCGATGCGCTTTCGACCGGTATGATCGACAACGCCTGCCGAGTGGCTATCGAGGCCGGTATTGACCCCGTGGTCGCCATCTCTATGGCGTCCCTTTCCACGGCCGAGGCGTTTGGCCTGGACCACGGCTGTCGCGACCCGCACGAGCTGCGTGGTGCCATCGCCCCGGGCAAGCGTGCCGACCTGCTGGTGCTCAACGACCTGACGTTTGCCGCAGCTCCGCATCGCGTATATGCCGCCGGTGCTCTGGTGGCGCAGGACGGCACCTTTGTGGGCGAGATCGCACCCGAGATGGCCGAGGTTGCGGCCCTTGCCGATGAGCTGCGTGCTTCCGTTAAGCTGCCGAAGCTATCGCTCGACGTGTTCGACTATGCCTTTAAGCCGGGCGAGGCCGTGATCGACGTGGTGCCGGGCAAGGCCATCACGGGTATGGCTCGCCCCGAGAACGCCGAGGGCCTGCGCCGCATTATGCTGATCGAGCGCCACGGCCGCGGCGTGTCACTGCAGGCCAAGGGCGCCGATGGCGACGGTCCCGCCGGCATGGGGCTCGTCGGCAAGCATATCGGCCGCGGCTGGGTGCGCGGTTTTACCATCACAGGCGGCGCTATCGCCTCGACGATCGGCCACGACTCGCACAACGTGTGCGTGGTGGGCGACAACGCGGCCGATATGATGGCTGCCGTCGAGGCTGTTGGCCAGGGCGGCCACGTGCTGGTGCGCAACGGTGAGGTCGTGGCGCGTATTCCGCTGGCGCTCGGTGGCCTGATGAGCGAGGGCACGGCCGAGGACGTTGCCGCGCAGCACGACGACTTTATGGTCAAGGCGCGCGCCATGGGTATTGAGCCGCCGCTCGACCCCATCATGGGCATCATCTTCCTGCCCCTACCGGTCATCCCGACGCTCCGCATTCGCCCCGAGGGCATGTTCGACGTCACGACCTTCACCTACGCCGACTAGTTATCGGGGATGTTCTTCAACGATTAGTCGTCGGGGACACTCTTTGACGTGTCGCCTGACGCCGCGACCATGAGGCCTCTGGCATGTGTGAGCTATTTGCTAGGTCCTTGTAACGTTTGCGCCCGCGGAGTCTTATCTGAGCTCCCTTTGGGTACGTTGGAATCGGATATACGTTCGATTCCAACAAGCCCGAAGGGAGCTTTTCTATGTTTAAACTGATCGCATCCGATATGGACGGCACGTTGCTTGACGAAAACGGCCAGGTGCCTCCCGAGACATACGAACTGATTCTGGCGCTACGTGACCGTGGCGTGCATTTTGCCGCATCGTCAGGCCGCCGCTACGATCGCCTGTGCGAGTTCTTTGCGCCCGTTCGCGACAAGATGGACTTTGTCGCAGCTAACGGTGCCCAGGTCTTCGCCGACGGCAAAATGGTAGACCGCGAGGTATATTCGCACCTGGCGATTCGAAAGCTCGCCCAGGCCGTCGCGACGTTTCCCAATCTGCATCTTGCGCTCTTCGACCGAACCAAGTCCTTTTTGCTCGATGACGAGTGCAAGTTCGTGCGCGAGGTCGATAAGGACCTTCCCAATGCCGAGCGCATTTGGGAGCTGCCCGATCCCAGCGTAAATATCATCAAAGCGAGTATCTTTTGCGACGACGGTGCCGTTATGGACAGTGCGTACGTGCTGCAGCGCGAACTCGGTCAGCTCTTTACTTTTGCACCTTCGGGTAACGCGTGGATCGACGCCATGCAGCCCGGCGTGTCGAAGGCTTCGGGTATTGCACAGCTTGCGGAGCATTATGGCATTGGGCGCGATGAGATCATGGCGTTCGGCGACTCGATGAACGACTACGAGATTATTCGCTTTGTCGGCACGGGCTGCGCGATGGAAAATGCACGTCCCGCGCTCAAGGCCGTTGCCGATCGCGTGGTGGGGCGCAACCGCGACCACGCTGTCCAGCAGGAACTCCGCCGTGTTCTGGAGAGCCTCGCCTAATCCGGCAGTTAGGAATCCGGCAGTTAGGGACGTTCCTTTTCTGCCGGCAGTGGGGGACAGTCCTTGCAGCTTTTTGCGAAGACTGTCCCCAACGACTAGTCATTCAAGAACGTTCCCGATGACTGGCCGATGACTAGGCGAGGGCGGCCATGATGGCGCGGGCGACGCCGTCGTGGTCGTTGTCGTATTCGGTGATGGCGTCGGCGGCCTCGCGGTCCTCGGGCTCGGCGTTGATCATGGCCATGCCGTGGCCCGCTGCCTGCAGCATGGGGATGTCGTTGATGTTGTCGCCGAACGCCCAGGCGTCGGCGAGACGCTCGCCCAGGTGCTCGCATAGCCACGTGAGGGCCGTTCCCTTGGTGGCGCCTGCACCCATGACCTCGATATTCATGGCGTACGAACGCGTGACCTCAATGCCTCCGAGCGTGTCGAGCTCCGCCGCGATGGCGTCGCGATCGGCCGGGTCGTGCCAGTACATGGCGATGCGTTCGAGCGTCTCGACCTCGTCGATCTTGCTGTCGATATCCATGTCGATCGGTGTTCGTGTGCGCTTGAGCGAAGCTGCGATGTGGGGGTCGCCGCCGCAGAACTCATCCAGGCGCGTGTAGAGCGAGCGGGGGAGGAAGCACTGCCCGTCCGCGAAGATATCGAAGGTCACATCGTGGTCGGCGGCGATGCGGCGGATGCGATGGGCAATGCCGCAATCGAGCGGTCGGCTCAAAATGCGCGTAGCACGTGAGGTGTCGGTGGGCGTACCGTCGTCGAGCTGCCAGACGCTGGCACCGTTGGCGCAGACCGCGTAGTGTACGGCGGGGTGAGCGAGGATGGGCTCAAAGATGCCCGACAGCGGGCGCCCCGTGCAGGGCACAAACTCAATACCGCGGCGCGCAAGCTCGTCGAGCATCGCCCAGGTGGCGTCACTCATCTGCTTATCGCTCGTCAGCAGCGTTCCATCCATATCGGAAAACACAATCATTCGTTGCGATCCTTTCTACTGGCATAAAAAGCGTGGCCGAGGGCGGTGATGCCCTGGCCACGCTCGGGTTCTATAACGGTCCGCGTCCTAGCGATCGGCGAGCGGCTTGTACTCCAGCGGCTCGATAACCGGGCGATACGCGGGACGGATGATGCGATGCGCGCAGAAGAGCTCTTCCATGCGGTGCGCCGACCAGCCGGCCATACGGGCGACGGCGAACAGCGGCGTAAAGAGCGTCTCGGGCACGCCGAGCATCTTGTAGATAAAGCCCGTGTACAGGTCGATGTTGGCGCAGATGGGCTTGGTCATGCCGTGGTCGCGCATCACCTGCGGGGCCAGGCGCTCGATGCGCTCGATGAGCGCGAACTCCTCGCCCAGGTCCTTCTTGGCGGCAAGCGTGCGCGCGTAACGGCGGCACACCTCGGCGCGCGGGTCACTCAGCGTGTAGACGGCGTGGCCCATACCGTAGATGAGGCCCGTGCCGTCGAAGGCCTGCTTGTCGAGAATCTTGCCCAGGTAGGCTGCGACCTCGTCCTCGTCCTCCCAATTGGAGACGTGCGCACGGATGTCCTCGTGCATGGACACGACCTTGGCGTTGGCGCCGCCGTGGCGCGGGCCCTTGAGCGAGCCGATAGCCGCGGCGTAGGCGGAATACGGGTCGGTGGCCGAGGAGGACAGCACGCGGCAAGCAAACGTGGAGTTGTTGCCGCCACCGTGCTCGGCATGCAGCATGAGCATCACGTCGAGCAGCATGGCTTCGTCGCGGGTGAATGCCATGCCGCCGCGCAACACCTGCAGGATAGTCTCGGCGGTGGAGAGGCCGGGTGTGGGGTGCGGTACATGAACCTCGGAGCCGCGGCGCTTGGCGACCGAGGCCATATGCGCGAAGGCGGCGATGCGGGGGAGACGGGCGAGCATGGAGATGGCGACGTCGATTTCGTGCTCGGGTGTAATGGCGTCGGGCTCGGCGTCGAAGGCGTAGAGCAGCAGCACGGCGCGCTGAAGCACATTCATGATGCTCGACGACACCGTGGTCATGGGGAACTCGCGGACGTATTCGTCGCTCAGGTGCCTAAAAGCACCCAGACGTTCGCAAAAACCGTCAAGCTCTTCCTTGGTGGGCAGAGAGCCCGTAATGAGTAGATAAGCGACCTCTTCGTAGCCGTAGCGATTCTCGGCCTGGGCGTTGTTGACCAGGTCCTCGATGCTGTAGCCACGAAGCGTGAGTTTGCCCTGATCGGGCACGACCTTTCCGTCGACCTTGTTGTAGCCATGCACATCCGAGATGCGGGTAAGGCCCGCGACCACGCCCGAGCCGTCGGCATTGCGCAGGCCGCGCTTGACGTTGTGCTCTACGAACAGGTCCTCGTCGTATGGGGCGGTCGGCAGGCCGTGGTAGAGGTTTTCGCTTTCGGGCGAAATCTGACGGCTCGCCTCGTAATCCAGAACCAGGCGGCTCAGGTGATCGTCGAAGCGGTAGTAGATTTTCTTGGCGTCGTAGGCCATGCGCGCTCCTCTCCGGGCCGCATCGGGGTGACTTGCATGGGCATGCGCGTGTCAGGCTATCCCCAGCGGCTTGCTCGCTACAGGCGGTACATAAAGTTAAAGACGTCCTCGCGCTGGATGGACACGTTGACGCCCGAAAGCTCGCCGGCCTCGGCCAGCGCCTTCTGCAGCTCGGCGAAGTCGAGCTTGGACTCGGCGGTATCGGCCAGCATGGTCATGGTGAAGATGTCCTCGATAATGGACTGCGTGATGTCGCGGATGTCGACGTTGGCCTCGCCTAGGACACGGGTGACGCCGGCGACGATGCCGGGGCGGTTCTTGCCAAGGACGGTGATGACGATACGGGAGGACGAGATCTCGGCCATGGGAAACCCTTTCGCGTGATTGCGGCGCGCGCGGCGCTCCGCTACGGTACAGTGTTCATCATTGTACCTGTCTGGCGCAAAAAAGGCGCGCTCGCTGCGGCGTTACATGCCTGCAACATGAGCGTAAGGGGGAAGGCCGTACGGGGAAGAGCCGTCTGGCGCGTGTCCGGCTCGTGTTGGGTTGATTTCCGATCTCAGCCGAACACATTGAGCGGACAGGCCGTTCCCGCAGTCAGCCGAACGCCTCCGACGGCTGATTCCGAACTGGAAGCGGAGGGCATCCCCGCCCTTCGGTAGGGGATACCGCTCCGCGGCGCATGCCGCGGGCGGCGCCCCTATCGGACCACCGTGACCTCAGTTGGGATGGGCCCAGCACTGCCGCGTACTCGGTGAGCTAGAGCCAACTGTTCGTCTTCACGTCGCGTATGGCGATATTTCGGTCGTCCGGCTCGGTGATGCCGTAGCCGAACGCCTGGAGCGTCTCGATGGACTCCTGGATCCTCTGTTGGAACATGGGACCCGGATCGACCCTCGGCCCGAGGTGCCCGCGCCAAAGGCACGGCGTGGCGCGCAGCATGTTATGGATTTTGGAGATGGGCTCGATGTCGGCGTAGACGTTGAGCGTCGCCATGGCGTCCCTGTGGCCGAGGATCGATTGGAGCGCCTTGATATCGCCGCCTTGGCGGATCCACTGCGTTGCGAACGTGTGGCGAAGGCCGTGGAACGTGATCAGCTCGTCGTTGGTGCCCATGAGGCCGTTGGTCTCCGAGAACGTCTTGAACGCCCTGCGGATATAGCTTGTCGTCGCGAAGGTCGCGCCCGGCTCCGACAGAATGTAGCAGTCCCCGATCTCGACCGCCCCGGTAAGGCCGCGCAAGCGCAGCTTTCCGCAGTCGATCTCGTGGGTCTCCTTCAGGAAGGGGAGTAGGCCGACCGGGTCGATGGGGATACCCCTGGCGTCATCGGTCTTGGTGTCCTTGATGAACGAACCCATTCCCTTCGCGTACGCCACCGAGTGCCTGATCGAGATCAGGCCCGTCTCGAAATCCACATCGCACCACCGAAGGCCGCAGACCTCGCCGATTCGCATCCCCGTGTGCAGGGCGAGTACGACCGCCCTCTAATCCTCGGCGGACCAATCGAGTCCGAACTCCTTTCGGGCATCCTCTTCGCTCATGACTTCGAGAAGGTCTCCGGGTTGGCAACGAAGGGCGAGGCATAGCTGCTCGAGTGTGTTGAAGCGAATGCCGCGAATATGCCCTTTTTTAATACGGGACAGGTTCACGGGCGTGGTTCCAATCCTTTCGGCAAGTTCGTTCGAGGAAATCTTTCGCTCGGCCATGATCTTGTCGAGGCGAACAATTACGGGCATGGCGTTTCCTTACGCAATCTCGTCGGAGTCGAGGTACAGCTCTCGGGCGTACAAGAAGAGCTGGGAAAGCATGAACAGGACGATGCCGAGAACCAGAGAGGTCCAATCGAATGATGAAGCGATCTCTTGGGCGCCGACGGCCCCCTCGCCGCCAAACATCGAAACGGAGGTTTTGAGTGAGCCGGCGTAGAGGCTGGTGGCAGCTTGAACAACGAAGAGAATGCCGAGCACCTTCAAGCATGTCGCAGACCCTTTCTTGAAGGGGTCTCCGCTCTTGATCGTCCACACGAGAACGGCGCTGAGGATGGTCGTAGCGATACCGATGACGGCAGGGACCAATGTCGAGATCGCAAGGGCTGGATACGCGGGGGAGTCTGCAATTACAGGGTTGTCGAGCACTTCGATTGCTGGCTTTAAGGAGAACGCCACTTGTGCGATGGCGGTGGCGCAAAGGGTCGCAGAGGCTATCGCACATGCGATGCGGAAGGAATGAAGCTGGGGAGTGCGATTGTCGGAACTCATAATAACCTCCGAAGAATTTAAAAAACTCAGGTTACTTTTTAACAGTTTATGTTAAATTGACTTTGCCGGCAAGTAATAAGGGCCGAGCATTTTGTTCGGCCCCTCTGTTCCGACTGGATGAGGTTAAGGTTGGCGATGAATATGCTCAAAATCTCGAAGGCGATCTTTAGGTCGCTTCTCTCCTCCAGGTCGCTCTGTGTTGTCGTTGTTGCGTTGATGGTTCTTTGTGCTCTGCCCGTCTTCAGGAGCGCGGCTGGCATCGACGGACGGGTCGAATACCTCGAGTCGGGAATAACCCGTGTTGAGCAGGAATTGTCAGCATCCTATGCGGATGCGCTTGTGAATGCGGGGGAGGACGGTGTCTATACCTCTTCATCAAGCATGCCCGCGCTTCTGTACCCTCTTGCCGCGGGACGTCTTATCTTGGCACCGCTCTCTCCCCTACTTCCGTTTCTGCAGATATCGGATGGAGAGTACACCTATTATGACGGATCGAAGGAGTACTTGCTATGGGTCGCAACGGCCGTTGCCGTCTCGTTCCTTGCCGCGCGTCTTAACAAACGTGAAAAGCTCATCATCCAGGCACCGATGGGCGAGCTGGGTAGACTTGTTGCATCGAGCGTATGGGCGAGTGTTTTTGCAATGCTTGCCGTCCTCGCCATCAATCTTCCAGGGATAATCGCCGCGCTTGTGAAGAATGGCCCGGGCTCGCGTTCTATCCGATAGGCTACATTCAATATGCGACTCCGGTTATCAAACCGGCTTGGCTGGTGTTCGCGCAGACGGCCATCTTGCAATTCTTGGTGGCAGCGTTCATCTCGCTTGTCGTTCACCTTGCCGTGAAGATTGCCAATAACCCTACGCTTGGAATCGTGTTCGTATGTGCCCTGATGGGGGTGACGATGGTTCCCGGGTATTACGGAAGATCCATCGCTTTACGTGAGTTCGCCCTGTTGAATCCCCTTACGTATGCGAACACTGAGTTGACCGTCGGCGTCTATAGCCCGTACCCGACAACGCAGATAGTGAATCTGCCTGGACTTTGCTTCGAGCGTGGCGCGATTGCCCTCGTATGCGCAATCGGGATCGAGGTGCTGGCAATTAGCCTGCTTTGCGTTGCTGGAAAGAGCGGCTGCGCGTGCCCGATATCCCCGATTTGTCTTGAGAGAGGTTCCTTCACTGCATCGAGAACGGCAACTCGTTCGAGCGCTTGTGCCTCCGCCGTTGCATGCGTAAGAACGATGGGGAAACTGCTCCTGCGTTCTCCTACCCTCGCCGTATGCGCGATTGCAATGTCGACGACGATGCTGGCCCCGGCTCTGGTCGAGATGTTTCCTGACGCTGATAACGTTTCCGCTGTTCGGTATAGGGATGGGGAGCTCCGTTCAATAGATCGGTATCTAGAGCAGAACGCTGCGAATATGGACGTCGAGGGCAAAGCGGCCCTGGAAGACATGCGGGATGCTCTTTCGGGTTTCGTGTACGCGCCTATGCCTGCGGAGGGGTTTCGAAGCCTTGCGACGTACGAGCGCGCTCGAGGTGAGCTGGGCGCGGCAGATGCGACTCTCCTGCAATCGATCGGAATCGAGCCGGAGACTCCTTCTCGTGCGGAGGCGCGCGCCCTTCTGCTTGAGTCGATCGCGAGCTTGCCGGACCCCAAGGTTTACGAGTTAAGTACGAAGATGCCCCCATTAATCCTCCTTTCGTATCTCCAGGCAGCGCTTCCCTCCTTATTTTTGCTGTTGCCCGTGGTTGTCACATCGCTCGCGTGCACCCACCTGCAATGTCGTTCCCTTCTGGTTCTCCAGATCCCCGCAACAGCGCATGTGCGTTTTCTGACGGCTGTTGCGCTGGCTCTCCTGCTTGGCTTGGTGCTGCTTTTGGTGTCGATGGTTCCCGCTGTCGTTGTGTCCGTGATTAAGAACGGTGCGGGTGGATCGGAGTATCCCGTCGCTCTCATTCGGGCGGGAGCTTCGACAACGTCCACGGTGGGGGAGGCGGTGTTGTGCAGTATTCCGTTGCTGGTCATGGCATACGGCGTGATTTCCGTCGTCGCTGCGTTGACAGCAGCGATTAGCCGCAACCCCGTTGTCACCGGAATGGTTTGCGCGGTTCTCTTGGTGTTGGGTTCGTTGAGCGCTCATGTTGAAAGCGTGGGCATGGGCGTCGCGCTGCTGGCTCCATTCGCCTCGTTTGATCCCGCTTCCCAGGTGGGGACGATTGGGTTCCTTGGGCGAGGGACGAACGCGATGCCTTTTGGAGAGGTCGTCGGCGCATCGGGCGCTCTGCTGGTGGTCTTGGGCGCCGTATCTCCGTTGATGGTGCGCCTGAGTGTTCCAAAGATCGAAAGGGGATGATCTCGATGATTGACCTTCAAACGCTGACGATCTCTTATGGAAAGAAGGTGCTCGTAGATTCGGTGAACGCTGAGTTTGCCCCGGGTACGGTCTACGGTCTCGTCGCTCCGAACGGGCATGGAAAGACGACGTTGCTGCGTGCGATGGCAGGTTTGCCGGGTCCTCGCGTGGACGGGGGCATCGTTCTGGATGAGGTGCAGGGTACGGGTGCGAGAGAGGTCCGTTCTATGATCTTCTATGCACCTGGTGAGGGGACGCTGCTGTATCCCGGATTGCGTGCGGAAGATCACCTCAAGATGGTTTGCGATATGTGGCCGCATGCTCGCGATATCGAAGAGATAGTGGAACAAACGCAGATAGGCGAGTTCGCGAAGATGAGGATCCGCACTCTGAGCCAGGGCATGAAGCAGCAGCTTACCCTGGCGATTGCGTATGCGACGGGCGCGCGGTACCTTCTATTAGATGAGCCCATGAACGCGCTCGACCCCAGCAGGGTGGACTTGCATTCCGAGATTCTCAGGAAGCTGGCCGATTCTGGTACGTGCATCATCATGTCATCCCACATCTTGGATTCGGTCGATAGGCTGTGCGATGAGATTCTGTTTTTGAAGGATGGGAGGCTCATTAGAAGCATTCCGCAAGATGATGCTGCGCCGAAGTCTCCTGGATCCCATTTCGCAAAGCCTGCCGGACGCGCCGAGGGTGCGCTAAGCACGTATCGGCGACTCTACGAAAAGGGCGGGTAGAAATGCAAGTTAAAAATCTATGTGGCCAATGTGATACCGTTGAACCCGCATATCGATACCGCTCAGCCATTCGCCTCGCCCCCGTCGCACGTATCTTCATCCGGTCTGTTACTTTTAATCTAACAATTCTTTGAGGAACGTAGGTGCTTCTAAATGTACTGTCGACTTCTTCTCAAACTAATCCTAAGAGACAGGGCCGTATGGATCTCTACGCTCGTTCTCGCTGCAGCCTTTTCCGTCCCCATTGCGTTCAATTCACCCATCTACGGGCCCTTCTTTATGAAACAGGGCATGCAGAGCTTTGTCGACGCATTCAATACGCGCGCGCCCCAGGCCAGCGGCACAGACCTATCTCCAGAGCAGCAAAATGACGCGGAGCTTGCAAGATACGCGAACGCCGCCCTTGCCGCTCAAACCGACGCCGCCTTTCTCGATTCTGCCGAGAGCTACTACGCGCTCATGGGCGAAGGCTTCCAATCCGGGTCCATCGTGGGAGACCGAGAGACCAATGACGCGGCGCTCGCATATTGCCGTGCCCTGAGCAGCTCCGGCATCACGGATATCCCGGCCTCCGCAAGCGACCTGCCATTCCTTTCCTTCCTGCCTTACGCCATTGCCACGGCGCCGTCTTTCCTTCCCTTCATCCCCTTCCTTCTCTCGTCGATACTCGTGCTCGGCGCCACAAGGCCCGGGACCCTGGCGGCAAAGGCGCCCGTGCCCAAATTCCGGCGCCTTATTCAGACCGTGTTTTCGATAATCGTCGCGGGGACCGCGATGCTCCTCGCCGGCCTCGCACCCGGGGGCATTTACGCCTTGGTCCTAAACGGCTTCGGGCAAATTGGGTACCCGATCGCCTTCTTCCATGACGGCGCGCTTACCACCACGACCGCGGGAAACGTCTTCACAGCCCTGCTTCTCGCGCTGCTTGCGGGCGGAACCTTGATATCCGTTTGCTCCGCCGTCCTATCGACCGCAACGAGGCGCGTCCTCGCGGGCCCCCTTACCTCCGCGCTGCTTGTCGCGGCCCCGGCATTCCCGTTACTGTCCGATTCGGCACTAGGGCATAATGCCGTGCTCGGGCTCCTGCCGCTGGCCGTATTCTCGCCTATCGAGGCAACGGGTTACGTAGGATGCTTCCCGACAGAATTCATTGGCTCCGGTTCAGGCAGCGCATCGATGCTTGCCGTGGCCCTGGCATACGTCGCGGTCTTTTTTGCGGTCGGCGCCTTTGCGACACGTTCGCCCAAACAGCCTGGACCCGCGAAAAAGCACCATGGGCTCGAGCTTCTGGACGCGAGCGTGGGATACGGAAGCACGACGATACTTTCAATCGGGTCGCTTTTCCTGAGCCCGGGAACGGCGGCGGGCCTCATTGCCCCCAACGGCTCGGGGAAAACCACCCTTCTTGAAGCGCTGTCGGGCCAATTTCCCACCCGCATCCGCTCGGGAAGCCTGGCGGCAGACGGAATCTGCCAACGTCGATCAGCCGAATTTGCAGAACTCGTCTACCTGAGCTCTTCGGGCAGCGCGGATCTCTATCCCACGCTATCGGCCATCGAGCACCTTGCTTTCGTTAGGGAGGCGTGGAAATCGGCCGCCGACATCGACTCGCTCTGCGACTCCCTCGGAATCTCCCCATATCTCGACAAGCCGACCCGTAAACTCTCGACAGGAATGAAGCAGCAGGTAAAGCTTGCCATGGCGATAGCGACCGGTTGCCCGTACCTCATCCTCGATGAACCGCTGAACGGCCTCGATCCGGGAAAGCGGAAAACCTCCTGCGACGCGATGCGCAGCGAAGTGGCGCGGGGACGCAGCGTGCTCATTTCAAGCCATCTGCTCGACGACCTGGCAGACCTCACCAACTCGTTCTACTTCATCGAAGCCGGCACGCTCGTGGAAAAGATCAAGTCGTCCTCGCAGACGCTCAAGCAGGAATACCTCGATACATACGAGCGACGTGAATGACATGAAACTATTTGAACAGCTGAAGTCCAATGCGTCGCGCATGGCTGTCTACGCCATCCTCGTGGCAACGGCTTTATGCGGAATCGCGGCACCCGTCTATGCGCTCAACGGGGAGAAAGGCGATGTCGAACCCGCGTACATGGCTTCGACGGTTAAGGACCGGTACAAAGCCTTCTCTGGAGACACGTTTTACGTAGCAGAGTACGACACGACCTACCGTCAGCTTCGCTACAACAAGGGCTACGACTATCTAGGCGCAGAGGCAATCAGCTATACGTCGGGTTGGTACCGCTCCAACTATGGACACATAACCCAGTTCAAGTGTAACTACCGTGTGTACAACTAAAGCAACCGGCTGGGACGAGGGGCGACGCAAAAGCGTCGCCCCCGTTTTTAACCATGTCAACTGAACCTAGTTCAGTTTGGTTGATTTCCGATCTCAGCCGAACACATTGAGCGGAAAGGCCGTTCCCGCAGTCAGTCGAACGTCCCCGGGGCCCTTCTCAGGCCCCGGGGACGGCATTTTCCCAGTTGAAGGAACGGTGGAGATGTGTTTCGATGGGTCAGATTCGTGTCGTTCCGAAAAGACCGTGAACCTTTTGTGGGACACGCGGCGCCGTGGTACCATAGCCAAGTTTGTTGTCTTGGTCGGAAACCAAGACGCCTTATGCGCTGATCGGTAACCAGCGCCTGACCAATAAGGAGTCCTACCATGAAGCAGGGTATCCATCCCCAGTATGTCGAGTGCACGGTGACGTGCTCCTGCGGCAACACCTTCAAGACGCACGCTACCGTGTCCGAGATGAAGGTCGAGCTTTGCAACGAGTGCCATCCGTTCTACACCGGCCAGCAGAAGTTCGTCGACACCGGTGGACGCGTCCAGCGCTTCGCCGACAAGTTCGGTGGCGCCGCTGCCGCCCAGCTCAAGAAGGCTGAGGAGGCCAAGGCTGCCAAGGCCGCCAAGGCTGCTGAGGCCGAGGCCGCTCGCAAGGCCGCCGCTGAGGCTAAGGCTGCCGAGAAGGCTAAGCGTGCCGCTAAGTTTGCCGAGGAGGCTGCCAAGCAGGCCGCCGAGGCTCCCGCAGAGGCTCCCGTCGAGGAGACCGCTGCCGAGGCCGAGACCACCGAGGCTGCTGAGTAAATAGCTCGCCGCGGAATCACTCGCATTCATGGCATAAGGGCCGTGCATCCGTTTGGGTGCGCGGTCCTTTTCTTTTTATTGGTGCAAACCAACCTGCCCCCATTGCACCAAATGGCAGAGAGGCGGCGTTTGCCCAGATAAAAACTGCCAAAATAAACCAGTCCCCTTTTGGCAGGTTGGTCGTAGTTATTACGTGGCGGTCGAGGTCGACCGTATAGGCCGCGCCTTGTTTGGCTAAAGTACAATCATCTGTGTTTAACTCGCCCGCAGCTGCACGGCGTGGGCGATGGCCAAAAAGGAAAACCACATGGGATTCATGTCAAAGCTGCTGTCCTTTGGATCCGATAAGGACCTTAAGCGCTACTACAAGATCGTCGACCAGATCAACGGTCTTGAGCCCCAGTTTGAGAAGATGACCGAGGAGGAGCTCCGCGGCCAGACCGATAAGTTCCGCGAGCGTTACGCCAACGGCGAGTCGCTCGACGACATGCTTCCCGAGGCCTTTGCCACCGTGCGTGAGGCTTCCAAGCGCACCATGGGCATGCGCCACTTTGACGTGCAGCTCATTGGCGCCATGGCACTGCACGAGGGCCACATTGCTGAGATGAAGACTGGCGAAGGTAAGACCCTCGTCTCCACGTTGGCCGGCTATCTCAACGCTATTGCCGGCAAAGGCGTACACGTCGTTACTGTCAATGATTACCTTGCCAAGCGCGACTCCGAGTGGATGGGCCGCATCTATAAGTACCTGGGCATGACCGTCGGTCTGCTCCAGAACAACATGCCGCTCGAGCTCAAGCGTCCGGCCTACCAGGCAGACGTCACCTACGGCACCAACTCCGAGTTCGGTTTCGATTACCTGCGCGACAACATGGTTACCCGTCCCGAGCAGCGCGTACAGCGCGGCCACAACTACGCCATCGTCGACGAGGTCGACTCCATCCTGATCGATGAGGCCAGGACGCCGCTCATTATCTCGGGCGCTGGCACCAAGTCCGCCAGTACCTACAAGGACTTCGCGCGTGCCGTGCGTGGCCTTGAGCGCGGCGAGGACGTGTCGCACGACATGCTCACCGCCACCGAGGATGCTGAACCCACGGGCGACTACGTCATGGACGAGGCCAAGCATACCATCGCCGCCACCGAGCGCGGCCTTAAGAAAATCGAGCGCCGCCTGGGTATCGATGACATCTATGCCGATCTCTCCGGCCAGCTGGTCAACCACCTGCAGCAGGCGCTGAAGGCCCAGTACATGTTCCACCGCGATAAACAGTACGTGGTCACCAACGGCGAGGTCAAGATCGTCGACGAGTTCACCGGCCGCATTATGGAAGGCCGCCGTTACTCCGAGGGCCTGCACCAGGCCATCGAGGCCAAAGAGGGCGTGCTCGTACGCGAGGAGAACCAGACCCTGGCCACCATCACCCTGCAGAACTACTTCCGTCTGTATGACAAACTCTCTGGCATGACCGGTACGGCGCTTACCGAGGACGCCGAGTTCCGCGAGATCTACAAGCTGCCCGTCGAGGTCATCCCCTCCAACAAGCCCGTGCAGCGCGTGGACCACGAGGACCTGGTGTACCGCACCATTCAGGCCAAGTACAACGCCGTTGCCGACGACGTTGAGCGTCGTCACGCCAAGGGCCAACCGGTCCTGGTGGGCACCGTCTCCATCGAGAGCTCCGAGAAGCTGTCCGCCGCCCTTACCAAGCGCGGCATCGCACACGAGGTCCTCAACGCCAAGCACCATGAACGCGAGGCCCACATCGTTGCCCAGGCCGGACGCTACGGCGCCGTGACCATCGCTACTAACATGGCCGGTCGTGGTACCGACATCCTGCTGGGCGGCAACCCCGACGAGCTGGTGCGCGAGCGCCTGGAGTACGAGGGCCTGACCATGGAGGACGTGACGCCCGAGCAGCTCGAGCAGTTTAACGCCGAGGCCAAGGAGACCTGCAAGGCCGAGCGCGAGCGCGTGCTTGCCGCCGGCGGCCTGACCGTTATCGGAACCGAGCGCCACGAGTCCCGTCGTATCGACAACCAGCTGCGCGGCCGCTCCGGTCGTCAGGGCGATCCGGGCGAGACCCAGTTCTACCTGTCGCTCGAGGACGACCTCATGCGCCTGTTCGGCGGCGACAAGATGGACCGCGTCTCCAAGATGATGGTCACGGCCGACATGGGCGACGACATGCCCATTCAGCACAAGATCATCTCCAAGGCCGTCGAGAGCGCCCAGCACAAGGTCGAGAGCATCAACTTCTCCATGCGTAAGAGCGTCCTTGAGTACGACGACGTCATGAACAAGCAGCGCCAGGTCATCTACGCCGAGCGCAATAAGATTCTGGACGGCAAGGACCTGACCGACCACATCACCGAGGTCATGCACGACACCGTGTACCGCTGCGTGCAGGAGTTCTGCACCAAGGACAGCCACGATGGCGAGCGCGACCTGGAGGGTCTGCGCAAGTGGGTTGTGGAGCTCACCGGCCACATCGATACGCCGAAGTTCCCCGACGAGGATTATGAGGCCCTGGCTGCCGATGTCCTGGCTTACGTAGAGAAGTGCTACAACATGAAGGCCGAGCGCTTGGGCGAGGACCTGATGCGCGAGCTCAACACCCAGGTCATGCTGCGCGTCATCGATACCCGCTGGATGAACTACCTGCAGGAGATGGACTACCTCAAGACCGGCATCGGCCTGCGCGGCTTTGGCCAGCGCGACCCGCTGGTTGAGTACAAGACCGAGGCCTACGGCGCGTTCCAGATACTCGTCGATACCATGTACGAGGATTATCTGCGTACGGTTCTGCGCATCGAGATCAAGGCTGCCCCGCGTGCCGTGGAGCACAAGGAGGAGCCCGCGCTCGAGGGTGCGCACTTCTCCGGTCCTGCCGAGGTCGATGGTGACAACGGCGGCTCGGTGCTGCGCAAGCAGGCGCAGGTGCAGGCCCGCACGGCTGTCCAGGGTGGTCCGGCTGCCGTCAACAACGGTGGCAAGGTGACCACCTATCGCAAGTCCGAGAGCGACGATCCGTACGTCAACGTGGGCCGCAACGACCCGTGCCCCTGCGGTAGCGGCAAGAAGTTTAAGTACTGCCACGGCAGGAATCGTTAATGGCTGAGGCTTTAGAGGTAACGCCCGCCGAGCTGGACGCGTTTGCGGACCGGCTCGGTGAGGTCGAGTCGTATCTCCACCTGGACGAGAAGCGTACCCGCGTGTTCGAGCTCGAGGCCAAAAGTGTTGCCCCTGGCTTTTGGGATGACGCCGACGCCGCCCGTGCCACCATGGAGGAGATCGCGCGCACCAAGGAAGATATCGCTGCCGTGGACACCGCGCGCGGCGAGCTTTCCGATGCCCGCGCCGCGCTGGAGCTTGCCGAGGAGATGGGGGATGACCCCGACGCCGCCGCCCTTCGCGAGGAGGCTGCAGCCACGGCTGAGCGCCTGGCCCGTGCCATCGATGAGCTTGAGCTTTCGAGCTGGTTTACCGGTGAGTTCGATCACGGCGATGCCATTGTGACCATCAAGCCCGGACAGGGTGGTCTGGAGGCCCAGGACTGGACCTTCATGCTCTTTAAGATGTACATGAAGTACTGCCAGCGTCGCGGCTGGAAGGTCACCATCAACGACTGTCCCGCGGCCGAGGTCATCGGCATTGACCGTGCGACCTTTACCGTCGAGGGCAAGGACGCATTTGGCATGCTGCGCGCCGAGGCCGGCGTCCACCGCTTGGTTCGCATTAGCCCCACCGACGACAAGAAGCGCCGCCAGACCACGTTTGCCGGCGTCGAGGTCATCCCCGTGCTACCCGATGATATCGACATCGAGATCAGTCCCGATGACATCCGCGTGGACGTGTACCACGCGAGCGGCCCGGGCGGTCAGGGCGTCAACACCACCGACTCCGCCGTGCGCGTGACGCATTTTCCCAGCGGCATTGTGGTCACCTGCCAAAACGAGCGCAGCCAGATTCAGAACAAGGCCGCGTGCATGCAGATCCTCAAGGCTCGCCTGTACGAGATTGAGCTCGAGAAGCGCGCCGAGGCGCTCGATGAGATCCGCGGACCCAAGACCACGATTGGTTTTGGCAACCAGATTCGCAGCTACGTGCTCTACCCGTACCAGATGGTCAAGGACTTACGCACGGGCGTGGAGACCAGCAATGTCGAGGCCGTCCTTGACGATGGCGACCTGGACCCGTTTGTTATTGGCTACCATCGCTGGGCTACCGGCAACGCCGATGCAGAAGGCTCGGAGGTCTAAAACATCGGGTGGCTTCAAGCCGATGCCAAGCCCAACGGTTGGACGGGTTTGTATCCAGAATAAACCCTGCGCAGGGGTGGTTTTTGTCCGGCGAATCGGTAGAATCGAATACAAGAAGAAGTTCAAAGCGCATCCGTTTGGGTGCGCTTTTTTGAGGGAGGCAGCATGGCATATCGTCTGGACATCAAGCGCATTCTTTCGATGAACTTCTTTCACGACCTGCCCCAGATCATGTTGGGGTGTGCCTTGGCCGCCATCGCGACCGACTTGTTTTTGATTCCCAACGGTCTTGCCGCCGGTGGCGTTACGGGCCTTGCCACCATTATCCAGGCGGTCGGCGCGGCGCGCGGCCTATCGCTTCCCGTTGGTATTCAGACGATCGTGATGAACGCCTTGCTGTTGTTGGTCGTTATGCGCGAGGGCGGCATGTTCTACGTGGTGCAGACCGCGACGGGCTTTGTGCTGCTGGGCTTCTTTACCGATCTGTTCGCCCCGTTTGTAGCACCTCTGGCGGATGCGGACCTGATGCTCCCTGCCATGTGGGGCGGCATTATTACGGGCATCGGTTACGGCATGGTGTTGCGCGCCGGCGCCAACACCGGCGGCTCGGACACGATTGGCCAAATCATCTCGCGTAACACCTCGCTGCCGGTGGGCTCGACCGTCATGGCGATCGATGTTGCCGTATGCGCGCTATCGGCTCCGGTCTTTTCAATCGAAAACGCACTGTATGCAGGCCTTTCGATGGTCATTAGCGGCTACGTGATCGATGCCGTGGTCGATGGTGGCAACAAACGCCGTATGGTACTCATCATCTCGGACAAGTTCCCTGATATCGCTGCCGATATCATGTATGGCCTGGGTCGTGGTTGTACCAAGTTTAAGGCGACTGGCATGTATTCGGGTGCCGAGAAGCCAGTGATTATGGTCATCGTGAGCCGTCGAGAGCTCAATACCCTCAAGACGATCGTGCGCGAGCGCGATCCTCATGCCATCGTGACGGTTGCCGACGTTACGGAAGCCTTCGGCGAGGGATTCAAGGACATTAGCGCGTAGGGTCGATCGCGTTCCATCCAAAAGACGTTCACATTGATAAACCGTTTCATCAGCGGTTCTGCCTGCTAAATTGTTCAAATAATGATAAAAACTCTGGTAAAGCCATCAGTTTCCAGCATAATGAATGACGTACGTGCATTGCGGCTGTGTTGGGATTACCTTTCCGTGCCGTGCGCATTTTGTCTAATGAGGATGAAAGGAAGGCACAATGAGCGACGAAGAGCTCAAAAAGGTTGCCAACGAGGTAAGGAAGGGCATCGTCACCGGCGTGCACGCTGCCAAGTCCGGCCATCCGGGCGGTTCGCTCGGCGCTGCCGACATCATGACCTATCTGTACTTTGAGGAAATGAACGTCGACCCGGCCGATCCCCGCAAGGCCGATCGCGACCGTTTTGTGCTCTCCAAGGGCCATTGCGCTCCGGGCCTGTACGCCGTGCTCGCCGAGCGTGGGTTCTTCCCCAAGGAGGATCTCGAGACGCTGCGCCATATCGGCAGCCACCTGCAAGGTCATCCCAACATGAACGACACCCCGGGCGTCGATATGTCCACCGGCTCGCTCGGCCAGGGCATCTCCGCCGCCGTGGGCATGGCGGTTGCCGCCAAGCACTGGGGCGATACTTACCGCACGTACGCCCTGCTGGGTGATGGCGAGAGCGAGGAGGGCCAGGTCTGGGAGGCAGCCATGTTTGCCGGCAACCATCAGCTCGATAACCTCTGCGTGATCGTCGACCACAACGGCCTGCAGATCGACGGCCCCGTCGAGGAGGTCAACGACCCCATGCCGCTCGCCGACAAGTTCCGCGCCTTTAAGTTCCACGTGGTGGAGCTTGCCGACGGCAACGATTTCGATCAGATCCGCGCCGCCTTTGCCGAGGCCCGCGCCACCAAGGGTCAGCCGACCGCCATCATCGCCGAGACCATGAAGGGCAAGGGCGTTTCCTTTATGGAGAACCAGGTTGGTTGGCACGGCAAGGCCCCCAACGATGAACAGTTTGAGCAGGCCATGGCAGAGCTCACGGCCGCCGGAGAGGAGCTCTAGGATGGCAGACGTCAAAAAAATCGCCACGCGCGTAAGCTACGGCGAGGCCCTCGTCGAGCTCGCCAACGAGCACGATGACTTTGTGGTCCTCGACGCCGACCTGGCCGCCGCCACGCAGACCGGCAAGTTCAAGGCCGCCTGCCCCGATCGTTTCTTCGATGTGGGCATTGCCGAGAGCAACCTGATGGGCGTCGCCGCCGGTATCGCGACCACCGGCCGCGTTGCCTTCGCGAGCACCTTTGCCATGTTTGCCGCCGGCCGCGCCTTTGAGCAGGTCCGTAACTCCATCGGCTACCCGCATCTCAACGTTAAGATCGGTGCCACGCATGCCGGTATCTCGGTGGGCGAGGATGGCGCCACGCACCAGTGCTGCGAGGATATTGCCCTCATGCGCGTCATCCCCGGCATGACTGTGATCGTTCCTGCCGACGACGTCGAGGCCCGCGCCGTAACGCGCGCCGCCTACGAGTGCGACGGTCCGGTGTACATGCGCTTCGCTCGTTTGGCCTCGCCGGTTATCAACGACCCCGAGACCTACAACTTCGAGTTAGGTAAGGGCATTGTCATGCGCGAGGGCGCCGACGTCACCATCATCGCCTGCGGCCTGATGGTCGGCGAGGCTCTCGAGGCCGCCGAGCAGCTCGCTGCCGAGGGCATCGACGCCGAGGTCATCAACATGCACACCATCAAGCCCATCGATGCCGACCTGATCGTCAAGAGCGCCACCAAGACCGGCCACGTCGTGACCGTCGAGGAGCATTCTGTAATCGGTGGCCTGGGCAGCGCCGTTGCCGACGTCCTGTGCGAGCAGTGCCCGACGCCCCTCAAGAAGATCGGCGTCAACGACACCTTTGGCGAGTCCGGCCCGGGTGCCGAGCTCTTGCACAAGTATGGCCTGGACGCCGCCAACATCGTGGCGACCACCAAGGAGTTCTTGGCATAAGGCAAGGCGGATCTCAAGGACTGCTTCGCCAGAACTATGGAAACCCGGCAGGGGCGCTCTCTTGGAGAGCGCCCCTGTTTCAGTTGCGGTGAAATAAGGACTGATTAGACCTTTTAACTGGTAAAACAGTCCCTATTTCACCGCAACTCATGAAGACGCCCCTCAAGCACGGTCCCATCAGGAAAAAGGGCATATATCGACAAAGCGCAATTCAGACCCTTCCAGCTTTGTATATGCAGCACCTCAAGATAAACGCGGCGACCCCTTAGTTATCGCAGGCCGGGCACAGGGTTACTCTCCAAATCTTTCCGCAGGACGGAGGAGCCCCCGCCGCGCGAAGCGCGCAGCGGGGGCTCCGACATGTCCGAGGACGATTTGGAGAGTAACCCTGTGTCCGGCCGACGGGATCCCTAACCACGCCATGCTTCTTATGTGCAGCAAAGCTAATGCTGCTAAAATACAAAGCGCTCATGTAGTTTAAACGCACGACGATAAGGAGCACCAGTGGGTAACCACTTCCGTACCTCCGGTGCGGGCGATGATGCCCCCAAGACGCAGGCAGGCGTCCAGGGCAGTCGTTTCGCCACTCCGGATTCAGAGGGCCAGCCTGTTGCTCAGGCCCCCGCTCAGCCGGCAGATCAGGCACAGCCGGCATCCGATCCCTTTGCCTACAATCCAACCAGCGATGTCGCGCTTTCCGGCACGGCGGGTTTTGAGCCCGTTCAGGCCGTGACCGCTCGCGTGGAGCAGCCTCAGGCTGGTGCCGCCACGCCGCAGCCTACCATGGCCGGCATTCCCGACCCCTTGGCCCCTGCGACGCCGGCTCCTCAGCCTGCGCAGTCCGGTCTCTTTGCCGCTATTCCCGACCCCACGCAGCCTGCTGCCCCGGTGGTCGAGAGCGATCAGGCAGCCGAGGTCGCAAGCCTCGATAACGCGCTCAACAACCCCGATTTTACGTCGGTGTTTGCGCCCATCGATCCGCAGGCCAGCCGCAAGAAGATGGCCAAGCAGGCCGGTGTCGAGCCCGTCATCCTTATGGAGCATGTCACCAAGATCTATCCGGCACAGCCTAACAAGCCTGCACTCGACGACATCAACATCGAGATCTATCCGGGCGAGTTCGTCTTCCTGGTCGGTCACTCCGGCTCGGGTAAGACCACGCTGCTGTCGACGCTCAACCGCGACGTCAAGCCGACGAGCGGCCGCATCCTGGTTGCCGGTCAGGACCTCATGAAGATCAAGAACCGTAAGGTTCCGTTCCTGCGCCGCCAGATTGGCGCCGTGTTCCAGGACTTTAAGCTTCTGCCGCAAAAGACCGCCTACGAAAACGTGGCGTTTGCCCTGCAGTGCATCGGCAAGCCCAAGGGCGTCATTCGCAGCCAGGTGCCCGAGGTGCTGCGTCTGGTCGGTCTGGCCGATCAGATGGACTCGCTGCCCGACCAGCTTTCCGGTGGCGAGCAGCAGCGCGTTGCCGTCGCCCGTGCTATGGTCAACCGTCCGCCGCTGCTGATCTGCGACGAGCCCACGGGCAACCTCGACCCGGCGATCTCGCTGGGCATCATGAAGCTGCTTGAGCGTATTAACCGCACCGGCACCACCGTGATCGTCGCCACGCACGACCGCGAGATGGTCGATAGCATGCACCGTCGCGTGATCGCCCTCGAGGGCGGCCACGTCATCCGCGACCAGGAGAGGGGAGGTTACGGCAACTATGGCACCAACTAACGTGGGCTACTCCTTCAAAGAGGCAATCAGCCACTTCTTCCGTAACTGGACTACCTCGCTCGGCGCCGTCATCACGATCTTCCTTTCGCTGTTTATCATCGGCCTGTTCATCATGGGCTCTGCGATGCTGAACTCCGTGATCGGCACCGTCGAGGATCAGGTTGTCATCAACGCGTTCATTAGTGATGACGCCGATCAGGCCGATGTTCAGGCTTTTGAGGCCGAGCTTAAGACGTGGAATAACGTCAAGTCCGTGACCTATAAGGACAAGGACGACGCGCTGGCCGAGTATACGAGCAAGATGTCGGGCAACGCCGACGCCACCATGAGCGCGCTCGATGGCCAGAACCCGCTGCCGGCTTCCTTCGCTATTGAGATGGACGATCCGTCCAAGGTCGAGAGCACGGCAAAGAAGCTCAAGAAGGATGCCGATTTCCAGAAGATCGCGGATGACGGCGACGTCAACGCGAGCGTGCTGTACGGCCAGGAGGAAGTGAGCCGCCTGTTCCAGGTGACCAACTACATCCGCATCGCCGCCGTGGTGCTCGTTGGTCTTCTGACCTTTATCGCATTCATCTTCATCAACAACACGATTCGCCTGTCCATCACGGCGCGTCGTCGTGAGATTGCGATTATGCGTCTGGTCGGCGCCAGCAACGGCTTCATTCGTGGCCCGTTTATCACCGAGGGCGTGCTGCAGGCCATTTTGGGCTCGCTGCTTTCCATCGGCGTTCTGGAGCTGCTGCGCAATCTGATGATCCCGCGTCTGCAGGAGAGCATCGGCTGGATGTCGTTTGCCCTGCCGATGCAGTACTACCTGGTGACCTATGCTGCGCTGATTCTGGTCGGCGTGATTATCGGTCTCTTTGGTTCTGCCATCGCCATGCGCCGCTACCTGCGCGTGTAGGCATGCTTGGAATTCATCCCTTCCAACGGGTCGTCTCTTATGGGGCGGCCCGTTTTTTGATCCCTAGGGGACGGCAGGAAAGCGAATCATTTGGGTAGACTCTTTGGAGTTCGCAATCGATAGTTAGGAGGCGCCATGGGGCGCAATAACAAGCATAAGCGTGGAGCTCGCAATCAGCGCGGGCCGGTGCGCAGCGAACGCCGTCCGAGCCTGACCGGGCGCGTGCAGCTCCATGAGCATAGCGCCTACGTTGTAACCGAAAACGGCGACTACAAGGTCATGGGCCGCGGTAAGCGCGAGATCATGGATGGCGATACCGTTGCCGTGAGCATTAAGAACAGCCCGCACGGTGAGCGGCGCGCCGTGATCGAAAGCGTGGTTGAGCGTGCAGCCATAAGCGTGGTGGGCACGTACCAGACCGCCGGTCCGCTCGGTGTGATCGAGCCGCTCGATTCGCGTCTGAAGGCCGACTTCTTCATTCTGCCCGAGGATACCTCGGCGGATCGTCTGGGTGTCCACCCGGGTGATGCCGTTGTCGCGCGCATTTTGACCTACCCGACGCGCCTGGAATCGGGCACTGTGACGATCGAACGCCGCATTGGCGGAGATGACGCGCCCGATTTGGGCGTTCAATATGTGATGGCGCGTTACGGCTATACCGATAGCTATCCCGAGGCCGCTCTGGCCGAGGCCGAGGGGCTTTCGCTCGATGTGTCCGCGGCGCTTAAGGACCCGCTCCGCCGCGATCTGCGCGACCGCTTTGTCATCACGATCGACCCGGTCGACGCGCGCGACTTTGACGATGCCATTTCGTTGGAGCGCACGCCCGAGGGTGGCTACAAGCTGGGTGTGCATATCGCCGACGTTTCACACTATGTGGCTTGGGACGGGCATATCGATCTTGAGGCTCGCCATCGTACGACATCGGTGTATCTGGCCGATCGCGTGCTTCCCATGCTGCCCGAACGCCTGTCCTGTGACCTGTGCTCGCTTCGCCCTGACGAGGACCGTCTTGCGTTTACCGTCGATATCGAGCTCGATGAGCAGGGTCGCGTGCGGCATTATGATCCGTACCCCAGCGTGATTCGCTCGCGTGTGCGTATGGACTATGACGGCGCCGAGGCGCTGCTGGTGCGTGCCGGCGCGGTTGAGTATTCGGTGCTGGAGGGTGCAGCCGAGGATGTTGCGGCTGCCGAGACCTCGCGCGAGGAAGCGCTTGAGCGCGGTCTTGCGTGCGAGGAGGCCGCCCGCGGCTACAACATCGACCTCGGCGATTTCCTTGTCGCCGCTAACGAACTCGCCGAACTTCGCCGTCGTATTCGTCGCGCCCGCGGCTCAGTCGATTTTGACACGGCCGAGATTCGCGCTCTATTGGATGAGGACGGAGTGCCCGTGCAGATTGTGGCGCGTGAGCGTTCGTGTGCCACGTCGCTTATCGAGGAAGCCATGCTGCTCGCCAACGAGTGCGTTGCAGAGTGGCTGGCAGACCGTGATATCGAGGCCTGCTATCGTGTGCATGAGGATCCGAGCCCCGATAGCCTGCACGGTGCTGCCGTTGCGCTGGCGCAGCTAGGCATCATCGACGATCGCCGTGCTGCCGGTATTGCCCTGGGGAGCCCCGATGAGCTGCAGGCTGCAGTTGATGCTGCCGCCGGTACGGCCAACGCACCGCTCGTCAACACGCTGCTTCTGCGCAGCATGCAGCGCGCGCTGTACAAGCCGCGCAACGAGGGCCACTTTGCGCTCGCCGCGCCGTGCTACTGTCACTTTACGAGTCCCATCCGTCGCTACCCCGATCTGGTGGTGCACCGCGTGCTCAAACTGCAGTTGGCCTATGAGCGGCTCGGCGGCAAGGACGCCTTGGTCCGTACGCCGCGGCTGATCGGCAAGGGGCGCGAGTCGCTGCCGCGCATTCTGCCGCAGATCTGCCGCGCATGCAGCGATGCCGAGCGCGCGGCAGATGCCGCCAGCCATGCGACGCAAAAGATCAAGATTGCCCAGTACTATGAGGACCGTCTGGGCGAGCGCTATGCCGGAACCGTCTCGTGGGTTAGCAGCATGGGCCTTTTTGTGCGCTTGGATCTAACGCAGGTCGAAGGCTTGGTTTCGATCAAGAGCCTGGGCAACGAGTGGTTCGAGTTCGACGAGGACGCGCTAACGCTCACAGGTGCCGACACGGGCGCCCGTTACGAGCTGGGGCAGCGCGTGATCATCGAGGTCTCGCGCGTCAATACCACGCGTGGGCACTTGGACTTTAAGCTTATCCATTAGCCAAATCCCGACTCATGGTGGGGGAGCGGAGGGCGGCCTTTCGGGACCGCCCTTCGCATTTGAATCGTGAGTACCTTGCCGTCTGCTCGGCCGCCCGCTTACCTGCTATTTGAGAGGTAAAACCTACCAAAATAAACCTGTCCCTTTTGGCAGGTTTACAAGAAAGCGGGGATGAGATGGCGACGGTGTACGGTTATGCGCGGGTGAGTTCGCGCGATCAGAATCTGAATCGGCAGCTGGATGCGCTGGGCGCCTATGGCGTGGGCTCAGCGAATATTTATGCCGACCATGCGAGCGGCAAGGACTTCGATCGACCGCGTTATCGCGAGCTGCTGCACGTCCTGGGAGACGGGGACGTGCTGGTGGTGCTTTCTATCGACCGACTTGGTCGTAATTACTCCGAGATTCTTGAGGAATGGCGACGCATTACCAAGGAGCTCGGGGTTGCCATTGTGGTGTTGGACATGCCATTGCTTGACACGCGCGCTAGGGCCAGCGGCGCGCCGGATGTGACCAACGTCCTGATTGCCGATATTGTGCTGCAACTGCTGAGCTACGTGGCGCAGGTGGAGCGCGAGAATATCCATCGGCGCCAGGCGGAGGGAATTGCAGCGGCGCGGGCGCGAGGGGTCCGTTTCGGTCGACCCCGCAAGCCGTGCCCTCCTCAGTTTGAGCTGGTGCGCGATAGCTATGAGGCGGGCGATATTACCCGCAGCCAGGCAGCAAAGTGCCTGGGCGTGTGCGTGGGGACGTTCGATCGCTGGATGCGCGAGGCGGGGTAGGGGTTTGCGTCGCTTTGTCGCTTCCTGTTGCGATTCAAATTTTGATACGGTGACGATGTCATTTGGGGCTACACTCGCTGATATTCAAAAAAAGGAGGTTGGCCCTTGGCGCGCGTAAAACAAATAATCGGATGGACCGCGATCGTTCTGTTCGCTGTAACGCTGGCGGGCATCTGGGTGCTGACGGAGCAAAATGCGGTGGAGACGTCGTTGCTGAGCGAGTCCACCGCGCGTGTGGTGGAGGGTCAGGCTACGGGCGTTCAGGCCGCCGATGCCACGGGTGAAGCCCAGACGGAGAACGGAATGACCGGGGGCACCGATTCGGCTGCCTCGAATGTCCGGTCTGGCCGACTTGCTTCCATTCGCATGTGGGTGGGCGCGAACGTCCGTCGCGTTGCCCATACCGTAGAGTTTTTCTTCGTCGGATTGTTCGCCTCGGTGATCGTGGCTTGCTTTTCCAGGCGTCCGTGGAGCGTGTGCTCCCGTTGCGTGCCCGTATTGCTCTTTTGCGCCGCCTGCTCCGTTGGCGATCAGGTACATAAGATCTTTGTTCCCGGCAGGCATTTCGACGTTATCGATTTAGGATTCGATGCTGCGGGCTATATCACCGCTATGCTGTTGGTATTGCTGGCAGCGGCGTTGGTACGCCATGCGACTCGGCCGATCGGCGCCCATGCGAGGCGCTAGCCGGTAACAAACCCGTTTCTGATAATGCGACCTTGTTGAATTATTTTGTGTCGCGCGTATTTCCGAGCGGTCGGATTTGAGGGGCGAGCGGTAGAACGCTCGCCCTTTGTGCGCCACGATGCGGCACAATGTACCGCAAAAGCTGTTTGTATCCGGTACGAATCGTTCGTTGGTCTTTAATTCTTCTCAACGGAGGTGTTTGAGATGGCAAACGGATTGCTTTTGCGGCTTCGCGAGCGTGAGCTCAGCGCGTGCCCGGCGGAACGCAATGTCATCGCATATGTAAGCGCTCATCCGCACGAGGTGGTCGGGCTGTCCGTCCGCGGTCTTGCCGATGTCACGTTCTCCTCGCCCTCGAGCATTTTGCGCTTTTGCAAGCGTTTGGGTTTTGCGGGCTACAAGGAGTTCCAGCGCGAACTGATTGCCGAGCTGGCGCTCTTAGGTGACAAGAAAGACGTAGCCCTCGAGGACATCTCCATGGATGACAGCGTCGAACGTATCGTGGGGAAGGTGATGAAAAGCAACGTGCGCACGATCGAGGCGACGGCGCGAACGCTCGATTACACCGTCTTGGAGCGATGCGCGGCCCGTCTTAAGCGGGCACGCGCGGTCAATCTGTTCGGTATTGGTGCCTCTCGTTTGGTCGCGCACGACCTGGCGCAAAAGCTCATGCGTGTCGACAAAGAGTGCCATCTGTACGACGACTGGCATGATCAGCTCTTATGTGCCAAGAACATGCATGAGGGCGATATGGCAATCGCCTTTAGCTACTCGGGCTTGACGCAAGAGGTGCTGGACTGCACCGTCGAGGCTCAACGTCACAACTGTCCCGTTGTGGCCGTTACCAAAGTAGATGGATCATCCAAGCTTGCCACCATGGCCGATGCCGTGCTCGGCGTTGCTGCGAGTGAATCCTTGGTCCGCAGCGGTGCCATGGCTTCGCGTATGGCCCAGCTTATGGTTGTCGATGCCCTGTACGCTGCTTACGTTGCCAGCGACTACGAACGGGCGACGCATGTCATTAAGCAAAACTACATCGAGAAACAGGAAAGATGAGGTGAATGAAATGCTCGATTTAACAAAATTCACGACCGAACAGCGTAATCAAAGGTCAATGGACCTCGATACGATGACATCGCTGCAAATCGTCACGACGATGAACGATGAGGATCTTCGTGCCGTCCAGTCGGTCACGAAAGTGTTGCCCCAGGTTGCCACAGCAATCGACTGGGCTGCTGAGGCACTCGAGCGCGGCGGGCGCGTCTTTTACATGGGCGCAGGCACCAGCGGTCGTCTGGGCGTACTCGACGCTTCGGAGTGTCCGCCCACGTTTGGCGTGTCACCCGATCTGATTGTCGGGCTCATTGCCGGAGGCGAGACGGCGTTTATCAAGGCTGTCGAAGGTGCCGAAGACAGCGATGAGCTTGGCGCGAACGACCTGCGAGAGCGTGGACTCTCGGACAAGGATCTTGTCGTTGGCCTGGCGGCAAGCGGTCGTACTCCTTATGTGGTGGGCGGCCTTGTGTACGCCAAGGCAGCTGGGTGCAAGACCATTGCAATTGCCTGCAACCAAGGGTCGAAGATCGGGGAGAGCGCAGATCTTGCCATTGAGCCCGTGCCCGGTCCCGAGGTGCTGACCGGCTCAACGAGGCTCAAGGCGGGAACGGTTCAAAAGCTCATTCTCAACATGATTTCGACCGGTGCCATGGTCAAGATTGGCAAGGTATACCAAAACCTGATGGTCGATGTGCAGCAGACGAACGAGAAGTTGGTGGTGCGCGGCCAGAACATCGTGATGGAGGCGACCGGCTGCACGCGCGAGCGCGCCGTTCAGGCGCTTGCAGATGCCGGCGGCCACGTAAAAACCGCTATTGTCTCGGTACTGCTGGACTGCGATGCCGAGCAGGCTGCGGTGGCTCTTGAGCGGGCGCGAGGCCATGTCCGTGCTGCGGTGAGTGGCCATGAGAAGAGCAATGCCGACGCCCAATAGGTGCGCGGCGTGAGCTGATATGACATCCAGACGAGATACCCAATACAAGGAGGAGTTATGACGAACAAAGAGCTGGCTCAAAAGCTGCTGGACCTTTTGGGCGGTAAAGACAACGTGCTGGCAAACGCGGCGTGCATGACGCGCCTGCGCGTGACCGTCAAAGACGCGGGCAACGTCGACACGGAGGGCATTAAGGCACTCGACGGCGTGATGGGCCTGGTCGAGGACGACACGATGCAGATCGTGCTGGGTCCGGGCAAGGTGAATAAGGTGCTCGAGGAGTTCTCCAAGCTCACTGGCCTTGCGAAAGGCGTTGCCGACGAGAGCGTGGTTGACGCTGCGGCCACAAACAAGGCCGCGCAGAAGGCCAAGTACGAGTCTAAGCCGGTTCAGGCCTTCCTCAAGAAGATTTCCAATGTCTTCGTCGCCCTGCTTCCCGGCATCATTGCGGCTGGCCTCATCAACGGTATCTGCAACGTCATTAACGTCTCGACGGCAGGCGCGCTTGCAGGCGAGTGGTGGTACCAGGGCATTCGTTCCATGGGCTGGGCCCTGTTTGCCTATCTGCCCATCTTGGTGGGCTATAACGCGGCACGTGAGTTTGGTGGCTCCGCTGCGCTGGGCGGCATCGCCGGCATGATGTGTATCGCCAACAGTGCCATGCCCCTGCTTGCGCCTGGCGCGGCTGATCCTGCCACTGCCATTCTGCTGCCGCTCACCAGTGCGCAGTACAACCCCGCAGCGGGCGGCATGATCGCGGCTCTCATCGCTGGCGCATTTTTTGCCTGGATGGAGCGTCAGATTCGCAAGGTTATGCCCAACGCACTCGACACGTTCTTGTCTCCGCTGCTGGTGCTCATCATCGGCGCCTTTGCTCTGATGCTCGTCATCCAGCCGGTTGGCGCATGGCTGACGACTGCCATCTTTAGCGTTTTGACCTTTATCTTCGAGAAGCTGGGCGTCCTGGGCGGCTATATCCTGTCGGCAGGCTTCTTGCCGCTGGTTTCCGTCGGCCTGCATCAGGCGCTCACGCCGATCCACGCTATGCTCAACGATCCCGACGGCGCTACCAAGGGTATCAATTACCTGCTTCCCATCCTTATGATGGCTGGCGGCGGCCAGGTCGGTGCCGGTTTGGCGCTGTACTTTAAGACCAAGAACGCCAAGCTCAAGAAGTACGTCGCAGAGTCCATTCCCGTTGGAATCCTGGGTGTGGGCGAGCCTCTGATGTATGCTGTTACGCTGCCGCTCGTTCGTCCGTTTGTGACGGCCTGCCTGGGTGCCGGATTTGGCGGCGCGCTCGCGGCGCTGCTTCACATCGGCACGGTTTCTCAGGGCGTTTCCGGTCTGTTTGGCCTGCTGATCGTCGTTCCTGGCCAGCAGCTCGGCTACGTTGCCGCTATGCTGCTTGCCTATGCCGCCGGCTTTGTCCTGACGTGGTTCTTTGGCGTCGACGAGCAGAAGATCAACGAGTTCTTTGGCGAGTAGTTTGATATCGCGAGCCGTGTTGCTCGGGGCTCGCGGTGCGCGGCAGATTTCTTGATGCTATGGTTGTGCCGGCGGGGCTAACTGCTCCGCCGGCCTTTTTTAAAGGAGCGTTGAAGCGTGAAAACGGGTATTTCGATTTATCTTTCCAGCCCTCTGCAGGATATTGAGCGGACGATTGAGCGTGGTGCCGCGGCGGGTGCGCGCTATGCGTTCACCTCGCTGCATATTCCCGAGGATGGGGGAGCGGCGTATGCCGATAAGGTCCGTCATGTGCTGTCGCTGCTTTCCGCCCGCGGCATTGCGCTCATTGCCGATGTGGGGCCTCGCACGTGCGATTTGCTCGGGCTTGAGCGCATCGAGGACCTGCGCGATCTGGGGTTGGAATACCTTCGTTTGGACTATGGCTTTAGCGACCAGCGGGTCGCGGAGCTGTCCGGTGTATTTCACATTGTGGTCAATGCATCGACGGTGAGTTCTGATGAAATCGCATCGTGGCGTGAGGCCGGTGCCGATGTGACTCGTTTTGCCGCCTGCCACAATTTTTACCCCAAGCCTTATACCGGTTTAGCTCTGGAGGACATTGCTCGGGTGAATCTTCGTCTTGCGGCGCTTGGATTCGAAATCATGGCTTTTGTGCCGGGTGATGCTAACGTTCGCGGGCCGGTATTCGAGGGACTGCCGACGGTCGAGGCGCAGCGCGGTCGCGCGTCAAAGGTTGCTCTCAATATGCTTGAGCTTGCACATGGCGCCGATTGCGACATTGTGTTGGTCGGCGACCCCGATCTATCCGATGCGGGCTGGGCGCAGTTTGCTCAAGTTTCCGCCGGATACGTGGATTTGCAATGCGAGCTTGAGCCCGGTTATGCCTATGTGCGCGGGCAGATTCATCACGACCGGCCCGACTCGAGCGTCCTCATTTTTAGGTCTCAGGAGTCACGTACGACGCTTAAGCCGGATTCCGTGCCGACGGATGTCGGAGCCGGCCTGCCGCGAAAGGCGGGGTCGATCGCTGTGAGCAATAGCGGATATGGGCGCTACGAAGGCGAGCTTGAGATTGCGCGGGTCGATCTTCCCGGTGACGAGCGCATGAACGTTGCGGGCCATATCACGCCCGAGGCAATGGAGCTGCTGCCGTTCATTAAACGCGGATTCGGGGTACGGTTCGTTTAGCGTGTGACCCGTGGGCTACAATTGGCCCATCATACGAAGGCGCCTCGTGTGGCGTGTGCCTGCGTTGGCCGATCTATATTCGGAGGATTCCCATGACCGTACTGTTTGTTGAATATCCCAAGTGCTCGACCTGTAAGAAGGCCAAGGCATGGCTGGACGAACATGGGGTAGAGTATATCGATCGCGATATCGTTTTGGACAATCCCACGGCTGATGAGCTTGCGACCTGGATTGCTCGTTCGGGGCTGCCGGTGCGGCGCTTCTTTAATTCGTCGGGCATGAAATATCGAGAGCTGGGCCTGAAGGCGCGTCTGGATGCGGGCATGACGGATCGGGAGTGCTACGAGCTGCTGGCGACCGACGGCATGCTGGTCAAGCGTCCGCTGCTGGTGGGCGACGACTTTGCGATTCCCGGCTTTAGGGAATCGGCTTGGGCCGAGGCGTTGCTGTAGCGGCTGCGGAAAGTGCGTCCCGGAATTCGCTTCCAGAATGGGATGCACTTTCCCAAAGTGGCCGGTTGCGGAAAGCACGTCCCATTCTGAGCTTCGATTGCGGGACACGGTTTCCGGTTGAGGGCTCAACGGGAAAGTGGGGACCAGTTTGAGCTTGAAATCTGGGACGCACTTTCCGCCGGCGGGCCTGCCCCAGTCAGTCCGCCAGCTGTGCCCATTCGTGCGGATCGTAGACCTTTACGTGTTTGTTGGGCTTGCCGCTCCAGTACTCCTCGTCCATAAAGGGCAGATATGCCTGAACGCCGGGGCAGATAAAGGGAATCCGCTGCTGTTGCAGTCGCTCGCGCTGGCGCTGCTCCAGATGCGCCTCGGATATGACGGTCGGCATGCCGGACAGCTCGACGAGGCTTGCCTGGATTCGCTTAAGGTCGGGGAGTCCCGCGTGCCATGACATCCGCATGATCAAAAAGGATGCACGGCGGTATTTTGCCTGCACCACAGTAATGGCGGGGCGCAGTGTGGGATGGATTTTGTCCCGTTCGGGCCAAAGGTCGGCAGTGATCTCGAGGCCCAGGGTCTCCCATAGGTAATCAAGCTCTTCGTCCATGGCGCCTCATATCTACGCGATCATTGATACTTCGATTGTGTTGCCTGGCGCTATCGTTTTCACGGTAGAATCTGCCAACGGTTGACGGCTACCGCTCGCGGCGTTTTGCCCTTCGCGTACAGCGGTTGGCTTCACAGGTCCTTCACGGGTTGGACTAAATTAGGCCAATTTGACTGAATTTCAAAAAAGTCAAAATTGGGGCTTGCGTCACGGCGAGACTTCCCGTATATTTCTTTCTTGCGCAAAGGCACAGCCGAGCGCAGCGATGCAGTCATTGGGATGTCGTCTAATGGCAGGACAGCGGATTCTGGTTCCGTCAATGGGGGTTCGACTCCCTCCATCCCAGCCATTGCATTTGCTACATATGGCCCGTTCGTCTAGCGGTTTAGGACGCCGCCCTCTCAAGGCGGAGATCACCAGTTCGAATCTGGTACGGGCTACCAAAATTGAACGCCCGGGCCTCGTAAGAGACCCGGGTTTTGTGTATTGACCGTATATACGGCGCCTGCCGTGTTTCGCTCAGATCGAGGAGTAGCCATGGATCTGCCCATCAGCTTGCAAGACATCACGTATGCCGAGAACTATCTGGCGCAGGGCGACTTGGCTACGGCGACGCCGCTGCTGGAGCGTCTGGTGGAGCTCGCCGAGGAGTATATTGATGCTGAGTGCAAGACGGAGGAGAAGCGTCAATACTTTAGCTTCGATAGCAAGTTTGAGCGCTTGGCCTATCGCCGCGTGGAGAAGGATCCGCGCGAGCTCGTGCAGGTCGAGGTGCCGTTTGACCGCCTGTACTCTGACATGGCGTTTGCCTACATTCGCCAGCAGGATTATGTGAGCGCTCGTAATGCCCTGATGCAGGCTGTGCGTTGGGACCCCATGAACTGCAACTATCGCTTGGATTTGGCCGAGCTGTTCCGCGCACTCGAGGACAAGCAGGAATGGGCATCGCTCTCGTTCTCGGTGCTGGAGCGTGCAAGCGATGGCAAGTGCGCCGCCCGCGCTTACGCCAATCTAGGTCAGTACTTCTTGGAGCCCGAGACCGAGAACGTTTCGGCTGCCGTGGGCTGCGCGCGTCTGGCGCTGCGCCTGGCGCCCAACGATGCGCATACGACGCGCCTGCTCAACAAGATCCATACCACCTATCCGGATGCCGCTGATGAGAGCGACGACCACGTGATGGGTGAACTGGCCCTGCAAGGCGTGCCGACCTCGCCTTCGGCCGAGATTGCCATCTGCCTGATTATGTGCGCGACCGATGCTGCAAGTGACGGCGACAAGCAGGAGGCGACGCGCCTGACGGTGCGTGCTCGCGACTTGGTGGGCGAGGAGGCCTGCGCGGCGATTATCAAACTGGTGCGCGAGAGCGATGCCGAGCTCAATGCCGAGCGCAAGGCAAAGCGCGAGACTGCGGGCTCAAACGCCGATGGAGCCAAGGAGGCCGGCGATGCCCAGTAAGCGCGAGCGCAAACTCATTTCCAAGAATCGCTCGGCACATCACGAGTACTTTATCGATGAGACGTTTGAGTGCGGTATTGAGCTGAGCGGCACCGAGGTCAAGTCGATTCGCGAGCGCGCCTGTCAGATCACTGACACTTTTGCACTGATTCGTGGCGGCGAGTGCTGGCTCGTCGGACTGCATATCCACCCTTATAGCCATGGCGGCGTGTGGAATCGCGATCCCGACCGTCGGCGTCGTCTGCTGCTGCACCGCAAGGAGATCGACTTTCTTGACGGCAAACTTCGCAACCGTGGTTATGCGCTGGTTCCGTTGGAGCTCTACTTTAATAACGACGGCCGCGTAAAGCTGCTGCTGGGTCTGGGTCGCGGCAAGAAGCTCTACGACAAGCGCGAGGACATGGCCAAGCGTGATATCCAACGCGAGATCGACCGCGCCCTTAAGGAACGCAACCGCTAGGCACTCTGTATAAGTTGCGGTGGAATACGGACTGTTTTGCCTGTTTGAGGGGCTATTCAGTCCCTATTTCACCGCAACTGCGGGCGTCTCATCTTTCTTACTGTTCTGACATATATGTCTCAAAGGCGGCGTCCGTTATGGGTGCCGCCTTTTTTGTGGGTACATACATTCATGAGGTTCCAACCCGAGCTAGGGGAGCGATCGTTATGGACAAAACTGCGTTCTTTACGATGCCGAGCGGCCTGTATGTGGTGAGCGCCGCGGCCGACGGACTGCGCGCCGGCTGCGTTATCAACACGGCGGTGCAGGTGACGTCTACGCCGCCGCGTATCTCGGTTGCCGTGAATAAAGACAACGTCACATCGGGCGTCATTGCCGCGGCCAAAGCGTTCGCGCTGACCGTGATCGATCAGACCGCCGACATGCTCTACATCGGTAACTTTGGGTTCCGCACCAGCAGCGATTATGACAAGTTTGCCAAATACGAGACCCGCGAGACGGCTCTGGGCATGCCCTATGTGCCCGAGCACGCGGCGGCCCTGTTTAGCTGCCGTTTGATCGACACTGTGGATGTGGGCACGCACCTGCTCTTTATTGGCGAGGTCGAAGATGCCGAGCGTCTGAGCGGCGAGACTCCGTTGACCTATGACTACTACCACAAGGTGCTGAAGGGCAAGACGCCGCCCAAGGCGTCTTCGTACCAAGGGTAGAAATGCTGTAAAACTACTTGCATAATATTATTGAGAATATATACTAATAAGTAAGTACACCAGCAGTCACGTTCGAGAGGAGAACATCATGGCTGAGGAGAAGAAGACGTATAAGTTCGTTTGCGTCGTTTGTGGTTACGAGGTTGAGGTCGATACGCCCGAGCTGCCCGAGGATTACGTGTGCCCGGTGTGCGGCGTCGGCCCCGATCAGTTTGAGCTCGTCGAGGAGTAACTCGCAGGCACACGGCGAAAGCCGAACATAGCTCTGTCCAAGGGCCCCGGTCGGATATCCGGCCGGGGCCCTTTTCCTCCGTCCTCAAGGGATCACGGCTGCTGTTAGCCGATCCAGTCTGTTGTGAGTCCGGCCGACCGTTTGTCTTAATCTGTAACATCTAACAGTGAAAACGGGGTCTACGTGTTACAGATTGAGACAAACGGAGCTATCCCTCGGAATGATCTCGATCTGTAACATCTAGACATCAAAAGCGGGTCTAGATGTTACAGATCGAGACGTTTGCCTGGGTAGGTGCCCCGTCCCATTACATCCCTGTCAACAACACGACATCGAGAATCGTCACGATGGCGCCGATCCCTACGAGCAACGCGTTGAGCGGGCGTGAATTGGCATATTTGCCCATGACGCGGCGTGAACTGGTGAGCCGTATGAGCACAAAGACCGTAATCGGCAGCTGAAGCGACAGCAGCGCCTGACTCCAAATGAGACCCTCAAAAGGATTCGGGACGACCAGGCACGCCGCCACTGCGCCGACGAAACAGGCCGCCACTCCGATCGAGGAATGTCGGTCGTGGATGTCATATTCCTCGTAGAACATGCCCGCGGTGATGGTGCCCGCCGCCATGCCCGCCGTCACACTACTCGAGAGCCCCGCAAATAGCAGCGCCACGGCAAAGATGGTCGAGCTTGCCGGGCCCAGAATGGGGGAGAGCGTGGCCGCTGCGACGGCGAGGTCGTCTACGACCATGCCGTGCGCAAAGAAGGTCGTTGCGGCCAGGATGACCATGGCCGAGTTGATTGCCCAGCCCACGCCCATCGAAAAGAGCGTGTCGAAGAGCTCGTAGCGCAGACGTTCTTCGATAACCCGCTCGCCTTGGCCTTCGAAGTGCATGGATTGGATGACTTCGGAGTGCAGGAAGAGGTTGTGGGGCATAACGACCGCGCCTAGGACACTTACGATAATCGCTGCCGAGCCGGTGGGCATACTGGGTGTGATCCAGCTTGTGGCGGCTTGCGGCCAGTCGATCTTGACTAGTGCAAGCTCGGCTAAAAACGAAAGTCCCACCACGCCCACGAAGGCGATGATCCAGCGTTCGGCACGCTTGTAGGAGTTCGTCATGAGCATCGCCATCGATACTGCCGCCACGATGATGCAGCCGGTGCGCACAGGCAGCTCAAAGAGCATTTGAAGGGCAATCGCGCCACCCAGGACTTCGGCCATGGCGGTGGCGACCGTGGCTAGATACGCGCTGCCGAGTATCGCACGCCCGACGAGGCGGGGCAGGTGGCGCGTCGTGGCCTCGGCAAGACACATGCCCGTGGCGATGCCCAGGTGCGCCGCGTTGTGCTGCAGCACGATGAGCATGATCGTGGACAGCGTGACGATCCACAGCAGCGCGTAGCCAAACTGCGAGCCGGCGGCCATATTGGAGGCCCAATTGCCCGGGTCGATAAAGCCAACGGTCACGAGCAGCCCAGGGCCGATATGCCGTGCGATGTCGAGTCCGCCGTGGCCACCGGTGCGCCGGGAACCAAAGTGTTGTTTGAGATGGTTGATCATGGTGCGCTCCTGCGTGCCGTTTGCTTGACGCCGCAAAGGATACCCGTTTTAGGCTCGAAGTTAACCAAGACTAACAAAATAGCTGTATTTGAATAGGATGAGGAAGGGGACTGCCGAAATGTCTTGATCTGTAACAACTAGGGATGGAAATTGGACCTAGCTGTTACAGATCAAGACAGGAAGAAATGGTTCTATGGAAAATCTCGATCTGTAACAGCTGACCGCCAAAACCGGCCCTTCGTGTTACAGATTGAGACATTCGGAGCCGTCTCTCAAAAACATCTCAATCTGTAACAGTTGGGCGCCAAAATTGGGTCTTCCTGTTACGGATTGAGATGTTTGAAGCGGTGAGCATACGGGCTGAACTTGGGGGCCTATGTTGTCGCCCTTGAGGTCGGCGGTGTCCACTCGTAGGGCGTGCGTTAAGCGATTGTTTCGAAACGGGCGGGAAACACAACGGACCGGTGATGCTTCTAGTATGCCTAGTCAACTGACTGTCTAACACCTAGGGGAGGATCGCGATGCAGGCAGATTCCGCTCAGCAGCAGGGCCTTTATCGCCCCGAATTCGACCACGATGCATGTGGCATCGGCGCGCTTGCCGATATCAACGGCGAGCGCCATCACCAGATTCTGGACGACGCACTGTCCATTCTGGTCAACTTGGAGCACCGCGGCGGCACCGGACTCGAGAAGAACACCGGCGACGGCGCCGGAATCCTGTTTCAGGTTCCGCATCACTTTTTCCGCAAAGAGGCTCAAAAGTGCGGCCAGATTCTGCCGGCAGAGGGCGACTATGGTGTGGCCATGCTGTTCTTCCCGCAGGACGACAAGGGCGTAGAGGATGCCCGCCGCGTGTTTGAGGAGGGCTGCGCCGAGGCCGGCGTGCCGCTGCTCTTTTGGCGCGAGGTGCCCGTCGACCCGCACGACCTGGGCGAGACGGCCCGCGCCTGCATGCCCACAATCTTGCAGGCCTTCCTGGGCCGCCCCGACGACACGCCCGCCGGCGACGCCTTCGAGCGCCGCCTGTATGTGTGCCGCCGCACCATCGAGAAGAAGGCCGACGCCGAGTTCGCCCTGCGCGACAAGATCTTCTATGTGTGCTCCATGAGCTCGCGCACCATCGTGTACAAGGGCATGCTTGTGGCCACGCAGATGCGCCGTTTCTTCATCGACCTCAACGACGCCGCCGTCAAAACGGCCGTGGCGCTCGTCCACTCGCGCTACTCCACCAACACCACGCCCAGCTGGGAGCGCGCACATCCCAACCGCTTTATCATCCACAACGGCGAGATCAACACTCTCAAGGGCAACGTCAACTGGATTCGCGCCCGCGAACCCAACCTGTACAGCCCCGTGCTGCAGCACGATCTTGAGCGCGTGATGCCCATCATCAACCGCGAGGGCTCCGATTCCGCGATTCTGGACAACGTACTCGAGTTCCTGGTCATGAACGGCCGTCCGCTCACGCGTGCCGCGTCCATGCTGCTGCCCGAGCCGTGGGACCACAACGACAGTCTGAGCGAGGAGCGCCGCGCCTACGACGCCTACCAGTCCATGCTCATGGAGCCGTGGGATGGCCCGGCGGCCATCGCCTTTACCGACGGTCGCACGCTGGGTGCCGCCCTCGACCGTAACGGCCTGCGTCCCGCCCGCTACTATGTGACGCGCGACGGTCGCTTTATGCTGGCAAGCGAGGTGGGCACCATCGAGGTGCGCCCCGAGAACATCCTGACGAGCGGCTGTCTGGGGCCGGGCCAGATGCTCGAGGTCGACTTTGCCCGCGGCCGCGTGATCTACAACGACGAACTGCGCGCCCGCTATGCCAAAGAAAAGCCCTACCGTGATTGGATTGCCGAGGAGACGCTGACCGTTGACGCGCTCGATGAGCCCGTTGCGGCAACGCCCGCCGAGGACGCCGAGGTGCCCGCCGCCGTACGCATGGCCAAGCTCGGCTATCACTGGGATGATGTTGACGAGGTCGTGCGCCCCATGGCCCAGCAGGGCAAGGCCCCGCTCGCCTCGATGGGCATCGATGCGCCGCTGGCCTGCCTGTCCAAGAAGACGCGCTCGTTCTTTGACTACTTCTATCAGCTGTTCGCCCAGGTCACGAATCCGCCGATCGATGCCCTGCGCGAGCACATGGTCACCTCGACCACGCTCTACCTGGGCAACCACGGCAACCTGCTCGAGGACTCCCGTACGGCCTGCCAACTGGTGCGCCTGGAGCGCCCGTTGCTCAACGAGGAGGAGTTCGAGCGTATCTGCGCCATCGACCGCGTGGGCTTTAAGACCCGCCGTTTCCGTGCCGTCTACCGCCGCGATGCCGGCGAGGGTGCGCTGCAGGCTGCGCTCAAGCAGCTTGCAGAGGACGTTGAGGCCGCGGTCCGCGACGGCGTGAACATCGTGGTGTTGAGCGATCGCGCCGGAGCGGGCGAGGTGCCCGTGCCGTCGCTGCTCGCCGTGGGCTGCGTGCACAACCACCTGATCCGCGCCGGCGTGCGTACCTTTGCCGACATCGTGGTGGAGTGTGGCGACGCCGTGTCCCCGCACGACTTTGCGGCGCTGGTGGGCTATTCCGCGAGCGGTATCTATCCGTACAACGCGCATGCGTGCATCCGCGACTTGGCGGCGCACGGCGATCTGGACGTGACAGCCGAGCAGGGCATCGCCAACTACAACAAGGCCGCGACGGCGGGCATCGTCTCCATCATGTCCAAGATGGGCATCTCCACGGTGCAGAGCTACCACTCCGCGCAAATCTTTGAGGCCGTCGGCTTTACGCCGGAGTTCGTCAACGCGTACTTCGCCGGCACGGTGAGCCGTGTGGGCGGTATGGGTGTCGAGGACGTTGAGCGCGAGCAAAACGAGCGTTACGACGCCGCGCTCGCTATCCTTAAGAGCCCGGCTCCCGATCAGCTGCCCACGTTGGGTCTGACCAAGTGGCGCCCGCTCGGCGGCGAGGATCACCTCATCGATCCGCAGACTGTCTACTTGCTGCAGACCGCCTGCCGTGAGGACAGCTACGACACCTTTAAGGAGTACAGCGCCCGCCTGCACCGCACCGGCCGTGCCGTGCGCCTGCGCGACCTGCTGGACTTTGATGCCGGCGGCCGCACCCCGGTGGCACTCGACGAGGTCGAGCCCGCGCTCAACATCGTCCGCCGCTTTAACACCGGCGCCATGTCGTACGGTTCCATCAGCAAAGAGGCACACGAGTGCATGGCCATCGCCATGAACCGCCTGCACGGCCGTTCCAACTCCGGCGAGGGCGGCGAGGATCCGCGCCGCGAGACCCCGCTGGCCAACGGTGACTCCAAGAACTCCGCCATCAAGCAGGTGGCAAGCGCGCGCTTTGGCGTGACGAGCCGCTACCTGTGCAGCGCCTTCGAGATTCAGATCAAGATGGCCCAGGGCGCCAAGCCCGGTGAGGGCGGTCACCTGCCCGGCAAGAAGGTCTACCCCTGGATTGCCGAGGTCCGTCAGTCCACGCCCGGCATCGGCCTGATTTCGCCTCCGCCGCACCACGACATCTACTCCATCGAGGACTTGGCAGAGCTTATCTTCGATCTTAAGAACGCCAACCCCGGCGCGCGCGTGTCGGTCAAGCTGGTCAGCGAGGCCGGCGTCGGCACCATCGCCACCGGCGTGGCCAAGGGCGCTGCCGACAAGATCTTGATCAGCGGCCACAATGGCGGCTCGGGTGCCGCGGCGCGCGACTCTATCTGGCACGCGGGTCTGCCGCTGGAGCTTGGCCTTGCCGAGGCCCAGCAGACGCTGCTGCAAAACGGTTTGCGCTCACGCGTGGTGCTCGAGGCCGATGGCAAGCTCATGGACGGCACCGACGTCGCCGTCGCCTGCCTGCTGGGTGCCGAGGAGTTTGGCTTTGCGACCATGCCGCTCATCTCCATGGGCTGCCTCATGCAACGCGACTGCCAGCAGGATACCTGCCCGGCCGGCATTGCCACGCAAAACTGTCGCTTGCGTCGCGGCTTCCGCGGCAAGCCCGAGCACGTTGAGCACTTTATGCTCTTTGTTGCCGAGCAGCTGCGTGAGGTCATGGCGAGCCTGGGCTTCCGCACCGTCGACGAGATGGTCGGCCATCCCGAGTGCTTGCGCCAGATTGAGGTCCCGGGCAACCGCAAGGCCAACCTGCTGGATCTGTCGCCCGTGCTGGCGAGCGCGACCTGCGAGTTCGGTGCCCATATCCCGGGTGCCGACGGCCGTCACTTCCTGCCCCAGATGGCTGCGGACAGCGAGCTCGACAAGACGCTCGACTCCACGTTGTTTGTGCCCTATACGGCCGATGCCCGTGCGCACCTGCGTCCGATTCGCTTTCGCGCCGATATCGCCAACGTCAACCGCTGCGTGGGCACCATCTTGGGCAACGCGGTGACCAAGGCGCATCCCGAGGGCCTGCCCGCCGGCTCCATCACCATCGATTGCGATGGTTCGGCCGGTCAGAGCTTTGGCGCCTTCCTGCCGCGCGGCATTACGCTCAACGTGTGCGGCGACGCCAACGACTACTTTGGCAAGGGCCTTTCGGGCGGCGAGGTGTCGGTGCGCCCCAACCCGCATGCGACCTACAAGTTCGACGAGAACATCATCGTGGGCAACGTTGCGTTCTTTGGCGCTACGAGTGGCCGCGGCTTCATTAACGGCCTGGCCGGCCAGCGCTTTGGCGTACGCAACTCCGGTGCCACGGTGGTGGTCGAGGGCTGCGGCAACCATGGCTGCGAGTACATGACGGGAGGTCTGGCGCTCATCCTGGGCGAGGTCGGGCAGAACTTCGCCGCCGGCATGACGGGCGGCGTGGCTTACGTCTTTGACCAGTACGGCACCCTCGATGCCCGTGTGAACCACGAGAGCGTTGAGCTCAAGGCCCCGACGGCCGGTGAGCTGGCACAGATTCGCGAGCTCATCCAGGAGCACGTGGACGCGACGCAGAGCCCGCGCGGCATTAAGCTGCTCTACAGCTTTGAGACGATGAGCAAGCACTTTGTGAAGGTCATTCCAACCGAGTACGAGCGCGTGCTGGCGATTGTCGCCGCCGCCGAGGCCGTCGGCAAGACGCATGCGCAGGCCGAGGAGCTGGCGTTTGACATTGTGACCGGTCGCGCCGACGCCGCTGATGTCGCTCGCTTTGATGTGGCGGGTGGTGTCGCTGGCGCTGTGCCCGCCGCCGCCAGCTCTGTTGCTTCGACCAAGAAGGAGGCGTAAGTGCCATGGGTAAGCCCGGTGCTTTTCTTGATATCGATCGCGTGACCCACGAGCTGCGCCCCGTGGAGGAGCGCAGCCGCGATTTCGATCCGCTGTACGTGGAGCTCGACGACGATGCGCGCCGTGCCCAGGCGAGCCGCTGCATGATGTGTGGTGTGGCGTTTTGTCAGATGGGCGCGAGCTTTGGCAAGGCACGCCCGAGCGGCTGCCCGCTGCACAACCTGATTCCCGAGTGGAATGAGCTGGTGTACCGCGGCCGCTGGGATGAGGCTGTCGAGCGCCTGTCGCTCACCTCGCCCATGCCCGAGTTTACGAGTCGCGTGTGCCCGGCGTTGTGCGAGGCCGCGTGCAACCTGGGTTCGGTCGATGGCCAACCCACGACGATCCATGACAACGAGCGTGCGATCAGCGACCATGAGTGGGCAAATGGCGGTCCGCGCCGCTTTGAGCCGGCAGGGGAGGATGCACCCACGGTCGCTGTGATTGGCTCTGGCCCGGCTGGCCTGGTGGCTGCATGGGAGCTTGCACGTCGCGGTGCCCGTGTGACGGTATTTGAGCGTGACGACCGCCCGGGCGGCCTGCTCATGTACGGCATTCCCAACATGAAGCTCGAGAAGTCTGTGGTCGAGCGTCGCGTGGCACTCATGCGCGAGCTGGGCATTGTGTTCGAGCTGGGTGCCGACGTGAGCGATCCCAAGGTTACCGCCAAGCTCGACGACTTTGACGCCGTCGTGGTGGCTGCCGGCGCCCGTGCTCCGCGTGGGCTTTCGGCTGCGAACATTGATGCCCCGGGCGTGGTGTATGCCGTGGACTACCTGACGGCTTCGACCGTCTCGGTGCTCGATGGCGGCGAGCCTGTCATCGATGCACGTGGCCTGGACGTCGTCGTCATTGGCGGCGGCGATACCGGTAACGACTGCGTGGGCACCGCGGTACGTCAGGGTGCGCGCAGCGTGCGCCAGTTTGAGTTCTTGCCGGCTGCGCCCGATAAGCGCGCGGCGAGCAACCCCTGGCCGCAGTGGCCCAACGTTAAGAAGACCGACTACGGCCAGCAGGAGGCTATCGCTGCGATGGGCGGCGAGATGCGTGCCTGGGGCGTGGATACGCTCGAGGTGCTGCTGGACAAGAAGGGTGCGGCTGCGGGTCTGCGCGTGGTCGATTTGGACTGGTCGGCGGGAAAGCCCGAGCGCATCGCGGGCTCCGAGCACGAGGTACCGGCGCAGCTGGTGCTCATCGCCTGCGGCTTTACGGGCCCAGAGCACGGTGTGTTCGACGCCGTTGGCGTGCCCGTTGCCACTGCTGGTCGTCCGCTGCCTGTGATGGCCGCCGAGGGCTCGCATCTTGCGGCGCGTGTCGACGGCGTCGCCGCGGATGCCGCGCCGGTGTATGTTGCCGGTGACGCTCGTAACGGCAGCTCGCTCGTGGTGAACGCTATGGCCGACGCCCTGGCCTGCGCAGCCGAAGTCGCCGAGGCGCTGGAGCTGTAAGGCGGCTGTCCACAGCTGAATCGACAAGGGCTGTCCCCAACGGCTGGCCCAAATGGAACGTCCCCAAGTGCCGGCAGCTGGGGACGTTCCTTATGTGCCGGCATTCGGGGACACTCCTTGCGGGTTTGCGACCGATTTGTTCGTTTGCCGACGTACGGGTGTTCATTTGTCGACTTCTTGGGCTGTGGTCACCTGTTGTTTCTGTGGTGGCTACGGGCATCTGGTTCAAAAGAGCGGGTTGGCCGTCTATGTTTACCTGCGGTTTTGTTGCGGCGCGCATATTCGGTCAAGTGTCCCGTCAAGTGTTTGGTCAGCAGTTGGTTTGCAGCCGGCGGCCTATTTTGTCCGTGCTGACAGTGGCTGCCCACCCTCCTCGTAAGCTCAAATTGAGGTTCATCAGTTTGAGGAGGATGCCGTGACTGACCACGTTTTAGACCGAGCTCATCTGGCCGAAGCCGTCGGCAACGATATTGCCGACATGGCCCATTTTTGGATGCTGCGGAAGTTTCAGTTTTTGGAGCCGGCGCGCGAGCAGTTTGAGATTATTGTCGACCCGTGGCTCAGCTATCGCACCGAGCCTTCCCAAAACGAAATCATGGCCTACAACATGGCGTTTACCGATTGGCTGCTCTTCGAGCGCCCCTATCGCCATGGCAAGACGCTGCTCGAGCTGTATGTTGATGAGCCGCCGGCATCGTTTTCGCCTGCCTCGCTTAAGCGGCTCGAGCAGGTGCGCGACACACAGTATTTCTCGCGCTTTGGCATTTTGGACAAGGATCCTGCGAACGGCATGGTTGCGCTGAAGGATACGCGCGCCGACCTTCGCTTTGATGTCTACGACCCGCATATCGTGCAAAAGGAGCATTGGAGCGACGGCGCGATCGCGGTGCGCCTCGCCTGCGTCGACGATGTCTGGCTGACGGCGGGACAGCTCTATCTGTATGACATCGCGCGCCTGAGTGACACGGCGGTCGATGGACCGGGTGCGGTGCATCCCGAGGATCTGCAGGACGGCTTTGACACCTCGTGCGTTAGCTTCTTTTTGCGCCTGGTCCGCGACATCATGGGCGCCCAGGGGCGCTACGTGAAGTCCCTCAACATCTACGAACAAGAATGGGAGTAGGGGATGTGACTGGTGCCGCCCTACAGCCCTGACTTTGTCTCAATCTGTAACGTTTGGCGGCTGTTTGGGCCCGTAACTGTTACAGATTGAGACGGAAGGTTGGCGGCTGCCGAAAGATCTTGTTCTGTAACAACTAGAGGCTTAAAGACTGTCTTCCTGTTACAGATCAAGACATTTGCCAGCGGAGGCAACGGTGACGATGGTCCATTTGTCTGACGTGGTGGTGATGAAAGTGTCTAATACCGTTCTCAAACACAAACATGCGACTCGCAACACGTTGGCGCGGAATAGGATGCTCGCGCGGCTCACGGAGACGGCCAAGCAAGGTGCGCTGCTCGCAACGCATGACAATACCGAGCTCATGTGGCTGCGACGCCATGTTGGAACCGACGATATCGCGGAGCCCGAGCCGTACCTGTTCTGTTTTCAGCATGATTGGGATGCATTGACGCCGGCGGAGCGAGCGCTGAGGACTATCAAAGGGCTTGCGGAATTTCATCCCGATTGGGCGTTTTGGGGTTATGACGCGGCACTTTTGTGGGGCCTGGAGGTGCCGAATGATCTGCTCGGGCCGCGTTTTCTTGTTAAGACGGGTTGTTCGGTGACGTTGAGCAGCGGGTGCAGGTTGTTGCGTCCTCAGATGGCGGGAGCGCTTGAGCGCGTCGACGGCGTGCGGGTGACGTCGTTTTGGCGCACGGTGGAGGATTGTCTGCTGCGTGCGCCGTTTTCGTATGGTCTGGCGATCGCCGATTCTGCATTGCGGGCGAAGGGCGTATCACGTGGGGATTTGTGCGAGCGCCTCCGCGCCGATTGCGAGGGCAGGCGAGGGTATCGCAGGGCACAGGCGATTGCGTCGTATGCGGACGGGCTGTCCGAAAACGGCGGCGAGTCTCGGTTCCGAGCGTTCTTTATTGCGTACGGCTTTCCGGTTCCGGAGCTGCAGGCGGAGTTTCGCGACCCGCTCGATCCGAGCCAGGTGTTTCGCGTCGACTATTTTTGGCGGCTCGAGGACGGGACGTGTGTCATCGGCGAGCTCGACGGAAAGGGGAAGTACACCTTGCAGAACGGTGAGGGCCGGGAGTCGGTCGACCCATTCGTGGCAGAGCGTCAGCGGGAATCTCATCTGACAATGCTCGGGCATAAGGTGCTTCGGTTTACGTTTAACGAACTCAAAGACCCGGGGAAGCTGGTCGAGAAAATGAGGTTGGCGGGTATTCCTCGGCAGGCTGAATTGGCTGAGGAGTGGAGACGCCAGTGGTATGGGCGCTGAGAGGTTTTGTCTCGATCTGTAACGTTTAGAAGTTGTTTGAGTTCGTAATTGTTACAGATCGAGACAAACCGGTGAAACGTCGACCGAATGTCTCGATCTGTAACATCAAGGGGCCCAATAACCCTGTACCTGTTACAGATCGAGACATTCCCCTGATGTTGCTGGGGTGGGGCTGCAACGTATTCCGTCCCCCACATCCCCTCTTCCCTCCGTTAACCGATATGCTCGACTTTAGGTCGCTGCATTAGGTGATAATGGACAAATGTTCATGTTAATCGTGAGGGAGGAGCTCGATATGGCGTCTGCCGATCGTCCCACGTTGTTTATCAATGCGACCGTCTTGGATGGCTCGGAGCATATGGAGCCGCAGCCCGATATGGCCGTGGCCGTTGAGCGCGGTGTCATCACATGGATGGGGCCGAGTGCTGTGGCGCAGGCGCCGGCGGGCGCCGAGGTCATCGACCTGGCAGGGGCGTATCTCATGCCGGGCCTCATCAATATGCATGTGCATCTGTGCGGTTCGGGCAAACCGGTTTCGGCGGGCGATGCGGGCGCGCTGATGAAGAAGCTCGATAATCCCGTGGGGCGCGCCATCGTGCGCCATATCCTCAAGGGCAGCGCTCAGCAGCAGCTGGCAAGCGGCGTGACCACGGTGCGCGGCGCGGGCGACCCGCTGTTTGCCGATCTGGCCGTGCGCGATGCTATCGATGCCGGCAAGTATCAAGGTCCTCGCCTGGTGGCGCCGGGAACGGGCGTCACGGTGCCGGGCGGCCATGGTGCGGGCTTGTTCGCCCAGGTGGCAAACAGTCCCGCCGAGGCAGCCGAACAGGTGCGCGACCTGTATGCGCGCGGTGCCGACGTCATTAAGCTGTTCGTAACGGGCGGTGTGTTCGATGCGACCGAGGTGGGCGAGCCGGGCGTGCTGCGTATGCCGGTGGAGGTTGCCGCGGCGGCGTGCAAGGCGGCGCACGATATGGGCCTTCCGGTCATGGCCCATGTCGAGAGCACCGAGGGCGTGAAGGCCGCGCTTGAGGCCGGCGTTGACACGATTGAGCACGGCGCTCCGTTGACACCCGAAATCTTGGAGCTGTATCGTGGCGCCGCGGGCACACAGCTCGAGGGGCGTGCGCCGAGTGTGACCTGCACTATCAGCCCGGCGCTGCCGTTTGTATTGCTCGACCCGAAAAAGACCCATTCTACCGATACGCAAAAGAAGAACGGCGACATCGTGTGCTCGGGCATCATCGAGAGCGCCCGTGCCGCACTGGAAGCTGGCGTTAAGGTGGGCCTTGGCACGGACTCGAGCTGCCCGTTCGTGACGCAGTACGACATGTGGCGTGAGGTGGCCTATTTTGCCAAGTATGTCGGCGTGGGCAACGCCTTCGCGCTGCATACGGCCACGCAGGTCAATGCCGAGCTACTGGGGTTGGGCGGCGAGACCGGCACAATCGAGTGCGGCAAGGCCGCCGATATCCTGGTGACGCGCAAGAATCCGCTCGATGACCTGTGCGCACTGTGTGAGCCGACGCACGTGATGTGTCGCGGTGATCTGGTGCGCAAGCTCAAGGTGAAGCGTATTCCCGAGGTGGACGCCGAGCTCGACGCGATTATGGCCATGCCTGCCGAGGCGTTGGCCGAGGAGCTTGCCCGCGATGGCGTGGCGTAAGCGCGCGATATGGCGATGCGACAAAGGGACAATCCTTTTGTCATAATCAGAAAAAGCCGAGGTCCCAGTGCGAGGCCTCGGCTTTTATTTGTCCCATGGTATGGCGGCTATGAGCGCGTCTCCATCTTGGCATGGCACTTGGGGCAGGTGACGCGGATCTTGCCTTTGCCCTTGGGAACGGAGAGCATCTGGCCGCAGTTGGGGCACTTGAGATAGGCCGTGGTCTTGCGGCCCTTCCACATCTTCTTGGCTGTGCGCTTGGCACGTTCAAAGTCTTCCTTGCTAGTACCGGCTGCGCGCGAGGCGTTGGCCGCTGCAGCTCCGCCGCCCAAGCTAGCTACAAACTTGCCCAAGCCGGGTACGTTTGCAGTCGCGGCGACAAAGGCCTCGTTCTCCTTGTGACGTGCGTCGATATTTTTGGACAGGCCGCGCAGCACGCCAATCACGATTACGGCGATGGCAATCCAGCTGAGCCACTGGATGCGGGCTATCGATCCGATCATCGCGATGACGATGCCGGCAAAACCCATCACGATGGTGAGTTCATCGGCACCATTGCGACCCTTCATAAAGTCATTCATGCAAATTGCCTTTCGTTCGATATGCTGCACGCCTTTATACCCGATTTAGAGCAAGGGGGACAGGTTAATCTGCACCAATGTGGTGCAAACATACCTGTCCCCGGAATACCAAGACGGTGCAAAGAAGTCTGTCCCCAATGCCCCAATTACTTGGAGAGCTTGTCGACGACGCGTTCGATCTCGGCGAGCTTGGCGGCTTTGAGGTCTTCGTCGCCCGATTCGATTGCCGAAGTCACGCAGCCCTCGATATGCGCCTTGAGCACGTCGGCGTTAATGCGCGCGAGGAGCGCCTGTGTTGCCATGAGCTGCGTGGAGATGTCGACGCAGTAACGGTCCTCCTCGACCATTCGCAGGATGCCGTCGATCTGTCCGCGTGCCGTCTTGAGCATACGGGTCACCGATTTATGGTCTGCCATCATGGCGGGTCCTCGTTTCTGGTCGGGGGAGGGGTGCGTTCAGGTCGCTACGCGGCGGTCACAGACAGGGCGTGGAATTTCTCGCCCGCGGCCTCGACAGCGGCGGCGAGTTGCTCGGCGGTTACGGTGTCGGCGCACTCAACCTGGACGGTCTGGGTCTCGTGATCGGCGTCGGCGTCGGTCACGCCGGCCACGTTGAGCAGCGCCGTCTCGACGGTGGCATCGCAGTGGCCGCACATAAGGCCGGAAGTCTTGATCGTGTAACGCATGGGTATTCCTCTCTGTTGTGTCGGCTTTCCCGGGCACCCGATCTTGACCTTCAAGTCGTCGCTCGCGTACCAAAGTACGCGTCGCTCCTCTTTCAGGTCAATCTCGGGCACCTGGAAAACCCGTTATAAATGGACTTAATGGTGAGCCTATTTTGCCACTTTAGGCTTAAAGGATTTTAGGCGCAGCGCATTGCTTACGACGCAGACACTCGACAGGCTCATGGCCGCGGCGCCAAACATCGGCGAGAGTTGCCAACCGGTGAGGGGGAAGAACACGCCCGCGGCGAGCGGAATGCCGATGCCGTTGTAGAACAGCGCCCAGAACAGGTCCTGCTTGATGTTGCGAATCGTGGCGCGCGAAAGCTCGATGGCGCGGGCGACGTCCATGAGGTCGCTGCGCATGAGCACGACATCCGCCCCCTCCTTGGCGATGTCGGCGCCGGTGCCGATCGCAAGGCCCACGTCGGCGCGCGCCAGGGCGGGGGAGTCGTTGATGCCGTCGCCCACCATGGCGACCTTGCCGCCCGCATCCTGCAGCTCGCGGACGTGGCACTCCTTGTCGGCAGGGAGGACGTCGGCGATGACCTGCTTGCTGCTCAGTCCCACGCGGCGGGCGATTGCTTCGGCCGTCACACGGTTGTCCCCGGTGAGCATGCGCACGTCGACGTCGAGCTTGTGGAGCGCGGCGATGGCCTCGGCGCTCGTCTCTTTGACCTCGTCGGCCACGGCGATGGTACCGACAAGCTCGCTGTTCTTGGCAAAGAACAGCGGTGTTTTGCCCTCGGCGGCGAACTGTTCGGCAAGGCCGGCGGGAACCTTCGCGCCCAGCTCGTCCATCAGGCGTACGTTGCCGGCTGCGATGACATTTTGTCCCTCGCGCGCCGTAACGCCACGACCGGGCACGGCGGCAAAGTCCTCGACCATGCGCGCGACAATTCCGCGCGCCTCGCACTCGGCCATAATCGCCTCGGCCAGCGGGTGCTCGCTTGGGCGCTCCAACGCGGCGGCCAGCTTGAGCAGCGCCTTTTCGCTCATGGCGGGCGAGCCGTCGGCGCGCGTCGCTACTACGATATCGGTCACGGCGGGCTTGCCGCGGGTGACCGTGCCCGTCTTATCGAGCACCACGGTGCCCACGCTGCGCAGGTTCTCCAGCGCCTCGGCGCTCTTAAACAGAATGCCCATCTCGGCGCCCTTGCCGGTACCTACCATAATGGCGACGGGCGTGGCTAGGCCGAGTGCGCACGGACAGCTGATCACCAACACCGCCACGCCGGAGGTGAGTGCCTCGTTTATGCTGCCGGTCAGCGCCATCCACACCGCAAAGGTCACGGCCGAGATCACGAACACCACGGGCACGAACACACCGGCGACCTTGTCGGCCATGCGGGCGATGGGCGCCTTGGTTGCGTTGGCGTCCTCGACGAGTTGGATAATCTTGGCGAGCGATGTCTCGGCGCCCACACGCGTGGCACGGAAGGTAAACGAACCGGTGCGATTGACCGTGGCAGCGTTGACGGTATCGCCGACGGTTTTCTCCACGGGGATGGACTCGCCGGTGAGCGCGCTCTCGTCCACGGCGGAGGCGCCCTCGAGCACCACGCCGTCGACGGGGATGGACTCGCCGGGGCGCACGCGCAGCACCTGGCCGGGAAGGATGCTGTCGACGTCGACGGTGGTCTCGCTGCCGTCGTCGGCAACGACGGTCGCGGTCTTGGGCGCCAGGTCGATGAGCGCCTCGATGGCGCCGCCGGTTTTGGACTTGCTGCGCGTCTCGAGGTATTTGCCCACGGTAACGAGCGACAGGATCGTGCCTGCGCTCTCAAAATACAGATTGTCCATGCTCGTCATCATGGCCTCGTGGACCTGACCCGCGGCTAATTGGTCGGCCATGATGAACATGGCGTAGAGCGACCAGGCGATGGAAGCGGTGGCGCCCACGGCAATAAGGGCGTCCATGGTGGGCGCGCCGTGCGCGAGCGATTTAAACCCGTTGATAAAGTACGCGTCGTTGACATAGACGATGGGGATGAGCAGGACGAGCTCGGTGAGGGCGAGCGTCATGCTGTGGGTATGGTCGGTGAAGATGCCGGGCAGCGGCCAGCCGAGCATGTGCCCCATGCCTATGTAGAACAGTGGGATGAGGAATACGATCGAGACGATGAGGCGGGTGCGCATGGCAGAGGCGGCGGCCTCCAGCTTTTTGGTTGGCGACTCCATATGGGCGGCGCCAGAGCTGGCTCGCGTGCTGCCGTTTGAGTCGGCGGCACCGGTGCCTGCATCGACGGGCGAGGCCGAGTATCCCGCACGGTCGACGGCGGTGCAGATATCGTCGGGGGAGACCTGCGCGGGGTCATAGTCGACCATCATGGAACCGGCGAGTAGGTTGACTGCGACGTTCTCGACGCCGTCGAGCTTGCTCACAGCACGGTCCACGTGCGCCTGGCAGGCGGCGCATGTCATGCCGCCCACGTCAAACTTATCTTGAGCCATGGCTTCTCCTTTCTGTGGCGTGGTGTTGGAAATGTTAACCTGCCGATACTATACACCCATACCCCCTGGGGGTGTCTAGTACAGAATAAATGTATGACATCTCGCTACAGATGAGGGTAGTTGGTTGACCGATGGACCGTCCCAATCAATCATCTCAATCTGTAACATCTGGACCGTTTTTTGAGCCGTAACTGTTACAGATTTAGACAAACATTTCAGCCGAAAGCTAACGTCTCGATCTGTAACAACCAGACCCCGTTTTACCGAGTATTTGTTACAGATCAAGACAAACAGTTGGCAGCAAACTCAATGTCTCAATCTGTAACATCTAGCGGGAGATATAACCTCTAACTGTTACAGATCGAGACAGACTGCCCGGGGTCAACTCAAATGTCTTGATCTGTAACATCTAGAGAGGATTTTGACCCCTTACTGTTACAGATTGAGATGTTGTCTCGCGGGGCTGGGGTTTGTCTCGTTCTGTAACAACTAGACCTGTATCTGCCGAGCTAGTGTTGCAGATCGAGACAATTGCCGGGGAGGGGGTCCCGTCATGGCAAGACGCCCGCCGCCTAGATACAGAACCCGGGGATCACACAGGTTAGCTTGTTTGGCTTGTCCGCAGGCGTTGCGTACGTAAAGACGTCGCCGTCGTGTCCAACGCGATTCAAATAGAGCGTGCCTTCGGTCTCCGATGAGTCGGGGCTCACCGTGCGCTCCCACCAGCAGGTGTCCTTGCCCTTCCACTGGCGGACCATCGTCTCGTTCGTGGAATACGGGCTTACCTTGAGCTCGCGGAAGAGCTGATACTCCTTGCCCTCGCCGTTGTAGATGTCTGCCAGGTAGTGATAGTCCTCGGTAAACGAATCGGGCGGTTGCGTACCGCACAGCTCGACCATGGCGGGCAGCCAAAGGGTTGCGGGCAACTCGCTCAGGCACGATGCGCTGTTGGCGGCGCCCACATTGTTCGAGACCTTCTTGACACCTTTAATGAGCGCGCGCAACTCGTTGGGCAGCAGCTTAAGGCCGTCGCCGTTGAGCCACTCCCGCAGCTCGCAATCTGCCCAGCCGGCGCTCGGCGGTTCAGCCGCAGCGTTGCGCTCGGCAATACCCGCGTCGAACATAAACGTCAGCCCGGCCTTGCCCGTCCCGTCCAGAAGCTCATCGTGGCGGATGCCCACAAGCTGCGCGCCAACCTGCAGCCCGTTGGTGAGCGTGACACGCTTGGTGCATGGATAGGGGATATGCCCGTTGTCATCGAGCAGGTGATAGCGCTTGGCAATCTCGCGTGCCTCGCTACGGGTCTCGGCGGCCTTAATCTTGAGCGAAATCTCCTGCAGCTGATCCCAGGTGTAGTCGTCAAGTGAACCGCGGATGCCGTCAAGGTAGTCGGGGATGCCAAAGCCATGGGTTGCCGCCCCGATAACGCTGAGCCCCGCAACGGCTGCGATAGCGCCGCCGATAATAAAGCGGCGGCGGGTCATGGCATCGTGGCGGGCCTGATTCAGGATCTCTCGTGCGCGCTCGCCGGCGACGTCGACCTTAAGGTGCGTGCCAGAATCGATATCAATTGCGGCCTCGTCTCCTGCACCTTCGCGGCCTTCGGATTCGGCGTCGGTGAGGTATGCCGAGAGCACCTCGAGCATCTGCTGCTCGGTGGGACGATCGCACTGCTCGACTGAGAGACCCTTCATGATGATCTGGACGAGCGCCTCATCGCCCTCGCAGCGCGGCTCGAGCGGTGCCGGCTTGGTCTTGGTCTTTACGAGATAGAACGAGCCGGTTGCAGCGGCGTCCGTCGACTCAAAGTCAAACGGTTTGCGACCGCTGTAGAGCTGGTACAGAATGCTCGAAAGCGCATAGACGTCGATTGCCGGCGAACGGCGAAGGGCCGCGATGCCTTCGATATCCTGCGTGAGCATCTCGGGCGCGGCGTATGCGGGCGTGGCAAAACGCCAGATGTCGGCGCGCCGGGTGATCGTGTCGTCGCCGAGAGCCATGGTCGCGGAGCCCATGTCGATGAGGCAGGGGTCAAAGGAACAATCAGCAATCTGCTGCTCGAGCGTTCGGCTAGTGGTGCGGAACATGATATTGGCAGGCGACAGGTCGCGATGGATGACCGGATTCACGAGGCCTTGGGTCATCAAGAGCGCACGAAGCACGGCGTTTCCGACGGCGGCGACCATCTGGGTGGTCAGCCCGCCCGAGGCGTCGTGCGGAAGCAGGGGCAGCGCCTGCTTGAGCGAGGTGCCCTCGACCCACTCCATGAGGATGAGAGGGTCATCCTCGCACGATCCGTAGCCATAGACGCGCGGAAATCCGCGCAGGTGCGAGACGGTACACAGATGACGGTACTCCTCGAACAGCGCGGCGGTGCTGGCCAGGTGCGCTGCCGATTGCTCGGCGGAGCGGTCGGGGGCTTGGCCGGAAAGGATGGCGTTGTCCTTGAGTAGCTTGACGGCAAAGACCTCGCCGCTCGTGTTGGTCGCGCGCAGCACGTGTCCGATGTTGCCGTTGTTGCGGTGGGCCGTCTGGAGAATAAGCGTCATAAACCGACGCTTGGCGTCGTCCTCGGCGCTGGGGTCGACCGCCACGGCGGTGTCGAACGTGTCAAGACGGATGAGTTTGTCGCCATAGGCGCTATTGGTAGTATCCATGGCGTTCCTTTGTCTGGCATGGGTTGCCGCGCGTATACGTGAGCAGTGCGGATATCGGTAAAGAACCATGATAGCCGCACTGCCCACGCATACCGCTGAGTATTGTCGTTTACGACGCAGAAGGTAGAAGACGAAAGACGGACGGCGACCGTCTTCCGATCGCCGTCCGCGCTAGTCCACAATGACAAGGAATGTCGTATAGAGACCCAAATGAAGTCTGTCGCTGTTGGCGATTTCCACGGGGGGATAGATCTTGCCGGGCTCGCGTTGGTCGCGCGGCGGCTCAATCACAATATCGCCGTCGCGCGCGCCCGATTCGAGCACCGTGCCGTTGGTCGATCCAAGGCCCTGGGCGTACCAGTGCTCACCCTCGAGCCAAATACGAAGATGCTCGCGCGATGCGTCGGCGCCCACATCGGTGATGCTGGGCGAGGTTTTGGGCAGAGAACCAATCACGGTGCCGTGCGGATCGCGTGTGAGGGGATGGATTTGCATGTCGGCGCAGTTGTCGGCATGGGTTCTGAGCAGACCGAGGTTGGGGGCGACGGTGCGCGGCTGCTCCAGGCTGCTCATAAAGCCACGTCCGACGGTAGTTTCGGTGGTGCCAAAGTGCTCGCCCGTCTTGCTGTCGCAAAAGCGCTCGACGGTGGCCACGCCCTGAACGGGATCGGCGAGCGCCCCCGTTGCCACAAAGAGCATCAGGAAGAGCGTGCTCTTTTCGCGCACGGCATTGCCGTCAAAGTTGTCGATGCGATTGAGGGCATTTGCATATAGGCGGCTGTCCAGCTTGTAGCTAGCGAGAGCCGACATCATTTCGTTGGCGGCCGGACCGCGATAGTGCTCGGCGATTGCCCGATAGGCGGACTCGCCGCCGCCGAGCTTGTTGCAGATTGCCGCGGAAAGGTTGAGCGTGGTGACGGTAAAGTCGCTGTAGATGGCGGGCGCGCACTGGTCAGGCTTGCGATGGACGATGTAACGGGTGAGATACGAGCGGTTGGAAGAGCATTTCTCGAGCAGGGTACTGCCGAGATAAGAGTTTCCATTGATGAGCATTCGGGCGATCTCGAGATGTTTAAGACCGCCGAACGAGCGAATATCGTTATAGAGGACCGAGCAAGGCGTCTCTGCTGCCACGGATACCTCCTTTGATTGCTTCCAAGCCAATATGGCGATAGGAATTAATGGCCCCCGGTGGGCGACGTATTAAATGGCTGCGCAATAAATAGTGTAACCAAAGCAACATTATAGGCCACATGTTCGAAATTGCAGGAAGACTGAGAGATTTGGTTTGGACTTGACGGAAATCCCCCTCTGTCTTGATCTATAACAATTAGGGCCGATTTTACTCGGTAACTGTTACAGATTGAGACGTTTGTGAACTGTGTCGACCGTTTGTCTCGATCTGTAACACGTAGAGGAAGATTTGCCCTGTAGATGTTACAGATTGAGACAATCAGCCGGGCCCACCTCGTCCGCCTCGTCATCTGTGGTTTACGTGGGGGCATGCGAAGCACGGGTATACTAACCGGCGGCGAATCTGCTCCATCGCTTAGAGCTGCTGCGTCTGGACGGCGCGTGATAGGGCTGCCAAAGCGATCGCCAGCGTGCTGAGCAACGTCCTCTCTGTGCGCACCCGTTTTTGTATGTATTAGCGCACTACAAAGCACGCCCGCGCGGCCGCATGCCGTGCCCATTGCGCGTGCAGATAAGGAACAACAACATATGCGTAATTCTGTATCCGACGTCACGGACGCCGAGATCCTGGACGAGACCCGTGAGGCCATGACCCAGGCTGCCTTCGATGCCGCCGATGAGGCAAATGCCGCCCAGGCCGTCGAGTCCGCTACCGATAGTCTGCCCGCCTTTGACGAGCTGGGACTTTCGGACGAGATGCTTCGTGCCATCGAGAACCTAGGCTACACGGCGCCCACGCCTGTCCAGGCCGGCTCGATCCCCGTGGTGCTTGAGGGCCGTGACCTGCTTGCTGCCGCTCAGACCGGCACCGGCAAGACGGCCGCCTTCTTGCTGCCGACCATGAACAATCTGGAGCACATTGCTCCGCCCAAGCCCGTGCGCGAGCGTGGCGGCCGCAACCGCCGTCGCGGTGCCAAGAAGCCCGAGGGCAACGGCCGTGGCCCCGTGATGCTCGTCATCACCCCCACGCGCGAGCTTGCCCAGCAGATCGATGAGGTCGCCAGCAAGATTGCCGACGTCACCGGCCATGTCGCCGTGACCGTCGTGGGCGGCGTGAGCTACAAGCCCCAGACCGCGGCCCTCAAGTACGGCTGCGACATCCTGGTCGCCACGCCGGGCCGTCTGGTCGATCTGATTGAGCAGGGCGCTTGCCACCTGGACGAGGTCAAGGTGCTGGTGCTCGACGAGGCCGATCGCATGCTCGACATGGGCTTTTTGCCCGCCGTCCGCCGTATTGTGCGCGAGACGCCGGCCGAGCGCCAGACGCTGCTGTTCTCGGCCACGCTCGACGAGGAGGCCGTGGGCGAGATCACCGACCTGGTGAGCGATCCGGCCCGCGTGGAGATCGCGCCTGCCACGTCGACCGCCGACACCGTCGACCAGTTTGTGTTCCCGGTGTCCATCGAGGCCAAGAACAACCTGCTGCCCGAGTTCCTCAAAAAGGAGGGCCCGGAGCGCACTATCGTCTTTATGCGCACCAAGCACCGCGCCGACAGCTGCTGCCGTCGTCTGGAGCGCAAGGGCATTAAGGCGGCCGCGATCCACGGCAACCGCAGCCAGGCCCAGCGCGAGCGCGCGCTTTCGGCCTTCCGCGACGGCACCGTCGACGTGCTGGTGGCAACCGACGTGCTTGCCCGCGGCATCGACATTAGCGATGTGCGCTACGTCGTGAACTTTGACGTGCCGGCCGAGCCGACCGACTACATCCACCGCATCGGCCGCACGGGCCGCGCTGGCGAGCTGGGCTGGGCCATTACGTTTGTGACCGAGCAGGATGTCGATGAGTTCTACGAGATCGAGAAGCTCATGGACAAGACGGCCGACATTTATGACGCCGGCGACCTGCATGTGGGCCCCAATCCGCCCGCGGTTGACCCCGAGCGCGATCCTGCGGCCTTTAAGGTGAAGAAGAAGACCAAGCGCGGCAAGTCCAAGAGCAAGAAGAAGCTCGAGCAGGCACGTCGCGACGGCAAGCGCAACGGCGACGATTACGGCGATGTGGCCGGTCGTTCCAACCGCGGTCGCGACGAGCGTCGCGGCGACGGCGAGCGCCCGAGTCGTCCCAAGCGCGGCGGTAAGACCCGCGTTCGCGAGGGCGTTCAGGCTCGCGTGGACGAGGCCGTGGAGAGCGTGGCCCGCGAGGTGGCTGCCGAGGAGCGCGGCGGTGCTGCTGCCGTCGAGCAGGCCCCGCGCGGCAACCGTGCCGAGCGTCGTGCCAAGCAGTTCCAGGGCGAGGCGCACCGCCGTCGTCGTGAGGATGAGGACCGTGGTGGCCGTCGTCGTGTTGAGCGCGAGGACGAGGGCCGCGGTTCGCGCGGCGGCAAGCGCGGTTCGGGTGACCGTCGTCGCTCCGGTCGCGACGGCGAGCGCGATGAGCGCCGTGGCGGCGAAGGCCGTGGTTCGCGTGACGAGCGTGGTACCCGCGGCGGCAAGCGCTTTGACGAGCGCGGGGGTCGCGAGGGTGGCCGCGGTGGCGAGCGTCGCGAGGGCGCTCGTGGCAACGGTGGCCGCAGCGGCACTGCTCGTTCGAATGGGTCGCGCGATCGTCGCGACCCGCGTGCCAGCCGCGATCGTCGCGATGACTGGCGCAACTACGACGACACCCGCGAGGAGCGCCGTGGCGGCTACCGCGGCGGGCGTGGCGGCAACCAGGCCGGCTCCCGCGGCGGTCGTGCCGGCGGTCGCGATAACCGTGGCAGCTATGGTAACAATCGCGGCGGCAAGCGCGGCGGTAGCTCCCGTCGCCCCGGTGACGGCGGCGGCAAGCGCAAGTAACATACGCATCGCACGCTAGCATGAGACAAGCTAAGGGCCCGAGCAAACAACGCTCGGGCCCTTTTGTTTGCCGCATCCGACCGTTGATCCGGTGTGATTTGCTCAGGAATGCACCTGGAGGATGCTGAAGGCCCGTTTTCAGCCATGCGGCAATGGGTCCCATGGGGTGCGCCGTGCATTTTTTGGAGTATTCTGCAGATCGAGTTGCCTGCATACGATTCGACGTCGCCAGCGGTGGCCTTCGGATATCCCTAGCGAGCGTTTTGAGTCAGACTTTTCCGTTTTCCGGTGCAAAGGTGCGTCATTCTCGTTATATCGGAACCCAAAATGATGCAGCGCCCTACAGTTTTGCCCGCTCGCGGCGGTGTTGGCACGAGCGCGTTGCAGAATACTCCGTTTTTTGCACGGTCCGGGATGGGGTACCTCAGGAGAACACAGCGGTATCATGTAAATATATGCAATCTGTAACGGAAATTATACAAATCGACGAGGCAGACAGCATAGTTTGGTGCAAAGGGGTCAGGTTAATCTGCACCAGGTTGGTGGAAACAAACCTGACCCCTTTGCGCTAAACCGGGGTGTCCCCGCGCGCCGTATACTCTGTCTAAGCATGCGGGCGGCTTGGTGTGTTACCAAGCGTAGGGGAGGATGTTCGATGAGCATGTTCGAAATTGTATTTAGTCCAACGGGCGGAACGGAGAAAGTGTCTGGTCTTGTGACCGGGGCGCTGGATGGGAATATCGTTACTGTCGATCTGACCGATAGCGGGTTGGATTTCCACGGGGTCTCGATGGCGAAGGGCGACGTTGCGGTTATCTCCGTCCCATCATATGCTGGCAGGGTTCCAGCTGTGGCGGTTGAGCGACTGGGAATGGTGCGTGGCAACGGAGCTCGGGCTGTTTTGGTTTGTGTTTACGGGGGCCGCGCGTTTGAGGATACGCTTATTGAGCTGGAAGACGTTGCGAAGCGTGCCGGATTTAGGGTGGTTGCAGCGGTTTCTGCCATTGCCGAGCATTCCGTTGCTCGTCAGTTTGCTGCTGGGCGACCGGATGCGCAGGATGTGGCGCAACTTTCAGAGTTTGCGCAGCGGATCCGGCAAAAGCTACTGGACGGGGCTGCGTCCGAGCCCTCTATTCCCGGCAATCGTCCTTATAAGCAAGCTGGAGGCCACAGTATGGTGCCCCATGCAACGGAGGATTGCGTCTCCTGCGGTGCTTGCGCTGCGTTGTGCCCTGTTCGAGCTATCGACAAGGACGATCCAAGGCAGGTGGATGGCGAGGCGTGCATCTCCTGCATGCGTTGCGTCTCCGTATGCTCGCAGAATGCTCGCAAACTTGACCCTAACAAACTTGCCGCCGTTACCCAGATGCTGAGCAAGGCTTGCGTCGAGCGCAGGGAATGTGAGATCTTCATCTAACGCAAGCGAGATTGGTGCATTGGGGTCAGGTTAATCTGCACCAAGTTGGTGCAAACAAACCTGACCCCATTGCACCAGAGCAAGGAGTGCCCCTGGGTGCCGGCAGAAAAGGATCGTCCCTAAGTGCCGCCTAGTCCCTAAGTGCCGCCTAAATACCGTTTATCGAAGAAAAAATACCGTTCATCGGTCATAATGGTTGTTCCGGCTTTGGGCTTGTCTACAATAGCTCCCGTAAAAGAAATGCGGAAGGTTACCGAGTCCCTCGGACGTGGGCCTAACCAAAGTCTTTGAACGGGTGTGTCTCTATGGATGCATTCGCTTGATTTTGGTTGGGCTATATTTATGAAGGGACATGCCACCATGGGTTTCTTTTCTCGCCTGATGGGCGGTTCGGATGAGCAGAAGACTGCAGCTTCCGAGTTCGAAATCCTCGCTCCCGTTTCCGGCGAGCTTGTTCATCTAGAAAATACCAATGACCCCGCTTTTAGCAGCCGTGCCGTGGGCGATGGCGTTGCCGTGGTTCCCCAAGAGGGAACGGTGTGCGCTCCTGTTTCCGGCACCGTCGCGGCGCTGTTTCCGACTGAGCACGCGCTGGGCATCATGTCCGACGACAGCTCTGCTCAGGTGATGCTGCATATCGGAATCGACACTGTTAAGCTTGAGGGCAAGGGCTTCCATGCGCTCGTTGCCCAGGGTGACCATGTCGACGCGGGCCAGCCCCTCGTTGAGGTCGATTTCGACGCGGTCCGCGCCGCCGGCTTCGATCCCACGGTCTTCGTTATCGTGTGCGAGCGCTCGGAGAACTCGACTCTTCGCGAGCATGCTTCCGGCCCTGTTGCTGTTAAAGAGCCTGTCGTCTGGCTTTCCGAGTAAATTCTTGTGGTGGGTACCGTGGTTATCAAGCGAGTTTTTAACAACAACGTCGCAATGGTCACTTCGGACGATGGCTCCGAGCTCATCGTCATCGGTCGAGGCCTCTGCTTTGGCCGTCATGCCGGCGATGCCATCGACGAGGCGTCGATCGAAAAGACCTACGCGTTGCAGGAGGGAACTTCTCAGGACTCGCGTACGATTGACCGCTTGGCACATCTTTTGGAGTCCATCCCCACCGTCAACCTCGTGATTTCCGAGGAAATCGTTCAGATGCTCCGTCGAGAGCTCAATGTTGATATCAACGACAAGATTCTCATTGCTCTCGCAGACCATATCAGCCTTGCTTTGGAGCGCGAGCGCAAGGGCGTCTCCTGTGAGAATCCGTTGCTGCTCGAGATCCAGCAGTTCTATCGCAAGGAGTATGCACTTGCGGGCCGTGCGCTGCAGATTATCAAGGAGTATATGGGCATCCAGATGAGCGAAGAAGAGCAGGGTTTTATTACGCTGCATATCGTCAACGCCACCATGCCGCAACGCTCCGATCGTTTGATTGTTTCGGTCCAGCTTGTTCGCGACGTGCTTGCGATTGTTTCTGAGCGCTATTCTACGACCCTCGATAACACCTCGCTGCCTTACGAACGTTTCGTTCGTCACCTGCAGTTTTTCGCGCAGCGAGCGCTCGATCCTACGGCCGGGCAAATCAACGGAGACGCGCTGTTCCGAATCGATGAAACGGCGTATCCGTGCGCATTCTCGTGCGCGGACGCCATAGCCGCCCACTTGTCGTCTACCTATAACGTTGTCGTTACCGATGCCGAGAAGAGTTATCTCGCATATCACATTGTTAACCTGCTTGGAGAACCTGGTCTCTAGGCATAACGTGCCTATACATCGATTGATATAAGGCAAGGCTCACGGTCTTGTCCAGGGCACATCTGTCTTAATTTGCGGAAAAGGAAGGGGAGTACCGCTATGACCGCAAAAAAGAAGTTCAATTTCAAAGCGCCGTTGGAGGTGTTCGCGAAGTCAATCGTCCAGCCGATGATGTATCTCTCGGTTGCCGGCATTCTGCTCATCGTGGGCATCATTCTGACCAACAAGACCATCTGCGCTTTGGTCCCCGTACTGGGCTCCGGTCCGTTCCAGCTTGTGGGCGCCGTTGTCTACCAGTCGCTGATGTTTATCATCAACAACCTCTCGATTCTGTTCTGCGTGGGCATTGCCGGCGCCATGGCAAAGAAGAACAAGGGCCATGCTTCGCTGATTGCCCTGATGTCGTTCTTCCTGTTCCTGCAGGCTAACAACATCGTGCTCAACGCCACCGGCTCTCTTGCCGAAGCGAACGGCATGCTCGGTCTTACCGGAACCGGCCAGAGCACCGTTATGGGCATCCAGGTACTCGATACCGGCGTGTTTGGCGGCATCATCCTGGGCTGCATCACCGGTGCCGTGTTCAACAAGTATTCGAACAAGCAGTTCCCCATTGCCCTTTCGATGTTCTCGGGCGTTCGCTTCCCGTTCCTGATTATGATCATCATCTCCTGGATCATGGGCGCTGGCTTCTGCATCGTTTGGCCTCCGGTCCAGGGTGCCATCTCCTCCGTTGCCGGCATCATTAAGGAGTCGGGCAACATCGGTCTGTTTATCTACGGCATGCTCAACAAGCTGCTCGTTCCCACCGGTCTGCACCACCTCATCTACACCCCGTTCCAGTTCTCCGATGTGGGTGGCACCCTGACGCTGGGCGATCAGGTTATCGCCGGCGCCTACCCCATCCGTGTCGCCGAGATGGCAATGACGGGCCAGCCCTTCTCCGATAGCACCTACTTCAACAGCTACACCTTCAACAACCTGTGGCCCTACATCGGCATCGGTCTCGCCTTTATCTTCACCGCTTACAAGGGGAACAAGGATAAGACCAAGGCTGTTATCATCCCGCTGATCATCACCGCCGTGCTCTCCTGTGTCACCGAGCCCATGGACTTCCTCTTTGTCTTTGCCGCTCCCGTGCTCTTTGTCGTTCACTCGGTTCTTTCCGGTATCTTCCTGGTTCTGCTCAAGGTCCTCTCCGTGCCCGCTTCGACTGCAGGCGGCATCATCAACATCGTGGTTTCCAACCTGGTCCTGGGTGTCGACAAGACCAACTGGCCGGTTATGCTGGTGCTTGGAGTCGTCAACGCCGCTCTGTACTTCTTCCTCTTCACCTTCCTTATCAAGAAGCTCAACCTCCACACGCCTGGTCGCGAGGAGGAGTCCGAGCTCGCCGAGTCCGTTGCCGAGGGCGAGGCCGCCGCGTCTGTCGCGGTGAAGCAGGGCGCTGTTGCCGCGGCTCCCGCAGAGGGCGTCGATGCGGGTATTGCCGACCTGGTCGCAGGTCTTGGCGGCAAGGACAACATCGAGGAGCTCGAGAACTGCTTTACGCGTCTCCGCGTGAACGTTAAGAACCCGGACCTCATCAATGAGGACCTCATCAACCACGTGCCCAACAGCGGCATCAACCGCAACGGCAATAATATCCAGATCATCTTTGGCATGAAGGTCGCCGAGATGCGCGACAAGGTCGAAAACGCAATTGAGAAGGAGCAGTAAACAATGATCATTACTCTGTGTGGTGGCGGATCCACCTTTACCCCCGGCATCGTCAAGTCCATCGCCCTGCGCAAGGACGAGCTCGATGTTGACGAGATTCGTCTGTACGACATCAACGAGGAGCGCCAGCGCAAGATCGGCGTGCTCGTGGACTGGATTTTGCACGAGGACCTCGGCCTGGACATCAAGCTCACGGTGACCACCGATAAGGAGACGGCTTTTACCGACGCGAGCTTCGTGTTTGCCCAGATGCGCGTGGGCGGCTACGCCATGCGCGAGCAGGACGAGAAGATTCCGCTGCGTCACGGCTGCGTGGGTCAGGAGACTTGCGGTTGCGGCGGCCTTGCCTACGGCATGCGCACCATCTTCCCCATGGTCGAGCTGATCGATGACGTTGAGAAGTACGCCAAGAAGGACTACTGGATTCTCAACTACTCCAACCCTGCCGCCATCGTCTCCGAGGGCTGCCGCGTGCTGCGCCCCAACGCTCGTATCATCAACATCTGCGACATGCCGATCGCGATCATCGACGTGGTTTGCGCCGCGCTCGATATCGAGAAGAAGGATGTCGAGTACGATTACTTTGGCCTCAACCACTTTGGTTGGTTCACCTCGATCCGCCACAAGGGCGAGGAGGTGCTCCCGCAGCTGCGCGAGTACATCAAGGAGCATGAGATTCTGCTGCCCGACTCTTACCTCAAGGGCATGGGCTCGCTCATGGCAAAGAAGCCCGAGGAGACCGCCGACGAGCACCCCGAGCAGAACCGTCACACCAAGGGCAGCTGGTACTACGTCTGGAAGGGCGAGTACGAGATCATGGAGTGCTTCCCGGAGTACCTGCCCAACACGTATCTGAACTACTACCTGCAGCAGAAGGAGTTCGTCGAGCATTCCAACCCCGAGCGCACCCGTGCTAACGAGGTTGAGGAGACGCGTGAGAAGAACCTCTTCGACGGCATCGACCACTACGAGAAGACGGGCGAGATCGACGAGAGCACGTTCTATGCGGGTAGCCACGGCGACTGGATTGCCGACCTGGCTATCGCTCTGAAGAACGACACCAAGCAGCGTTTCCTGGTCATTTGCGAGAACAAGGGCGCTATCCCCAACATGCCCTACGACGCTATGGTCGAGCTGCCTGCCTACATTGGCAAGAACGGCCCCGAGGTCATCAGCCGCGACAACATTCCTCTGTTCCAGCAGGGCCTCATGATGCAGCAGCTGAACTCCGAGAAGCTCGTGGTCGAGGCTACGATCGAGGGTTCGTACGAGAAGGCGCTTAAGGCCTTTACGCTGAACAAGACCGTGCCGTCGATGAAGGTCGCCAAGGAGGTTCTCGACGACATGATCGAGGCCAACAAGGGTTACTGGCCCGAGCTTAAGTAAAAGCAACAGGGTCGCTGACCGCATGCCATGAGTAATGCCCCGTCCACGTGATTGCGTGGGCGGGGCATTGTCATTTGGTAACGCGTTTTATCAAATATGGCATTTATCTGCGGTAATGTTCTATTTCACCGCCGAGGGTGACTTTTCATACCGCCTGCCGAACTGCGTGGAGACCTAATAACTTTTTAGGTCAGTGTTGTGCGTGTAGCAACTTCGCCCGGCCTCGCCTCCGGGCTGCCATGTGAGAGGGGATCTTATGGCTCGACTGCACGTAATGGAACGCAGCCACGCTCAGGCCGTCATGGACGACCTGCACGATGCGCTTGGACGCCGTCTGGCGGTGAGTTCGCTCGCCCCGTGCCCCGTTGAGTTTACGGCGGCGCTCGTCAACCTGTGCTCCACCCAGAGCTGCGGCAAGTGCACGCCCTGCCGTGTGGGCCTGAGCGCGCTGAGCGATCTGCTCGCCGATGTGCTCGAGGGCCGCGCCGACGAGTCCACGCTCAACTTGATTGAGCGCACGGCCCGCACCATCTATCTTTCGAGCGACTGCGCCATCGGTTACGAGGCCGGTGCCATGGCGCTTACGGCTATCCGCGGTTTTCGCGACGATTTTGAGCACCACATCCGCGAGCACTCCTGTGGCTTTGACCGCGAGGCCCGCGTCCCGTGCGTCTCGGGCTGCCCGGCGCACGTCGACATTCCCGGTTACATTTCGCTGGTCGAGGCCGGCCGCTATGCTGATGCCGTCAAGGTTATCCGCAAGAACAACCCGCTGCCGCTCGTTTGCGGCCTGGTGTGCGAGCATCCCTGCGAGATGCACTGCCGTCGCGGCATGGTCGACGATCCCATGAACATCCTCGCCCTCAAGCGTTTTGCCGTTGAGCACAGTGACCTCAACGATTACAAGCCCAGCGTGGCCGACAACACCGGCAAGCGCATCGCCGTGATTGGCGGCGGCCCGGCCGGCCTTTCCTGCGCCTACTACCTGGCCGTGATGGGCCATAAGGTGACCATCTTTGAGCAGCGCCACCACCTGGGCGGCATGCTGCGCTACGGCATTCCCAGCTACCGCCTGCCGCGCGAGCGCCTGCAGGCCGAGATCGACTGGATCTTGAGCGCCGGCATCGACGTGGAACTCGACCACTCCGTCAATGGCGAGGAGCTTGCCCGCCTGCGCGACGAGTTCGATGCCGTTTATCTGGCCATTGGCGCCCACAGCGATAAGAAGCTCGGCCTTCCGGGCGAAGAGGCGCTCGGCGTGGAGTCGGCCGTCAAGATGCTGCGCGCCATCGGCGACGACGAGCTGCCCGACCTGAGCGGCCAGCGCGTGTGCGTCATCGGCGGCGGCAACGTGGCCATGGACGTGGCGCGCTCTGCCGTGCGCTGCGGTGCCGAAAAGGTGAGCATCGTCTACCGCCGTCGCATCTGCGACATGACGGCCCAGGATGCCGAGATTGCCGGCGCCCAGGCCGAGGGCTGCGAGGTTCTGGAGCTCACCGCACCGCTCGCTATCGAGACGGGCGAGGAAGGTCGCGTGAGCGGCCTGCGCGTGCAGCCGCAGATTATCGGCGAGCCCCGTCGTGGGCGTCCGGCCCCGCGTGCCGCCGCCACGCCCGAACGCGTCATTCCCTGCGAGCGCGTGTTTGTGGCCATTGGCCAGGACATCGACTCCAAGCCGTTTGAGGACATGGGCATCGCCTGCAAGTGGGGCTGCGTGGTCACCGATTCGGATGGCGCCGTGCCTAACTTCGATGGTCTCTTTAGCGGCGGCGACTGCCAGACCGGTCCCGCCACCGTCATCCGGGCCATCAACGCCGGCCGCGTGGCTTCGGCAAATATCGACCGCTACCTGGGCTTTGACCACAAGATCAAGCTCGACGTTGAGCTGCCGACCGTGCAGTTTAAGGGCAAGCACGAGTGTGGCCGCTGCGAGCTGGGCGAGCGCGAGGCCGGCGAGCGCATCCACGATTGGAATCTGGTCGAGCAGGGCCTTACCGAGGAGGAGGCACGCCAGGAGGCAAGCCGCTGCCTGCGTTGCGACCACTTTGGCTTTGGCGCGTTCCGCGGAGGGAGGAACCTGGAATGGTAGAGCTCAACAACCCCACTGTCAGCGACAACACCGAAAGCGGAGCACTCAATATGGTCAAGCTCACTATCGATAATTGCGAGGTCGTGGTACCCGAGCACACCACGATCCTGGACGCGGCCAAGTCCGTCGGCATCCAGATTCCCACCCTGTGCTACCTGCGCGATTTAAACGAGATCGGCGGTTGCCGCGTGTGCGTGGTCGAGGTCGAGGGCTGCGACCAGCTGGTTGCCGCTTGCAACAACTACGTGCTCGACGGCATGGTGGTCCACACAAACAGCCCCAAGGCCCGCGAGGCGCGTCGCACCAACGTGCAGCTGCTGCTGTCCCAGCACGACTCGCGCTGTACGAGCTGCGTGCGCAGTGGTAACTGCAACCTGCAGACCATCGCCAACGACCTAGGCATCTTCTATCTGCCGTACGAGCAGCACCTGGCGCGCGAGGGCTGGGACTTCGATTTCCCCATCATCCGCGATAACGACAAGTGCATCAAATGCATGCGCTGCATCAAGGTGTGCGAGAGCGTGCAGGGCTTAGGGATTTGGGATCTGACCAACCGCGCCACGCATACCGCCGTGGGTACCCGCGGGCGTGCGCCGATTGGCAAGACCGATTGCGTCGCGTGCGGTCAGTGCATCACGCATTGCCCGACGGGCGCCCTGCGCGAGCGTGACGATACCGAGACCGTGTTCGACGCCATCGCCGATCCCGACAAGATCGTGCTGGTGCAGATTGCGCCGGCCGTGCGTAGCGCCTGGGGCGAGGAGCTTGGCATTCCGCGCGATGAGGCCACCGTCGAGCGCCTGGCCTGTGCGCTGCGCCGCGTGGGCTTTGAGTACGTGTTCGACACCGACTTCTCGGCCGATCTCACCATTATGGAGGAGGGCTCCGAGCTGCTCGAGCGCCTGGGTAAGGCTGCCAAGGGCGAGGGCGACAGCCGCGGCTGGCCCATGTTCACGAGCTGCTGCCCGGGCTGGGTACGCTTTGTGAAGGCACGCTACCCCGAGTTTGTCGACAGCCTGTCCACGTCAAAGTCGCCGCAGCAGATGTTCGGCGCCATCGCCAAGACCTACTACGCCAAAGTGCTGGGCGTGGAGCCCGAGCGCCTGTTTGTGGTGTCCGTGATGCCGTGCACGGCCAAGAAGGCCGAGTGCGCGCTGCCGAGCATGGTGGGCGAGGGCGGTGCGCCCGACGTTGACGTTGCGCTGACGGTGCGCGAGATGGTACGCATGATCCGCGCGAGCCACGTGAGCGTGGGCACGCTGGTCGAGGAGCCGCTCGATACGCCGCTGGGCTTTGGCACGGGCGCGGGTGTGATCTTTGGCGCCACGGGCGGTGTGATGGAGGCCGCCGTGCGCTCGGCCTATTACCTGGTGACGGGCAAGAACCCCGACGCGGATTTCTTTACCGACGTGCGCGGCCTGGACGGCTGGAAGGAGGCCGTGGCCGATATCGATGGCACCAAGGTGCGCGTCGCCGTGGCACACGGCCTGGGCAACGCCGCCCGTCTGCTCGACGCGATTCGCGACGGCCGCGTGGGCTATGACTTCGTCGAGGTTATGGCATGCCCGGGCGGCTGCGTCGGTGGCGGCGGTCAGCCCATCCACGACGGCTGCGAGCTGGCAGCCGAGCGTGGCCAGGTGCTCTGGGGCCTGGATGCCGCTGCGGACATTCGCTTCTCGCACGAGAATCCCGATGTCCAGGCGTGCTACCGCGAGTTCTTGGGCGAGCCACTCTCGCCGCTGGCCGAGGAGCTGCTGCATACCGACCATCACGCCTGGTCGATGCCCAACGAGGGGACGTGCTAGCGATGCGCGCGTTTGATTTTGAGATGTCGCGCCGGGGGTTTGCCTCGGTGCTCGCCGCGGGCGCCTTGTCGCTTGCGCTCGCGGGCTGTGGCGGCGGGGCTGCCGGTGCCGGGTCCGCCGCGGGCTCGGCTGCCACGGACGGCGTCGGTGCTGCTGCAGAGCCGGTCGAGGTGCACGTCGCCTCGCTCAAGGGGCCGACCTCGATTGGCCTGGTGCAGTTTATGGACCAGGCTGCCGATGGCGAGACGGACAATGAGTTCGACTTTGCGATCAACACTGCCGCCGACGAGATTGTGCCCAAGGTCATTCAGGGCGATATCGATATCGCCCTGGTGCCCGCCAACGTGGCGAGCGTGCTCTACAACAAGACCGAGGGCGCGGTGCAGGTCATCGACATCAACACGCTGGGTGTGCTGAACGTTGTGACGGGCGACGCGAATGTGGCCTCGTTTGGCGACCTGGCGGGCCATACCGTCTATATGACGGGCAAGGGCGCCACGCCGGAGTACGTCATGAATTACCTGCTGGAGCGCGCGGGTCTGACCGGTCAGGTGACGCTCGAGTTTAAGAGCGAGCCCACCGAGGTGCTGTCGGCCCTGCTTGCCGACCCGTCCGCCGTGGGCGTGCTGCCGGAGCCGTTCAAGACCGCTGCCATCGCCAAGAGCGAGGGCAAGCTGTCGGCACCGGTGAGCCTGACCGATGTGTGGGATGAGCTGGCGGGTGGCACGGGTTCGCGCCTGCTGACGGGCGTGACCGTGGTGCGCCGCGCGTTTGCCGAGGAACATCCCGAGGCTGTGGCGGAGTTCTTGAGCTGCCACGCGGCGAGTGTTAAGGCCGTCAATGCGGCGCCGGCAGACTGGGCACAGGCCGTGGTCGATGCCGGCATCGTGGACAACGCCAAGATCGCCGAGAAGGCGATTCCCGGGTGCATGCTTGTGTGCCAGACGGGCAAGGATATGAAGGCGGCACTTAGTGGGTATCTGCAGGTGCTGTCCGACGCGGACGCGAGCGCCGTGGGTGGTAAACTTCCGGCTGACGATTTCTACTACATGGAGTAGCCCGTGCGTGCGTTTGCTCGACAAATGACAGAGCGTATGAAGGCGGTGGCGGCAGTAGGTGCCGTCGCCGCCTTTTGGCTTGCCACGTGGATGCTGGTGGCGGCGCTGGTGGCGCAGCCACTGATCTTGCCGGGGCCGGGTGCTGTTGCCTTGGCGCTGCTGCGCCTGGTGTGCGATGGCGGTACCTGGGCGATTTTGGTGGGCTCGGGCGCGCGGATACTGGGCGGGCTGGCGCTTGCCGCGGTGTGCGGTGGCGTGCTTGCCGGGATTTCGTCACGGTTGCGGGCGTTTGCGCGCCTGGTGGCTCCGGCACTTTCGTTTGTTAAGGCGACGCCGGTTGCCTGCGTGGTGGTCCTGCTGCTTATTTGGCTGGGGTCGGCGCGCGTGAGCATTGCGGCGGTCTTTTTGATGGCACTGCCGGGCGTGTATTTCTCGCTGGTCGAGGGCTTGGCACAAGTGGATAAGCCGCTGGAGCAGATGTTTCGCCTGCACGGTGTGCGGGGCTGGCGCCTGTTTTGCGCCCACATCTGGCGCGAGGTGCTGCCGTTTGTGCTTTCGTGCGCCCGCGCCGTGATCGGCATGAGCTGGAAGGCCGGCGTGGCGGCGGAGCTGATCGGCATGGCGGTGGGCACCGTGGGTGAGCGCATCTATCAGGCAAAGCTTTTGATTGAGACGGCTGATCTGCTGGCGTGGACCGTGCTGGTCGTTGCCGCCTCGTGGGCGTGTGAGCGCGTGCTGGTGTGGCTGCTGCGGGTTTCGGGACCCGTGGCGTGGCGCGCGGCCGTGCGGGCACATGGGCGCGGCGCTCGCGGGCGTGCGGGGGCTGCGAGCGATGACGCTGCAGCGGAGCTTGCGCTCGCCGTGGGCGATCGCGCGCCCTGGGCGCCGGCGCTGGATGGTCTGGTGCTCAACGTGCCCGCGGGCGGGCGTATCTGTGTGATGGGCGCTTCGGGCATGGGCAAGTCGACGCTGCTTTCGTTGGCAGCGGGGGAGTGCGCGCCGTGCTCGATGGTGTTTCAGGATACACGCTTGATCGAGTCCGCCTCGGCGCTGGATAACGTGCTGGTGTGCGCCGATGCACGCGTGGACGCCTTGAGTGCTGCGGCATTGCTGCGCCTGCTGGCGCCGGGGGTCGATGTGCACGCTCGCGTGGCCGAGCTTTCGGGCGGGCAGCGCCGCCGTGTCGAGATTGCCCGCGCCCTGCTGTGCCCGGGCGGCGCCGTTATTCTGGACGAGCCCTTTACCGGTTTAGATGCCGCTGCGCGCGACGCATGCGCCGAGGTCGTGCTCGACCTGCTCGACGGCCGCATGCTCCTGCTTGCCACGCACGATGTCGCCGACGCTCAGGCCCTCGATATCTCGGTCATCATCACGCTCTAAATACTAACTCAGCAACAAAATGATTCGTTTTCCTCCGTCCCCATGGGGCCAGGTGTGGTATTCTATCTGCGGGGTATTACATAGGTATACCAAGTAATACCAACGCCGCAGAAACAAACTCCGGATGCGGGCCAATCGGGTTGCCTTCACAGCCCGTCGCCCAGCCGCGTGGCCCGCATCTATCCGCACTACCGTCGTTTCAAAAAGGAAGCGCCATGGCAGAACACATGACCCCCGTAGTCGCGAAGGTCTTGCCCGAGGAAAAGGCAGCCTTCGCGGCGGCAACTCAGCTCGTGGGCACCACGCCGTCCAACGCCATCCGCATGTTTATCGCTGCGTTCAATCGTTGCGGCACCTTCCCGTTCGACATCTCGCCCAACGGGGCTTTTGGCACTGCGCCCGATTCTCATCAACAATGACTGTCCCAAACTGCCGGCACTTGGGGACGTTCCTTTTCAGCCGGCAGTTAAGGAACGTCCCCAAGTGCCGGGTTTTGAGGAGGTTGGCATGCTCAATGCGATGATTTGGGCGCTTGCCTGTTTTGGCGTCGTCGCTGCCGATATTGCCCTGAGCGTCGTTTTGTTCTCCGCCCTTGGCGTCGCATCGGTGTTCATGGGTTTTTCGATCGATGACCTCGACATTCAATTGCTTCAGGCTGTCGCGCAGACGGCATCGTTTTTGATGGCGCTGCTGTGGTGGCGTTATCTGTGGCCGCGTTCGTTTATGGCACGCCGGCAAAGCGAGCGTCCGCTCGGCGGGGGAGCGCGTGGGGCGTGGAAACGCATCGCCTGCGTTATCGTGATTGGTCTGGCCCTGCAGGTGGTCGTTGGCTACGTGACCGACGCCGTGCTGTCGCTGTTGCCCGAGGCGGCGGCTGACTACAGCGAGCTTGTCGAGGAAACAGGCATGGGCGACACCAGCTATCTCGCCGTCCTGACTACGGTACTCGGCGCCCCATTTTGTGAAGAGCTGCTGGTGCGCGGCATTATTTTTGAGTTTTCGCTTCGAGCGTTTAATCCGCAGTGCCGCCCACTTTGGAAGCGCCGGCGTCGTGCGAGCGCGCAGGACGGCACCATGGTGCCCTGGGCGGCCCCGAGCACGTGGGGTATCGCCGCGGCGATTGTGCTGCAGGCGGCAATCTTCGGTTTTATGCACATGAATTGGGTGCAGGGTTGCTACGCGGGTGCCGCCGGCCTCATTTTTGGTTGGGTGCTCGTGACGACCGGAAAGCTCCGCTACACGATCCTACTGCACTTCGCCTTTAATGCCGGGTCGTATCTCATGACGTTGCTCTGGTTTGTGAACACGCCGTTCGACGTGGCAATTACGGTCGCTATCGCCGGCGTCATCCTCGTTGAGGCAATGCGCTCGCTGCGCCACGCGTGTGGGATGGACGCAGCGAGCGCACCGCTGCCCTAGTTGCGACGTCCGCCTCCGTTGGCGCCCTGCCGTCCCTGGGCCGCGCGATTGCGGCCTGCGGTGTTTTGCGCGCGCGACATGCCGCCGTGTCCCTTGCTGCCCTTGGGCCCTTTGCCAGCGCCGCCGCCATGCGGTTTGCCGCCCTTCTTGCCGGTGCCATGCCCACCGCCAGCAGATGTCTCGCCCGGGCGCGGGGGCACGGGGCGAATCAGGCAATGCTTGGTGTAGCCGATCAGGTCGCGGCGGCCGGCCTTCTCCAGTGCCTCGCGCACGAGCTTGTAGTTCTCGGGCTTGCGATATTGGATGAGCGCGCGCTGCATGGCCTTTTCGTGCGGGTCGCGGGCCACATAGATCGGCTGCATGGTGCGCGGATCCACGCCAGTGTAGTACATACAGGTCGACATGGTGGACGGGGTGGGGTAGAAATCCTGCACCTGTTCGGGCATGTAGCCCATGTCGCGCACGGCCTCGGCAAGGTCCACAGCTTCCTTCATCGTTGAACCGGGGTGGCTCGAGATCAGGTATGGCACCACATACTGCTTGAGTCCGTATTCGCGGTTCAGGCGCTCAAATTTACGGCAGAACGCGTCGTAGACGGCGCGGCTCGGCTTGCCCATCACGGACAGCACCGCGTCGCTTACGTGCTCGGGCGCTACGCGCAGCTGGCCCGAGACATGGTGCTCCAGCAGCTCGCGCAAAAACTCGTCCGAGGCGTCGGCCATGGTGTAGTCAAAGCGGATGCCGCTGCGGACGAAGACCTTTTTGACGCCCGGCAGCTGGCGCAGGTCGCGCAACAGCTGCGTGTAGCCGCTCTCGTCGACCACCATGTTCTTGCACACACTCGGCCACAGGCAGCGCTTGTTCTTGCACACGCCGTGCTTGAGCTGCTTGTCGCAGGCCGGGCGGCTAAAGTTTGCCGTCGGGCCGCCCACGTCGTTGATATAGCCCTTAAACTCGGGGTCGTGCGTGAGCAGCTCGGCCTCGCGCATGATCGAGTCGTGGCTGCGCATCTGCAGCACGCGGCCCTGGTGGAAGGTGAGCGCGCAAAACGAGCACTCGCCAAAACAGCCGCGGTTGGAGCTAATGGAAAACTTGATCTCGGCAAAGGCCGGCACGCCGCCCGCCGCGTCGTAATCGGGATGCCAATCGCGTGCGTAGGGGAGCTCGGCCACCTCGTCCATCTCATCGGTGGTGAGCGTCGCCGACGGCGGGTTCTGCACCACATAGACGCTGTTGGGGTAGGGCTCTACCAAGCGATGCCCGGTGATGGGGTCCATATTCTGCTGTTGCACGTTAAAGCTGCGCGCGTAGTTGAGCTTATCGGCGGCAAGGTCGTCCCAGCTGGGCAGCAGGTCGTAGTCGTAGACCTCGTCGAGCGAACCCGTGCGGTAAACGGTGCCGTTGATATAGGTGATCTGATCGACGGGCAGTCCCGCGTCGAGCGCGTCGGCGATCTCGACGATTGCGTGCTCGCCCATGCCGTAGATGAGGATGTCGGCGCCCGAGTCGAGCAGTACCGAACGCTTGAGCTTGTCCTGCCAGTAGTCGTAGTGGGCCAGACGGCGCAGGCTCGCCTCGATGCCGCCGATGATGATGGGAGCGTCCTTGAACGTCTGACGGATGAGGTTGCCGTAGACCGTGACGGCACGGTTGGGGCGGTGGCCTTCCTCGCCGCCGGGGGTATAGGCGTCGGTGTGGCGGCGGTGCTTGGTCACCGAATAGTGGTTGACCATGGAGTCCATGTTGCCGGCGCTGACGAGAAAGCCCAGGCGCGGCTCACCGAGCACCGTGATGCTGGCGGGGTCGGTCCAGTCGGGCTGGCAGATGATGCCCACTTTGTAGCCGTGCGCGTCGAGGACGCGGCTGATGATGGCCATACCAAAGCTGGGGTGGTCCACGTAGGCGTCGCCGCAGATGTAGACAAAGTCGCACTGGTCCCAGCCGCGCGCATCCATGTCGGCGCGGCTGACGGGGAGGAACTTATCGCGGCCCGGGCGCCAGGGACGGACAGGCTCTGCTGGGGCATGAGTGGCGTGGCCACCCTGGGCCTTGCCGCCACGCTTTTGCTGCTGGCCGCGCTGGGCATGCTTGCCGTGTTGGTTGTGCTGAGCGTCCTGGGGCTTTTTTGCCACGATTCCTCCCGTTGTTAGTATGCTGCACGTAATTGTAACCAGTCTTTTTGGGACGGGGCTAAAAAGACTGGGGGAGTACATGAGCTGGTGAGTGAGAACGTCGCTGAGCCAGTCGTTTGTTTCCAGACTGTGTATCTGCGCGTTGGAGAACCCGTCTCGCGCGCACGCCATGTTGTCAATGGGTTACAGTATGAACGGCGGTTATGTTTCCGCCAACGCACGAGAGGGTCGTCAACAAGGAGGATGCACGACGATGCAGCGTGCCAAACAGATATCGGAGTCCATCGAGCTGGGCATCATCTTGGCGCTCGCCGGTGGCTTTATGGACGTCTATTCGTACATTGGGCGCGATCATGTTTTCGCCAACGCGCAGACGGGCAACATCTTGCTGGTGGGCGTGAGCATCTCAGAGGGCAATTGGGCACTTGCGGGGCGCTACTTCTTCCCTGTGGTTTCGTTTGCCGTGGGCATTATGCTTGCCGACCTGGTACACGAGCGTTTTGGCAGCGTGATCCACTGGCGTCAGGTGACGGTGTTTTTTGAAGCCGTTATCTTGTTGGGAGTGAGCTTTATCCCGGGCGGCAATTTCAACCTGCTCGCCAACTGCCTCACCTCGTTTGCCTGCGGCATGCAGGTCGAGAGCTTCCGCAAGATTCACGGTCACGGCATCGCTACGACCATGTGCATCGGCAACTTGCGCAACGCGCTGCAAAACGTGGACGATTACATCATCACCCACAGGCGCGGCTTTTTGGAAAACGGCCTGCTGTACTTTGGCGTGATCTTTACCTTTGTGTTTGGCGCCGTGTTGGGCAACTGGTGCATTGAGCGCATGGGCCTGCATGCCATCGTCGTGGCGAGCTTGCTGCTGTTTGTCGCGTTTGCCATCATGTTTATCGACCGCGAGCGCGACTTGCGCTTACGCTGGAAGGTTGCGGCCGAAGCTTGGAAAGAGGGCTGCCGAAAGTAACCGAATGCGGCAAAGGGGCTGTCCCTTCGCCGCATTATTTTTCATCATCTGTTGAAACGCTTTAAATAGTTTGACGTTCTCACGCGTTTTTTGTTTCAAAAGCGTTAGGATGGGACTCATAGCGTGGGGCGTAATGGATGCCCCGCACACGATGGGAGGCTATCAATGGCTAATCGTTTCGTTCTCAATACCATCTCTTATCATGGTTCCGGCGCCATCAAGGAGATCCCCGGCGAGCTCCAGCGTCGCGGCTACAAGAAGATCTTCGTCTGCTCCGACCCCGATCTGGTCAAGTTTGGCGTTACCGCTAAGGTGACCGACGAGCTCGACGCCGCCGGCATCGCTTGGAGCCTCTACTCCGAGATCAAGCCCAACCCCACGATTCAGAACGTCAAGGACGGCGTCGAGGCCTTCAAGGCCGCCGAGGCTGACGCTATCGTGACCATCGGTGGCGGCTCCTCCATGGACACCGCCAAGGCCATCGGCATCATCATCAACAACCCCGAGTTCGCCGATGTCCGCAGCCTCGAGGGCGTTGCTCCCACTAAGAACCACGCCGTGTTCACCATCGCCGTGCCGACGACCGCCGGTACCGCTGCCGAGGTGACCATCAACTACGTCATCACCGACCCCGAGAAGGTCCGCAAGTTCGTGTGCGTCGACACCAACGACGCCCCCGAGGTCGCCGTCGTCGACCCCGACATGATGGCTTCCATGCCCGCCGGCCTGACCGCCTCCACCGGCATGGACGCTCTGACCCACGCCATCGAGGGCTATACCACCAAGGGCGCTTGGGAGCTCTCCGACATGTTCCACTTTGAGGCCATCAAGCTGATCAGCGAGAACCTACGCGACTCCGTTGCCGAGGCCAAGTCCGGCCAGCCCGGCTCCGGCCGCGAGGGCATGGCCCTTGGCCAGTATGTCGCCGGCATGGGCTTCTCCAATGTTGGCCTGGGCATCGACCACGCCATGGCTCACACCCTGTCCGCTCACTACGACACCCCGCACGGCGTCGCTTGCGCCATGCTGCTGCCGATCGCCATGGAGTTCAACAAGCCGGTTTGCGCCGAGCGTCTGGCCAAGGTTGCCGTCGCCATGGGCGTTGACACCACGGGCATGAGCACCGACGAGGCTGCCGACGCCGCTATCGCCGCCGTCAAGCAGCTTTCCGCCGACGTGAATATCCCGCACGTCTGCGAGGCCATGAAGGCTGACGAGATCGAGGTCCTGGCCAAGGACGCCATGGCCGACGCTTGTTTCCCGGGTAACCCGCGCGAGGCGACGCTCGACGACGTCATCGAGCTCTTCAAGAAGATCTGCCCGGTTGCCTAACCCAGTTTGGTGGTCCTTCGCCCGTAGGCGTATGGTCTTTTGACTTGCCGCTGGCCCCGCCGTGCTACGCATGGCGGGGCTTTTTGTGCTGCGTCGATGCCCTGAGACGGGCAAAACCAAGGTGTACTGCCCGCTACGGATAGGTGGTGCACTTCCCAGCGTGCATTTTTGGGAGTATTCAGCAAGCTCTTAAAAATGCATAACGTTTTGAATGGCCCGTAGTGGCCCGCAGGCGCCCATCGACAGCCATTGCGGGTGGGCTATCGATGAGTGGAGGGGGTTGTTACTGAGTTTCTGCTTTGCGACGACCCGCAACACTGCTGTAACCGCGTCGTTTTGTCGTTCGCGATGGGGTCGTTGGGGCCCACGATGCTGAATACTCCGTTTTTTGCACGGCCCAAGGTGGGGTACCCTGAGACGAAGCAAAAAGATTCCTCATTTCTATGCAGATACCGATAGGATTTATGCAAGATTGGGATCGTAAGCCGTGCTCGTGCGCAAAATCGGCGCGAGGACGTCTGGAGGTGGCTCGGCTCCCAGAGCCTTGCGCGTGCAGAACGGTTAAAATCGGGACTCGGTCTTAGTTTTGCTTGGAAGGATGCACATGGCTTCTGTAATCGATGCTTCTCTAGAGGAGACGCTCTCCTATATCGCGGGACAGCTTAAGACGCTGACTTCTATTGCTTCGCCGACGGGCTATACCCGTGCGGCGACTGATTATCTGATGGAGACGCTGCGCGATATGGGGTTTGGGCCTGAGCGTTCTAATAAGGGTAACGTGCTCGTTGAACTTGGTGGCGAGGGTGAGCCGCTCGTACTGGCGAGCCATGTCGATACCCTGGGCGCCATGGTGCGCTCCATTAAGGACAATGGCCGCCTGCGTCCCACGACGCTTGGTGGGCACCAGTGGTCTACGGCCGATGGCGAGAACTGCACTGTCTACACGCGTGACGGCAATGTGTACACGGGCGTGGTTCTCAATACCGAGCCTTCGGCGCACGTTGCCGACGAGCCGGTCAAGACCGTCGAGAAGAACATGGAGATCCTGCTCGACGAGAACGTCGACAGCAAGGACGATGTGCTCGAGCTGGGTATTCAGACCGGCGACATCATCGCTATGGATCCGCGTACCACGGTGACGGAGAGCGGCTACATTAAGAGCCGCTTCCTGGATGACAAGCTGTCGGCGTCGATTCTGCTGGGTCTGGCCCGCGCTGTTGCTGACGGCGAGGTGTCGCTTTCGCGCAAGGTGTCGCTGCTCTTTACCGTGTACGAGGAGGTCGGCCACGGCGGTGCTTTCGTGCCGGCCGACACGCGCGAGATGATCAGCGTTGACATGGGCTGCGTGGGCGACGACCTGGGCTGCACCGAGCGCATGGTGTCGATTTGCGCCAAGGATTCGGGCGGTCCGTACAACTACGACCTGGTAACCACGCTGTCCAACATCGCGCGCGAGCTGGAGCTCGATTACGCCATCGATGTGTATCCGCACTACGGCTCGGACGTTGAGGCCACGCTCTCGGCCGGCTACGACATCCGTCACGGCCTGATCGGCCCCGGCGTGTACGCGAGCCACAACTACGAGCGCAGCCACATCGACGGCGTGCGCAATACCTACGAGCTGGTCCGCGCCTACGTACAACGCTAGCGATGCAGCGGCCTCGGCTGATACGGCAGTACCGACCGAGGCCGTCCTCTCTAAGTTGCGGTGAAATAGGGACTGTTTGGCGGTTTTAAACGCTTAAACAGTCCCTATTTCACCGCAATTTATGAAGGGGATGGGGCTACTTAAGTGCGCCGGTCACCGTGCCGCCGCCGAGGACGATGTCGCCGTGGTAGACTACAACGGCCTGGCCGGGGGCGATGGCTCGCTGCGGCTCGTCAAAAGTCAGCAGCATTTGCCCGTCTTCGCCGCGCGTAAGGGTCGCTGCTTGGTCTTTCTGACGGTAACGGTACTTGGCGCCCACGCGAATGCCGCCGGCATCGAGTTCTGCCTCCATGCGGTCGGCAGGGGCGCTCCAGATCCAGTCGTCGGCCGTGAGTGCTGTGGCCGTTAGGTCCTCGGCCTCGCCCAGATGCACGGTGTTGTTGGCGGCATCGACGCCCGTCACATACACGGGATGCGCCATCGCGACGCCCAAGCCCTTGCGCTGGCCGATGGTATAGCGCAACGCGCCGTTATGGCGTCCGACCACGCTGCCGTCGCGCCACACAATGTCGCCCGGTGCAGCGGGATGTCCGCAGCGGCGCTCGATATAGCCCGCGTAGTCGCCGTCTGGAATAAAGCAGATGTCCTCGCTTTCGGCCTTTTGGGCGTTGGTAAAGCCCTGCTCGGCGGCTATGCGGCGCACGTTGCGCTCTTTGTCTAGGCCCGCCAGCGGAAAGATCGTGTGCGCCAGGCGCTCCTGCGTAAGCGAATACAAAAAGTAGCTCTGGTCCTTTTTGGAATCTTCGCCGCGATGTAGCTGCCAGGTGCCGTCTGCCGCCTGGCTTGTTTTGGCGTAATGTCCCGTTGCGATGTAGTCGCAGCCCATGTCCAGCGCCGCATCGAGCAGCGCGCCAAACTTAATGTGGCGGTTGCAGATAATGCACGGGTTGGGCGTCAGTCCCTCCTGGTAGGCGTTCACAAAGCGCTCGATAACGTTGCGGTCGAACGTCTGCTGCAGGTCGAGCACATGATGGGGGATCCCCAGACGCTCGGCGACGGCCTTTGCGTCGGCGATGTCGCGGTCGACCTTACTCATGCCCGTGATGGGATCGGGTGCGGGGCAGGTGAGGCGCATGGTGGCGCCGACGCATTCGTAGCCCTGGCTTTTGAGCAGGTACGCGGTCACGCTGGAATCGACGCCGCCGCTCATGGCGACGAGCACGCGCTTGTTGTGCATGGGGAGGTTCTCCTTGGTGGCATGTGGCCAAAAAAGAAAAGCGGCGCGGGAGGCTGGTTCCGCGCCGCAGACATTGTAGCAAGTTCGGACGTCTCGTGGGACACCCTAACGAGATGAGCTCAGGCCGCCAGAAGAGAGGGTAGACCGGCGTGCCTTGGGCCTATCGACAAGTGACGGGCCCTTAGTCCTGGAACAGTGCCGTGGACAGGTAGCGCTCGCCGGTGTCGGCAAGCAGGGCCACGATGGTCTTACCCTCGTTCTCGGGACGCTTGGCCAGTTGCAGTGCGGCCCACACGGCGGCACCGGACGAAATGCCCACGAGCACGCCCTCCTTGTGGCCCACGGCGCGGCCGGTGGCAAAGGCGTCGTCGTTCTCGACGGGGATGATCTCGTCGTAGACCTGGGTGTCGAGGACGTCGGGCACAAAGCCGGCGCCGATGCCCTGGATCTTGTGCGGACCAGCCTGGCCCTTAGAGAGCACCGGGGAGGTGGCGGGCTCGACGGCGACGACCTTAATCTCGGGGTTCTGCTCCTTGAGGAACTCGCCCACGCCGGTCACGGTACCACCGGTGCCAACGCCGGCGACGAAGATGTCGACCTGACCGTCGGTGTCGTCCCAGATCTCGGGGCCGGTCGTGGTCTTGTGAATGGCCGGGTTGGCGGGATTCACAAACTGGCCGGCGATGATGCTGTTGGGAGTCTCCTTCTGCAGCTCCTCGGCCTTGGCGATAGCGCCCTTCATGCCCTTGGAGCCGTCGGTGAGCACGAGCTGCGCACCGTATGCCTGCATCAGCTTGCGGCGCTCGACGGACATGGTCTCGGGCATGGTGATGATCACCTTGTAGCCGCGAGCCGCCGCCACCGAGGCGATGCCGACGCCGGTGTTGCCGCTCGTGGGCTCGATGATGGTGTAGTCGCCGCCGCGCACGAGCTTGCCTGCCTTCTCGGCCTCGTCAATCATGTTCTTGGCGACGCGGTCTTTAACGGATCCGGCGGGGTTGAAGTATTCCAGTTTGACGAGCACGCGAGCCTTGAGGTCCTCGTCGCCCTCAAAGTGGGTGAGCTCCAGAAGCGGGGTGTGGCCGATAAGCTGATCGATGGACGTGTAAACCTTGCTCATGGTGAACCTCCAAAGTGTTCAAATGACTGGATACCGTGTGGTTTTACGGTGTGTGTAGCAGCGAAACCCACAAACCTTATGGGTTGTTCGTTTTGCTGTTGGCAAGCATAGTAGACAGTAAAGCCTAGTAACGCAATAGGAAATAGAAGATTATTACGAGTCGATTAACCATCTTGACCGGAACGGGTATTTTCAAAACCAATATTTCGGCTAGAATTTCTACGGACTAAATGACCGAAAGGCAGCACTATACATGTTGGTTTCTACTAAGGGCAGATATGCCCTGCGCGTTATGGTCGATCTGGCCGAGCACCAGGCAGCCGGTCGCATCCCACTCAAAGAGATCGCGGCGCGACAGGGGATTTCCGAGAAATATCTCGAGAACATTTTGGCTACGCTCGTGCGCGCCAACATGCTCTCGGGCATGCGCGGCAAGGGCGGCGGCTATGTGCTCACGCGCCCGCCCGAGCAATACACGGTGGGCGAGATCTTGCGCCTGACCGAGGGCAGTCTGGCGCCGGTCGCCTGCCTGGATGGCGACTGCAAGGGCTGCTCGCGTTCGGATGAGTGCCCCACGCTCGACGTGTGGAAGAACCTGGACAAGCTCATCAACGACTACCTCGACGGTGTGACGCTCGATCAACTTGTCGCTCCCAACCATGGCTACGACTACGTCATCTAACCCACACCTGCATTTGGGGACGGGGTGGAAATGGTAGATTTTCTCGCCCTTTGAGACTTGGCAAATAAGAAGGCCGCCCATTTTTGCGATGGGCGGCCTTCGTTTTGGGCTGTTGAGACGGACACGGCCGGAATGGCCGTTTTAGTCCTCGGCGATGCTGTCGAGGATGCTGCGCGTGATGGACACCAGGATGCTGCCCATAAAGGCCGATCCAAAGCTGGCGATGGAGATGCCGACGCCCAGCAGGTTGACCGACAGGTAACTCGCGAGCTCAAGCATAAAGCTGTTGACTACGAGCTGAAAAACACCAAGCGTAATAATAGTGAGCGGCAGTGAGATGACGGTCAGGAACGGCTTGACGAGCGAATCGACAATGTTCAGGAACAGTCCCACAAAGGCAAAGCAGACCCAGGTCTCGGCAAAGCCGAAGGGTTGGATACCGGGGACGAGGAACGTGGCGATCGCGATGGCGATCGAGGTGAAGAGCCAGTTAAGCATAAAGCGCATGGCGTGAATCCTTTCTTGCGCCGGGGTTGCTGGCGTCGCGTGAAGCGGCTTGCGGCGGCGACCTGGATGGTTGCGCGGGCGCGCCGCGGTGTTTGGGCGCCCATTGTCTCAAATATTCGTGGAGCTTACGTGCGCATACGGTTTCTAAACGGCGTTCGTCCTGAAAAACGCGCCGCTGGCAGAGAGTCTTGTCGCTTTAGTTTGGTGGTGTGCTACACTGCTACGGGCAAAAGCCACAGGCGTTGCCCTATTGCATAGAACGGGTGAACGATGCCCGATGTCAGTATCAACTTCGATGCCTTTTGGCGGGTTTGGCGGTGATCGATGAATATCGAGAACATGTTTGACAAGCCTGATGTCAAGCAGCTGGTCCACGCATTTAGCCTTTTGAACGACGAGAAGGATATCCAAGCGTTTTTGACCGATATCTGCACGCCGCGCGAGATTTGCGACCTTTCTCAGCGTTTGCAGGTTGCGCGCTATTTGGACGAGGGCGAGCCTTATGTTGAGGTTCAGGCCCGTACCGGCGCTTCGTCCACCACGGTGAGCCGCGTTTCAAAGGCGCTGAACGGCGAGTACGGTGGCTACCGCAAGATCCTCATTAAGTTGGAGGATGGCGAGTAGGCCAGCGACAACATTGAATTACGAAGAACCGTCCCTCCGGGGGCGGTTTTTATATGCCTGCAATCGGCTGGTGCGTTGGGTTCAGGTTGCTTTGTACCAAAAGATGGAACTGCGGTGGCAATGTGTCCGCTTGGGCGGGTAGGATGGATGCATTGATTATTGCGAACGGTTTGAGCGGAGGACCATGCCTGTTCGAATCTATACCACCAATGCCGGCACGGATTTGAGCGATGCCGAGTCGGCGCTGCTTGCCGACCTTATTGCCCGTCACGGGCGTGCCGTGTTGCTGGCACCAACGTTTGCCGAGCTCGATCTGTGCCGTCATGATGCGGCGGAAGCCGGCATTTCGCTGGGTATCGACTACAAGACACCCGCATCGTGGCTTCGCTCGCTTTGGGAGCTTTTGGGCGACGGGCGCGGTTTCGTCGACAACCTGCAACGTCAGATGCTGTTTTCGGATATGATTGCCCGCCGCGACGATGCCGACCTGCAGCCGCTTTCGCGTAGCCAGGGCACGGTGCGCATGCTCGCGCGCATGGCCCGCGATGTGCTGCCGGGTGTGGCGGGGACGACGGCCGAGCGATGCGGTGGCAACAATTGCCAGCCTGAGCCAAAAAGCGATGCCGAGGCTCGTGTGTTTGAGCTTTTGCGTGCCTACGCGGGCGGTTTGGACCGTCGAGATATGGTCGAGCCCTGCGAGGCAGCCGACATTATGGCCGGTGCCCTGGCCGATAGCCTGCCGGCGTGCGCCCGCGCCGTATGCGTGCGCGGTACCACGTCGTTTACGCACGGTCTACTCGAGCTGCTGTCTGCCGTGGCGAACAATGGGGGAGAGGTCGTCGTGCTGCTTGCCCGCGAGCAGGCGGCGATGCGCGAGGAGCTTGCCACGGCATTTGATGCCCGCGGTGTGCTGTTTGAGATCGCGCCGCTGGGGGAGGACGCCGTCGCGTCTGATGTCGCTTGCGGGGCCGCCGCTCAGCCTGCCTTTATTGAGGTCGCCGGCCCCCATGCCCGTGCTCATGTCTATGCGGACGCCATCGATAAGTTGGTGAAAGCGCACAAGGAGTCCAAGGCCGATAAAGCTACTGCAACGCCCGCCGACCCCGTGCGCGTGCTCGTCGTTTCTGCCCGGGCACCCCAGCTGTTCGGCGAGCTCGCCGCCCGTTTGGCGGCGCGTCACATTGCGGCCGAGACGACTGAGTTCACGGCGTTTTCCCAGTCCATCGCGGGCAGGCAGTTTACGGCGCTCGCCAACCTGATCGAGCGTATGAAAGCCGCCGACGAGGGCACCGCTTCCAAGACTGAGTGGTGGCCCGCGCCGGAGCTTACCGACTGGATCTACAGTCCGCTTTCGGGCGCTGATGCCGTCAATGCCCGTACCTTCGATAAGAATATGCGTCTCTCGCGCAGCAAGACTACCGCGGGCGTCAAGAGCCTGCTGCAGAGCGTTCAGGGCCAGGTGAGGGGCGCGCGCAAGGCGACGAGCGACGATAACTGGTTTAAGAACGTACCGTGTGTGGTCTCGGACGTGTTCCAGGCGCTGTGGCGTGACAAGCCCGTGACGGCGCTTAAGGCCATGCTTGCCGTTGCCGAGGCGTTGCCCGATCGCGCTCTAGGCGGCCTTGACGGCCAGGCCCGTCGCCAGGCAGAGACGGCTTTGCTGCGCCATGCCATCGACATCCTTATGAACGATGCTCGCGCGCTCGACGTGTCGCAGGCCGCGACCGTGCCGGTTCTCGACGGCGTTCGAACCAAGGTGGACAAGCGCAGTACCGCCTACGATTACGAGACCTATGAGGTCGATCGCACACCACGAGCACAAGTGCGCTTCGCGTCGCTTGCCGATGCGTCGGTTCTTCGCCCTGGCAGCTACGATGCCGTGCTGTTTGCCGATGTCGACCTGGACAGCTATCCGCTTTCGCACGAAGAGGGCCCGCTTGCCACGTTGACAGCCGAGCTGCGCCGCGACGGCGTGTCTTTGGAGCCCGCTGCCCTGCTGCGCGTGCGCTTTGGCCGTGCGATGCAGGCGGCGAGCGGTCCGGTCGCGCTCGCCCGTGTGACGCACGATCGCCAGGCACGCGAGTGCTACCCGGCAGCCGTATGGACCGAGCTGTGGGCACATGCCGAGGCCGCTGGCGCTGCCAAGCCCATGCGCGTGGGCGAGGGCGATATCATCGCCGACTTTGATCCCGCTGCAGGCGAAGGTCTTAGGCGCGAGCGCGTGACCTGCGATGCTCCTCAGCATCTGAGCGATGAAGCCATTCCGTATCTGGTCCTGCGCCGTCGCGATGGCGAGGGTGAGGACGCGCCGCTCGTGCCGCGCCTGACGTCTGCCTCGCAGATCGAGGCCTATTCGACCTGCCCGCTATGCTGGTTCGTCTCGTACCGCGTGAAGCCCCAGTCGATCGACGCAGGCTTTGGCAATATGGAGAAGGGCAACTTTGTCCACGACGTGCTGGAACACCTGCACGCCCGTCTGCCCCAGGAGGGCATGGAGCGCGTGACGCCCGAGAACCTGCCACGTGCTCAGGAGCTGCTGCGCGAGGTCTTTGACGAGACCTTTGCCGAGCATGCCTCCAAGCGTGGCAACGAGGGCCCGCTGGTGCCGCTCTCTGCGGTGGAGGAGCGCCAGGTGGCCGAGATCTTGCCGCAGCTGGAGGGTGTGCTTGCCTACGAGTCCGAGGCACTTGCCCCCTTTGCCCCGCGCTACCTGGAGTTCGCCTTCAACGAGCTCAAGGTCGAGTATGCCGGTTGGCCGCTTGGCGGGCGCATCGATCGCGTGGACGTGGACGCCGAGAATCGTGCCGTGGTGATCGACTACAAGCATCGCACGGGCGTTGAGGAGTTTAAGCTCGCCGACCCTACGGTGCGCGACGAGGAATCGGGCACGGCGCCCATCGACGATCCACGCTGGTTGCCACCACATACCCAAACGCTCATCTACGCCCAGGCCATGCGCCGGGCGCTGGATTTGGACACCCGCGCGGCGCTCTACTTTTCGACCAAGGGTGGCAAGCCGGCGTTGCGCGGTGCTGCGAGCGCCGAGCTGCTCGAGGAAGAGCGCGGCGACGGTCGCATCCCGGGCCTTAAGAAAGGTTTCCCCGGCGAGGGTGGCAGCATGGACTTCGACGCCCTGCTCGATCGCGTTGAGGCTGGCATCGCCGAGCGCCTGCGCGAGCTCGAGGCAGGCAACGTTGCCGCCATCGACCCGACGTCGGCTCAGGCCGCGCATGCGCGCTGCTCGTATAACCACGAAGGAACGTTTGTAAGGAGGGACGTGTAGACCATGGATCTTTCGACTTTGATGCCGCAACAGCTGCAGATTGTCAAAACGCTCGACCGTCCGCTGTTTGTCTCGGCGGGCGCCGGTTCGGGCAAGACCTTTACCCTCACGCGCCGCATCGTCTACGCGCTCTCGCCCGAATCAGGTCCGTTCGTTGAGCATCTGGACCAGGTGCTCGCCATTACCTTTACCAAAGATGCCGCGGCCGAGATTCGCGACCGCGTGCGCCGTGCGCTTATCGACGAGGGCATGGACGAGGAAGCACTGACCGTCGACGACGCGTGGATCTCGACCATTCACGGCATGTGCTCGCGTATCCTGCGCGCGCATGCGCTGGAGCTGGGTATCGACCCCGAGTTCACGGTGCTCACCGATACCGACGAACTTATGGACCAAGCTGTTGAGCATGTGTTGGCCCGCGCGACGGCGCCCGATGCCGCCCCCGAGCTCGCGGCATCGCTCAAGGCCCTCTATGCCTGGTATCCCATGGCGGGCGAGGGCGGCCCCTTTGGCACCGGCACGACCATCAAGGGCCTGGTGCGCGACCTGCTGGAGCTGTCGAGCCAGTTGCCGGGCGGTATGGACGACGTGTGCGTGGCGCGCGGCCAGGCCGATACCTCGGCACTTGCCGATGCCTATCGTGCGGCGCTGGGCGCAAGCAAGGCCGCGACCGAGAAGGCGCAGACGGCGCTCGATGCCATCGACGCGTTCGAGGCGAGCGGCAAGACCATGGCCGATGCGGCGCGACTCATGATGTCGTGCACCATGCCGCGCGCGAGCAAGGCGTTCCCCAAGGAGCAGGTCGAGCTGCTCAAGGCGGAGGCTGCCGATGCATTTATCAATATCGTGCTTGCCTGCGGTGGCCCGGCGCTCGATGCGCTGGTGGGCTTGGCCCGCTCTGTAGAGGCTGAGTACCGCGCGCTGAAGGCTGCCCAGTCTGCCCTCGACAACAACGACCTGCTGCGCATGGCCTACGAGGCCCTGCGCGATTACCCGGCCATCCGAGTGGCATACGAGAGCCGCTTTAAGATGGTCATGATCGACGAGTTCCAGGATACCGACCAGATGCAGGTCGATCTGATCTGCTACCTGACGGGTGCGGGGGAGCGCGCGCTGTGCACCGTGGGCGATGCACAGCAGTCGATCTATCGCTTCCGCGGCGCCGAGGTCGAGGTGTTCCGTCGCCAGGAGCGCAAGGTAGGCGCTTCGGGCGCGGCGGCAGCTGCCAGCACCCCGGGCGCCGTCCTCGCTTCGTCCGAGGTGTCGGCCTCGTCCGGGGCACCGGCCGGTGAACTCGTCAAGCTCGTGCGCAACTTCCGCAGCCATGACGAGGTGCTGCGTTACGTGGCGCGCGTCTTCGATGGCGATGACGGCGGCCTGATGCAGGGCTTTTTGGATCTTGAGGCGAGCGACGGCCGCAAGGACACGCTGGTGGCAGACGCCTCGCGTCGCCAGGCCCTCTTTGTTGCCGGCGGCAGTACGCAGGAGCGCACACAGGCCAAGGCCCGTGCGATCGCCGAGCGCTTCCGCGCGCTTGCCGATGCCGGCCAGCCCCAGGGCGGCATGGTGCTGCTGCTGGGCCGCATGACCAACGCCGACGTCTACGCCCAGGCCTTCCGCGACCAGGGGCTCGACTGCGTCATCGCGGGCGGCTCGGTCTTTGCCCAAGCAGCCGAGGTGCAGACGGTGCGCGCCCTGGTTTGTGCGCTCGCCAATCCGGCCGATACGGCGCAGGGCCTTATGCCGCTGCTCGCCTCGCCGATGTTTGCACTCGGCGCCCAGGAGTTCCTGGCGCTGGCGACCAAACTCGACGATCAGACGGGCGAGACGTCGCGCCGCAACATCGATGCGGGCATCATGAGCGATTCCGATGTGCCGGGTTTGCAAGACTTGCCGCTCGTGACGCGCGCCCGCGAGGTGCTGCGGTATGCGCTTCGTCGCGTTGGCCGCGATTCGTTCGCCGCCATCGCGCGCGACGTGGTCAACGCCTCCGGCTGGTTTGTACGTCTGGCACAGCGTGGTCCCGAGGGCAAGGCCATTGCCGCCAACGTGCTCAAGGCGCTCGATGCCGTGGCCGAGGCGGAGGCCGAGTTCGGCAACTCGCCGCGTTCCATCGCGCTGGCCTTCGACCGCTTCTTGGCGGGCAAGGAAGCCCCGGGTGCCCTCAACGAGGGGGGCGACGGCGCGGTGCGCATCATGACGGTGCATGCCTCCAAGGGTCTGGAATATCCGGTCGTGGCGGTCGCCGAGTGCTTTGGCGTGCGTAAGTCCTCGGGTGCGGCACAGATGGGTCGCGTCGAGGGCGGAGCACAGGTCGTGGCACTGCCGGCACGTTTCGACGGCGTTAAGCTCGCCGACGGTACCTTTGTGAAGGGCGACGACGTCAAAAAGCAGTTTGAGCATGCGTTTAAGGGCAAGGGCACGTCGCTGTGGCTGCCGCCGGAGCTCATGGAGGACGTCTGTGCGACGGGCTCTCCCGCCGAGGCATTTGCCCGCCTGCGCAACGACGACCTGCGGCTTTCGCTCGAGGAGCGGGCCCGCTTGCTCTACGTTGCCATGACGCGTGCGCGCGAGCTGGTGATCTTGGCGATGGATGCTGGCGTGAGCCGTGGCAAGGTGACGGCGCCGACCTTCGATGTCGAGACCGATCTGACCTACGACGTGCTGCGCCGTATTTTGCCGACCGACGCTCTGGACATGCCGCAGCTCGATGCCGACCGCCTGGTGTTCGACAACTCCCAGCCGGGCGACTACGAGCTCATTTCGCTTTCGGACTTTACCTTTGGCGAGCAGGCGTTTGAGGCCAACGCTTCGCTGGATGCCGAGGGCAGGCTTGTTCGTGGCGATGCCGATGCCGCCGATAATGCTGCGCGCTCAACCGTCCCCGGTCCTGCCGACCCCAAGCCCGATTCGTTTGAGCTTGTGTATTCCCAGGCAGTGGGCGTGCGCATGGGCATCTGTCCGTATCCGATGCGTGATTCGTATAGCTACTCGTCAATCGCCGCGGCGCTCCATGCCGAGACGGAAGATCGTGCCGCCGAGGCACACGTGCCCATGGACGAGGCCGGCGATGATGCGGAGTCGGATGGCTCGGAGATGACGGATGCAGACGTGGCTGCCGTTGAGCCCGCCGGCAACCCCATGGCGCTGGGCTCGGCGTTCCATGCCGCCTGCCAGTGGCTGATCGAGATGGGTGCCGATGCGCTGCCCGCTGAGCGTGCCGATGCGCTGGCGCGCCTGTGGTGCCTGACGCCGGAGCAGCGTGAGCGCTTCGACGTTGCCCTGGACCGCTGGCTCAAGTCGGCTGTTCGTGCCGACTTGCTCGCGTGGCCGTGCGTTCGCGCCGAGGTGCCGTTCTTTTCACTGGGCTGCGAGGACGAGGACATCGCTCGCTACGGTGCTTATGCCGAGGGCGCCATCGACGCTTTGGCGACGAACCCGGCGGATTCGTCATGTGCGCTGGTCATCGACTACAAGACGGGCGGCGCGCCGGACGAGACGCCGGAACAGCTGCAGGAGAAGCACGCCCTGCAGGCGCGCGTCTACGCCGACGTTCTGCGCAGGGCGGGCTTTGAGGCTGTGACCGTCAAGTTCGTTCGCGTGGAGCAGGCCGATCCGACTCTCTTCGTCAATCCCGCCGAGCCCCAAGTAGTCACCTACAATCTCTAGCCCTCAGATAGCTTGCGGTGGAATAGTTCCTGTATTGCGGCCCAGATGGCCCAAGCGGGAACTATTTCACCGCAACTCAAGAGGAGCCGTGTGGGTTTGGCTAGGTTCGGGTGCTGTCCGTGCCGTGGGGTAAAATCGTTCAGTCAGAACACGAACCCGCATCGGAGCTCATCACATGGCATTCGTCCATCTGCACAACCACACTGTCTTTTCCATGCTCGACGGCGCAACCCGTATCCAGGATATGGTCAACCGTGCCGTTGAGCTGGGCATGCCCGCCGTGGCCATTACCGACCACGGCTACATGTATGGCGTGCCCGACCTGGCGCTGGCCTGCGACGCCGTCAACCACAACACGCCCGAGTACAAAACCTGGAGCCACGACAAGGCCTTCCTGGAAAAGGACCGCCGCGACGAGCTGGTGGAGCCCGATCCCGAGGAAAACCCGCGCGAGCATGCCCAGTATGTGAAGGACATGGCCATGTGGGACGAGAAGGGCAACATCGACGAGCTCAAGCCGCCCCTGGTCATCAAGCCCATCTTTGGCTGCGAGGTCTACTTTACGCCGGACGAGACCCTTGCTCGCGACCACAAGCCCGAGCTCTACCACATGATCCTTCTGGCCAAGGACCAGGAGGGCTACGTCAACCTGATGCAGACGGTTTCCGAGGCCGCCGTGCAGGGCTTTTACTACAAGCCGCGCGTGACGCTCGACAACCTGCGCCGCCACGCCAAGGGCATGATCTGCACGAGCGCCTGCATCGCGGGCATCATCCCCAAGTACATCGACCGCGGTGACATGGAGGGCGCCATCAAGTGGGCCGAGACCTTCCGTGACACCTTCGAGCCCGGCGACTTCTACATCGAGATCCAGGAACACGGCATCACCACCGACAACGGCCTGACCGACGAGCAGATGGACCGCACGCTCATCGACATCGCCAAGCAGGTGGGCGTCAAGGTCATCGCCACCAACGACTTCCACTACCTGCGCCGCGAGGACGCGCCCGTGCAGGACGTCATCATGTGCATTGGCATGAACGCCAAGGTCGACGACCCTAACCGCATGCGCATGACCGGCTCGGAGTTTTACATGAAGACCGAGGAGGAGATGCGGGCGATGTTCCCGTATTGCCCCGAGGCCTGCGACAACACGCTCGAGATCGCCGACAAGTGCTACGTTGAGCTGGACTGGGACTCCATCATCCTGCCGCGCTTCCCGTTGCTCGATCCCGGCGAGACGCACGAGAGCCAGTTCCGCCGCGAGTGCGAGAAGGGCCTGCGCCAGCACTACGGTGACGACTGGGCCACGCGCGAGATCGGTGGCGTCAACATCAAAGAGCGCTTTGAGTACGAATACAAGGTCATCTGCGACAAGGGCTTTGCCGCCTACTTTTTGATCGTCGCCGAGTACGTGCAATGGGCCAAGGACAACGGCATCGGCGTCGGCCCCGGCCGTGGCTCGGCCGCCGGCGCTATCGTCGCCTACGCCATGAACATCACCGCGTTCGACCCGCTCGAGAACGGCCTGATGTTCGAGAGGTTCCTGTCCCCGCAGCGTACCGAGATGCCCGATATCGATATGGACTTCGACGATGAGCGGCGCCTCGAGGTCGTGGAGCACGTTCGCCAGCTCTATGGCCCCGAGAAGGTCACCCACGTCATCACCTACTCGACCATCAAGGCTAAGCAGGCCATCAACGACGCCGCGCGCGTTCTGGATTACCCGGTCTACATGGGCCAGCGCCTGTCCAAGATGGTCTCGAGCGACCCCAAGGTCAAGCTCAAGCAGGTGCTCGAAAAGCAACCCGGCAAAGAGGATCTGTTTAACCCCGACTTTGCCGAGGCCTATAAAAAGGATGACGACGCCCGCCGCATCATCGACACGGCGCTCTCGATTGAGGGCCTCACCCGTGGCGAGGGCGTGCACGCGTGCGCCGTTCTGATCTGCCGCGACCCCGTCAACGAGCACGTACCCACCAAGCTCGATACCAAGGGCGGCGTCGAGATTACCCAGTACGAGGGTCATACCGTTGCCGACATGGGCCTGCTCAAGATGGACTTCCTGGGCCTGCGCACGCTGACGGTTATCTCTAAGGCCAAGGCCAACATCAAAAAGAACTTCGGCATCGACATCAAAGAGGAAGAGATTCCCTTTGACGATCCCGAGATCTTTAAGCTCATGGGCTCCGGCCACACCGCCGGCGTCTTCCAGGTCGAGTCCGCCGGCATGACGGCCACGATCAAGAACATGAAGCCCACCGAGTACAAGCACGTCGTGGCATTGATCGCCCTGTACCGCCCGGGCCCGCTGGGCGCCGGCATGGTTTCGTCCTACATCAACCGTATGAACGGCAAGGAGCCGGCCGTCTCCTATGACGACCGTCTGGACGACATCCTGGGCGAAACCTACGGCACCATGGTCTACCAGGAGCAGGTTATGCTCATCTCCGTCGAGATGTGCGGCTTCTCCAAGGGCGAATCGGACTCGCGTATCCGTAAGCCCGTGGCTAAGAAGAAGATCAAGCTGCTCACGTCGACGGTGCTCCACTGGGAGGATGGCTCGGACGAGACCACCTACGACCACTGGATGAACGGCGCCATCAAGAACAACTACACGCGCGAGGTCGCCCAGAAGATTTGGGACGATGTTCTCGAGTTCGCGTCCTACGCCTTTAACAAGTCGCACTCCGCCGGCTACGCCATCCTGGTTATGCAGACGGCATGGCTCAAGGCGCACTATCCGCACGAGTACATGGCGGCCGTTCTGACGTCCTACACGGGCAAGACCGACAAGATCGTTCACTACGTCTCGGCGTGCCGTCACGACGGCATCCCCGTGCTGTCGCCAGATGTCAACGAGTCCGGTACCGAGTTCACGGCTACCAAGGAAGGCGTGCGCTTTGGTTTGGCCGGCATCCGCGGCGTGGGTACCGGCGTGGCGCAGGCGATTATCGCCGAGCGCGAGGCGGGCGGCCCGTTTAAGACGCTGCACGACTTTGTCGAGCGCGTGGACTCGAGCCAGGCTAACCGTCGCGTGATCGAATCGCTCATCAAGGCAGGCGCCTTCGACTCCACGGGGTATCCGCGGCGCCAGATGATGCACTTTGTGGATAAGAACAACCCCGAGAACATCATCGATGCAGCCGTGAAGCGCCAGAAGGATCGTGCGAGCGGCCAGACGTCGTTCTTCGACATGTTCGGCGACGTTGAGGGCTCGGGCTTTGAGGTGAGCGTGCCCGATCCGGATGGCCAGGAGTGGGACCGCCACCTTAAGCTGAGCCAGGAGAAGGAGGTTCTGGGCATCTATGTCTCGGACCATCCGCTGCGCCCGTTTGAGTATGCGCTAGCCAAGGCGCGCGACTTCTCGTTCTCGCAGATCGACACCGGCTACGAGGTGCAAAACCCCACGGGCGGTACCATCAACCAGGAGATTCCCGAGGGTAAGGCGCTGTGGTGGGCCGGTATGGTCTCGAGCGTGTCCAAGCGTGTGACCAAAAACGGCGACCCCATGGGCATCGTGCAGCTCGAGGACATGGAAGGCGAGGCCACCGTCGTCGTGTTCCCCAAGACCTATAAAGAGGCCGAGGGGTACCTGTACGGCGAGGTCGATCCCGAGACCGGTGCGCAGCTGTCCGATGCGTTTGTTCGCATTAAGGGCAAGCTCGAGCGTTCGGACCGCGGCGACCAGATCATCGCGCAGGAGATCGTGCCGCTTGAGCTTAACGAGGAGAACAACAAGCCCAAGGTGTTTGAGGTCATGGTGCCCAACAGCCGCTTTAGCCAGGGCAATATGGCGCGTCTTGCCACGGTGCTTACCGCCAACCCGGGCGGCGACCGCGTGGAGATCTTTATCGAGCAGGTGGACGGGCGCGTACTGCGTGCCGAGGTGCCGGCCAAGGTCAATGCGCGCTCGATTCCACTGCTGGCCGAGGCCAAGGCCATTGTGGGCAACCAGGGCCGCGTGACGGTTATCTAAAATGATTTTGCTGGGGTAGCTAATTTGGGACGGGGCTATTTTAGCTACCCTTTGACTGACGGCGAATGAGCCAGGGTCGGAATACATCTCAACCGACATATGGGGGTAGCTAAAATAGCCCCGTCCCAAATTAGCTACCCTGTGTGGATTGGAGGAAGTGATGGCGCAGGGGACGTTTGTGCAGGCGCTTCGCAAAGAGGCGGCGTTGAGCGGCACCTTTATGAAGGGGCGTTCGCTCATGCTCAACGGCGCCGTGCTGTCGATTGAGGACAGCGGCTCGCGCTTCTCCAAAAACGTGACGGTTGAGGGCTCGGTGCGCGGTTCGCGCGGCGACCTGTACAAGACGCATGTGGCGCTCGACATGGACGAGCACGAGGTGATCGACTACGACTGCGATTGCCCCGCCGCCTATCGTTACCCCGGTATGTGCAAACACGCCATCGCCACAGCGCTGGCATACCTGGACGCCAGCGGCATTGAGCCTGTTGAGGGGCTGCGCACACCGGTTCGCACGTTTACGGCGCAGCCGAAACAGCCCGTTCGCACCGCGCCCAAAGCGCCGGCCGTCAACCCCAACTTTCCCTTTCCGGCGCCCGTCCCCACGAGCCCTAGCCTCATGGCGGCACTCTCCGATCTTTCGGACGCGCGCATGGATGAGCTGGCGAGCATGCGCCGCAAGCTTGCCGGTGCCGTTGATCCCGACGCCCCCAAAGCGGCGTTGGAGCCCTCGCTGGTGCCGTACTACAATCCACTGTTTGCCGACCGCTTTAGCTGGGCGCTCGAGTTCCGCATTCGCTGCGGTTCGGTGTCCTACGTGGTCAAGGATATCGACGGCATGGCCGACGCCTATGTCCGAGGCGGCACCTTCTCGTACGGCAAGAAGCTCACGTTTGTCCATACGCCCGAAGCCTTCGAAGACGTGTCGACAAAGCTGCTCAACCTTGTCGTGACGACAGTTGCCTATCTCGATGACATCACAAGCTCGCGTTCGGCGTCGTACGACTTTGCCCGCAGTGGTTTTGTCGCCGAGCGTCAGTTGCCGCTGTCCGAGCATAGCATCGTATATGTGCTGGACCTGTTGCGCGGCCAGACCATCTCTTTTGAGCCCGCCTGGTCGCGGGGGACGACGACGCATCGCACCTATGACGTGGCGGTTGAGATGCCTCCGGAAGGGGAGGACGAGGCACTGTCTAAGCGCCCACCGCTCCTTGCCTCCAAAATCGCGCCGGCGGCTGGTGGCAGCTACGATCTGCGCCTGCCGGCCGATGCATACTGCTTTGCTTCGGGCGACATTGCCTATCTGGTCGACACCCGCCGTGCGCGCCGCGCCGATGTAGCGTTTGCCCAGCATGCGGCGCCGTTCCTATCGCGCTTACTGCCCTGTCGCACGCCGGTCCATATCGCTGTCGACCAGGTGGGGGAGTTCTGTCGTATGGCGCTGCCCATTTTGCGCGACTACACCGACCTTACCGCGCCCGCCGCGCTCGATACCGTGGCGCCCGAGCCGAGCTTTGCTATGGCGATCGGCGTCGACGATTGGCTTGTGACCTGCAAAATTACGGTTACCTACGGCGACTGGTCGGCAGATCTCTTTAGCCTGGGCGCTCCGGGCAGTCTCTTCGAAGAGCAACGCCCCGGTGTGCCGCCCCGCGACGAGGTGGCAGAGTTTCGTGTTATGGACACGGCGGCCCTGTACTTCGACTTTTACGAGGGCGGTCTGGCGTTTGAGGAGCGCGATGACGAGAGCCTGTTCCGCTTGCTGACCGAGGGCCTGTCTGCCCTGTCCGAGCTGGGCGAGGTCATGCTCAGCGACCGCCTGCGCCAGGTCTCGGTCCGCCCTGCGCCCAAGCTTTCGGTGCGTGCAACCGTCAAGAGTAACCTGCTCGACGTCGAACTGGGTGCGAGCGGGCTTTCGGCGGCAGACCTTGCCATCTATCTGGACTCCTACAAGCGTCACCAGACGTTTGCGCGTCTCACGTCGGGCGACATCATTCGCCTGGACGAGGGAGCGCGCGCCGCGTTTGGCCTTGCCGAGGACCTGGGCGTCGATGCCGTCGACCTGCTCGACGGCGTGTCGCTTCCCGCGTCGAGTACCCTGTTCGTCGACAACATGCTTGCGCGCACGCCTGCGCTCGAAGCCGATCGCGACGCTGCATTCCGTCGCACCGTCGAGCGCTTGGATACGCTCGGCAAGATGGACTTTACGGTGCCGGTCTCGCTCAAGGCCACGCTGCGCGGCTATCAGGTCGACGGCTACCAGTGGCTTGGCTCGCTCGAGCACCTGGGCCTCGGCGGCATCTTGGCCGACGATATGGGCCTGGGCAAAACGCTGCAGATGATCGCGCATATCCTGGCGCGCGTGGAAGCGGGGGACACTAAGCCCACGCTTGTGGTGTGCCCTGCGTCGCTTGTGTACAACTGGACCGCCGAGCTGGAGCGCTTTGCCCCGTCGCTCGATGTGTGCGCCATTGTGGGCGCCAAGGCTCAACGCCGTGTGCAGATCGCCGGCGTGGCCGAACATAACGTGGTTGTAACGTCGTATGACCTTATGCGGCGCGATATCGACGAGTACGTCGAGCAGGACTTTGCCCGCGTGGTGCTCGACGAGGCCCAGTACATTAAAAATCCGCTCACGCAGGTGGCGCGCGCCGCCAAGCGCCTGCCTGCCGGCGTGCGTTTTGCCCTGACGGGCACGCCCATCGAAAACCGCTTGTCCGAGCTCTGGAGCATCTTCGACTTTTTGATGCCGGGCCTGCTTGGCACGCGCGAGTCGTTTGCCAAGCGCTTCGAAAGCCCGGTCGAGCACGCCGAGGGTGACAGCGCCGCTCGCCTGCAGGCGCTCGTGTCGCCGTTTGTGCTGCGCCGTGTCAAGGAAGACGTGGTGGCCGATCTGCCCGAAAAGATCGAGGACACTGTCGTGGCTCAGCTCACCGGCGAGCAGCGCAAGCTGTACCTGGCAAACCAGGACCGCATCGCCCAGCAGGTGCAGCACCGCGAGGCATCCGAGTTTAAGAAAGACAAGCTCAAGGTGCTCGCCGAGCTCACCAAGCTGCGCCAGATCTGCTGCGACCCGCGTCTGCACTACGAGGATTACAAGGCGGGAAGCGCCAAACTCGATACGTGCATGGAGCTCGTGCACGGCGCACTCGACGGCGGACATCGCATCCTGTTGTTCAGCCAGTTTACGGGTATGCTCGATATCATCGGCAAGCGCTTGGCCAAGGAGGACATCGCCTTCCTTAAGCTCACGGGCGCTTCGTCTAAGGAGAGCCGCGCCAAGATGGTCGCGCAGTTCCAAGCGGGCGAGGTTCCGGTCTTTTTGATTTCGCTCAAGGCGGGCGGCGTGGGCCTTAACCTGACGGCGGCCGACGTGGTCATTCACTACGACCCGTGGTGGAACGTGGCCGCGCAGGACCAGGCGACTGACCGCGCACATCGTATTGGCCAGCAGCATACCGTGACCGTGTACAAGCTCATCGCCAAGGACACGATCGAGGAACGCATTATGCAGATGCAGGAGTCCAAGCGCGACCTGGTCAACAGCGTACTCGGCGGCGACGGCATCTCGTCGGCGTTGTTTACCCGCGAAGATGTTCTGGCGCTGCTGGGCGGCGACGGGCGCTAGCCGCGCGCGGGGTGGGACTGCTGGAGTGGGCAGGACGGTCGACGCATTTTGGCCCGACCGCTTGCCTGATCCGTTATGTGTTCATTTGCAATGCCGTGGATGGTCTGTCTGCCTTTGGGCATAAGAACCATCAAGAACATTGGCACATCAGCAAAGGAGAACATCATGGCGAAATTCTTTAAGGACCCCGACGGTAAGCTCATCGCTGCCCTTGGCGACGACGTTGCGACCCCTGCCGGTTGCACGGAGCTGACCGCAAACACTGAGGACGCGGCGCACGAGAAGCACGTGCCTGTTGTCGAGACCGAGCGCGACGGTCACGTGATTCGCGCACGCGTTGGCTCGGTCGAGCACCCCAGCCTGCCCGAGCACTACATTGAGTGGATTGCCCTTGAGGCCGAGGGCCGCTTAGAGGTCCATTACCTTGAGCCCGGCATGAAACCCGCGACGTTTTTCGCGGGCGGCTCCAAGACCGGTACCGTCTATGCCTACTGCAACCTGCACGGGCTGTGGTCCGCGACATTCTAGGAGCGCGCCCCCGCTCGGGGTATCATAGCTAGCATATGCACATGCAAGCGCCGACTGCATTATGCGGCCGGCGCTTTTACTACGATTTCGATGGTTTACGACGGAAAGGGCTGAGCCATGAAGCTCGCGCTTGCACAGATCGATATGCGCCTGGGTGATATTGAGGGCATTTGCGGCCGCATCGAGGACCAGGCTCGTCTGGCCCACGAGCGCGGAGCGCGCGTGCTGTGCGTTCCGGCTCCGCTCTTTATGGGCGCCATGCCCGGTGGCCTGGTGGGCGCTGCCGACTTTGAGCACGACATGCTTGCCGGCTTGACTGGTGTCGCCGAGCGTATCCAGGAGCTTGACATGATTTGCATCGTGCCCGCGGCGGTTTCGTTTGAGGGCCAGCCGCTGCTCGACTACATGATGCTCAAGGACGGTCATGTGGTGCCGGCGCGTTCGAGCATTGCCCTGCAGCGTGGCGAGAACAACGACACGCGTTGGGCGCCGCCGGTGTTCGACGTGGACGGCGTGCGCATCGCCGTGATTTTTGACTTGGACCGCGAGCTCGAGATGTTGCCGACCGGCGTCGACCTCATCGCGCATTTCCAATTCAACGCGTTTGACATGACCGACCGCGAGACTGCCGCCATTGCCGCCGTTCGCAGCGGCGCCTACCGCAAGATCGCATCCAAGCGCAGCGTGTGGTTTGCCTGCATGGCGCCGGTCGGCGCCTATGACGAGTCGGTGTATACCGGCGGTTCGTTTGTGCTCGACGACTGCGGTCGCGTGGTGGCCCAGGCGCCGTGTTTTGAGGAGAGCCTGCTGGTTCAGGAGATTCAGCGTGGCGTGATGCTCGATGCCCTGGAAGATCACGAACTGCCCGAGTTCCGTTCCGAGGAGTGGCTGTGGCAGGCGCTGGTGCTCGCCGTGCGCGACAACGCCCGAGCTCACGGTGCTTCGCGTGCTGTGGTGGCACTCGAGGGTGACTTGCCGTCGTCTTTGCTGACGGCGCTGGCCGTCGACGCTCTGGGCCCGCGCAATGTGATTGGCCTGGTGCTGGGGCGCAACCGTATCTTTACGCCGGCGCAGGAAGAGGCCGAGGCTGCCCGCTGTGCCGCCGTCCGCGCCATCGCCGAGCGTCTGCACATTCGCACTGTCGAGCGCGATGCACCGGATGCGGCGCGTGTGCTCGATCGCGACGTGTCGGCGGGCGATGCCGAGCGTCTGCGCTCGCGCACGCTGGGCCTCATGCTGGAGGACACGGCGCTCGAGCTGGGCGCGATGGCGCTGAGCCCGCTGTCCAAAACCGAGTACGCGCTGGCGGCGCCGGCGCTTTGCGGCGGCTACCAGGGCGACTTTGCGCCCTTTGGCGATGTGTACCTGTCGACGCTTGAGTTTGTGGCGCGTGTGCGCAACCGCACGTCTGCCGTGGTGCCCCAAGAGCTCGTGACGCTCAACGCGGTGGAAGATTGTATGGAGCGCGTGCTGGCGCAGGCGCTCTCGACGCTCGACGGCCCGGTCGATATGCTCGACCGCGCGGCACAGCTGCTCGGCGGGCTTGAGCCGGGTGAGGTCGATGGCGCGCTCGAGGCGCACGTGGACCGCAATCGATCTTTCGACGACATCCCGATGGCCGCTGGCAAGCCTGAGGCTTGCTCGCTGGTGCTGATGCTCGTTCGACAGGGTGAGGCTGCCCGCCGCATGCTGCCGATGGCGCCGATCGTCTCGTCCCGTTCGTTTGCCGAGCGCTCCTGGCCGTACATGCTCGCGTGGTCCGACCTGGGGCTTAACGGCAAGGAGCGTATGACGGTCGATTCGCTGGCGCGCGCCGAGGTGCGCCGTTTTGCTGACGAGGATACGAGCGAGCGCGTGCGAAACGAGATGATGGGCGTGCTGGGCGAGCTACTGGGTATTTCACCCGAGCAGATGGAGGAGCTGCGCTCTGAGGACGGTCAGCGTCGTTTGCACGAGGGAATCAAAAAGTTCGAGGGCGAGGTTCAGGACGCCATCGATAAGATGATGGGCGGTCAGGGCGGCTCGCAAGGTAGTCCCCAGGGTGGCCCGATGCCGCATCCGCCGGTTGATCCCCGACAGTTCCCCTTTTTCTCGCAGAACTAACTATGGGATAGGGCCAAGGTTACGCGGTTTTACCAAACCGCGTAACGAGTCGACGCTGCGCGAGCCCCTGCCGGGCAATCTGCCGCTCAAACCGTCGCTTGCGTACAGAAGTACGCGGCGCTCCTCTTTCGCGACACCTTGCCACGGCAGGGACTCGCTCGCTGACTTATGCTCAACCTATGGTTCAACCTTGCTTGCTAGATACGGTCGCTGTTGTGTTATTCTAGAACAGACGTTCGTGATTGATGCGCGGGGTCTTGCCTTGCGCTTGGTAGAAGACGAGGGGAGGTTGGCTTGGTTATCTTGGGCATTGACCCCGGTTTGGCTCATACGGGTTGGGGGATTATCGAGGAGCGGCGTGGCGAGGTTCGCTGCCGTGCCTACGGTTGTATTGAGACCAGCGCGGGCAGCCCGCTCGCGGTGCGCCTGTCGCATATCGCCCGTGACCTTAAGGATGTCGTCGAGCGTTATCGACCCGACACGGCTGCTGTCGAGAGCATCTACTTTGGCGCCAACGTTCGTTCGGCCATCCCCACGGCGCATGCCCGTGGTGCTGCGCTTGTGGCGCTTTCGGAGTGCGCGCTCGAGATTGGCGAGTACACGCCCATGCAGATCAAACAGGCTGTGGTGGGCACCGGCGCCGCGGACAAGCGGCAGGTCGCCTACATGGTACGCACGCTAACGCAGCTCGACCACGACCCGCATCCCGACCATGCCGCCGATGCCCTGGCTTGCGCCATCTGCCACGTAAACCTCAGCCGCACCCGTGAACTCACCGGTGGCGAGTTCTATCAACAGAGAGGAACCGGATACTGATGATTTCCCAGCTCCATGGAACGCTTGTCGAGGCCACGATGAGCTCGGCCGTCGTCGATGTGTCGGGCGTGGGCTTTGAGCTCGGCATCTCGGGCAGCACCGCCGCCACGTTGCCGACGCCTGGCGGCGAGGTTCGCCTCTACACACGCATGCAGGTGCGTGAGGACGCCATGACGCTCTTTGGTTTTGCCTCCAAGGACGAGCGCACGATGTTCGATCGGCTCGTGTCTGTCTCGGGCGTTGGTCCGCGCCTGGCGCTCGCCGTGCTTTCCACCTATACCGTGGGGCAGCTGTATTCCTTGGTAATGGCCGAGGACGACAAGGGCATGGCCAAGGTGCCCGGTGTGGGCAAAAAGACCGCGCAGCGCCTCATCTTGGAACTCAAGAGCACCTTTGCCAAGGACAAGGGCTTTGTGCCGGTCGACGCTATTCCCGGCCAGGTTGCGATGCCGGTTCCCGCCGCCGCTCCTTCGGCGATCGATGATGCCCGTGCGGCGCTCCTTTCCATGGGCTTTAGCCCGCAGGAGACCGATGTTGCCCTGAGCGGGTATGATGGGCAGAATATGCGTGTCGAGGATCTGCTCGGCGCGGCGCTTAAGCGACTCGGAATGGATGCGTGATGTGGGAAGCCGATGACTCTCAGGACCTGTGGGCGACGCCCGGCAACTCGCCGGCGGCATCCATGGCGCACGGCGAGCGCATGGTGGGCTCGGAGCTGACGGCCGAGGACCTCGATGTCGACCGCACTTTGCGTCCCCAGCGCCTGGACGATTACTGTGGCCAGGAGCACATCAAGCAGAGCCTGCGCGTGTTGATCGAAGCGGCGCAGAGCCGTGGCGAGACGCTCGACCACGTGATTTTCTCGGGTCCTCCGGGCCTGGGCAAGACCACGCTGGCCACCGTTATCGCCAACGAGCTGGGCGCTCAGATTAAGACGACGAGTGGCCCTGCCATCGCGCGCACCGGCGACCTGGCGGCTATCCTTACCAACCTGCAGCCGGGTGACGTGCTGTTTATCGACGAGATCCACCGCCTCAACCGTTCGGTCGAGGAGGTCCTGTACCCCGCGATGGAGGACTTTGCCCTCGATATCGTGATTGGCAAGGGTCCGGCGGCTCGCTCGATTCGCCTGGATATTCCCAAGTTTACGCTGGTAGCGGCAACGACCCGCTCAGGCATGTTGACCGGCCCGTTGCGCGACCGCTTTGGCATTTCATATCGCCTGGATTACTACACGGTCGAGGAGCTCGCGCAGATTGTGACGCGCTCGGCGACTATCCTGGGCGTGACGATCGACCATCCCAGTGCACTCGAGATCGGCTCGCGTTCGCGCGGCACGCCACGTCTTGCCAACCGTCTGCTCAAGCGCGTGCGCGATTACGCACAGGTGCGCGGCAACGGTCCCATCGAGCTCGATATCTGTCGCCGGGCGCTCGAGTTCTTCGAGATCGACGAGCTCGGTCTGGACTGGATGGATATTCGCATTTTGGAGACGCTCGCTAAGACGTTCTCCGGTCGTGCCGTGGGACTTACGACCCTTGCCAGCGCGGTGGGCGAGGACCCGGGCACGCTCGAGGATGTCTATGAGCCCTATCTGCTGCAGTGCGGCTTGATGATTCGTACGCCGCAGGGCCGTCAGGCAACCCTTCGCACCTTTGAGCACCTCGGGATTGAACCTACCGTTTAGGACGGGTTTGTAGGCTATCGCTGAGCATTGGATAAACATATCGCCGTTTGTCGGTTGCGGGTGCTTTACTATTGCGCGCCCGTGCTATGCTGAATTGGTCTTTTTCTCATCCGGTAACGAAAGGACCGTCCATGCCTACTGACATCGAAATCGCACGTTCCGTCACACCGCTGCCCATTACCGAGGTGGCTAAGAACGCCGGCGTCGACGTAAAGCATCTGATTCCGTACGGCTTCGACAAGGCTAAGGTCGACTACTCTCTGCTCAATGAGCCAACTGATCACCAGGCCAAGCTCGTCCTCGTGACCGCCATCAACCCCACGCCGGCGGGCGAGGGCAAGACCACTACGACCATCGGTCTGGCCGATGGCCTGCGCCGTCGTGGCGTCAAGAGCGCTGTGGCCCTTCGTGAGCCTTCGCTCGGTCCCGTCTTTGGCGTCAAGGGCGGTGCCGCCGGCGGTGGCTGGGCGCAGGTCATCCCCATGGAGGACATCAACCTGCACTTTACTGGTGACTTCCATGCTATTGGTGCCGCCAACAACCTGCTGGCCGCCATGCTCGACAACCATATTCAGCAGGGCAACCAGCTCGGTATCGATGTTAAGCGCATCACCTGGAAGCGCGTTGTCGATATGAACGACCGTCAGCTGCGCCATGTCATCGACGGCATTGGCGGCAAGGCCCAGGGCGTGCCGCGCGAGGACGGCTTCGATATCACCGTTGCCTCCGAGGTCATGGCGATCCTGTGCCTGTCCACGAGCATCAACGATCTTAAGGAGCGCCTGGGCGAGATCGTTGTCGGCTACAGCTATGCTGGCAAGCCCGTCCGCGCACGCGACCTTAAGGCCCAGGGAGCTATGGCCGCACTGCTCAAGGATGCGCTCAAGCCCAATCTGGTGCAGACGCTCGAGGGCACGCCTGCGTTTGTCCACGGCGGTCCCTTCGCCAATATCGCCCACGGCTGCAACTCCATCATGGCCACGCGTATGGCTATGCGTTTTGGCGATGTCGCCATTACCGAGGCCGGCTTTGGTGCCGACCTGGGTGCCGAGAAATTCCTGGACATCAAGTGCCGCATGACGGGCGTTCGTCCCAGCGCGGTCGTGGTCGTCGCCACCGCTCGCGCCCTTAAGTACAACGGCGGTGTTGCCAAGGCCGACCTCAACGAAGAGAACCTCGAGGCGCTCAAGGCCGGCATGCCCAACCTGCTGCGTCACGTCGACAACATCCAGAACGTCTACGGTCTGCCCTGCGTGGTTGCCATCAACCGCTTCCCGACGGACACCGAGGCCGAACTCGAGCTCATCGAGTCCGAGTGCCAGAAGCTCGGTGTCAACGTGAAGCTGTCCGAGGTTTGGGCCAAGGGCGGCGAGGGCGCGCTCGACCTGGCCGATGAGGTCATGCGCCTGATCGAGCAGCCGAGCGAGCTCAAGTTTGCCTATGAGGACGGTGCCGATGTGGCCGACGCCCTGGAGGCTGTTGCCACTAAGGTCTACCGCGCCGATGGCGTCGACTTTACGCCGGCTGCCAAGCGCCAGCTTGCCGAGCTGCGCGAGAACGGCTTTGGCAACCTGCCGGTATGCGTGGCCAAGACGCAGTACAGCTTTAGCGACAACGCCAAGGCGCTGGGCGCTCCCGAGAATTTCCGCATCACCGTGCGCGAGCTCAAGGTTTCCGCCGGTGCCCACTTTGTGGTCGCGCTGACCGGCAGCGTTCTGACCATGCCGGGCCTGCCCAAGGTTCCCGCGGCCGAGAACATCGACGTCGACAACGACGGCAACATCACCGGCCTGTTCTAAGCCTGCTGCTCATAGCCGCTTGCCCGCCCCGTCGCGCTTACCAAGGCCCGGCGGGGCTTTTTGATTCTTAGGCACGCGCATCTCTTGTAGATACCGGCGGGCTTTGCCCATCATAGGCTTTTGCGCGGGTAGAATGCATGGATAACTTGATGCTTACAGGCGACGGAAAGGAAACGTTGCATGGACCAGGATAAGACGACCGTGATGGGCGGATATGGCTCCGCACAGGCTGGCGGCAGCGCCGATGCGACCCGTATTGTGCCGAATCCCGGCAATGCTGCTCCCGATGCGACGCAGACATCTGCCGAACCCACGCGGGTTATGGGCTATGGCGATACACCACGGGATCCGTTTGATTATGCACCGCAGGACCCGTATGGCAACGCGGTTCCGGACCCGTATGGCAATGCGGCGGCAGGCGCTTATAACAACCTGCCGCAAAATCCCATTCCGCAGCCTCAGCAGACGACGTATATGCCGCGCACGGCGCAGGCCCAGCCTCGCTATGAGTCGCGCGATCCGTATGCGCGCCAGCCCCATCGCGAGTATCCCAAATCGATTCCGCAGTATGGTGAGGACGAGGAAGAGACGCCGTCGCGTTCGTCGAGTGTGATCAAGAAGATCCTGATTGTGCTGGCAATTTTCTTTGCCCTCTCGATTGTGTTCGCCATTGTGACGGGCATGCTCAACAAACGAGGTGCTACAACCAGCACGACGGCCGAGCAGACAGAGGTCGACCAGACAGGTGCAGTAGAGCTGACCGATATCCCGGGACAGTACTGGTCCAACGCCAAGAAGCTCCTCAAGTCGCGCGGAGCCGACCTTTCGAACGCCGTGATCCTGGCCGACGATGGCTCAACGCCCGTCATCGATTCCAACTGGGTTGTTACGAATGCCTACTATAACGACAACGGCAACCTGGAGATTCAGCTCACGCACAAGAACAGCTATGGCAATTCGTCCGGTGGCCAAAGCGGTACCGACAGCTCGAGCTCCAACACGCTGGAGGACCTGAGCAACAAGGCGCAGGAATTGGGAGACAAGGCGCAAGAGCTGGGCGATACAGCCCAAAACCTCGGCGATACTGCTCAGAATCTGGGCGGCATGGCGACGGATGCCTGGAACGCCCTGCAAAACGGCATCTCGGGCGCGCAGGGAAACTAGCTGTTAAGTGGGCTACAGCTGCTCGGCCGGACGGTCGGGCGAGCTAAAGCCCGAATCAAACGTGACGACGCACGAGACATCGGGCCGGCGCTCGTGCACGATGCGCGTGACGAGCTCCAGCAGCTCCTCGTCGGATATGTCAAAGCCGTCGGGACGCACCAGGTCAAACGAAACGAACCCGTCGTGCTCGTGCAGGTCGTGGATGGAGAGCGCGGGATCGATCTGCATGACGCCGCGCTTGACCCAGCCGCGCAGGTCGTCGCCGGTGGTGGCGATGGGGTCGCAGTGCAGCGTGATACCAATGCCCATCTGGCGCTTGATGTCGTGCTCGATGGTGTCCAGAATCTCGTGGTGCTCAAACGCGTCGCCCTCGCCGGGCATCTCCACGTGGGCGCTGGCAAACTGACGACCGGGGCCGTAGTCGTGCACCATCAGGTCGTGTGTGCCCAAGACCTGCGGATAGGACATGATCTTGTCGCGGATTGCTTGGACGAGCTTGGGGTCGGGCGCTTGCCCCAGCAACGGGCTGATGGCGTCGCGCACTAGGCTCATGCCGCTGATGCAGATGAAGATGCCCACACCCAGGCCTGCCCAGCCATCGAGGTCAAAGCCGGTCGTCTGCGAAATAAGCGCCGCCACCAAGACCGAGCCCGAGGTGATGACGTCGTTTTTGGAGTCCTGCGCCGTGGCGATGAGCGTTTCGGAATCGATGCGGTTACCCAGCGTGCGGTTGAACGCGGCCATCCAGAGCTTTACGAGCATGGACGTAGCCAGTGCCGCAAGGGAAATGAACGTGTAAGCGGTGGGGGAAGGCTTGATGATCTTGGTGACCGACTCGAGGATCAGATTGATGCCGACGGCGCAAACCAGGACGGCGACGAACAGGCCGGCTAGGTACTCATAGCGACCGTGGCCATAGGGGTGGCCTTCGTCTGCCGGGCGGCTGGCAAGGCGGAACCCGAGCAGACTCACGATGTTGCTCGAGGCATCGGAGAGGTTGTTGAAAGCGTCGGCGATGAGGGAGACGGAGCCGGCGAGCAGGCCCGCGATGCCCTTGGCCAGGCACAGGGTGATGTTGAGGCCAATGCAGACGAGGCTTGCGGAAAAGCCCGCGTTGGTGCGGCAAGATGCATCGACCGGCTCGCTCTCGCTGCCGGGAACAAGCGTATGTACCAGCCGATTTACAAATAGCATAGCGGTCGTCCTCACAATCATGTTTAAGGGGATAGTGTAGCTCGCGCGGGGGCGCCGTGCACCGATGCTCAGAAAATGCAGCAATAGTCTGCCGGTGCTAACGAGCGAGCCTTCTCGTCTGCCTGGGTGGTCCATTTTGGGCCACATGGGTATGGGCATGTGCCTGCTTGCTCGACATACTTAATGTCGACAGCCCCTGTGCAAAGGAGGACGTTTCCATGGACGAGATGTTTGCCATTAAATGTCAAAACTGCGGCGGCCCTATGTACTCGCACCAGGCTAAGCGCAGCTTTGAGTGCGCCTATTGCGGCACGGTCGTTCCGTGGCAGGCTGATGCGGGGGAGCCCAAGAGCGCCCTGGGCATTCGCCATACGCCGCTAACGGTGGTGGATGGACTGCTCAAGCTCACGCATGTGTCGCAACTCGAGCGCCCGGAGGACCCGGACTGGTATTTCTTCAATTCGCACTGGCGCAATCAGTCAGTTCTGGAACATCTGCTGTGGGAGGATCGCGGCACGGCGCAGGAGTTCCAAGAGGCCACGCATGTGAGCATTCCTTGCCCCTTCTGTGGTGCGTCCTTTGAGGGCGAGTCGACCCAGCGCGTGTTTGAGTGCCCGTCCTGCGGCAACAAGATCGGCATTGCCGACCTGCTCAAGCCGGGGACGTTTAGCAAGCGCCTGACCATGGGCGTAGGTGCGGAGTATGTACCTGGGCAGGGTATTCCCTGCGAAATCTCGCCGCAGCAGGCACGTGCCAGCGCACTGCAGCTGGTGCGCCAGTATGCGGAAGCCTTTGCCGGGCACGACGTGGAAGATGCGATCCAAAACGACATGATGCTCTTCTATTTCCCCATGGCGCTGGCGGACCTGCGCATGATGGCGTCCTTCCCAGGCAAGGGCCTGAGCAAGGAGACCTTGGTGTACTACAAGGTGCTCGACTGGGCATACCCCAAGGCAAACTACCTGGACGTTCGCCTCATGGGCATTTTGGAGCCGTGGGACTTTGCCAAGGTTGGGCCGTTTGACCCGGCCATGCAGGAAGGTGACTTTCGCGTTGTCTCCGTCGATGCGTCTACCAAGGACCAGGTGGTTATTGATAAGTTGGCGCTCGACGTTGCGGGCAACGACGCCGAGGCTGTACTGGGGCTCAATAAAAAGAGCATCCGCACGTGGGCATGCAAGGCCCGCAAGCACAAGGACGGCCTGGTGATGGTGCCGGTCTACTTTGTCGATCGTCCGGCGACAGACGGCCGCGATGGCGAGCAGGTGCGCATTGCCGTAAACGGCCAGACGGGCCGCGCGGCCGCGGTGGTGTTTAGCGACAAGCGCGAAACGCATATCGTGGCGTCGCTCAGCCCGAGCCTGCATCTGTCCGGTGAGAGCACCGTGCACGCCACGCCCGTCGAGGTCAAATACGTTAAATCGCCCTTCCTGTACCAGATCGTGCGCCGTGGAGGCGGCGAGCAACCGCGCCAGGTTGCAGCGGTTGCCGAGGGTTCCTACCGAGAAGAAAAGCCCAAACGCCGCGGTCTGCTGGGTGCGCTATTTGGGAAGTAGGGGAGCGGTGCCGGTTGGCACCGTAACGTGATGGCCGGGGGTATGGGGCGGCTCTCAGGAGTGCGGGCTGCCGTCTGATTGTTTGAGGGTGCCAGATGTAAATAAACAGTGGAGCGGCTGCAAAAGAGCTGCCTCACTGGGTAAAATCAGGGTGTACGGCGGAACCCGCTCTTCAGCTAGTCACACTTCGGAAGCGCGGGCAACGCAGGTATTATCGTCTAGGGCCGGCTACAACCGGCCCTTTTCTGTGGCAGCCAATGGACCCACATCAGACGAAGGCCGCGTCTTTGCCTGTCAGGTCACGCTCGCCAGCCACGGCTAGAATGTCGTTGCCGGCGTCCATGACCGGTATTGTTTCGTAGCGTGCGTCGCAACCGCGAGTGCGCCTGCGACGGCTGCGGTGGCTTCGGTCGCAACGTGCTGCTACCCTTGCACTTCGCCATTAGTCGCTTCGTTGATGGCGCGGTACTCGGCGCTCAGTTCGCGCGCCAGCTCTTCCTTGCTTGGAAGATACGGCAGGTATTTGGCGGCAAACACTTGGTCGTTGTCTTCGGGCAGCGTGTACTCGACAATCGAATCGCTTTTGTCCGCGCAGAGCACGATGCCTATGGGCGGATTGTCGCCTTCGTTCATGAGCTCGCGCGTGTAGTAGTTCACATACATTTGCATCTGGCCCAGGTCCTGATGCGTAAGGTCGTCCGTCTTAAGGTCGATGAGCACGAAGCAGCGCATCAGATAGTTGTAAAAAACAAGGTCAATATAGAAATGGCGCCCATCAAAGGTGATGCGCTTTTGGCGCGCCTCGAAAGCGAAACCACGGCCAAGCTCCAGCAGGAACTTCTGAAGATGCGTGATGAGCGCCTGCTCTAGATCGCTCTCGCGAAACGCAGTATCGTCCGAGAAACCTAAAAACTCCAGTACATATGGGTCGCGGATGATATCCTCGGGGCGACGAGCCGGGGCGCTCTTTTGGATTTCCTGGGTGACGGCCTCCTTGTCCTTGCTGGCAAGTAGGCGCTCGCGGAACATGGTGTTGATCTGGCGTTCGAGCTGACGCGTGCTCCAACGAGAATCGGCGCATTCGTTCATGTACCATGTTCGAGCATCAGGGTCGGAAATGCGCATCAACCTGCGGTAATGAGTCCAGCTCAATTCGCTACGCAGTGCGTCGCGAATTGGAAACGCAAGAAAGAACTGACGCATATTGCGAAGGTTTGCGATGCCAAAGCCTCTTCCGAAATCCGCGGTAAGCCTTCTGGAGAGGCCTGCAATCAATGCCTCTCCATATGCTGCGCGCTCCTCTCCGCCCTGCTCATCAACAATACTCTTGCCGATCTCCCAATATGCCTCAACCATCGCAAAGTTAACGGCGGTATAGGCCTTGTCGCGAGCGGCGTTGAGAATCGAGGAGACCTGCTTGTAAAAACCTTCGGGCACGATTGCCGATTCTCCACGGTTTACCAGTTCACCCATCACTGTCGCCCCACTTTCCTCTTGTGGAATGCATCTTTATCGCATTTAGTTTAAAGCCTCGCGCGGACTCGCATTACTGTGCTGTTTGGCACCTTCGCATGGGGCCTTGCGGTGACTAAAATGTGGCCATAGAGACAGTTTTAGCGAACCCCACGGGAGTGACGCGTATGGACAACAACACGCTGCTGTTCCAGGACAAAGGTTCGGGTAGGTTTAAAGACGTCAAGATCTACCCTAACCGCATCGAGGTGCTCAAGAAGGGCACTTTTGGTGGCAAGCACACCGAGATTGTTTATCTTAAGGACATTACGGGGGTCAGCAGGATCAAGGGCCGCGACGTTTTCCTACGTAACAGGCTGTTGACTGCCTGTGTCTTTAGTCTGAGCAGCCGCTCCCAAGCTCAGGAGTTCGTGAATGCGCTGAACATGGTGATGTAGCCGATAGCGGCGTTCGGGCCAAGGTAAAAATCGGGGGCGCAGAACGGTGTTCTGCGCCCCCGATTGAGTCGATGTGTCTAAAAGGCCGGCTTGCCTATTCGCTAGCGCCTTCACTGTCTTCGCGGTCATTGGCAAGCATTGCCGCGCCGGCGACCGTTGTCGCCACGGCGGCGGCAGCGAGCCCGGCGGCAACGCCAGATCCGTCGCCCGTGCCGGCGAGTTTTCCGGTCGAGCCCTTGCTCTTGTTGCCGCCGCCGTTCTTGTCGGCGCCGTCTGCGTTGGAACCCGTGCCGCTGCCGGTGCCGCCTGCACTGCCCGAGGCCGCTACGGTAAAGCTTGCGGCTCCGTCGCTGGCGAGCGTGTAGTTCTGCGCCGCGTCGCCCAACAGACCTTTCGCACGCACCCAATACGTCCCCGCGGCAAATGCCTCGCCCTCGGCCATTGCTGTGCCCGGAGCGCCGTTCGCGCCGTGCATAAACTCGAGCTGGGCCGTGCAGGCATCGGTTTCGAGCTTGCCCTCGAGTGATGCCGCAATCTTGGCGCGCACGTCTTCGCCGGCCTTAAGGCCTTCGAGTCCCTCAAAATGGGGCGTCAGCGCGCGTGGATCGATATCGATGGGCACGGAGCCCCGCAGCTCCGTAACGGTCTCGTTGCCCAAGGCGTCGACATCCACATATTCGATGGCAAACGCATGGCCCGAAGCCGCCACGTTGAGTACGTTGCTGCTGTCGACGAGGCGGAAATGACCCTCGCCAACGGTCTTGCCGTTCTGGAGCGAGGCGTCGCTCAGCGAGTCGCCATATGTCATGTGCATGCGGGCTGGGAGGTAGCACGAAGCCGTCTGCTTGTGCTCCGTATCGTAATTGCGCTGATAGATGCTCCGGGCCAGCGCCGCATCAACAAAGTCGGATGCGATGATGCCAATGTGCTTGAGGTAATCTGACTTTGTATCCTCGATGCCGCTGGGATTGATGTACGGGCTCTTATACAGATGCTCGTTGACTACTCGTGCCGAGGTAAAAGGATTGCCTCCGTGCGACAAGCCCGTGCAGCTGGTGTAGTTGATAGACCAGCAACGCTCCAGGACTTTCTCCTTGGCCCCGTTATCGTCCTCGACATCTACCTCGTTGCGCGTGCGCCCGGTCGTTTCCTTCAGCGCATTATCGACCCAGCTGAGCTTGTCGGTTCCCGAGAGTTTGTACTTGTCCTGGGCGTATACCTTGGTGCAATAGGGCTCTTTGTCGCCTGTTTCCCCCGCGGCTTCAAAGCCCCGCGCGTCTTGGACGAGACACATAGTGGCGCTGTCGGAGTGAGCCTTGATCTTGTCATCCCATTCGGTAAGGTCGAGGCCCCACGTGTGGCCGCTTACACTGTTGCCGGCGAGCCTAAATCGACGCAGCAGAACGATCTTTCCGCGAACCTCGCCCAGCGTGGGGACATGGCTCGACGTGTAGAACAGATCGGGATTATCGCCCATAACCTTGGCGAAAGCCGTCGTAACACTGTCATCGGTAGCCTCGTCGTTGCCGCGCGATGCGAGCATGATAAGCGCTTCTCTCGGGTTTTCGCTCAAAAACGTTTTAAAGTACCCGATGACATCGGAGAGATGCAGATAGTCCCCGTCTTTTTTGAATAGGTAGAAATCCCCGTGGCAGATGCCAGGGTTGTCGCCCTTTCCGAGACGGATATCAAAATAGCGAATGCCTTCGAGCAGCTGCGTGGGAATGTAATCCTGCTGGCATTTTACTTGCGAGGATTGGGGCTCAGTGTCGTTGTCCACGCTGCAGGTGCCCGAATCGTGCGTACCCGGGATGCTCAGCTCGTCGAGGAACTTGTTGTCGTCGACGTATTTCATCCAACATGGTCCGTCGACGTAGCTGCTATACGTGATCCAGTCGAGGCTGCTAACCGTGGCATCGTTCTTTTTCATGTCGTAACCGATAAGTTCGAGCTCCCACGGAATGCTCTCACTCTTATGGCAGATCTTATTGTTGTCCTGGTCTTTGCCGTTCGATTCTATTGCCAGGTACTTAATGTCTTTTTTCTCGGTTTCTTTCTCGACCGTGCGGTCTCGGATGATGTAGGTTCCGTTTAGCTGGCGGTCGAACGCAAAAGAGCGGCTGGGCTTGCCGTCATGTTCGCCACTCCATACGTGGATAACCTTTCCATCTTTGTCCGAGTCGCCATCGACCGACCAAATGCTGTAGCCCGTCTTCTTGTGCTCTTCGAAATTGAGCAGGGTGCGGATGGCATACCAGTTTGTATCGTCATTCTTGGTCGTTACGTCCTCAAGGATGAGCTTGCTGGACGTGCCGTCATTAAACAGATGGCAGACGTTGCCGATGACGTTGCCGTCTTCGTTGACGCTCGCGGTACGAAAATAGCCCGCGGGGCGAAGGCGAATGACGAAATTGTCGAGGCTGACCGACGCTGTGGCAGCGTCGTCTGCAAATGCCGCTCGTGGGCCAATGCCCAATGCCGCGGTTTCGGACAGGCTTGCAAGTGGCGACAACGCCGCGAGTCCAAGGCCCAACGTAAATGCTCGGCGGCTGATGGCGTGGTGTTCGGTCATAACTTCTCCATTCGTAGAGTGCGGTTATGCGATAGTTTTGGTCACTATACTGCTCAGATGTTTAAAGATGCTGGTTTAATTGTCTGCGCGGCGCAATAAATCGGCGGGCGGACGTGTTGGGGTGCTTGTCGTTTTCGTACTGTTGCTACATTTGGAGCGGTTCCGGCGTCCGGCATCCTCGCGTTCGTTGGCTACCGGCATAAGAAAGGGAGGGTCGGTTTACCGGCCCTCCCTGGGTACGAAGCGCTGGGGTACCGTCGCTTGTTTGCACTGCGCCCGTGTTTCCCGCTGCACTCGCCAGTCGCTTAGCGCTTGATCTCGATATCGTCGAGCTTGACGTCCATGGCCTCGGTCTTGGCCTCGGCGATGTCATCGGCAAATTCCAGGGACTTCATCATGGTCTCGACGGCGTCCTTGTGCTCTTCGACGTTGTCGATACGCGCATACACACTGCCGCCGTCAACGTCGGTGAAGTATTCGGTCGTTACGCCGCCCGAGTGCGTGAAGTAGGCACTGCGCCAGGTCTTGCCGTTGTACTTAACGGGATCGCTCTCGGTCCATCCAGAGTTGGCCTTCCATTTGGCCTCGTAGTCGAACAGTTCATCGGCGTTCTTGTCAGAGTCGAAGACGGGGATGAAGCGATCGCTGGCGTGCTCGCTCTCGGTGAACTTAAACTGGGCCCTGTCGGCGGTGTCGCCTGCGACGTCGGTGATCTCGACGCCCTCGGGGACCTCGACCTTAAACCAAATGAAGTCGGTCCTCATATCCACGGCTGGCTTTTCTGCTCCACCGCCACTTCCGGTAGCGCCGCCGCTGCCACCGCAGCCCACCAGGGCAAATGCGGCAAAGAGGCTTATGCAGAGGGTGAGAATCGCAAAGGCCTTCTTTTTCATGGTCGTGTCCTCCTCGATCTGTAACCGCCCATGGATTACCTGCCTTTACTGTACGCGTGGACGGCTCGCTCGGGTGGGCCATGTGTCCCATTCTGAGGGCCGGATTTGCGCCGTTAAGTGGCAATATGCACGGGTCCAAAAGAGGGGAGGGCCGGTGCTGTCGGCTCTCCCCGGGGTGAGGTGTCCGTTGTTTTAAAGGGGCGCGTGTACGCGGGCGTTGCCCCAACAGGTTCCTTGTTTATAGATATGCCCCATAGATATGCCCCAGTTTGTGACGTCCGGAAGTCCCGAAAGGCGGGCCATGTTTCCCATGTTTGCGGTGCCGACGCCTATCGTTCGTCATAGAAATCCGCGATGACCAGGTGCGCTGACGCTTATGTACTTATGGGCTAGACTATGCACCATTATGTGATCGATGCGGTCGGTCGGTGGTTGCCGCCCGACCGATGTATATGACTTGAAGGTGCATGCGTATGAGCCAAGAGATGATGGACAAGACCTGCCGCGGGTTTGCCGAGGCGCTGGCCGCGCGCGAGCCGGTTCCCGGTGGTGGCAGCGCGAGCGCTTTTGTGGGCGCGCTGGGCGCCTCGCTGTGCGGAATGGTTGCCCGCTACGGTGCGACCAATCCCGCGCTTGCTGATCGTGCGGATGACCTGACGCGTGCGTTTGCCCAGGCGGATGAGCTGGCCCAGGAGCTTGTCGAGTTGGTTGCCGAGGACGTTCGTGCCTACGGGCGGGTGTCCGCGGCGTACGGTATTCCGCGTGACGATCCGGCTCGAGCGACCGCGATTCAGGATGCTCTGCATGTGGCCGCTATGCCGCCGTATCGCATTATGGATGCCTGCGGGCGTGCGCTGGCGCTGCTCGAGGACATGGCCGACAAGGGTTCGCGTCAGCTGCTGTCCGATGTGGCGTGCGGCGCCGTGTTCTGCCGTGCTGCTATGCAGGGCGCGAGCTTGACGCTCTTTGCGAACACCACGTCTATGAAGGATCGCGTTCGTGCTAAGGAGCTCGAGACCGCGTGTGATGAGTTGCTCGACACATGGTTGCCGCGCGCCGATGCGCTGGCGCGCCGCGCCTCCGACGCTGCAAGGAAGAGAGGATAGCTATGGTTGAACTGCTGAAGGGTGCTCCCGTTGCCCGTGCTTTGACTGAGGAGCTTGCCGCTCGCTGCGCAGCGCTGCGCGAGCGGGGCGTTGTTCCGACGTTGGCTATCGTGCGTGTGGGTGAGCGCGAGGACGACCTATCCTACGAGCGCGGCGCTCTCAAGCGCTGCGAGAAGGTTGGCATTGAGGCGCGCCGCGTTTTGCTTCCTGCCGATGTTTCGCAGGACGAGCTGCTGGCGGCCATCGAGGACATCAATACTGATTCGGCTGTTCATGGCTGTCTGATGTTCCGCCCGCTGCCCGCCGGCCTTGACGAGAACGCCGTCGCCGCAGCGCTCGATCCCGCCAAGGACGTTGACTCCATGACGCCGTCTTCGCTGCTTACCACGCTTTCGGGGCGCGGCGAGGGTTTTGCTCCCTGCACGGCCGAGGCAGTGTTAGCGTTGCTGGACCATTACGGTGTTGAGCTGGATGGAGCTAAGGTTGCTGTGGCCGGGCGTTCGCTGGTGATCGGGCGTCCTGTTGCCGCCATGCTTACGGCGCGCAATGCGACCGTGACGACGTGCCATACGCATACGCGCGACCTTGCTGCCGAGTGCCGTGCTGCCGACATTGTGGTTGCCGCCGTTGGACGCGCGCGTACGATTGGCGTGGATGCCGTTCGCGAGGACCAGACGATCATTGATGTGGGCATTAACTGGGATGAGGACGCTGGCAAGCTGGTCGGGGACGTCGATTTTGATGCTGTGGAGCCGGTTGTTGGTGCCATCACCCCCGTGCCGGGCGGCGTGGGCGCCGTGACAACGGCGATTCTCGCCAAACACGTGATCGAAGCGGCCGAGCGCGCATCGAAATAGGCATTTTTGCACACAGGGGTCCCGAGGGGTCCTGAAGGGTTGCGGTTTCGCCCTTTTTGCGTCGAAGCGATACACTGTTGCCGTTTGATTTCTTCGCTCAAGGAGGATGCGCATGCCGTGCACAACGATTCTGGTCGGTAAGAACGCGAGCTACGACGGGTCGACCCTGGTCGCGCGTAACGAGGACTCGTCCAACGGGGTGTTTGAGCCCAAGCGTATGCGCGTGGTGCATCCCGACGAGCAGCCGCGCGTCTACACGAGCGTCCTGAGCCACCTGACCGTTGAACTGCCCGATAACCCCATGCGCTACACGTGCGTCCCCGATGTTGTCCCGGGCCACGGCATCTGGGCCGAGGCCGGTTTCAACGAGCTCAATGTGGGCATGTCCGCAACCGAGACGCTCACCACCAATGAGCGCGTTCGCGGCGCCGACCCGCTCGTGGACTACGTGCCCGCCAAGGGTAACGAGGGTGAGGACGGCTATGTGCCGGCGCAGCCTGGTGGCTTGGGTGAGGAGGACATGGTGACCCTGGTCCTGCCGTACGCCAAGTCCGCTCGCGACGGCGTTCGTATCCTGGGCGACCTGCTCGAGCGCTACGGCACCTACGAGAACAACGGCATCGCCTTTAGCGACGTGGACGAGATCTGGTGGCTCGAGACCATCGGCGGTCACCACTGGATCGCCAAGCGCGTGCCTGACGACGCCTATGTGACCATGCCCAACCAACTGGGCATCGACAGCTTTGACCTGGACGACGCCGAGGGCGACCAGGCCGACCACATGTGCTCCGCCGACCTGCGCTCCTGGATGGCCGAGTGGCATCTGGACCTGACGCTGGGCGTCGAGGGCGACGGCCCGGCTGCGGTCTTTAACCCGCGCGAGGCCTTTGGCTCGCACAGCGACAGCGACCACGTCTACAACACGCCGCGCGCCTGGTACATGCAGCGCTGCCTCAACCCCAGCGATGTGTGGGACGGTCCCGACGCCGATTACACGCCCGAGAGCGACGATATCCCCTGGAGCCGCGTGCCCGAGCGCAAGGTGACCATCGAGGACATCAAGTACGTGCTTTCGAGCCACTACCAGGGCACGGAGTACGACTGCTACGGTAGCAAGGGCACGCCCGCCACGCGCGGCGCCTATCGCCCCATCGGCATCAACCGCAACAGCCAGCTCGCCGTGCTGCAACTGCGTCCCTATGCGCAGCCGGCCTATCGCGCCGTGCAGTGGATGGCCTTTGGCTCCAACTCGTTTAACGCACTGGTTCCGCTGTACGCCAACGTCGAGACCATGCCCGAGTACTATGCCAACACGCAGGCTCGCGTAACGTCCGAAAACTTCTACTGGGCCAACCGCCTAATCGGCGCCCTGGCCGACGTCCGTTTCCATGAGTGCGGCCGCGCGGTCGAGGATTATCAGGAGAAGGTCGGTGGCATGGGCCACAAGCAGATCCATGACGTCGACGCTGCCGTAGCCGCTCTGCCCGAGGCCGAGGTGCCTTCCGAGCTTACACGCGCCAACGAGGCCTTTGCCGAGCGTGTTCGCGTGGAGACCGATGCCCTGCTGGGCAAGGTGCTCTACACCACGAGCTGCGCCATGAAGAACTCTTTCGCGATGAACGACAACGTGAGGTAGGGATTTCCCGTCGATCGAATAGCGCTAAAACGCTTTGTCGCTTTCGCTCAATCTTGGGTACAAGAACGCCAATGCAGTTGTTTGTGATTGGAGATAACCATGGTTATGAAACTCGATCAGCTTGTTAACGGCGCCATTAACGTGGGCTTTGGCGCTGCCGCCGTTGCTGTCGAAGGCGGCAAGAAGGTCCTCGACGACCTTAACACCAAAGGCGAGCAGGTTCGCAAGGACACCGCCACCCCCGATATCGCCCGCAGTGTGTCCGACATGTTCGAGCAGGCCGGCGGCACCATCTCCGACCTGACCGAGCGCTTGGGCATGCAGGGCGAGACCGCGGCCCAGCGCGTGCTTGACGAGCTCATCCTTGCCCGGGTCCGCGTCATGACCGCTCCCGAGCGCACGGCCTTCCTGGCCCATGTGCGCGACATCGTCGATTCGGTCGAGGACAACGTGACCTCGGTGCCCGTCGAGTCCGTTGAGCCCGACGATGCGAAGGATACCGAAGAGGCCGAGTAACAGCGCAGATGGCAGATTCCACCACCGATTACAACAATCTAGATCCCTTGGGTGACGAGGCGGCGGTTGTCGATGAGGTCGACGCCGCCGTCTCGGGCGCTCGCAAGAAGCCACGCGCTGTCGATATGGTCCCCGAGGAGCCCGACGCGATGGCGCCGGATGAGGAATACCAGCTCACGCCGGCGGGTCGTCGCGAGCGCATTGGGCAGATTGTTCGCCTGGTCAAAAAGTACCGCGTGTGGGATAACCTCACGCCGGTTCGTTTGCGCCGCCTGCTCGAGGAACTCGGCCCCATGTTCGTCAAGATGGGGCAGATTCTGGCCAACCGGTCCGAGATTCTGCCGCAACGCTTTTGCGACGAGCTGCGTCGTCTGCGCTCCGACGTGGAGCCTGTGCCGTACGAGGTCGTACTCAGTTGTCTGGAAGAAGAATACGGCCTGCGTCTGGGGGAGATGTTCGATGCGATCGACCCCAACCCGCTCGGTAGCGCATCGCTCGCGCAGGTGCACCGCGCTCGTCTGGTGACGGGCGAGGACGTGGCCGTCAAGGTGCAGCGCCCCGGTGCGCAGCAGGTTATGGCACAGGACATCGATATCATCCGCTCGGTGGTGCGCATCGTTTCCAAGTTCGTCAACACCGATCAATTCGTTGACCTGCACGGCGTAGTCGAGGAGTTGTGGACCTCGTTTCGCGAGGAGACCAACTTTTTGGCCGAGGCCAAAAACCTCAACGACTTCTACGAGTTCCATAAGAGCGTTCATGGCGTGACGTGCCCTAAATCCTATCTGGACCTGTGCACCGAGCACGTGGTGGTTATGGACTACGTCGACGGCATTTCGATCGCCGATCCCGAACGCTTGGTGGCCGAGGGCTATGACTTGGAAAAGATCGGTGCCGCGATTGTCGAGGACTACTCGACGCAGGTGCTCGATGACGGTTTTTTCCATGCCGACCCGCATGCGGGAAACATCATTCTCAAGGACGGCATTGTCTACTTTATCGACTTGGGCATGGTCGGACGCATGTCGAGCCACGATCGCGGTATCGTCAAGGACATGATTTTCGCCGTGGCCGAGGGTGACGTGCCCAAGCTCAAGGACTCGCTCATGCGCTTTGCCGTGACGCGCGGCGATTCTGCCGAGCTCGACCATTCGGCCTTTTTGTCCGATTTGGACTTTATCGTGGCTGACTTTGCGGGCCTTGACCTGAAGGATCTGGATATCGGCGAGTTTTTGACCTCGCTGTTAAACCTCGCGCGCAAGAATGATGTTGAGCTGCCGAGCGTGGTGACGATGTTCGCGCGCGGCATGGTGACGCTTGAGGGTTTGCTGACCGAGTACATGCCCAACGTCAACATGATCCAGATCATTCAGGCTCATATCAAAAACGAGAAGAGCATCTATGCCCGCATGCGCGAGATGAGCCGCGACTTTGCCGCGAGCAGCTATCGCGCGGCAAAAGGCTCGCTCGAGGCGGCCGAGTATCTGGGCTTGGCTTCGCGTATGCTCACGCGCGGCCAGCTTAAGGTGAACACGCAGATCATGAGCAGCGATAAGGCGCTGCGACAGCTGGGCGGAATCATCGACCGCATGTCGATGGCGATTGTGATCGCCGGTCTGTTTATCGGTTCGTCGGTGGTGTACTATGCACGCATCGAGCCGGTTGTGTTTGGTATCCCAGTCATTGGCTTTATGGGCTACGTGAGCGCGCTGGTGCTGGCGCTTATGCTGGGTCGCAATATCTGGCTCAACAGCCACGGCGGCAAGCACTAGAGGCTGCGACCGTCACCGCGTTCTCCTATCGCAAACAATAGCTTTTACCTTGGGCTTCGCCTGCGTGCGAGGCCCTTTTGCGTGATAGCATATTGACGGTTTTAATCGATGGCCTAGATGGTGGTGCGGAGACGCACGAATGCGCGGTTTTCCTGCGCGTTTGGGAGAATCGGGGTGCAAGTCCCCGGCTGTACCAGTAACCGTAATTCCTCTTGGCTCGGGATGTTCGCGTCGCAGATCGGACGGCGCGCCCGAGTCGTTAAGGTTAAGTCGGATCGCCTCCCATCTTGCATGCGGCTGCGGCGTATGCCGCCGTTGTGCATAGGGCTCTGGAGGGAAGGGGGACCCCGATGGGGGAACTCGAGCGCAACATGCGCGATGACGTGGGGCAGCTTCAAGGCAACGCTCCAAGTACAGACAGTAGGAGACAAATGGATATGTTTGAGGACGAGTGCCAGCGTGCCTCGCTTCGTCGCCGTGGCGTAATCGCGCGCGGCGTGGCAAAGCGCTGCCTGGTGGTATTCCTGGCCTTCGCGATGGCCTTCAGCACCACGCCGGCTCAGCTGTGGGCCGAGGGTGCCGAGGGCATTACCGACGCTGTGGCTCAGGCTACGACGCCGGGCGAGGACGCAGCGCTTGCGGGCGGTACCGCTGAGCAGAGCGGCGCCGAGGTTTCGGATTCCGGGAGCGCGCCTGCAGCTAGTGCCGCCACTACAGAGGCAGCAACTGGCGACGAAGGCTCGGCGACGGGGGAGAGTCCTGCCACGAGCGAGCAGTCTTCGACGGCATCCGCTGGCCAAGCAGGATCTGCCGCCGCGGCTGCCGTCCAGACAGAGAACCCGACAGAAACTGGCGAAGTCGCCAAGAAGCAAATCGAGGTCTCGTTCTCGATTATCGGCACCGATGCCGACGGCAAGGCTCAGACCTGGGTGGCGCCTACGCAGCTCAAGCTCGACGAGGGCGCGACGGCTGCGGATGCCTTCATTAAGCTACAGGAGAAGACGGGCTTCAAGGCGGATTACGATCCGAACACGGCATACGGTTTCTACCTCAAAAGCATCACATCCCCGAGCGATGGCCGCACGCTTGCCTACGATCCGGCGACTTATGCCTTCTGGCAGCTTTTCGTCGACGGCGCGTCTTCCTCGGTTGGCGCGAGCAGCGTCAAGCTCACCCAGGGGCAGAAGATTGAGTTTGCCTATACGGCTGGTAGCTCGTCCCCTGTCGTTAAGGACCAGGTTGCCGCAAATGTGACCGTCATTGGTCGCGATGCCCAGGGCAAGACTCAGACTTGGGTCGATAACGCGCAGTATGTGGTGACGTCCGGCTCGAGCGCACTTGACCTTACGAAGGTCGCGCTCGAGGCGAATGGCATCGACGCCGTTGCTGCGGGCTCCTTCATTCTGAGCCTTAAGTACAACGGCGTTGAGCTGGGTACGCCGCTCGATTGTTCGACCTATTGGCAGCTGTTTGTCAACGGCAAGTCGAGTGACTATACGGCGGACAATGTCACCATCCATGCCGGCGATACCGTCACGTGGTTCTACGGTGGCTGGGGCGACCAGTTGCCGTCCGATTCTGTCCATGCTTCTGTTCAGGTTCTCGGTAAGGACAAGGACGGCAAGCAGCAGGTTTGGGCCTCGACGGGCCAGACGAGTCTCAAGGCGGGCTCTACTGCCAAGGATCTCCTTGAGCAGACCGGCCTTACTCTCGATGCTGGCGAATCGTCTTGGGGCTGGTTCCTCAACGGCATTTATTCGCCGTTCGATGATGAGTCCTATTGTGGCTATGATGCTGCGACCAATAGCTATTGGCGCTTCTACGTAAAGGGCAAGTCCGACTTAAAGTACAAGTTCGCCGACGTTGGCGCCGGTGCCTATGAGCTCCAAGAGGGCGATGCCGTCACCTTTATGTATGCTGGCGACAGCGATGCCCTCCCTGGTCAGGTGCTTGGATCCGCCGATGTTATCGGTCCCGATGTTAACGGGAACAATACACGTTGGGGCACGGCGAGTAACGTTTCTCTGCCCGAAGGCTCCACGGCTCAGGACCTTATCGAAGCGGTCCTGAAGGCCAAGAGCGTTACGTACAACGGTTCCCAGAGTGGTGAGTACTGGTTCCTCAATTCCATCAACTCGCCGTTCGAAGACAAGGCGTACGGCTATGATGGTGCGACCAATAAATATTGGCACCTGTATATCAATGGAGAGCCCTCCTTACTCTGCGCCAATCAGATTACGCTCAAGAGCGGCGATAAGGTTACGCTTGCCTATACCACCGACGATTCGGCCATGCCCGATCCCGACAAGATTGTCGTGGACCCGAGCGCGACGACTCCTGATTGGGATGCCGAGTGGGCCGGCTACGGCAACAGCGGCAACGGTTCGACCGTAACGGATGCCAAGACGCCTGCGCAGGCCGCCGGTCTCAAGTGGGCCTTCGATTGGAAGGCCGAGTCTGGCCAGCAGTATGCCAACTGCAGCGAACCTGTCATCGCTAACGGTTTTGTGTACATCGCGACCGAGAACGAGCTCATTAAGATCGATTCGTCCACGGGCAAAAAGGTTGCCTCTGCGCCGCTTGCCTCCAAGGTGAGCTATACCTCTCGTCCGATCTATACCAATGGCCTTATCATTGTTCCGCTCAATGGCGGTGCGGTCCAGGCGATTACTGCAGACAAGCTGATCTGCAAGTGGCTGACGCCTGGTTTGACGGACTTGACGCAGAGCTCCTGCACCGTCGTTTCGGACGGCGAGTACGTCTATGTAGGCTCGGTCGATATTTCGTATGATGAGAACTACAACGCGACCTACGGCAACGGCTCCCTTAAGCGTATCAAGATTGCCACGGGCGAAGTCTCTTGGCAGAACATTGACGCTTCCGAGGGCTATTATTGGACTGGCGCTGCGCTGACGGATAAGTACACCATTGTTCCTACGAGCGCGGGCACGCTTAAGTGCATTGATAAGACGACGGGCGATGTCGTTTCGACCATGAAGCTCGGCGCTCTCGCGAACGCCGACTGTGTCGCCGATCCGTCCAATGGTTCGACCTTCTATCAGATGACGCACGATGGAAAGCTCCATGTGATTTCGCTTTCGGCGAAGGGCGTACTGAGCGAGCAGAAGACGGTCGACCTGGGTCTTACGAATAACATGAGCGCCCCGGCGGTGGCTGGCGAAAACTTGATTGTCGGCGGACAGACGGCTACTGGCTCTGCTCTGGCTCTCTATAATCTGAAGACCGGTAAGACCACGATGGTCACCGCTGCTGACGGTAAAGAACTTCCGGCCGGATTTAACGGTATTGCTGCTACTCCGTTGGTGAGTGTTCAGGGCGGCAAGACCTATGTGTACTTCACCGTTAACAGCGCGGATAGCAAGGATTACGTCAACTACTCTGCTGGTGGTGGCGTGTATCGCTATACGCTCGGCGATGCAGAGGCGACGCAGATTTATGATGCGGCTGGCCATTACCAGCACTGCGACTCCCCGGTCATTGCCGATGCATCTGGCAACCTGTACTACATCAATGACTCGGGCACGCTGTTCAAGCTTGGGGCCGTTGAGTCTTGGACGGTTGCCTTTAATTCCAATGGCGGGTCTGCTTGCGACACTAAGTTTGTTGCTACGGCCGATGGCAAGCTGGTCAAGCCGGCCGATCCGACGCGCGATGGCTACACTTTCGGCGGTTGGTTCACCGATGAGGCTTGCGCGCAGGCGTATGACTTTAGCACGCCGGTGACGGCCGACCTGACGTTGTATGCCAAGTGGACCAAGAATGCCGTTAACCCTGGCGGTAATGGCGGTTCTGGCACTAATGGTGGCAACGGTGGCGTTGGTTCGAATGGCGGCGGCGGTTCTAGTACCGGTACTGATTCCGGCACTGGCGCTGGCGCGGGTTCTGGCTCCGGCTCGAAGGGCGGCGCTATTGCCCCGGGCAAGAAGCCGGTGACCAAGACGACGGTGTCGACCAAGACCGAGACCAAGGACAACAAGTCCGACAAGAAGTCCGACAAGAAGTCTGACAACAAGTCTGACAAGAAGGACAGCAAGTCCGACAAGAAGTCCGATTCCAAGTCCGATACGGGTGCTGCTTCCACGACCACTGCTAAGAAGCCCTCTGGTGCTTCCGAGCAGGAGACTGGCACCAATCCGCTCGCCATTGTTGGCGTTGCCGCCGGCGTCATCGGACTCGCCATCGTCGGCGTGTTCGTGTTCACCAAACGTCGGTAGGTGAGGGCTGTGTCCAATAAATCCAAGGACGCTGACCCCAAGCAACCAGATTCCTCGTTCATTCAGTTCGACGATGCAAAGCAACAGGGCGCCGCTTCGGCGGCGTCCGCCTCTCGTCGCAAGGCGCTCCTTGGCGTTCTTGCTGCCGCGTGCACCATTCTGATCGTCGTCTCGCTGGGCTTCGTCCATCCTTCCGAGAGCGGCGCCTGGTCCATTGACTGGATCGTTCAGACCGTGACGGGGGAGAGCGTCGTCGCCAAGGACACCAAGGGGTCTGGCTCGTCTGCCGCTTCGGGCGAGGCTAGTTCCAAGGATTCCAAATCTTCGAATGATGCAAAAGACGAGCCCAAGGGTTCGAACGACGCCAAGGACGATTCCGAGTCTTCAAACAAGGAATCGGACAAAAACTCGGATAGCAAGAAGTCCGATGGTCAGGACAGCAAGAGGTCTGGCGATAAATCCGCTGCCCAAAATACGGGAGCCGGTGATACTTCCAATGTGTCTGGCGGTGCTTCTTCGGGCGGTGGCCAGTCGTCTAATGGAGCCTCACCCTCTAATGGCGGAAGCGCTTCCTCGGACGGCCAGGGCGGCTCGCAGGAGTCCAACTACGTTACGGTGACGGTTTCGGTCACATCGAGCGCTGTGGGCAATCCTGTGTCCTCTGGTGGCACCTTTACCTTTAACGAAGGCGCTACCGTTTACGATGCCCTGTGCGCGCTAGGCCTTTCTGTCAACGCACACGGCTCGTCGTACGGCACGTATGTTTCCGCGATTGGTGGTTTGGCCGAGAAACAGTACGGCGGCACGAGCGGGTGGATGTACTCCGTCAACGGCACAACGCCCATGACGGCCTGTAGTAACTACGTTCTCTCAAACGGCGACAACGTAGTCTGGTATTACGTTACAGGCTAGAGGCCTCGACATAGCGCGTCAGACGGGCGGTTCGGACAAACATCCGGGCCGCCCGTTTTTAACGCGAATTGGACTGGGTCGCCGGGTCTCTCGGCAAACAAAAAACCGGTTGGAATGGGAATTCCAACCGGTTATACATTCAAGCAAATAGTGAATCGACTACGACCGTGCGCCCTCGAGGAAGAAGCGGCGGCTGAAGTAGTTGTACCAGGTGACGAGGAACGTAGCGATGGCCTTCATGGCCTGGTAGCCGATGCTCAAAAACGTGACGCCCACAAACATGTACAGGTCGTTGAGGCCCAGGCCGATCACCGACAGGATGGTGAAGATCGTGAACTCGCGCTTGCGGCTCATGCCCTCGCGGTGGTCGAACACGTACTTCATGCTGAGCCAGTAGTTGACCACGACGGACGTGATAAACGAAACCGTGGTGCTCATCAAAAAGTCGAGGTGGAACAGCTCGACGAGCGCAATGAGCATGCCCCAGTCGATGCCAAAGGAGATAAGACCCACGACAGCAAACTTGAGGAACTGCTTGGTATGAGGTTGTGCCAGCGCCTTGCGCACGTAATCACATCCAATGCGTTGATGAATCGAGCAGAGGATACTTTAGAGCTTTTACAAGGGAAACGTAAGGTCTTTGCCAAGAACTATATGAACTCGCCAAATTTTCAAGAGCTAATCCGCAAACGTTGAAAATTTGCCCGTAAACGAGCGACGCCCACGGACGATACTGCGCTGAGTGCGCGTCGTCCGTGGGCGCCGTAATGCTGCAGGGGTGTCGAGCTATTTGGTCTCGTCGCCCTCCAGGAAGATCTTTCGGGTCACAAAGTTGTAGACCATGACAAGCGCGGTGGCGCAGATCTTGGCGATATTGGCCTCGAGCCCCAGACCGGCGTTGAGCGCCAGCACGATGCCGTCGTTGAGCACCAAACCGATCACGGACAGCACGACAAAGATGATGAACTCGCGGCGGCTCATGCCTTCCTTGTGCGCAAACACGTACTTCATGCTTGCGAGGTAGTTAAAGATGAGTGAGATGATAAAGCCGCTGGTGTTGGCGATTAGGATGTTGAGGCCCAGACCGTAGTGGAGCAGATTCATAATGCCAAAGTCGATAACCGTGGCAATGACACCGACGACGCCAAATTTCATGATCTGCGCAAGGAGCTTTTGCATGGTACCTGCCTTAGGGTGGCGCGGGGACGCCGTGGGGATGACAAACTCAGCAAGTTTAGCCAATCCCCGCGGGTGGGGCTAGACGCGCTCTTCGATAGCACCGTTTCTATATGCATCGAGCAGCTGGCGCAGATCCTGGATCTGGCTGCGAATCTTGGCGCCAGTATCGGTGTCGCTCACCATGCGGCGACGGTCTGCTTGGTCAAAACGGTTGGTCTCGCTTTCGATGTCCACGTTGCGCGTAAGTGCCTCGGCAACCGTCGTAAAGGCCCGGTGCGACTTGAGGCGGCAGCCGCGCGAGCTCGAGATGAGCGTATAGCCGGCGATACCCGTCTTGGGATGGTAAGCGCGGCAGAAGCCGCCATCGATGACCAGCAGCTTGCCCTCGGCGCGGATGGGCTGCTCGCCCTTGGTGGTTTTAACGGGCGTGTGGCCGTTGATGATGTGGCCGGTCGGCGAGCATGCCATGGGCGCGACGCCAAACTCGCGCATGATATCATCGCAGACCGAGGGCGACTTGGTAAGCGTAAAGTACGGGTCCATCGGCTCGACCCAGGTGCTCTTATCGGCGATATAGGCGCGCTCAAAGGTACGCACCAGGCGTCCGCTGGCGGGTGAATTGAAGCCAATCCACAGGTACCACATCCAGTCGAGGGCATCGCGGTCGCCCACGCGCCACGCGCGGCGGGCGATGTGGTCGCAAAAATCGAGATAATCGCGGCCAGCGTGCCAGGTGCCCAGGCAGTTCATGCTGCTAAAGGTGCCGTCTTCGTTGAGCGGAACGCAGCCGTGGAAGAGCAGGTTGCCGTTGGCGACCTTGTAAATCGAGCCGTGGGAATAGAGGAAATCGATATGGCGATGCAGGTGATCGGCGGTGACAAACTCTGACACGAGCTTGTCGATGATGTGCTGCTCCTGAGACGTGAGCGTGTAGGGGTCCGCCGGGTCGACGGTGGGGAAGTCGTTGGTCGTGAGCGGCCATACGCTGGCGTCGGCGAGCGTGACCGTGCCGTTGTCGCGTTCGATCTTGTCGAGTAACAGGCGGTCGGTCATATCGAACTCGGGGTGGCGCTGGATAATCTGGCCCTCGAGCTTAAAGAGCAGCACGTTGATGGCCTTGATCAGCGGGGTGATGGACTCACCGGCGGTGTAGGTGGCATCGGCAAAGGCGACAAGCTCACGCAGCGAGATGCCGTAATCGTTCTCGAGGATCTCGTAATTGTCGTAGCGCAGGTTGTTGCGCAACACCGTGGCGATGCAGGCGGGCTCACCGGCCGCAGCGCCCATCCACAGCAGGTCGTGGTTGCCCCACTGGATGTCGAGTGAATGGTAGGTGAGCAGACGGTCCATAATCTTGGCCGCGCCGCCGCCGCGGTCGAAGATGTCGCCCACCAGGTGCAGGTGGTCGACGGCCAGGCGCTTGATGAGCGAGGCGAGCGACTCGATAAAGTCGTCGGCGCTGGCGGTCTCCAGGATGGACTCCACGATGCGCTCGTGATAGCGCACGCGATAGTTGTTCTCGTCCGGGTGCGTGTGCAACAACTCGTCGATGATGTAGGCGTAGTCGCGCGGGATGGCCTTACGCACCTTGGAGCGCGTGTAGCGGCTTGAAAGTGAGCGCGCGACCATGATGAGCTGGTCAAGCATCGTCTTGTACCAGGTTGGCGAGTCCTCGCGCCGGCTGCGGACCAGGTCGATCTTCTCGCGCGGGTAGTAGATGAGCGTACACAGCTCGCCCTTTTCGTCAAAGGAGAGCGTGTCGCCAAAGATCTCGTCGACATGTTCGCGCACGACGCCCGAGCAGTTGTTGAGGATGTGCATAAAGGCTTCGTACTCACCATGCACGTCGCTCATAAAATGCTCGGTGCCCTTGGGTAGGTTGAGGATTGCCGAGAGGTTGATAATTTCGGTAAATGCGGATTGTTCGGTGGGGAACTGTCTCGACAGCAGGCGCAGATACTTGAAGTCTTGCGGGTTGCGATCGAATGCGACCATGAAACACCTTCCGATATGGTTGGTAAAACTGATAAACAGCGTCAAACGTTTATCAGTATGCGCCGCTTATGTTTCGATTTTGCGCCGGGGGCTGAATTGTCGGCTGAACGGTTTGGTAAATCGATTTAGTGAAGGTAGATGTGTTGGTCGGGTGGAGACGACAGAGGGTGTTTTCTCAGATATTTATGCGTCGGGTCGGTGGAGACGATGGTGGTAAAGATGTTCACTATTTTTGGTTCGATTTGGTAAATAGTGGACATATGTACCGCATGTAGGCTCACTGTGCGATAATTTGCGCAGCAATGAGTAAGGAGCCTCATATGAGTGATTTTGTCCTGACCTGTGAATCCGCCGCCGATCGAACCCGTGAGTTCTTTGCGTCGCGCAATATCCCTGTCGTGTGTTTTCATTACGAGATCGACGATGTTGTCTATACGGACGATCTGTATCAGTCGATTACGCCGGACGAGTTTTTTGCCCAGATTGCCGCGGGCGCCATGCCCAAGACGTCTCAGGTGAGCGTGGGTGAGTACGAGGAGTTTTGGGAGCCGTTTGTTGCCGAGGGTAAAGACGTGCTGCACCTGACGTTGTCGTCGGGTATTTCGGGCACGTATGGATCGGCCTGCGTCGCGGCGCAGATGCTTGCGGATCGCTATCCCGAGGGCGGCAAGGTGCGCGTCATCGATTCGCTGGCGGCGTCTTCGGGCTTTGGCCTGTTGCTGGAATATGCCGCCGATGTGCGCGATAGCGGGGCTTCACTCGACGAGACGGCTGCCTGGATCGAGGAGCACAAGCTCAACCTGCACCACTGGTTCTTCTCGACCGATCTGTCGAGCTACCTGCGCGGCGGTCGCATTTCGGCCGCGAGCGCGATCATCGGCACGGCGCTTAAGATTTGCCCGCTTATGACGGTCGATTGCGAAGGTAAGCTGTCGCCACGTGAGAAGATTCGCACTAAGAAGCGCGCGATTTCCGAGATGGCTAAGACCATGATGGCACACGTACAGGACGGTGCAGATTATTCGGGTAAGTGCATCATGTCGCAGTCAGCGTGCCGCGAGGATGCTGAGGCGGTCGCGGCGCTGATTGAGGAACAGGTTCCGCAGCTTAAAGGCAAGATTGAGATCAATGACATCGGTACTCTGATTGGCTCGCATACCGGACCTGGTACGGTGGCGCTCTTCTTTATGGGCGACAAGCGCGTGGATTAATTTGCCCCATTACGTCGCTGCATGATTGCTCAAACGAAAACGGCCCGCCTCACGTTTGTGGGGCGGGCCTTGCTGTTACGATTAGCGTTTCTTTCCGCGGAAGAAGAAGCCGTGCAGTGACGGCTTGAGGCCGCGGTTGGCGCGATGCTCTTCGACGCGCTCGTGGATCGAAGCGACGCGCTCGATGACTTCGTCGGGAATCGGCACGTCGGGATTCATGTTCTCGACCTGGCTGACTTCGGCGGCGGCGACCTGGTCGATAATGGGCACGTCGTCGCGCGAGATGACAGGTGTGGCGTCTTCCTTCATCTTGCGATAACGCTGCATCATGTCGGTCTGTAGCTGCTGGGCCGAAGGCGGCGTCCAGATGATGGCGTTGGCGCCGGCGGCGATGGTTTCACGGATGCTCTCGGGCGTCTTGCCGCCCGGCGCGATAAGCGGCAGGTTGGGATAGTGCTCGCGCAGCTCGCGTAGGACCTGGGGCGTGTTCTTGCCGGCTGCGATGTTGAGGATCTTGGCTCCAGCGCGCACCTTGGCGTGGGCATCGTCGTCGCAGCGAACGACCGTGGCGATGACGGGGATGTCGGCGATGTTGGTGATGTGCTCGACCATCTCGGCAGTAGCGGGGGAGTTGACCACGCAGCCCGCCGCGCCCTGCATCTCGGAGACGGCTGCCATCTGCACGGAGCGCTTACCGGTCGTAGTTCCGCCGCCCACGCCTACAAAGACCGGGCACTCGGCGACGGTCAGCAGCGCTTGCGTAATGGCGGGCTGCGGCGTGAAAGGGTAGACTGCAAAGACGGCATCGGCGTTGGAGTTGCGGATAACCGCGACGTCGGTGGTGTAAATGAGCGACTTGATGCGTCGGCCGAAGAGCGTAAAGCCGCTGGCCTCCTCGATCTCGTCGGGCATGCGAAGGGCCGCCTTGCGCAAACGTCCGTCGATGGGCAGGGGCTCCATGGGGAGCAGGCCGTTGGGGGTCACGGCTACCTGAGGCTCGGTGAACTCGTCTGCGAGCTCGACCTCGGAGAAATCGACCGAGGCGACGATGTCCTCGTGAACCTCGGCGGGTACATCGATGGGAGCTTGGTCGTTTGCCGCGGCAGGCGTGTCGAAGGAGCTGGTGCCGACGAAGGCGTCGACGCGCTCATTTAGATCGTTGAGGGTATCCATGGAGACTCGATTCTATGTGATGACGGCCGGCGCGATGCAGCCGGAATTGCGAATGCTAAATCGTTTGACGAGTTGATTTTTCCCCGCCGCGCCATCCGTTAGACCGAAGGACAGGCGAACGTGAAGGAGCTGTGGTGGCGGGGATCGAGGTGCTATCTTGAAAGTCCCGTTTAAAAGAGAGGTGACGCGGTATGGAATTGACAGCAATGTTTGGCTCGATTGGCCTGTGTGTGGGCGCAATCGTTGCCGCCGCGGTCATCTACTTTGTGGTCACGGCCATTAAGGGCAAAAGGGCCGAACGCAAGGAGCGCGCGATGCTTAAACAGCATCGCGACCAGCAGGGCAAACGCGCACGGAGATAGCTTGTTGAGTTTTTGATCCGTGCGCTAGCTGCGTTTTCGGATCAGGGCAATGTAGAAGCCCTCAAAGTCGCGGCTAGGCGGAATGGTCAGCGTGCCGGGCATACCGTTGGCGACGGACGAGACGTGGCCGGCGGCGATGGCCTCGGTGAGAGCGTTGCTCTCGATATGCGGCTCCTCGCCGGCATCCTGGGCACGGCGCGTTTCGCTTTCGCTCGGCGTGCCGTCGAGGGGGATGAGCTCGCAGTCCATGTGCTTGTCGAGGGCCTCTTGCAGGGCGTCCTCGTTTTCCTGCGGCAAGATTGAACAAGTCGAATAGACGAGCGTGCCGCCCGGTTTGAGGGCTCCCATGGCGCGGTCCAGAAGTGCTCGCTGCGAGCGGGCGCACTTGCTCAACAACTGCTCGGTGAGGCCGCGCAGGCTTTTCTCGTTGCCGCTGATGACGGTGCCCGTGCCGGTGCAGGGAGCGTCGAGCAGGATGCGGTCGAAGCGGAAGAACTCGTCGAGCTCGCGTGCGTCGATGCGCATAACGGGCACGTTTTTGGCACCCTGGCGATGGAGGTTTGACTCGAGCTTTTCGGCGCGGGGAATGCTCATCTCGCAGGCTGTGAGGTGCGCCTGGCCCTGGGTGAGGGCGGCGATCTGCGTCGTCTTTCCACCGGGGGCCGCACACATGTCCAGGATGTCCTCGCCTGCCTGGGCGCCCAACACCAAAGGCGGCATCATGGACGACAGGCTCTGCAGGTAGATCTTTCCGTCGCGATAGATGTCGAGATCCCACAGATCGGAAACCTGGGCCTCGGGCAGGATAAAGGCGTCCGGATACCAGGTAACGGTTTGGTGGGCGATGCAGGCGGCATCGAGCGCCGCAGCGATGTCCTCGGCGGTCGCCTTGAGCGTGTTGGCGCGCAGCGTGACCGGGCGTGTGGCCGCGGCGCCGAAGCCCTCGATCATGAGCTTGGCATCGGCGGGCGCATAGGCGCCGGCGACCGTGTCGACCATAAAGCGCGGCAGGTCGGCGGCGGAGTGTTGGGCGGCAAGCTGGTCGGAAAGCTCGGTAGCAGCAAACTGCCTGAGCTTGAGCTCGGCCTTGACCTGCTTTTTCTGCTTACGACGACGCGGCTTGGACATCCGTCTTTCCTTCCCGTCCCAAATTGACTACTTTCCGGGCATGCCGCTGCAGGCGTGCTTTAGTACTGGCTCTCGTGCTTGCTAAAAAAGTCGAAGCGCGGGGGCAGCGGCTTCACGCGGTGCTCGCCGGGCTTCTCGCCCAGGCTCTCCACAAACTCGTCCGTGGAGGCAAAGATGTTATCCCAGCTAAAGAAGGCGACCGGATCGACGTCGAAGTACTCGCAGATGAGCTCGCAGCCGGCCGGCACAATACCGTGCATCAGGACGGTCGCTACGCGCAGCTCGGTAAAGGCGTCGACGAGGGCCTGCGTCATGGCGGCGTTGGCCGGCTCGCCCTCGAGCTTGTTGGCGGCCTTGGAGGCATCGCTCCAGCGCTTGTTGGCGGCGCGCAGGTAGTCGTCGCACACGGCGAGCGCTCGGTGCGTCTCGAACTTGTACATGGCCTGCTCAAAGGCGAGGGCTGCCTGCTGGGCGGCTTCGACCACGGTGTCAGAAGCGGCACCGGCGGGGATGCAGCCGTTGCGGTAGGGGCTCTCGTCGCCTTCCTTGATGGCAACGCCGTAGAAGCAGCTGCGGGCCAGGCGGTTGAAGACGCCGGTCAAAAGGGCGCTCTCCTTAAGGGCCGGGTCGATAACGCGCTTGTCGTCGCAGGCGCGTACCTCGTTGCCGTCCTTGTCCTTGCCGGTCACGCGCGTGTCGTATGCCTTGGGGCTAAAGCTCACCGGCTTTTCGGACAGGCCGAGCGACAGCCAGTGCGCGCGCATCTGCTCGCAGGTGTAGTGGTTGAGCAAGTCGTCTGCCGGCGGGGGAGGCGTCTGCGAGGACGAGCTGGCCTTTTTGCCCATGTAGAGCAGATGGTAGCAGGCGCTGACGGTACTCTGCGTGAGGTCCCAACCCAGGGCCTCCCACATGGCGGTCTGAGCGATGCAGTAGAAATAGATGTTGTCCTGACCGATGAACTGGTAGATCTGAGCGTCGTCAGAGCACCACCAGTCGCGCCAGTCGAGCGAGCTGTGCTGGTAGGTGGGAGCGGGTACCTGCGTGGAATCGGCAGCGGGCTCGCCCATGAGGGCGGCATCCTGGGCGGCGACGCCCTCGGTCACGCCGGCGGCCTTGGCATCGCGTGCGAGCACGGTGCGCGTATAGCTGATGGGAGCCCACAGGCTCTCGGGCCAGCACCAGCAGGTGACGTCGGAGACGCCATCGACCTCGGGCACCGGAACGCCCCAGTCGATGTTGCCGGTGATGCGGAAGGGTACGAGCGCCTTGCCGCTGCGGAAGCGCACGCCGCCGTTGGCAAGCACCGCGTGGGCATCGTCGCGCTCCTTCCAGCTGGGGAAGGTGACGGTAAAGCTGCTCTTGTTGCCCTCGGGCTCCAGCACGGTGTGCTCGGGAAGCTGATCCTCGACGGCATCGAAGGCCTCGCGGAACTTGTTCTGGATGTAGAGCTGAGCCGGCAGCAGCCACTCTTCCATGGTCTTGGAGACCACGGAGCGAACCTGCGGGTTCTGGGCGAGCTTGGCGGTATAGGTCTTCATAAAGTCGAGGTAGGCCGGCAGGTCAAAGTAGAGGTTGTCGACCGGGCGCAGCTCGGGCACCTCGCCGGTGAGCTGGCTCTTGGGCGCGATGAGCTCCTCGGGCTCAAACTGGTGACCCAGGTCGCACTCGTCGGCGTAGGCTTTCTCGGACTTGCAGCCCTGGATGGGGCAGCGGCCGATCACCTGACGGCCGTTGAGGAACGTGCCGGCCTTGGCATCGTAGAACTGCAGCGTGGAGCGCTTGGAGATGGTGCCCTGCTCGTGCAGGCGCTTGATAATCTCGGCGGTCACCTCGTTGTGAATCTGCGCAGCCGGCTCAAGGCCCGAGCCGCCGTAGATGTCACAGCTGATGTTGTAGTTGTTGAGGGTCGCGGCCTGGCGGGAGTGATTGGACTCGACATACTCGCCGATGGACTTATCGTAGCCTTCGTTCTCCTTGAGCTTGCGGTAACTCTCCATGATGGGCGAGCCATAGCAGTCGGTGCCCGAGGTGAAGATGACGTTCTCGCGGCCCAGACGGTCGCGCAGGAAGCGGGCGAAGAAGTCGGCCGGGACAAAGACGCCGCCAACGTGGCCAAAGTGAAGGCCCTTGTTGCCATAGGGCTCGCCGGCGGTAACGATGGCGCGGCGAGGCCAGCTGGGACGGTCGTTCATGGAGTATTTGGATGCCATGGGACTCCTTCGCATATGGTGAGAGCGCGGCCGGGCGCAAGGCCTGGCGACGCGGTGGTCAATTCGTGCATATCGTTCGACATTATCGCACATGCGGACGGGTACGTGGCAGGGGCGCTATCCTAAGATGCTATGAATGAGATTTCCAACATACATGCGTTTGAAGACGAGGATTTTCTGCACGCCTGCTTTGTGTGGGGGATGGCCGTGCTCGGCGCATTTGCCGTGTGCTTGGTGCCGGTGTTTATGCTGATGGGCGGGCCTGCGGACTTGGATGCGGCTGACGCGGGCGGCTGGACCACGGTCTTGGGCTGGATAGTCGGCTTGGCTGCGATCTCAATGGCGTCATTTGCCGTGCACGAGCTGGTGCACGGTGTGTTTTTTAAGCTGCTGGCGCCTGCGGGCGCGCAGGTGACCTTTGGGGCGAATCGCGAGACGGCGATGATCTATGCCTGCGCCGAGGGCGTTGTGTATTCGCGCCGGCGGTACATGGCGGTTTGCCTGGCGCCGACGGTTGTTGTGACGGCGGCGTTTGCCCTGGGGTTTGCGTTTTCGGGCTATCCGCTGCTGTGCTACCTGGCGGCCGGCTTGCATTTGTCGGGCTGTGTGGGCGACTGGTATTACGTGCGGACCATTTTGCGCGACCGCCGCATTGTCGCCTGCGAGGACACGTCCTTCGGCGTGCGCTTTTTCGGGTGAGGAGATGTCGATGAAGCCGTTGTTGTTGCACGCCTGCTGTGCGCCGTGCTCTCTTGAGCCGGTCCACCTGCTGCGCGAGGAAGGGTTTGAGCCCACAATCTGCTGGACAAACCCCAATATTCAGCCGCACGATGAATGGCAGCGGCGTTTGGACGAGCTGCGCCGGTGGTGTGCCGATGGCGACATCGAGCTTATCGAGGCGGGGGAGGACCGTGAGCGCTGGGAGGCCGGCGTGGCACCGCTGGGTGCCGATCGGCCCCGTCGCTGTCGTGCGTGCTATGCCCTGCGCTTGGCCGAGGCGTGCCGCGTGGCCCAGGAGCGTGGGTTTGAGTTTGTGGGTACGACGCTCGCCGTCTCGCCGTATCAGTTGTTCGAAACCTGCAATGATGTGTTGGAGCGCTTGGCGGCGGCACATGGGCTCACCCCGGTGATTCGCGATTTTCGCCCGTATTACCCCGAGGCGACACGCCGTTCGCGCGAGCTGGGCATGTATCGGCAGAACTACTGCGGCTGCCGATTCTCGGCCGTCGAGGCGGCCATGGACCGCGCCCGCATCCGCGACGAGCGCAAAGCCGCCAAAAAGTAGTTCACTTGGGACGTCAGCCTGCTAGGATGTAGAGCGGACTTTAGCTATATAAGGAGTATCCGACGTGTCTATGCGTACCGATGATTTTGACTACAACCTTCCTGAGGAACTGATCGCCCAGGCTCCAGCCGAGCCGCGCGACTCCTGCCGCCTGCTGGTGGTGGATCGCAAGGGCTCCCAGGCGGGAACGCCGCTGGAGCACGGCGGTACCGTTGAGCACCGCATCTTCCGCGACATCATCGACTATATCGAGCCGGGCGACGTGCTCGTCATCAATCAGACGCGCGTGATGCCGGCCCGTCTGATCGGTCGTAAAACGGGATCGGGCGGCGTGGTCGAGACCCTGCTGCTCAAGCGCCGCGAGGACGTGGATCCGCTGGGCCATGTTTGGGAGTGCTTGGTCAAGCCGGGCAAGCGCCTGAAGCCCGGTGCTCATATTGAGTATCGCGCCGGTGGCGCCCATGCGCCCGAGGGGGCTCCCGTGGTGCTGACGGCCGAGGTTGTCGACTTTGTCACCGATAGCCGCGGCGGCCGCCTGGTACGCTTTGAGCCGGCCGGTTGCAATGCCGCCGGCGAGCCGCGCACGCTCGACGAGGCCATCCATGCTGCCGGCCACGTGCCGCTGCCGCCCTACATTACCGATTACGAGGGCGATCCCGAGAAGTACCAGACCGTCTACGCCATGAAGGAGGAGCACTCGGCCGCTGCTCCCACGGCGGGTCTGCATTTTACTCCCGAGCTCATGGCTGCCATCGAGGCCAAGGGTGCCAAGTTTGCCGCCGTCGAGCTCGAGGTGGGTATCGATACCTTCCGTCTGGTGGAGGAGGACGACCCCGCGCAGCACGTGATGCACACCGAGCGCTACCACGTGTCGCAGGAGGTTGTCGACGCCGTGCATAAGGCGAAGGCCGAGGGCCATCGTGTGATCGCCGTCGGCACTACCGCAGTGCGCTCGCTCGAGAGCGCGTTTGACGCGGACGCGCCGGTGTCCGATCCGGCTGTGACGGCGCGCTATTTTGAGGGCCGCGAGGACGGGGCCGACACGCTCGGCCGCGGCGACATCGTGGTGCGCGAGAACGCGACAACGCAGCTCTACCTTATGCCCGGCTCGACCTATCACGTGGTCGACGCGCTGATCACGAACTTCCACGTGCCGCGCTCCACGCTCATGATGCTCGTAAGCGCACTTGCCACCCGCGACCAGATCATGGATGCCTACGCCGCTGCTATCGAAGAACGCTACCGCTTCTTCAGCTTTGGCGACGCGATGCTCATTTTGTAGTTACGCGGTTCTACGAACCGCGTAACTGCTCGATGCTGCGCGGGCCGCATTTGGACAATCTGACGTTCAACTTCAAGGGCGCGACCAGAAGGTCAGCGCCCTTTCGTTTCACGTCACCTTGTCTCAAATGCGGCCCGCTCGCTCATATGACCCAATCCGCTGTCAAGAGCCACAATGGCCCCGCCGACCGCTTGCAATCGGTCGGCGGGGCCTGCCGTTGAACCCGTCCCGGTTCGCCCCCGGCATGTCGTCGACGCCTTCGGCTCAGTCTCATATCCGCGGATACCGCTCCGGCGGCCCGCAATCCTCTCCTTCGGCGGGGCTCCCCAAGTCTGACTACGCGCATGCGGCCGCTGCCGCGCGCCCAGCGAAAGCGGGGGTATCCCCGAAGGCTGCCCGGCTCGCCGGGACGGGGGCTATGTCTATTCGGTTGCCT